>NZ_JADKMY010000009.1 GCF_015351405.1 Corynebacterium suicordis DSM 45110 | reverse complement strand
CTCGCCGAACAGTTCGAGCAGGCTGGTGGGGTTGGGGGCTGCAAGCACAGTGCGACTCATGCACTGGTGCGCCGCAGAACACACACCCCACCGGCCTTCCTTCCTCCTGGTTGGTGTGGCTGGCCCCTAGCCAAGCCAGACACACCAACCCGCCTCCGAAAATCGGTGGCGGGGAGGGCTGTTTAGGCTGCCGCTGTTTCCATCTCTGCGTCTTCGAGGGCGCACCTAATGGTTTTTAGAATCTGGCTGCGGGTCATGGCGTAGTGGTTGTCGCACTCGCCTTTGTTGGAGAGGAAGGCCAGGAAGTTAAGGATGTCCCCGGTGGTATCGAGTCCGCCGTAGGTCAGGATTCCGGGGCAGTGTGTGCGTAGGCTGCTGAGAAAGTTTTCCATGAGGTAGGCGCATGTGTCGTCGGGATCGACGTCAACGAATGTGCACACCGTGTCCCATAGATGGCGGGCTTGCTGGTGTGCGTGGGTCGTGAGTTGGCGGTAGGACTCGGCAGGGGTCATGCCATTGGCAAGGTTGGCGCGGTGGATGTGGCTGAGGAAGTCGGGGGTTTCGGGGTTGGTGTGGAGGGCGTGATCGATGGCGCGGGCGTGGTGGTCGTCGGGTGTGGCGGTGATGTGCTCGGCAATGCTGGCGGTGACTGCTGCGGTGATGCGTCCCTCGGAGAAGTCGTCGGTGTTGCGGCAGGTCATTGTGTGAGTCCTTTGAGTGAATCGGTGGATTGTGTTGGTGCGCGTGATTGGGGAATGCGCGCCCCTCCCCTGCTCGGGTTATCCCTCGTTGAAGAAGTTGCGCAGCATGGTTTCAAACTCGTCACTGTCTGCTGGTGGTGCCCACGGGTCGGTTTTCTCGTGTGCCTGGGAGTCAGTAGGTTCGATCTGCGTCATCACTAGGGTTTCGCGGTCTACGATTGCGCGGATTGGTGCGCCTGCTGCGATCTCTGGGACTCGGAGCTCTGCGATGATCTCAATGCCGGTTAGGCTGGCGATGAACTGTGCCAGTTCTGCGAGGGGCAGCATGTCGTCGTTCTCGGAGATCGTGACCAACGCGACTTTCTTGACGGAGGCTTCCGTCAAGCCGTGGAAGATTCCCATCAGGCAGGCTGTTGCGGAGCCCAAATTTTCCTCAGCGTGTTCAACCCAAGACAGTCCGGCTGCGACTGGAATCTGAATGCGGGTGTCGGTGATTTCTTCCACGCCGACTAGTGCGAAGTAGTCCCGTGGGTTCTTTTTCAGAAGTGCGGGGAGCCCTCCCACGATTTCTTGAAAGAATTCATCTTCTTTAAAAACACTCATGGTGTCCTCCTTGGACTTGGTAGTGAATCGGTGACCCGTCTGCCACCTGCCTTACCTCCTCGTTTTTCGCCCGAGAAGGCACGAAGTGCCGATTAGTGAGCGACGCGAAGTGCCAGTCCTGGAACCGGAGAAAGGAGAACAAGTTT
>NZ_JADKMY010000008.1 GCF_015351405.1 Corynebacterium suicordis DSM 45110 | reverse complement strand
CAGCGTTGAGGTCATGCGGGAGGTTTCGCTGTGCAGGTTGCTGAGCGCGCAGGCGTGAACACCCCAGCGGTATCGTCAGCCTGTTTCGCACCAGCGTCGGGTAGTCCGCCCCGTCGGCGGCCGCTAACGCGTGGCCCAATGCTGAGGCAGCGAGGTTGGAGTAGCTGAAGCGCCCGGCATGACGGACACGCGATCGGCGAAGTTGGTTCATCAGATCGGCGAGGTTCTCGGGTTGTGGATCACCACCTGTCAGTACAGCACTGAGCGCTCGGGCTGCTGAGCGGATTCCCCCGCCGGTGGCAGGCAGTCCTGAGGTGTGGGTCAGACAGGACTCCAAAGTCGCTTCACCGGCAGCTGTTCCGGTCAGGGGGAGGTAGTCTTCGAGCCGGTCGTGCGGTGAGATCAGCCTGGTCTGCACCATGTCGGTATAGATCAAGCCGTTGAGGGCTTTGCTGATTGAACCGATGTGGAACGTTTTCTGCAGGTCGCACCCGATCGTGGCGATGCGAGTGCCTGCCGGGCCGACTGTGGCGAGACAGGCGGCATAGACGGGGCGCTTGAGCGGCAAGGAGTTGAGTAGAAGGCCTGCCAGAGCGGTGTCACCGTCTGTCGTTGATGCGTTTGTGAGACAGGCGGGTTTCATACCTGTTCACCCTACCGGCGACGCGTCTCACGAGTGGACACTCTGAGGGCGCCACACAGCGATCAAGATGTCACGCCATTTAGCGGACAAAGTCACAGCCAGACCGACCAAGTACTCGGCGAGAACGCCACGCAGCGCGTTGTCGAGAGTCTGGGAGTACGCCCACCGCCAGAACCCGAGCAGACTCCCTCGCGGGACGCCGTGCTCATCACGGATCTGCTCCTCTCCCGACTTCGGAGGCTGGGCGATCGCATCATGGTAGGCGGAATCAGACGGCGATCCGGACTGCGGGCTCGGGGGTCATGGAGTAGAGAGTAGACGCACCCCGCTGTTTCACATTCCGCTCCGCAACACTGCTCCCCTACCCGACGATGATGTTCTCCTCCGGGCCCACCGGGAAACCGGTGATGTTGGTGGCGCCGTTCTCACCGACCACGAGGATGTCATGCTCACGGTAGCCACCGGCACCGGGCATACCCTCCGGCACGGTGAGCATCGGCTCGATGGAGACCACCATGCCCGGTTCCAGGACGGTGTCGATGTCCTCGCGGATCTCCAGGCCGGCCTCTCGTCCGTAGTAGTGGGACAGCACGCCGAAGGAGTGGCCGTAGCCGAAGGTGCGGTAGCCCAGCATCCCGGCCTCGGCGTAGATGCCGTTGAGTTCGGCGGCGATTTCGGAGCACACCGCACCAGGCTGGACCAGCTCGAGACCACGTCGGTAGACCTCGGTGTTGACCTCCCAGTAGCGCAGGGTGTCGGCGTCCGGCGTGCCGTAGAACATGGTGCGTTCCAGGGCGGTGTAGTACCCGGAGATCATCGGGAAGCAGTTCAGCGACAGGATGTCGCCGGGCTGCACCATGCGGGTGGTCGGCCAGTTGTGGGCACCGTCGGTGTTGATGCCGGACTGGAACCACACCCAGGTGTCTCGGATCTCGGAGTCCGGATACCGTGTGGCGATCTCGGTGACCATGGCGTCCGTACCGATCTGGGCGAGCTCGAACTCGCGCTTAGGACCCTCCTCCAGTGCCTTGCGGATGGCCTCGCCTCCGATGTCCGCGACCTGGGCGCCGTCGGTGATGACGGCGATCTCCTCGGCGGATTTGATCATGCGCAGGCGCATGACGGCATCCGAGACGTCGACGAGTTCGACGGTTCCGGCGTCCGCCCCGAATTCAGCACTGATGCGGCGGTACATCTGCACGGACATGCCGTCGAGCTCGATACCGACGCGGCGGGCGTCGACCCGGTCGGTGACGGCCTTGCGCAGGGCGTACTGGTAGTTCTCCTTGTTCCAGTCGGTGAAGACGAGGTTGTCACCGTAGCCCCGACGCCACGGCATCCCGGCGTCGATGCCCGCGGAGACGGTGCAGGTGGAGTCCGCGGTGACGATCATGCCGTAGAAGCGGCCGAAGTGGGTGTAGAGGAAGTCGGACCAGTACTTGATGGACTGGGGGCTGGTGAGGACGACGGCGTCGAGGCCGGCGGCGGCCATGTGGGCACGCAGCCCGGCGAGGCGTCGTTCCATCTCGGTGTCGCTGAAGGTCAGGGCGACCTTCTCACCGTTGTAGCAAAGGCGGGTGCGCTCGTCGCGGAAGTCGTCGACGGTGACGGAGGGGGTAGGAAGTACTGCGGTCATGATGGTGTTCCTTTCGGTACGGGAATTCGGGGATGTCAGGAGAGTGGGGCGCGGTGGGTTTCCGCGGCCTTCAGCACGGCGAGGAAGGTGACGAGGGCGGCGGCCATCAGGTAGAACGCCGGTGCGACCGTCATTCCGGTCCAGCCGATGAGCAGGGTGGCGAGCATCGGGGCAGTACCGCCGAAGACAGCGTTGGCGGTGTTGAAGGTCACGGCGAAGCCGGTGAGGCGCACTCCGGTGCTGAACTGTTCGGAGAGGAAGGCCGGCAGCACGCCGTCGTTGAGGGCGAGCACCATGCCCATCGCGATCTGGATGATGATGACGAGGGCCAGTCCGGCCCCGTCGAGCAGGAGGAATGCGGGGAGAGCGGCGACGATGAAGGCGAAGGACGCGGTGAGCATGATCTTCCGGCGTCCCATCCGGTCGGACATCCAGCCGGTGAGCAGGACGGAGAATATGTAGGCGAACAGGGCGACGGAGGCGGCGATGAAGGCGTCCGTGTCATCCTGTCCGAGTTCCTCGGAGAGGTAGGTCGGCATGTAGCTGAGGATGACGTAGAAGCCGATGGCGTTGAGCACTGCGGCGCTGAAGGCGATGAGCAGGGCGCGGGGCTCGCGGAAGACCTCCAGCAGCGGTCGGTGCTTCGCTCCGGGGCCGGCTTCCTCGTTCGCCGTGGCTGCTTTTTCGACAGCCTCGGTGAAGGCGGTGGATTCGTCGAGGTGGCGGCGGATCACCAGGCCGACAAGCCCGAGCGGGGCGGCGATGAGGAAGGGGATGCGCCATCCCCAGGACTCCATGGTGGCGTCATCGAGGACGCCGGTGAGCAACGCTGCCATCAGTGAGCCGAGCAGCAGACCGGAGGCGGTGGACGCCGGGACGACGGCGGCGACGAGGCCCCGCTTGCCGGCCGGTGCGAGTTCGGTGAGCAGCGTGGACGCGCCGGCGTATTCGCCGGCTGCGGAGAATCCCTGGATCAGCCGGAAGGTGAGCAGCAGGAACGGGGCGGCCACCCCGATGGTGGCGTGGCCGGGCAGCAGGGCGATGCAGGTGGTGGCGCCGGACATCAGCAGGATCGACCAGGACAGTGCGGTCTTACGGCCGTAGCGGTCACCGATGTGGCCCCAGACGACGGCACCGACGGGGCGGATCAGGAAGCTCAGGGCGAAGAGGCCGAAGGTCTTCACCAGGGCGGTGCGTCCTTCGTCTTCGGGGAAGAAGACGGTGGCGATAGTGGCCGAGAGGTAGCCGTAGAGGGCGTAGTCGAACCACTCGACGAAGTTGCCGAGAAAGCTGGAGGTGATCGCTTTGCGTAGCGGATGGGTACCGGTCGTCGCGGTGGCGGCGGGGTCGGCCGGGGCGGATGGTTCAGAGAGTGTTCCTGTGGAACTGTCGCGGGGAAGGGTCGGGGGGGTGGCCGGGGATTGAGTCATTTCAACCTCCTCCTTTCACGAGGCGGAACCCGTTCGGGTTCCGTTGGAGCACCGTCGTGCCGACATGGCACGCGGTGTGCGTGGGGTAACGCGTGAGCGGTGCGGAGTACCTGCAGGATCACTGCTCCCAGGGATCTTCACCGGAAGCTTCAGGTCTTGTCCGTCACCGGAGATCGGCCGGACCGTCGGATCCTGTGCGTCCGACGATTCCGGTACCGCCGCGACCCGTGGAATTCAGAAGATGGGGCATGATGCGGTTGAAGGACAAAGTCACCAACTCCTTTCGGGTGAGTTCGGGTGGACCGGGTACGGGTCATCTTCGACCCGTACCCATGAAGCTACGGAAGGTCGGTTTCCGATTCATTTCCCCGTGGTAACCGGTGGGTAACCGATCGCTGCGCTCGGTACCATCACCATAAGACCCATCCGGCGACCACGAACGGAGAACTGATCCCTATGCTCCTGCAGCCCACTGAGGGTCACATCCACTTCGCCGAGTTCGACGTCATGAAGTCCGTCGCCGCCAGCCTGAATGCCGCGTACTCCAACCGCGTCATCGCCGCCGATACCGAGGCGGAAAAGCAGTGGTGGAAGTCTCGTCGCCGGACACTTCCGGAGTTCACCCGCGACGCCGTGGACACCGACCGGGACGACCTCGTGCGGCGCACCCGGTTGATGCGTGAGGAGTTCCTGCGGATCGGCGGCCTGGCAGCCCCTGAGCGAGGCTGACCGTGGGTGACTGAATCCACGGAGCATAATCGTTCGTCCCCGCATCAGACAGGCTAGCTATGGCTGCTGGTTCTTGAATCGGCGCTCTCCCGCCTGCCGAATCCCCTCCACGGTATCGGCCAACTGACGCTCTACGAAACGCTATAGCGTTATAATGTCAACGTTTTAACGTTAACGCTATAACGCTTTCTACAGTTCAAGGTGCTTTTTCAGCATCTCTTCGATGATCTGCGAGGCATTCGTCTCCTCCTCGACTGCACGGAGCTTGAGCGCCTTCCAGGTGGTCGAGGACAGATAGATCGTCGTCCGCCGGTCGAGCCGGGCGCTGTCACTCTCTGCGAGGACATCCTCAACGGAGCGCGCTGCGGTGGCCTGCGGCTTGCGCATCGTGTCCTTCAGGCTCGGTCGCTTCTTGTCGGTCATTCCATCTCCTCGATCTCGGTGATTTCCTTGTAGACGTCGTCGTAGCCATGCAGTTTCGCCGGATTGGTCCCGAACTGTGCTTTCATGTCCTCGCGTTGCGGTATCGCGTTGTAGAACGTCGGCACCCCCTGGTTCTCCAGGAGGTCGCGCGCTTCTGAGTACAGCCGGGTATGCATCAGCACTCCGGTCAGCAGGACACCAGTCATCCGGTGCGAGGTGGTTTCCAGGGTCGGCCAGACCCGGTCGATGTCCATCGGGCTTGCCCCGGAGGGGACGACGACGAGGTCCGCAACGTCGATAGCTGCCTGGATCTCCTTCGCAGTCCCCGGTGGCGTGTCGATGACCGCCAGACCATCAGATCCCTTGAGCTCCGACAGCGCCTTCGCCGTGGCCGGCATGATCGTGAATGGCAGGGGATCGCCGCGTTGCTCGGCAATCTCCGCCCACCGGCAGGCGGAACGCTGCGGGTCTGCGTCGTAGAGCGTCACGGCAACGCCGGAAGCTGCGGCGGCTGCGGCCACCATCACCGAACTGGTGGTCTTTCCGACGCCCCCCTTGGTGTGAACGAAGGCAACGATCATGCAGTCTCCTGACGTTTGAGGGGTGCTGTTGCAAAGTGGTGCGGGCAGTGCCCGGGAGCTGATCGAAACAGGAATCCCCGCCCCTGTAGTCCTGGCCCCTCAGGCGCCGGCGAAGGCCTTCGCCACGATCACCGCATCCGCGTTCGGG
>NZ_JADKMY010000007.1 GCF_015351405.1 Corynebacterium suicordis DSM 45110 | reverse complement strand
GGGCGTTCATCTCGGTGGTCAGCCCGTATCCCGACGCGGACATCGAGCCCGTCGCGATGACAATGCTGGATGCGGCGGTGTAAGCGACATCCTCTGTACGAGGCCACGACGACAGCAGGACGTTCTCGTCAGTGCCCGAGGACGGTGCTGTTGCAAACTCAGGGTGCTGATGGTGTGAGGGTGGAATAATCAGGTTCATGGGTATCTTCTCGGGTCGTCATTTCCCTCGCGAAGTCATCCTGTGGGCGGTGCGGTGGTACTGCCGCTACGGCGTGAGCTACCGCGACCTCGAGGAGATGATGACCGAGCGTGGCGTGCCGGTTGATCACACAACGATCTACCGGTGGGTACAGAAATATGCCCCCGAGCTGGACAAGCAAACGCGGTGGCACCGGCAGGTGCCCGACTGGCAGGCCAGGTCCTGGCGGGTGGACGAGACCTATATCCGGGTCGGCGGAAAGTGGTGCTACCTCTATCGGGCAATCACCGCCGGGGGCCAGACCTTGGACTTTTACCTCTCCCCGAAGCGCAACGTCGCGGCCGCGAAGCGTTTCCTGGCCAAGACCCTGCGGTCAAACGCCTCAGCCGGGTACCCGCGGGTGATCAGCACTGACAAAGCGCCAGCCCTGGCCAAGGCGATTGCCGAGCTGAAGTTGGAGGGGGTCTGTCCTCCTACGGTGGAGCACCGCCAGGTGAAATACCTCAATAACGTGCTGGAAGGTGACCACGGGCGACTGAAAAGGATCCTGGGGCCGAAAGGTGCATTTAAGAACAGGACGTCTGCGTACCGAACGCTCAAGGGTATGGAGGCGATGCACTCATTACGGAAGGGCCAGGGGACGATGTTCGCCTATGGGCAGACGAATCCGGATGCGGTGATCGTCAGCCGGGTCTTCGAGACGGTCTGACAACACAGACGCATAACGCTGATCGCACGATAAAAATGGAGCCTTCTTGGCTCACGCCCCGAGTTTGCAACACCACCGCCTTCGGCATCATGGCCCCGCTCGGCCTGGGGTACTTTATTTGGGCGGAGATGAAGGAACGTCGCCGTGTGCGCCGCGAGGAGGCCGAGCTGGCCGACGGATCGACATCCTCGCAGCAGACCGGGGACTCTCAGGACGAAGAGACAGATTCCGACACGGTGGGCGCCCTCCGCACCACTCACCCGGAAAATGACACCCAGGGTCTCGCCCATGCCCAAGCCACTCTTTCCGCATCCTCGGGTGCCCGTGCGCGCCTGTTGCACGACCGTTACGGCGACAGCCAGCCGAACCACTCCCGGAAATTCACCGATCCCCAGCGCGAGCGGTTCTAACCGCAGCCTTCTGCCCAGCGCCTTTCGGCCCACTGGCACCCTTTCACGACGGCACGGGGCCAAATCCATCAAGCATTTTCAATAAGCTTTCAATACGAGTTTTTCCCGGCTAGGCTGTAGGCATGAGCGCGCACGATCATGCCCCTGCCCCCGGCCACCGTAATGCCTCGAACGGATCCCTCACCGCCCTGGCGGTCACCTTCGCCCTGACCGCCACCATCTTTCTGGCGCAGGTGATCGGCGGCCTCTTTTCCGGTTCGTTGGCCTTGCTGTCCGATGCGATGCATATGCTCTCAGATTCCACGGGGCTGCTTATTGCCCTGGTGGCCCTCCTCATCGGCCGTCGTGCCGCCACCCCCCGGGCCACCTACGGTTACCGCCGCGTCGAGGTGCTCGCCGCACTGGTCAATGCCGCGGTGGTCTCCGCGGTCTCGGTCTGGATCGTCATCCGCGCGGTTGGCCGGATCGGCGGCCACGAATCGATCGACACGGGCATGATGCTCGTCGTGGCGGTGGTCGGTTTGCTCGCTAACTTGATCTCCGCCCTGATTCTCATGCGCCGTCAGCATGAGAGCCTCAATATGCGCGGGGCGTACCTGCATGTGCTCTCCGACCTGGTCGGCTCGGTTGCCGTGATCATCGCCGGCCTGATCATCCACTTCACCGGTTGGTTAGCTGCCGACACCATCGCCTCCCTGTTCATTGCCGCCCTGGTGCTGCCGCGAGCACTGCGCCTGCTGGCCGAGTCCCTCTCGGTCCTGATGAACCACACCCCCCGGGGTGTCGATACCCGCGAGGTGGAAGCCGCCCTGGTCGGCCTGCCCGGGGTCACGGCCGTGCACGACCTGCACATCTGGAGCACCGACGGCACGAAACCGCTTGCCACCTGCCACCTGGTCGTCGACGATATGAACGTCTCCGACGGAGGGATTCTGGCCGCCGCTCAAACTCGGTTGCAAGACTTCGGCATTGAGCACTCGACTATCCAGATCGAGCAGGACGGCCACGTCCATCACGAAGAGGTCTGTTGATCACTCACTGCCAGAGTGGGACCCCACGGCGACGGCTTGTCCGCCCTTTTTGACCTGCTTATCATTATATTTCTGGGCGGCTCACAGTCCCCGACCGGTCACCGCCGGTGAGGGTCCTTGGAGCGAGGATGTCCTATTCCTCCGCGTTTCCCCGCTCGAAGGGCAGACTCAGTTGCCGGGCGTGGAAATCAAAGTGCCAAGTCGGATAGGCGTAGACGTCCGCCACCGTCATCACCGGGGCAAAGAACGGATCCCACCGGGTCGGAAACGCCATCTCACGTGCCAGGGAGTGCTCGGATTCCTTCTCCAGACTGGTGGCCAAGTCCGCGGTGAGCCGCCGGAGTTTTCTCGCCATGCGGCGGCGATGGTAGACCCGGGCCGCAGCCCGAGATCCCCAGTAGTTGACCCCGTCGAAAGGGCGGGTGCTGGCATTGAGCAGACGCGCGAACACCTCGCTCAGCAAGGGCGGCAGATGGCCGAAGAACTTGACCAGAGGTAGCAGTCGGCGGACCACCATATAGCCGAAGACCATGTGAAACAGCAGTTCCTCATTCGTCCACCGGGTCCCCACGCTACGGCTGCGCAGCTCGGCATCCCCAGCCCGCGCGAGGACGTCCTCCAGTTCGACACAGGCTCGCCAGTATCCCTCTGTTATCTCAACACGGTCGATCATCGTCGCCTACTTCCGAGGGGCCGACAATCCCACCTGCCCTTCGATCCCATCATCACACCGCGCGCTTGCCCCAGGCAATGACCATCGGCAATGGGAGGGGTGGCGTGACGATTCGCGGCCTTCGATACCAAGAATTGACCATGCTGCATAAATTCATGATCGATCCCCTAGAGACCGAAAGCACCGCCGCCGACGAGGATGAAAATGCCCAGGCCGATCAAAACGATGGGGAACAATACATGTTCCCAGCGTTCGAGGACCTCGGCGATGGGCGGACGGGTGGCAACGAATTTTGCCAGCAGGACCAAAACTGCCACCAGGACGAGGAAGACGACGCAGTAGGTGATGACCGTGGCGGTTCCCACATTAAGGAAGACGGGGACGTAGACGCCGATATTGTCGCCGCCGTTGGCAAACGTCACCCCGGCGACGGTCAGGATACCCACCTTCTTCCCGGCGACCTTCCCGGCGTCATCGTCGTCATCATCGCTCCGCCAGGCCTGCCAGGCCGCCCATAAGCCGAGGAGCAGGGGAATGAGCCCGAAGTATGGGATGGCCTGCTCGGGCAGGAAGGCTTCCGCCCCCAGGGTCACCAGGACGGCGGCGCCGAGGATGCCGACGAATCCGAGGTACTGGCCGACCAAGATCCGGGCTGTGGTCCCCTTTTGTCCCGCACCGCGGGCGAAGAACAGCGAAAGCACGATGATGTCGTCAATGTTCGTGGCGAGGAACAGGCCAATCGCCGACAGCAAGCCGGAGACCATCACATGCCCTCCTGCCCGGTGACACAACCGGGCACGTCACAGCCCGAGTCGAGACAGGGAGCGTGCTCATCCACCGCGAGCGTGACGTCCAGCAACGCGTTGAGCGCCTGGGCGAGGTGGGCGTCGAGGATTTCGTAGCGATTCTGCCGGCCCTCCGGTTCGGCAACGATGATGCCGCAGTCGCGTAGGCAGGCGAGATGGTTCGACACATTCGGGCGCGTCAGTTCCAGCTCCCGGGCCAGTTGCGCGGGATAGCCGGGCGCCTCCAGCAGGGACAACAGGATCCGGGACCGGGTGGGATCGGCCATGGCACGGCCTAACCGGTTCATCACATCGAGACAGGAAGCAATAGTCAGCATGCACTTAACTGTACATCAGGCACTGAACAATCCTTGCCCGCCCCCGGAGGATGGGCCAGGAAATATGTGCATCAGCTCCGAACGTCACGCATCGCAAACGGGCGCCTTGGGCGCAGGACTTCAGAAAACAATCACGCTAGATGCAAAGAGTGGTGCGGCCGATATCCCCCCCCTACCAGCTACAAGGAAGTGCCGCCCCCGATGCCGGGGGAGAGCGCTACCCAAATGGCATTGGCTTGCTCCGTGGTGAGGATGACCTCTTTCCCATCAGCGCCTTTGAGGACAATCCTGTCCTGGCGAGGATCCCCACCAGCGACGTTGACTAGTGCGCCCGGAACTATTTCCCGCCTCCTAAAGCCGGCCAACTGCCCTGAGTCAGCATCAGAGATGCGGATGATTTCGTAGTCACCCGGAACAACGCGGGTGAGCCGGATGGCATCGATGGGACGGGAGACATACCCGGTGGCAGTAGGGATGGGGTCACCATGGGGATCGGTGGCGGGGTTCCCGAGGAGAGCGTCGATACGCTCGATCATGGTTTCTGAGACGGCATGTTCGAGCCGTTCGGCCTCGTCGTGGACCTCCTCCCACGGGTAGCCCAGGGTGGTGACGAGGAAGGTCTCGAGCAGTCGATGCCTGCGTACCATCGCGATGGCGTACTGCTCGCCCCGCTCGGTGAGCATGACAGGTTTGTAGGGCTGGTACTCCACGAGTCCCTGGGCTGCCAGCCGTCTGACCGTGTCTGAGACGTTGGGCGTGGTCGTGCCCATCCGTGCCGCCAAGGCCGTGACGGTGATGGGCGGGCCTCCCCACTCGGTGGCCGCCCAGATCACCTTGAGGTAGTCCTGGGCTACCGGCGTGATCTCACTCAGGTCCATGGGCTCACGCTACCGGAGACCACAGCCGGTCATCCCCGGCCGCTGGCCAGCAGTCCGATGAGGGCGAGATTCAACGACACAATCAACGCGACCACCACCCAGGACGCCACCCGCAGCGGAACCCGAATAGCGAAGCCACCCATGAGGGTTCGATCACTGTTCAACACCACCAGCGGGATCAGGGCGAAGGGGATGCCCAAACTCAGGACCACCTGGGAGAGCACTAGCGCCCATGTCGGCTCCACACCGATGGCGATCACGGCCAAGGCCGGGACCAGGGTGACCGCTCGCCGCACCACCTGCGGGATCTGCCGGTGCAGCAATCCGCCCATGATCGTGGATCCGGCGTAGCAACCCACCGAGGTGGACGCCAGCCCGGAAGCCAGCAGCCCGACACCGAAGGCCACCCCCACTGCCGGGCCCAGTGTGGCGGTGATCGCCGCGTGGGCCCCTTCGATGCTGTCGGTACCGGGAATGCCGTTCAAGTTTCCGGCAGCCAACAACAGCATCGCGATATTGACTGACCCGGCCACCAGCAGCGACAGGAGAACGTCCCACCGGGTGATACGGAGCAGACGCGGCAATGCCTCGGGCGCGATGGTGTCACCGTGGCGGTCTCGGGCGAGGGAGGAGTGGGCGTAGATGGCATGGGGCATCACCGTGGCCCCGAGCATGCTCGCGGCCAGCACCACCGTCGGGGTCCCCTCAAAGCGCGGGATAACCCCCGCCAAGGCCTCGCCCCAGGAGACAGTGCCGATGAACATACCCGTGAGGAAGCCGGCGGTGATGATTACCAGCAGACCTACGATGACGAACTCGAAGGGGCGCTGACCGTGCCTGGATTGGATGGCCAGCAGCAGCATCGATACCAGTCCGATGAGCAGGCCCCCCATCAACAAGGGGAGGCCGAAGAGAATGTGGAGGGCGATCGCCCCGCCGATCACCTCGGCCAGGTCCGTGGCCGCGGCCACTGTCTCCGCCTGCGCCCAGAACATCAAACGCCGTCCCCGGGGCAGCCGTTTCCCCAGCAACTCCGGCAGGGAATGACCGGTGACCAACCCAAGCTTGGCCGAGAGGTACTGCACGAGCATCGCCATGACATTGGCGACCACCAGCACCCACACCAGCAGGTACCCGTACTGCGCCCCGGCGGTGATGTTCGCCGCGACGTTGCCCGGATCCACATAGGCCACCGCAGCCACGAAGGCCGGGCCTAGCAGCCAAGGCAGAGACTGCCGGCTCACCCGTCGCCCACCCGGTACTCTTTGCACCGCTTGGTCCGAGTCGCCCCAGACGCCCCTGAGTTTCATAAAAGTTAAGTTACACGAACTTATAGTCTCGGGGGGTAACTTTTAGGGATACTGCCGCACTCGCGAGATGCGCGGCCCTTCTCTGGCACGATGAGGATCAGGGGTATTTTCCCGGGCCGACTTTTCCTGCCATGAGATCATCCTGGGATGTGACTCACAGACTCTTTTGGCGACTGCAGTGATGGGGAAGTCGATGGGACCGGATTCTCCCCCTCAATTTTTCTCCCCTATACCTCTATATATAAGACACCTCGAGACGCCCCCAGAAACACCCTGGCTCACCCATGCTCCTCCCCCGGCGGTCAGCTTCCCGCCAACAGCTTCCGCCCGTCTTCTCGTAGCTCCCCCGTCGGGGACACATGCCGGTAGAGGGTCTGCCGGGTGATACCGAGCTCCTGACACAGGGCCGCGACGCTAGTTTCGGGTTGCCCCATCGACGCCATCGCCAGGCGCACCTTCGCCGGGGTCATCTTGAACGGCCGCCCCCCTTTGCGTCCGCGGGCCCGGGCCGATTCCAGGCCGGCTTTCGTCCGCTCGGAGATCAACTCGCGCTCAAACTCGGCCAGGGCGGCGAAGATCCCGAAGACCAACTTGCCCTGAGCCGAGGTGGTGTCAATCGCCGCACCCTGCCCGGTGAGCACCTTCAGCCCGGTGCTGTTGCAAAGTTGGGGATGGCACGTGAGGATCAGGTCTCATGAGCATCTTCTCCGGTCGCCACTTTCCTCAAGACGTGATTCTGTGGGCGGTGCGGTGGTACTGCCGGTATGGGGTGTCCTA
>NZ_JADKMY010000006.1 GCF_015351405.1 Corynebacterium suicordis DSM 45110 | reverse complement strand
CCCGAACGCGGATGCGGTGATCGTGGCGAAGGCCTTCGCCGGCGCCTGAGGGGCCAGGACTACAGGGGCGGGGATTCCTGTTTCGATCAGCTCCCGGGCACTGCCCGCACCACTTTGCAACAGCACCACAAAGGGCGCACCTGGTTACGTACGTAGTATCCCCAGATCGAGTCTCTCCCTTGAGCATTGAGGCTGCACAGCAGATTAAACGTCTCACGCAAGGTATCCCGATCTGGGTCACTGGTAATGCCATAGTTCGACAAGATGGAATCAACGCTAGGTTTCTTCTCTTGCTCGGAACGGTCAGTGTAGGTCTTTGCTTTTGCGGTCATGTCGGAGACCAGGCGATCAAAAGTGCCAGGATCTTCAATGCTTGACAAGGGGAAGGCAAGAATGTGTCCGATATGAAACAGTGCATCGTCGGCGGTCGTTGGCGTCGTGAGGTCGACGCCGTCTGTGTTGATCGTGATCTGACTTTCATCATGATTCGCCGATTGATACCACTGGATAGAATCACCCAAATGGATAGGCACCCATACATCCTCACGATCTTCTGCCAAGCGTGAACCTAGTGCCAACAGATAAGTAATACGTGCCAGGGACACAGAGACAGGGTGAATATCCAGACCAAATACGTGTTCTTGAATGTGGTTCAGGATCGTTTGGTTATCCCATTCGGCTTGCTCTGCAGCCTTAATGATGCGGCGAACCAAGTGATAGATAAAAGTGCCGGAACCACAAGCAGGATCAAGCGCCCGCTGTTCTAATGGCTTCGTTAGTGTCTTTTCTACAATGCCTTCGGCCAGCCAGTCAGGCGTGTAATACTCTCCTGCTCCCTTACGGGCCTCTGCGCTGATAATTGATTCGTAGAGGACTTTCAACACATCATGCTGGGTTTTTGACCAGTCAAACATAGTGATGCGGCGGATGATCTGTCGGACAAATTTCTCTCCATCCGACACAGAGAGAACCCAGTCGAAGAAATCTGCTTCTACAGCGTTGTAGATACCAGCATCGCGAAAAAAGTTACCTGTGAGCATGACTCGTGGATTTTTCAACAATTCTGCAGGTTCAATACCCATCACGGCATGACCAATGGCGGCTGCTTCAATGGACAGCATTGTGTGATCAAGGAATAACTTTTCTTGATCCTCGAAGCCCGTACCTAGTGCGGACCGCAGCAAGCGCGCCCACAACTCACGTTTGAGTCTCGTGGTGGGATCGTCTTCTACCGAATGATAGAGACTACTCAAGAACGCGCGGTCTTGAGTATAACCAGGTGAAGTTGCTCCCAGAATGTCCTCAATTGCATTAGGAGAAGGAGCCACGCCAGCGGGCATAGCCAGCACAGCTTGTAGCCAACCCACGAGCTCATCAACCTTAGCCGAATTAGTTAGCTCAAAAGTCGAGAGACGAGGAAATTCCCCAGTCTTAGGATCTTGCTCGAACAGCCACCAATTTCGCCCATCCGAAAGAATGCCGTTGTACCGCGAACCAGTCTGCATCATGCGAGTCTCGACATAACCCTGCAGTTGCACTATGTACTCGTTCGCCTCTGCCTGTGTAATCAGGCGTCTTTTTACCTCGATAACGGTTGCGCCCAAGGCAATATCAATCCTGCGCTTGGAGCCATCTGCCAACTGATCCTCCAGCTTGAGAACCGTACTTGCCTGCTCTCCAGAAGGGATTAGGTTCGGCGCAGAGAGCAGCAACATCTTAATGTCCGACTGAATATCGGCTTCTGTCCTCCCTGCGGAATCTTGCTGGGTTAAGCGCTGGATCAGATCTGAATCAAAGTGCATATTCTTAGCGTATCGGCATGGATTGCCTTAGAACTTGCTTTGCCTACTTGTGCCATCCAAAGCGTGCGCATATTTACCCTCGATCATGCACCCCTGGCCTGCGCCCCATTTCAGGAATACTTCCCCCATGGACACAACCACACAACGTCGAAACCTCATCGCCTTCTACTTCGGCACAAAAGTCGCAACCGCCGACGTCACCAGTGAACAAGCCATCCTTGGCGCCTCCCGGAGGGCCTACGCGGATCTGCAGCGCACGCTGCGAGGCATAGGTACCCACCCCGACCGCGACATCCTCAAACAGAAGACCCACGAGTCAATCACGACGTTCGTCGACGATCTCGCCACCATCGACTCGCAGGAGGAATTCGATCGGGCACACAAGCAATGGTGCGAGAAAACCGTCGCGGAGTTCGAACAGCGCATCCATCCCACCCGGACTGGTTTCAAATTCCACTACGGCCAGGCCCAGAAGTGGCTGAACATGACATTGAAATACCTGGCCGTGTTGGACCACCCCGATGCGCAGAGGGTTTACCCCTACCTGCACGTGCCCCTGGACCTATACGTCTACAACGAAGCCTCCAGAGAAGGGATCAAACGCCTAACAGCCTGGTCAACACTCGGCCCAGAGAAGTACATCGCCTATCAGGAGAACCTGAGGGAAATGGTGAAAGCCAAAGGAAAATACTCCTGCCCCCTCGATTGGGAGGCTGACGTGTGGGTCACTAGAGGCAGCGCCACCCCATCCCCATAAGGAAAAGACCTTGGAATGACCAATCGGTTTGACCCCGTAGACTTCCCCGACTCCTAAGCCTTCGACAATTTTTTCGCCGAACGGAGCGTAAAAAAACTTCTCGAGCGGCCTCAGAAGGGGAAGCGGATATCTCGTAATCGACTGGGAAGACAATCAGGCGTACTGCGAGGAACACATGTTCAACGGGTCCCCCATAAAGTCGGAGCCCGAATACTGGTGACCCTGCAGGGCCCTTTAAGAACAGGAGCGGGCGTAGAGGCAGGGAGAGCCGGTGACTCGCTGGATTCTCCCTTTACAGCCACCTCACTGTCCCCTCCGAGATATTTGTAGAGCGTGGTGCATCCGATCCCGAGCCGACGGGCCACCTCAGCCTTCGGTATTCCATCGGCCACCTACTGACGAGCCTGGGCCACCTGGGCTCCAGTAAGCACTTTCGCCCGTCCCTTGTCGACCCCGCGCGCTGTGGCGCGGACGTTCCCCTCGGCCTGACGCTCCTTAATGATGGAGCGCTCAAATTCGGCCACTCATGCTGTTCAATCGAACCGCCCGCAAGATAATCCAAGGCTTGAGAAAACGCGGCGTCAAGATCGCGCCCCAGCGATTTCGCCTCACCGAGTACGACACCCGACCAGAACAAGTCGATGTAGCCCGTATTGCCCGTCGAGGCGCGCGCGGCGTCGCGTTCAAACAAGTCGATGCGCTCAGGGATCACGCCGAAACACCGGAGAAGATCCGACCAGAACTGTTGAGCGTGGGACTTCTCAGTGTGGCGTTTATCCGTGGATTTCCATTCATCAATGCGTGGCCGCCAGTGGGACACCATGGTGGTGAGGTTTTTCCGGATGTCGCCCCGATCCAGGGCGACTACAGCAAAAGAAGAAGTCACACGCTCAACACTACGGTGATGCTCGCCCGTGACCTGTCACATGCACGCACAATCCCGACTCACGACGTCGCACCCTTGTGCGTTCCGACTACCCCGAAAATCCCCGCCGTGGCACGACTGCACTAACGCGCCCAGAAGCCACACACCTCTTGCATCATTACCCGATGTGTTTCGTTGGTACGAAACAACGGGGTCGCTACCGGCCTGAGACCACGCCCTGCTCGGGGTGTTCCCGGCACCACTGGCGGGCTTGTTGACGGGTCCAGTCGGCGGGCACACGGAAGTCTTTCCCGTTCATCGACACGACCTTATAGTCAGCCCCGACCGCCGCCCGTGGCGAGCCACTCACGGCGGATAACGGGGAAACCGTCGCTGGGGTCGTCGCCTCCTGGAGCTGACGGGTCAGACTCTCATTAGCGCGAGTCAATGACTCCACGCGGTGCTGTAAGCGAGCAAGTTCCAATCTTTTCAGTGGATCCACCGCGGGCATCCGGGACAGGCGCTCACGCTCCTGCCGGGAGATCACCACCTGATCCGTGGCCGCGTTCTCCAGTCCGTAGCGCAACCCGTCTTGTTGCTCGCGCGTCCACTCCATGCCCCGTAATACTGCCGAGAGGCGACGCGGATGCCCCTGTAACCACCGCACCACCGCATCCACATTCAAGCGCGCTTCTACCTCCACCACGCGCTCGACAACCTGAGTCGCCACCGCTCCTGTGCGTGCTGCGCGACGGGCCTCATAGGCTCGGTTGCGGCACGTTTGGCTGCAATAGCGAGGACGCCGACCAGTGCCGCGATACGACAATTCAGCCCCACATTCCACGCACTCCAACGCGGTAGTTAAACGAGTGTCAGTCATAGTCAACAAGCCTACCCATTTCGTCACAACGATAAACTGCAGATTGATCTGCCAATGGTGTGACCGACTTTTCTCCCTGCTTTTTCGGCAAACCGACAGGGGTCCCGCCGCCACAGCAGCAAGAGTCGGCACGCTTTCTGCGCCGAAAGTTAGCCCATGTCCGATATCCAGACGTTATGACAAGTAGTCGGTTCCGAGCTGCAGGGAATCCAGAACTCGCCCCCTGCCTTTCCGCTGCGCCGAGCACGGCAGACGCGTTGCGGTGTGCGAATCGATTCCATGGCCGGTAAGAATCAGCCGAAAATGCGCGGCAGCCGGTCGTTCCACCTTCGTACCGCGGTCTCATATCGCTCGCTGCGCTGCGTTGCAGCGTCAAGCTGCTCTGGCGCAACGCCAGCCGCGAGAAGGAGCCTGAACGTCAGAACCCACCGCAGCGACTGGTTGAGTGCATGGACACCAAGGATGTCTGCGGTATGCCCAGATTCCTCCTCACCCAGACCGTGGGCGCCAGCAACACGTTGGGCACGCACAGCCTCTTTCCACCGGCCGATTCTCCCAACGGCGGACGGCACTGCCTCGGCAACGGGCTCAGCGATTTCTTTGAGCCGCTGGGGGTACGACTTGTCGGCCCACCATGTCCTTAACGCTTCTTCCAAGCTCGTCTTGACCGGTCCCCCAACCTCCGAGTTACGCAGCGCTTCAACCGCTTGCCCGACTTGCTCCTCGTCGAAGCGCTTCGCATTCGGGTGAAGCCGACGGTGAAGCATTTCAGCGGCGGTCGCGAGCGTGAGCGCCTCGGTCTCAACGGTGGCGAACTCACCGCTCCACGCAGCAGCGAGGATCTGAGGGACTGGAGAAACCCGCGGCGCCAGGTCCAACCAGCGAGGTAGGAACTCATCACCGACGTCGCTGCGATACAAAAAGAGCTCACCAGAACTTCTTGGCGCCTCCGAATGGACCTGAAGCCCCAGCACGTTCACACGAACGTCCTCCTCGGCTAACCCAAGCCTTCGTACTGAGCTTTCAGCTCCAGACAGCAGCGTCATCAAACTCGCGATCGGTGTCGCGACCTGAGAAAGGGCGTCGGTTAGGACCAGACCGCCGTCAATATTGAACACCGCGGCGGTGTTCGTCGTGACTTTAAAGCCGTCGAAGGCCGGTGGCGAGATCGTCGCCGACGGTTCCAAGCGGACCTGCCCCGACGGTCTGATTAGGGATGCTTGCGGCGCGTCGGGGAGCTCAACAGAAAATTCGCGCGGGCCGCGCCCCTTCGCGGGAATGATGTGCTTCGTCGTCCGAATCCCGGCCCAGTCGTGGAGGTTCGTGACCTCCGCCTGGATCTCACTGAACCGCTGAGCTTCGTCGAGGATGTGGTCGCCGACAAGACACCAATCTGTTCGCATCTCATGGTTGCCCAGAGCCTCCTCGTCAGGCATCGCGAAGCCCAAGGAGCGCCGGCGGGTCGTGCGCACACCCCAAAGGGTCACCGCACTCGGGTTCACCGCCAGCGAACCTAGAACTGAGAAGCGTGCCGGCTCCGAGTCGTTAGGGCTCCCGGCCCAGCCTCCGTTTGGCTGTTTAGTCCACTTCACCGACGGAGTAAATCCGGGGCTCACCTCAAGGCTGGCGCGGTTCCCACTAAACCGCAGTACGCCGGTCCGCTGAGGGCTGTGAAACTCGCCACCCGAGTCAACGACTTGAAACTGACCGATGGACTCGGCCATCGGGTCGGGGAACTTGTCTAACGCCACGAACAGAATCGTATCGGGTTCAGAATCCATCGACGTTTAGTGGGTGTCGCATTTGACGATCCCCTAACGCGACTCCGGCAATGCGTCTCGGAGACCGTACCGCCCCTGCGTGCCGCCGTTGCATCTACGTGTAGCGCAAAGAGCGAGCGCAAATTAGGGGTATATGCAACACTGGCGGGGTGAAGATCGGGCATGGACGCGTGTCGACCGCGGAGCTCGGCCGGTTCTTCGGGCTGCACCGTACGTCGGTCTACCGGTACTTGAACGAGGCCAAATCCTGACTAGCTGCACTTCAATTCTGACCCGCTCTTATAGAAGAGAACCTCAATCTCATCATGCCTTTGTTGAATGCCCGGCTTTAATGTACTCATACAACGTAGTGCGCCCCACCCCAAGACGCCGAGCAACCTCCGCTTTCGGCACGCCAGCGTCCACCCACGCACGGGCCTGAGAGACCTGCTCATCAGTGAGCGCGCGAGCTCGCCCCTTGTACACACCACGTTCCTTTGCACGGGCGATTCCCTCTGCTTGGCGCTCCCGAATAATGGAGCGCTCAAACTCAGCCACCGAACCGAGCAGCCCCAGCATCAGCTTGGCGATCGGGGTGGAGTCCTTCGAATAAACCTGCCCCTCCTTGAGGAACTTCACCGACACCCCTTTGCCAACTAGCTCGTCAACAATGGCATACAAATCCGTTAGGGAGCGCGCGCACCGATCCATCGACGTGACGACAAGCTGATCCCCCGCGCGGACATACCGCATCGCCTCATCAAGACCAGGACGCTCACGCGATCCACCGCTGGCCTTATCGGTGTAGTAAGTAAAGACCTTCTCCGCCTTGAGTTGCTCAATCTGACGCTCAAGATTCTGATCTTTCGAACTCACCCGGGCATAGCCCACCTTCTGCCCCGAGATCGCACCTAACTGTTCAGTGATCTCTAGAGGTAGTGACGGTTCTGTTCCATTAGTCATGGAACCAACCCTAGCGAACAGCAAGTCTTGTCATTCACAAAGTGTTCGTCTGGGGTGTACCTCATTGCAACGTACCGCAGGTCTGGCAACCTGAGCGGTCGGGCTGTAGTGAGGGGCTACCGCGACTCCGCTTCGCGAAGCCTTGCTCAGTGTTCCCCAGCGGTAAAGGAGGCCCACACCGGTGCTGTTGCAAACTTCAGGCGGAGAGCCGTGACGACCCAGTCTTCATCCTCTTTCGAGTTTGTGATCTCCGGTCCTTGCGGTTCATGAGCCGCTCACGGTAGAGGCGATTTTGCTTGTGGCGGTGTCGCCACTTCTCGGTCGGAGACCAAATCTTAGACATTGACTCCAGGGTAGATGTTCTGGTGTTGAATAACTACGACCGAATATCAACCCTCTGCAACCACATCACCGACAGTCCCCAGCCCAAGACAGTAAAAGCCACTGACGAGACCACGAGTGCAGTCAAAGTAGAAAGGTTTAGATCTCCCGCCGTAGAAACTGCAGTGCTACCAAGGGAAATCGTATTGGTTATGAGTGCAGACGGAAGGACCCACATAAGCTTTTCAAAGCCGGCGCTCACCACTCCAAAAGTAAGGATTGTGCCGCCTAGTGCTATGGCAACTGGTGCCGCGAAATTGCGGATAATCATCGAGAAGAAAGATTGCCAGGATGCCACTGCAGCTCCCGGTAGTATCGCCAATACGATTCCCGCAATATTTACCCATGGCAAAGGCCCAGGTACGCGAAGTACCATGCCGGCAATGATGCCAAATAGCAGGAGCATGAGTTGCATGAGCGAAACCAACACCACCAAAGCGCCGATCTTTGCGGCGATTATTCCCCCAACTCCCCGTGGCATTGTCATCAACTGATTCCAGTTGAATCCGCGGTGTTCGAGACGCCACGCAGCAGAACCAAGGATCGCGATACCGATAGTCATGAAAAACAATCCATAAAACAGCACGACCTGAGAAAGATAGCTAGACCAGCCCGCAGTGAGCATTTCCTTATTTGCCGAGTAGTTTCCAGCTCCATAACCGACTGAAATTAACGGGATGAGTACTAACACCGTCCAAATGTGGGAGCGTCGGAACTTAAGGAGTTCGTTTCGAAGCAGCATTGCTAGTACTCCCTTGAATTAAGTCGATGGGTCAAAAAGACAAAACTGGCCGCAGCAATCACCACGAATAATCCCCATGGAACCCATGCTTGTTGAACTGGGATGACACCAGCGTCCGTGAAGGTGTACGGGGTAATCACTGCGAAATAGCCAAACGGATTGATCATGCTTAACCACTTCGGCGAGAGCATTCCCCAGATACCTAACAGCCCACCGAGAACGCCCACACCAAGCACTACCAATTGAGATTCGAATCGGGCAGCAATCCACATGAATATTGCCAACATCGCTGCACTTGTGCCCAAGGCACCAGCCGCGGTACATACCCAAACTCCCCAAACTTCAGCTGAAGGCCCGGGAGCCCCCAATGTGAATGGCGCACCCAAAATCACGCCCAATTCCACGACGCGCAGTAAGACCAAAATGAACAAGAAGATCACAAACTTTCGACGGAGCAACATGCCGGGCCAGGTACCTGCAGCGGCATTGAGACGCCAGCCGCCGGCCAAGTGCTCGGGATCTACAGCACGGCTAGCAAGCAGCGCGAGTTGAATAGGAGCAAGCAGCGACAGCACCAACAAATAGCCGATCAAGTACGTCGCCCATTGTTCATCTGGGTTCACGACAAAAGAATCGATTTTCCCTGTTTTAAAAAGCCCCATGCTGGTGAACAACACAATGCCCACCGTCAACCCGATTCCAAAAAGCCCCACGTGAGAGCGTCGAAGTTTAGCGACTTCGATGGCAAGGTTTTCTATCATTGCAAGCCTCCTCGACCAGTGAGCCCGATGAAGATTTCTTCCAAGCTACGATGCTGTCGGACTACCTGAGTGATCGGAATTCCTTGCTCAACGAGACGCACGCACATTTCCGAAACGTCCTGCTCACTCAGGTTTCCGAGCCGCAGCCCACCCGAAACTGTTGCGGGGTCTAGAGCCCGCAACGCCTCAGCTGCCCGTGCCGGAGAAGGGGTCTCCACAAAGACATCAGGCAGCTTGGTTTCGAATAGCTCCCGCTGCGTCCCTTGGAATAGGAGCTGACCCTGGTGGATGATGCTTAATTCTGTCGCCATCTTTTCGATCTCGGAGAGTAGATGACTCGACACCAGTACCGTGCGGCCTTCGTCGCGAGCAAGGCTGACGATGAGCTCTCGGATTTCCTCGATGCCCGCCGGATCCAGACCATTCGTTGGCTCATCCAAGATGAGAATCTTAGGGTCGCGGAGCAACGCCAACGCGATACCGAGTCGCTGCTTCATGCCTAGCGAATAGTCTTTGACCAGCTTGTCCATGTGCTTTTCCAAGCGCACAAGGTGGATCGCACGCTGCACATTTGCCGGCTCAGCGCGCAGCAGACGCGCTGCTATCCCTAAGTTTTCGGCACCTGTGAGATGCAAATATGCCGACGGTTGCTCGATTAGCGAACCAACATGCGCTAGCACACGGCTACGAGTCTCGCGGTTCATTGGCCGCCCCAGCATGTAAATTTCGCCATCGGTTGGCTTGAGCAGCCCGAGCATCATTTTCATGGTGGTGGATTTGCCAGATCCATTTGGCCCCAACAAGCCATGAACGCTGCCTTCGGATACTGCCAAATTTAGCTTGTCGACGACACTAGTCGAACCATACTTCTTGGTGAGATTTCTTGTCTCAATGATTGTGGTCATGAAGACCATCTTGTCGTTTCTGAGCTGCTAAAACATCGACTCCCAGGAGGATCTTTTCGTCATACCCAGGCATGATGTCGCTAGGACTCAAGCAGGTCTTCTCTAGAAACCAAACCGGCACGATATGCCAGCAGCGCGATATGTACTCGATCTCGAGAATTGGTTTTTGCCATCACGCGGCCTACATGCGTTTTCACCGTGGGCATAGAGATGAAGAAGCGCTCGCAAATCTCCGCGTTCGTCCATCCTTTTGCGATAGCCACCAGAATCTCATGTTCACGGCTTGTTAGATCAGACAATCGTTGCTGATCAGTGGCCGAAACTTTGGTTATTTGCGGTTCTTGCAACCTGTGGATAATCCGATTGGTAGCCCGTGGAGAAATTACTGCGTCGCCACGAAAGACCGTTCTGATTGATTCCAACAACACCTCTGGCTCAGCATCCTTCAAAATGAATCCACTCGCCCCGGCAGCCAAACCGCCGAGAACATACTCTTCATCATCGAAAGTAGTGAGGATAATCGACTTTGTTTGGTGCTGTTGCAAAGTGGTGCGGGCAGTGCCCGGGAGCTGATCGAAACAGGAATCCCCGCCCCTGTAGTCCTGGCCCCTCAGGCGCCGGCGAAGGCCTTCGCCACGATCACCGCATCCGCGTTCGGG
>NZ_JADKMY010000005.1 GCF_015351405.1 Corynebacterium suicordis DSM 45110 | reverse complement strand
TAGGACACCCCATACCGGCAGTACCACCGCACCGCCCACAGAATCACGTCTTGAGGAAAGTGGCGACCGGAGAAGATGCTCATGAGACCTGATCCTCACGTGCCATCCCCAACTTTGCAACAGCACCCCCTTTGTGGCTGTCTATGAAAAATCGCCGCATGGATGTTCTCGTAGGAAATCCGCCGTGGGTTGCCTACCGGTATATGACCGAAGACATGCAGCAACAGTTCAAGCGCTTCTCTGAAGCTCGCAATCTCTGGCATGGTGCCAAAGTTGCTACTCACCAAGACCTTGTGGGGCTATTCATCGTGCGTGCGGTTGAGAAGTACCTCAAGGTCGATGGACGCTTTGGTTTTGTCACACCACTAGCTGTGCTGAGTCGTAGCCAGTACGAAGGCTTACGTAAAGGCAATTGGGGTAGCGAGACTCTTTTCGGTGAATTCACTGAAGTATGGGATCTCGCCAACGTGCGCCCGAAAAATGATCTGTTCCCTGTTCCTTGTGCCGTTACGTTCGGAATAAAGCACATCGGATCCCCCACGGTCACACCTAGCCATGGATTCCCAAAAGTCAAACGAGTCGTCGACGGCAAACGCGATAAGTCTGGATGGGAAGAGACCAAAAAAGCTCTGACTTTTACTGAACGTGATCTCATCACGTTGTCCATCGACCAAAAAGAGGACCTCTCCCCCTACCGGAAGATTGTTTTCAATGGGGCTACGATTTTCCCTCGGTTCCTCTTGTTCGTGGAGGAGAAAGAGGCATCAGGAAAACTCGGTCAGAGCCGAGGGAATATCAGCGTTACATCGTTGCGCACTTCGCTCGAAAAGAAGCCCTGGAGAGACATCCCGGGCCTGTCCGAGGTTGTTGAGAAACGTTATATCTATGACGTGCACCTAGGGTCTACGATTGTTCCGTTTAAATTCCTTAAGCCATGGAAAGCTGTGTTGCCCATTGACAAGGAAACCGTTCTGTCTGAATCTGAGATTTCCGAACAGGGCGGTCCAGGTCTGGCTCGATGGTGGAAAAAAGCGTCAGAGATCTGGGAGCAGAACAAGACAAAGCAGTCGAGACTCTCTTTCAATCAAAACCTTGACTATCAATCGAAACTCACGAAGCAACTGGGCGGTTCACGCTTGCGCGTTTTCTACACGGCTTCGGGTACGGCTCTCGCTGCTGCGTATTCTGACTCGCTGAAGGCCATCGCTGAGCATTCTTTGTACTGGTTGCCCGTCAAGAATCGGGCAGAGGCTCGGTATCTAACTGCTATTTTGAACGCTCCATTGACTACTGAGATGGTCCAGCATTATCAAGCTATTGGTTTGTTTGGTGGTCGACATTTCGATACTTATCCGTGGCGATTGGCTATTCCAGAGTTCGATCCTTCAGAGTCTCTACACCAAGAGCTCGTCGATCTATGTGTGGAGTGTGAACGACTTGCTTCTGCTGTCCCTGATGAGGGGCTCAGGTTCCAAACGGTACGTGGTGCTGTGCGTGCAAAACTAGATGAAGCTGGTCTCCAGGAAAAGCTCGACGTTGCTGTCGCCGAGCTTTTAAATGTTGACAGCGAGCAGTAGATTATTGCGGCACGAATTGCTCGATTAGTTGAAGGTTTCTGCGGTTATTCAGCTCATGAGTCTCGGGCATTAACTGTCGCTCTAAGACTTCTCTCGCCGGCCAAAAGATTCAAAAAGTCGAGCCCTTTGGCCACTACTTTGCCCCGCCATCTAACGTAGGACGCCGTAGCAGCTAAAGACACAGCAGGCAAAGGTACATTTGCAGTAAACTGTCAATCAGTGCTGTGGTCGAGGTGGCTGGGTGTCGGAGGAGGTGTGCAGGGGCGTTGTTGACGTTGTCGAAGTTGCATGCTGATTCTGTGGCGTATTACGAGTCCACGGTGGACGAATCTGCGGGGATGGATGCGTATTACTCGGAGGATGGTCGTCAGCCTGCACGGGCGTGGATGGTGGGGGACACTGCAGAGGATGTTCGCGAGATTGAGGCGGCGTGCGGTGTCGTGGTGGGTGAAACTGTCGAGGGGGATGCGGTACGCAATTGGTTCAATAACGCGGTAGCTCCTAGTGGTGAATCTCTGGGGCGTGCGCCAGGATCTCGTGGTGTTCCGGGCTACGATTTAACGTTTTGTGCGCCGAAGTCGGCCTCTGTTTTGTGGGGTCTTTCTGAGGATGAATCGGTGCGTGCGGCAGTGGATGCTGCGCACGAGAATGCGGTGGCGCGGGGGTTGGAGTATCTGCGGTCGCATGCGGGGTATACGCGGAAATCTGATCCGGCGAATCCGGCTGCGATGGTGTTGGAAAAAGTCGTGGGGTTGTCTGGTGTGCGGTATGAGCATCGGACGTCGCGGGCGGGTGATCCGCATATGCATACGCATGTGTTGGTTAGTAATAAGCAGTTGTGTCGGGATGGGAAGTTCCGCACGGTTGATGGGGTGAGTCTCTATCACGAGTTGCGGGCGGCGGGGATGGTGTATCAGGCGCAATTGCGTGCGGAGCTGACGGCATCTCTGGGTGTGGCCTGGGGTGAGGTGACTAATGGGTGTGCGGAGATTGCAGGGTTGGATGATAGCCGTGTGTTGAAGGATTTTTCGACGCGGAGCCGGGAGATTGATGCGTGGCGTGAAGCTAACGGTGTGGCGTCGGATTCGGAAGCGAATCCGGTGCGGGATGCAGCGTTAGCGCGGGTGGGTCAGAAGAAAACGCGGCAGGCAAAAGATGTGGCCACTCCCCTGTCCGAATTGCGTCAGCAGTGGGCCGTGTCTGAGGCCGGGAAGCGTGCGCGGAATTTTATTGATTCTGTGCAGATCGGTGAGGCGAACACGTGCGACGCGGTGATGCCGAACGCTGCGGACGTGATGGCTGCGGTGACGGAGACTCGGTCGACGTTTACGCGTGCGGATGTGGTGGAGGCTGCTGCTGGTTTGGTTCCGGCTGGTGTGGATCGCTTACTGATTCTTGAGCGTGTGGAGGAGTTGGCGGATGAGATTTTTTCCACCGGTGTGGCCTGGAGTGTGACCCCGGAACGGGCGCGCGAGTACAACCGGGCAATGCGGGAGGGGTCGCAACGGTTCACCACTGAACTGGTGGTGCAGGAAGTCGATCGGGGTATTGATCTGGCCACGGCCGAAGTCGGCCGTGGGGTGGACGGAAGCAGCATTGTTCCGGTCGAGGGAGTGCTGTCGGTGTCGCAGGCGAGCGCGATGGTGACGGTGGTGGAATCTGACTATCGCGCCAGTGTGGTGATCGCCCCGGCCGGTGCGGGCAAAACCTCCTCATTAAAGGCCGCGCGTGGGGCGTGGGAGGCCGCAGGTAAGCGGGTTGTGGGTCTGGCGCCGACGGGTAAGGCTGCGGATGTGATGGTGGCCGAGTCGGTGGCGCATGAATCCTCCACCATTGCCCGCGCGTTGCATGGCACCGGTGAGCTGACTGCCGCTGCATCTGCCGAGAAGGTGGGTTGGGATCGGGACACGGTGGTGGTGGTTGATGAAGCGGGCATGGTCGGCACCGAGCAGCTGGTGCGAGTCTTAGAGATCGCGGCGGCTGCTGATGCGCGGGTGGTGTGTGTCGGTGATCCACATCAGTACGCGGCAGTACGTGCGCGTAGTGGGCTGCTCGGCACGTTGGCCTCCGAGTTGCCGGATGCGGTGGAGCTGACAGAGGTGTTCCGTCAGCAGGATGCCGTGGAGCGGCGTGTATCGCAGTGGTTGCGCGAGGGGGATCGTCAGTTGGTTGCCCAGGCCGCTTCTTGGTATGGGGATGCTGGTCGGCTGTATGCCGGTAGCGTTACGGCGATGGCCGATGATGCGCTGGCCGGGTGGTGTGCGGATGTGGATTCTGGTGCTGACAGTGTGTTGATTGCGGGTGATCGGGACACAGTGGATGCGTTAAACCGTGCGGCGCAGAAGCATTGTGTTGCCGTTGGTCTTGTGGAAGCCACGGGTGCAACTGCGCGGTTGAATACCTCGGAGCGTGCCCAGTGGGGTCGTGTGGGTGATGTGGTGTTGACCCGGCGCAATGACTATGACCTGGTGGCCTCGAATGGGGAGCCGGTGCGTAATGGTCAGCGGTGGACGATTGAGGATATTCATGCTGATGGTTCGGTGTTGGTGCGGAGCAGGGATGATCGAAACGTCACCGTGAGCCTTCCTGCGGAGTATGTGGCTGAGCATGTGCAGTTGGGGTATGCCTCGACGGGGCATTGTGCCCAGGGCATGACAGTGGATGTGGCGCGCGTAGTAGCCGATGCCTCACGGGTGGATCGGGCTGGTGTGTATGTGCCGATGACTCGTGGCCGGGTGTCCAACGTGTTGTATCTGGCGGAGTCGTCTCCTGGGGATGTGGAGACCGCGCACACCAGGGTGACTGCATCGCCGCAGCGGCGGGAGTCGGTGGGATATGCCGAGGACTTGTTGGTCGCGGCGTGTACCCGGGATCGTCGGGATGAGACCCCGCATCAGTTGTGGCGGGATGCCTACCGGGAGTGGTCGTTGGAACGGTTGTCCTCGGCGTATCCGGTCGATGGTGATCCGTTCGTGGGCACACCTATGGCTGAGGTGATGCAGCATCGTCGGGTCGCGCGGCAGCAGCGGATGGTCAGGTGTGCTCGTCGTCAGGATCAGCCACCGGTGCGGGATCGCGCGCAGCGCCCCTTGTGGGCGGTGCCGGAGAACATCTTGCAGTGGGCAGCCACGCAGCCAGAGGTGGTTGCGGCCAGGCGTGAGGCAGCGCGTGCCGACCATGCGGCAGTAACTGAGCACAATGAGCAGGCTGCGTTGATCGCACAGCTCGACGAGCGCAAGCAGACTGTGTCTGAGGAACATCAGGCCGTGGAGCACCGGTTGGTGGAGGCTCGTGGTCGCCTGCGCCAGGCGCAGGCGGCGCAGCAGTCTCGGAGCCGATGGGCGAAGCTACGCGGTGAATCCTTTGACGGACAGATCGTCCAGGCCCGTGGCGAGTGCGAGGCGTTAGAGCGGGCCAAGGCTGAGTTGAATGAGCAGTTGGCGCAGATCCGTCAGCAGCGCGCAGCGTGCCGGTATGTCACCCGCCCGGACTATCAGGACGATGCGGTCACCGCCGAGCGGGTGAACCTGTTGGACGCGCTGGCCACACCAGAGGAGATCCGTGCTGAGCGGACCGATCGTGCACGACTACCGGAGGCGCAGCAGCAGGCCGAGCGGGCGGAAGCGGCAGTCGAGTTCGCAGGGCTGTGCGCCGATGCTGTGTGGCAGGACGACGAGAAGCATGCGGACGGTGATGTCTCCCCTGGTATGCCGTACATGCCGTCGTTCGATCTTGAGGCTGTGATCCAGTCGCGGCGGGCACATGGTGTGCCTCTCCCCTCCCCTGAGATGGATCTAGACGGGCAGTCGTGGAGTCCAGATCATGGTGCGGATCTGGGGATGGACTTCTAAGTCCGGTGTGATGCGGGGATATGGGTAGTCCCCGCTGCGGCGGAGCGTAACGGGGGATGCTCAACGCGGCAACGGGGACTACGAAGCGGTGCCATCCCCCTGGGGAAAGGGCGCTTGTGTCACCGTAAGAAAATCTTCCGCACAAAGCAGAGACAAGTAGCGCAAGATGCTTTAGGGGGATATGCGCCTATGTAGATATACGCATAGGCGCATATCTACATAAACAATTGTCCACTAGTGCCGCTTCTCTTCTTCAGCCATTGCAGTCCCCACTCTTCGAATAAGAGGGAGAGGCTCGTGTCGTCTTCTAGAGCTGCGATTTTCATGGCTTTCAAAAGCTCTGCGTCGCGTACGTATAGATTGACCTTCGATGTTTTGGGGGATGCATCTGCAAACATCTTTTTTGATGGGGTGACCTTCTCCCCCGGTGTCGGATCTTTAGAGATTTTCTTCTTGTCTCCGATTGCCATATTGTTCCTCCTCTTTAGTCGAAAGCCTGTTCAAGTTCATCTGCGAGAGCTTTCCACGGCTCGGAAAGCTCAGGATTAGTTCCGAAAGCGCGGCGAGTTGTTGCTCTGGTGGGAACGATAACGTCGGCTAATGCAGCGGTTTCATTGCCTACAAGTTCGGAATGCACCTCATCGAGTAGACGTTCGCGGCGGTCGACGTTCACAAGTACAACAGCTACTGGCGGATCGGCCTCAGCTAAAGCGTTAAGTGTGATCTGAGTCCGAGAAATCTCCATAGGGGATACACCGGTGGGAACGAGAATGAGAGAGGCGATTGAAGCTGCTGCATCAATGAGATTGCCAGCGCCCGGAGGAGTATCAACTATCAAATAGTCTGCTTCTGTTGTTCTACTGAGCCACGTATTCAACTCCCTTTCGGAGGTTGCCTTAACAACCGGAAAGCGGATATCCGCCGTTTGTTCTGCCCATTGAAAGGCAGATAACTGAGGATCCATATCAATGACGACTACTTTGCGGCCTTTACGCTCGAGAGCTGCCGCAAGGAACATTGCGCTAGTGGTTTTTCCTGTGCCGCCCTTGGATTGGATTATTGAGATGACATGAGGCATGAGGTCAGGTTAGGACACTAAGGATGCACACTTGGGATCGACATGCGCCTACGCGCCTATCCGTTTATGCGTAGATACGCCTATGCGCATAGGCGTATCTACTGTTGGCTGATTTTCTTGGAAGATCTAGGGGATAGGTAAAAGAATAGACGCAGGCCATTGAGCGTTTGTGCACTGCCTGAAAGGTCAAAAATGCTAAGCTTCGGTAGGAGAATTACAGCTCTGTAGTTACCTGACGAACAAAAATGAGCGCCACGCAGGCTGCCACCCGCATGACGCTCGCTTATCGCCCCATCCCAGTGGGGAGAAAGCCTGTCCATGACTATACCCCATGGGACCGAAAATGTGTCCCCACATTTTCCGCTCAACAGCACTGATGCGACGCGGACAGCGGATTTTCTCTCCCCCCGTGCTGTGCCACTGCCGTCCCGGGGAGCCACGGACTACGAGCGCTACAAGTTGCTGAAGCATCTTGACCGCGAGACCCTGCATGGTTGTCCCACCCGGAAGTTCTCGGGCGCGTGGACGAAGACCAAAGACGGCAAGCGCAAACCTCGGCTCTACCGTGTGGAATCCTCAGCCTTAGGGAGGCTGCAGTACGTCAAGCTTGTGCATAAGCAACGAGCCACCGTCATTGTTCTGGACGTGGATATGTTGGGTTCTGCCGGGGGCAACGTCACTGACATGGCTCCTGAGGTCATCAACGCCCTGGTGGCCATGAAAGACGCCAGCTGCGCCCCCTCCTGGATCGGGGTCAACCCGATCAGTGGCAAGGCGCAGTTGATCTGGTTGATTGACCCGGTCTATGCCGATGCCTCGGGGGATTCGTCGAACATGCGCCTGCTGCGGGCCACGACGAATCAGCTGTGTGAGCTGTTAGGCGCGGATGCGCATTTCTCGCATGGGTTTTCCCGCTCGCCGTTTTATACCGGGGATGATCCCACTGCCTACCATTGGCACTATCAGCACTCAGATATCTTCCAGCTCGCCGCATTGATTCAGGAGGTACGACGCATGAACGGCACCACGGATGCGGCACCGACCCCTGCCCCGAAGCAATCCTTTACCAGCGGACGAGAGCTGATCAATGCGGTGAAAACCCGTCGCGAGGAAGCGCAAGCCTATTGGAAGATCGCCAAAGAGCTGCAAGGGGATATGGCTGATCTCGACGGACTGGATGCGGAACGTGTCGATGGTGTCAAGGTGCTCTGGATCGCCGAGGGGAGAGCGGCACGGGATGAGACCGCGTTTAGGCACGCGTTGTATACGGCGCATAAGCTCCGGGCAGCCTCTAAGCCCATGAAGGACGAGGTGATCATTGATGCCTATGAGCATGCGTACAACTTGGCGCACAAGCTCGGTGCGGATGGCCGCCAGGCGGAGATGCCACCAATGAGAGACCGCCAAACGATGGCCAGGCGTGTGCGCGGCTATGTCCTGGCGGGCAAGTCGGATTCCACGGGCTCTGCAACACATACAGGAGCAGCGACAAGCCGTGAGCGTAAGGCGTTGGCAACGATGGGCCGTCGAGGCGGGAAGAAGGCCGCAGAACGATGGAACGACCGAAACGGCGAGTATGCACAGGGGCGGTTGAAGACGCTCAAAAAGACGCAATTTCGTAAGAAAGTTGAAGGTACGAACAACCGACAGAAGGTTGGTCAATTTGTGACTAACTACTGGATAGAGACCGACAGAGTACCTAGCTGGGATGAGATCCAGAAGGAAACGGGACTATCTAGAGCGACAGTGGCTAGGCATGTGGCAACTCTGAAGTCCGCAGGAGAGTGGCCAGCCTCCTAAGGGTCTCACACCATAAGCAATATACGGTTCCCCTGCGCGCAGTTAGACGATTGGATCTCTGAGGTTGGGTAGAGATGGGTGCTGGTGAAGTAGGTGTAGGTTTCTGGACGGTGTCTGATCTTCATTTGGGCCATCGTCTTGTATCGGAATTACGGGGATTTGATTCAACTGATCAACACGATGAAGTGATCGTGAATAACCATCGGGAGATTCCAGATGGGGCGACGTTGGTGTGTTTGGGAGATACTTCGGTACGTCGTGATGACGAGGCGTTGCGACGGTTGGGGGAGGTCAAGCGTGAGAAGTCGTTTACGATGATTTTGGTGCCGGGTAACCATGATCGTGTCCATCCGATGTTCGGGATGGATTCAGTGGTGGAGCGGACTTGCGAAGTATAGGGAAGTCTTCGATGTGATCTCGTTGGTTCTGCAGGTGCGGATTGGTCGGTGGCTTGTGTTGTTGACTCATATTCCGCGGGCTGTGGGGGAGTTTGCGGTGGTGGATCTACATCAGTCGGACAAGCTGGCCCGGTGGGCAGCTCGAGAGGGGTTCGAGTGCACGGTGCGTGGGCATACGCATTCGGATGTGGCGATTCGACGCAAGAATGTGAACGTGATCTTGGAGGCGAGAGGTCTACGTCCGGTGTCACCGGCAACGCTGGAGGAGATGGTGACCAAGGCAGTGCGATTAAGGCCGTGAACTAATAGCGGGTGCTTTAGGGGGGTGTATCCGAGTAGGGATTTGTGGAGCGATCCGGTGTCCGATGACAGCGGCCATGACCGCAGGGGAGGCTGTTTCACGATCAAATATGTGTTCTGAGCGTGGGCGGGTTTATCTATGAGGGTTCATTAAGTTTGCTCTGCCTCGTCAAGGTTGGGTACTCCGTATTTATCGGCAATGGCGCCTTCGATGATCGAGCGCACGGTTTGCCCCGTACGAAGTGATTCTTTTTTGATGAACCGGTAGTAGGGAAGAGCCACGCGAGTGTTGAGCTGAACAACGGGTACATCATCGGGCAATTGCCTGAGCTGTTCTGAGAAGTCATGAGAGGGAGTGTGCGCTCTCGGAGCGCTGTCAGATGAGGTGGGGCGTTGCATTTCAGCGAAGTAGAGCTCTAAGCCACGGGCGATCTGATCGTTGGGGTGCTCTCCTATCTCTGTCGCACATGTCGCTAGCTGTGCATACAGCGAGCAGGGGAGCTCTACAGAGACAGTGTGGTGCGGGGACAAGTGAGCGGAGTCGGTGGCAGCCAGTTGTCGGCGTGCGCTTGTATTGAGCTGGGCTCGCTGTGCCACTGATGTGAGGATGTCGTCTTTTCTGTTCATTGTCGACCGATCACTGGATGGGGGAGTATTCGTTGAAAAGTGTGTGGCAGGGCGTATCAGCACTCGTTTTTGAGAGGGATGCCTTGCAGTAACGTCTGCTATTCGCCCGATGATACTCATAGTCTGTAGACCTTTAGTCGTCAAGGTACGACATTAAAGAGGTGCCCAGCAATAGTGAGCTTCTCGTCGCCTTCGGTGCCCGTGTGCGCCAGGCGCGGACGGCAGCAGGGTTGTCGCAGGAAGCGCTTGCGCATCGTGCAGGCTTGCATCGCACGTATGTCAGCTCTGTCGAGCGCGGAGAGCGCAATATTGCTTTGATCAATATCGTCGTCTTGGCAGAAGCCTTGAATATCGATGCGGGGGAGCTCGTAGGAAGACTCCGCAACTAGGCTGGTATGTGTAGGGGGACATTCCGCGCGAATGGTGGCACGGTGCTGTGACGCGAGATACTTCTTGACTGCTCTGCTAGCACAGTGTAAACATGTTTACATGAGCGGTTCAGTGATTAGCTTGCGTATTGATGATGAGCAGAAGCGACGGTTAGACATGCTCTCACAGCGCACGGGTCGTCCCAGCTCGTTTTATTTACGGGAAGCGCTGGGGGCGCACTTGTCTGAGCTGGAGTATGTCTACCTGTTGGAAGAAGAAGCAGCACAGATCCGTCGGGGAGAGTTGGAGACTGTGTCGCTGACAGAGCTGGAGGATCAGTGTGGCCTGGGAGATTAGGTTTTCTCCCCGGGCATCCAAAAGTTTCAAGAAACTCGATATGGCTGAACGGCGACGGATAAGCAAGTTTCTTCGGGAGGTCGCTGTTCTCGAGGATCCTCGGTCGCGGGGTAAGGCAATGACGGCGAATAAGGCTGGTTTGTGGCGCTGGAGGGTCGGGGACTATCGGGTAGTGGCTGACATTGTTGATGACCGGGTGGTGGTTGTCGTGGTGGATGTGGGGCATCGATCGAAGATCTATGTGGACTGATCCTGTGTAATGCTGACTGCGAGAAGAGTCTTTTCACAAAGTACGGCACAGACTTCCAACGAGCAGAGGCTATATCGAAAACTGCATGAAGAATTCAAAGGATGATCTAATGAATATCAATTTTGATCAGCTTACTTCTGATGAAGAGATGTCCGCGTGGGCAGAATCGGATGCTCCTGTCGTCGCGCTATCGGCCAATTGTGCTCCAGAAAATTCTGCTGAAGCTGAGATTGTGCTAGCGGTGTTCAGGCAAGCTGGAAAGCCTTAACCTCGGTAGCTCGACTGGAGTGATCAACCTTCTACCTCAGAAAGGAACGCTACTTTCTTCAGTTCCTCTTGAAAAAGTTGTGGAGACTGCTGGAATCTATTTAGAACTCATAGATTGAGGTAGCCAGTGACTGGGGAGGAAACTCCCTTAGTCTAGTGCTAGGTATGTCATTGAGCTTACTGCTTGTCTCCTGGTTGATGAAGTTGTTAGCCTCTTCTCTTAAGAATGACAACTTTCCATTTGTAAAATATGAGGTGATGCTTATGGCTAGAGCAATTAAGATTCAGAATGTCATTTTTCTTTTTGACAATGTGGGTATTGGTGTAATAGCAAGCTCACTGGCAAACTTGGATCTATGATTTCCTTTTAATTTTTGGTGTGCACGTAGTTGGGTTATCTCAGGCCTAGGATGGCTCCGGTTTGGCGTAACATTTGAAATGTGTCTGCCGTATTCACTCCCATTGCTAAGCAGGCGTCGGGTATAAGGATCCTCTTTCGCGAGTTGGGTTCTGAGCGTTCATGGGTGACAACTGTATGTTGATGCTCTCGGGCATAGGCGATGAGTAAAAAATCTGCGTCATTTCCCGTGAAGGCAGAAAGGGCTTCAGGTCGGTATGGCCGTGAAGCAGCCCAAGTAGTGAGATCGCTGAAGTGTTTTGTGGTTGGTTGATCGAGCGGTTTGAAGAAGTTGGGGTGGGCCTGAGCCCAGGCAGTTAGCTCATCATCTCTTTCGAGAAGTTCGTCTCGGACTGCTTCGATACTGCAAGCCCAGCCTTGCTGATGGGCACGCTCAAGCCAAGTCCAGAACCCCGGAGCGATGTCGAATGCGTAGTAACGATTCTTCGCTTCAATGAGGATATTGGAGTCGACCAGAAACATTATGCGACTCCTAATTGCTCGGCTAGATTCTCGAACGTCCTATGCTTCTTTGTTCCGAGCAGTTGGTACGCCTCTCGGTAGGAGGTGGAGCCTTCAAAAGTGCTTGAGATGACAGCTCGCGAGAAACTACGGCTGAGACGAAGAGGCTGGGTGTAGTAGTAGTTCCCTCCTCCTTTATCTCCGCGTCTTGACGTTAATATGGCCAAGACACGCTGTTTTTCTTTTTCATATTCTTGGAGATAACTGTCCCAGTCGAGGGCTTTGGCATCGTAGAGTCGTTTGAGGACAACGAGCGTACTGACTCGGAATCGTTTAGCCAGACGCTCTAGTTCGTCAACGTCGATCACTCCGTTGAATTCTTCGACCAATAAGGTCAAAGGTACGAGAACCTCTGCGGCGACTTGGTTGCACCAACGTTCCTCTTCAGGTTCCCCTGTGGCTGTCATAGCAGCATCGGAAAGTGCGCTGCCGCCCAACCAAATGTGTGCTAATTCATGGATCAAGGTGAATATCTGTGCTGCCTTGGTATCTGCACCGTTCACGAAGATTAACGGTACAAGTGGGTCTGCCAGTGCAAAACCGCGAAACTCACTAGGGTCTAGCTTTCGGTGAGTATTGGATCCAACGATGCCATTCACCATGACCAACACGCCAGTGTCCTCGATATAGTCGATCAACCGGCGCAATGCCTGTTCCCAATCGGGGAAGACTTTTCGCTCGCTGAGGCCAAAACCCAGTACGTTTCGAATTTGATTGGCGACGGAAATAACTGGTGTATCAACTGTGGTGGATCCTACAAAAGAAATTTCGTCAAAGCCGTTTAGTAATGCATATTCTCGGTACCATTCTTGGCGCCTCAGGCATAGGTATATGGTGTCGAGAAGGTCTGCTGAAGGTTGATGAACCCCTAAGTTTCCCATAGTCCTCATATCAGGAATCGGAACTGTTTCTTCGGGCGGTTCTGGAAGAAAAAGTAGCCCAAACGGCGTGTGGGTATCGTTGGCAAATTTCTTTAGCTGTTTGAGTGTGGGGCGTTCTTTTTCATCTAGCCAAGCAGATAGTTTTGGAGCTCGACGGGAAGCTATCTCTTCATCCCATCCACTACGGCGGACAGCCCATCGAAGGAGCTCGGGGGCAACGTCTACACGTACGACCACCCTGACCACCTCCATTGTTTGCCTGTCATCATTAAGCGCACATCTAATTGTATGCCTTAACGTTTCAGGCTGAACGCACCACGCGTGTGACTTTGTCCGCTAAATGGCGTGACATCTTGATCGCTGTGTGGCGCCCTCAGAGTGTCCACTCGTGAGACGCGTCGCCGGTAGGGTGAACAGGTATGAAACCCGCCTGTCTCACAAACGCATCAACGACAGACGGTGACACCGCTCTGGCAGGCCTTCTACTCAACTCCTTGCCGCTCAAGCGCCCCGTCTATGCCGCCTGTCTCGCCACAGTCGGCCCGGCAAGCACTCGCATCGCCACGATCGGGTGCGACCTGCAGAAAACGTTCCACATCGGTTCAATCAGCAAAGCCCTCAACGGCTTGATCTACACCGACATGGTGCAGACCAGGCTGATCTCACCGCACGACCGGCTCGAAGACTACCTCCCCCTGGCCGGAACAGCTGCCGGTGAAGCGACTTTGGAGTCCTGTCTGACCCACACCTCAGGACTGCCTGCCACCGGCGGGGGAATCCGGTCAGCAGCCCGAGCGCTCAGTGCTGTACTGACAGGTGGTGATCCACAACCCGAGAACCTCGCCGATCTGATGAACCAACTTCGCCGATCGCGTGTCCGTCATGCCGGGCGCTTCAGCTACTCCAACCTCGCTGCCTCAGCATTGGGCCACGCGTTAGCGGCCGCCGACGGGGCGGACTACCCGATGCTGGTGCGAAACAGGCTGACGATACCGCTGGGGTGTTCACGCCTGCGCGCTCAGCAACCTGCACAGCGAAACCTCCCGCATGACCTCAACGCTG
>NZ_JADKMY010000004.1 GCF_015351405.1 Corynebacterium suicordis DSM 45110 | reverse complement strand
GGGGCCAGCCACACCAACCAGGAGGAAGGAAGGCCGGTGGGGTGTGTGTTCTGCGGCGCACCAGTGCATGAGTCGCACTGTGCTTGCAGCCCCCAACCCCACCAGCCTGCTCGAACTGTTCGGCGAGATCCCTCGCCGGTGGCAAAGGCATCGCGGTATGTACCGCGATACTGTTCTACCGCTTGCGGTATTTAGGGTGAGTGCTGACGCACTCGCTGTGTTGTGCGCCCGCAGCCCGGCCGGGGGCCGGGCTCTCAAAGCGGGCTCGAGAAGGAATCATCCCGCGGCGTTCCGCCGCGTGCTGATACTGGTGCACACCCCGTGTACGGGGTGTGTTTTCTCGTTTTTCGACCCGAGAAGCCTTCGGCAATTGTACGTTCGCGCCGCTACGCGCAAGTCCTGCTCACCTGCGGTTCGCCGGATTCATCCCGAAAACTTTGTCCCACGCGCCCCACCTGTGGTGGGGCTTATTTCGTGGGAAAACTTGTTCTCCTTTCTCCGGTTCCAGGACTGGCACTTCGCGTCGCTCACTAATCGGCACTTCGTGCCTTCTCGGGCGAAAAACGAGGAGGTAAGGCAGGTGGCAGACGGGTCACCGATTCACAACCAAGTCCAAGGAGGACACCATGGCAACCGCCACTACGCAACAAGAGCAAGACATCAAAGAGTTCGAGAACTGGATGCAGACCACTCTTGGTTACACGATGGAATTTGCAGTCATCGACATCCGCCACGCCGTCGCAGACATCAGGCGTGAGGCACGCCCCATGATCGGAGAGCAGACCATTTCGCATCAGGCTGCCGAGGACATTTGGAAAGAGCTCGATGGCACACAAATGAGAACGATCGGAAACACGGCATTCTTCAACCCCAACGTATTTATCACGGCATGTGCGGTCACCACCGAGATCTAAATCGCTAACCACTCCATGGCCACGGCCTGGACGACGACCTAGAGGCAGGGCTAACACGCCCTGCCTCGTTGCCTTCTTGGGCAGGGATGAGGGAAAAGGGGGATCGACTCATCCACGATGGAAACTCCTCGGAAAGACTGCGCAATAAAAGGTTGTATCGGCAATGATCGGGGACACCCCAATACCCCAAAAACGTACCTATATACCCAGCTCACAAGGGCAATAACCTTTTACCAAATGTGCCGTTTAGCATTGTATTACATGCCTATTTGGTATATACTGGACTTAACGCCACAGAGAGGATCACCACCGTGTTCATCGTCTACTCCCGCCCTGGATGTCAAGCCTGCAAAACCACCGTCCGTGTCTTGGAAAAGAAGCACCTCCAGTTCGAGGTGCGAGACGTTGAAGAACGGCTGGAAGAGTTCCGAGCACAGGGACTTCAGCAACTACCCGTTGTCGTTTCTCCAACAGGGGAGACGTTTGCAGGATTCCGACCTGACCGACTCACTGCTTAACCACTGACCCTCCCCAACAGAAGGATCGCCATGACCGCCGAGCCCGCACACATTCTCCATTCATCCGACCAAGTCGATGAGTCTCAGGAGTACGCAGCGCGCTACGAGGCACGCCTTGACCCGGAAGCCTTGCTGCTCTGCGGCCTCATGTGGGTCGACTCTGCCCCCACGGGGGATGTGGCCACCGTCTTGAGCTACCTGCACGCCGAGGATTTCCGCAAGCCAGCACACGGCGAAATCTTCAAGCTAATGCGCGCCCAGATGAGTGAAGGCGGGCTGATCACCCCCGCCGCCCTCGCTGGACGCATGGCCGCCAATGCGATGAAACTTCCCTCTGACATCTACACCCCACTGCTCGTGGCAATTGCAGGGCTAGGAGCACTGCCAAGCCAGGTAGTGCATTATGCAGACCAGGTGCTCGCCGAGTCTTATCGCCGCAATTTCGACAGCATGGCCACCTATCTGACACAGGTGGCCCGTGAAGCGCCTGAAGGCGATCTGTTCTCCCTGATGGTCGAACAAGGAACCGCCCAACGCGCAGCATGGAAGCGTCGCTGCGGGCTGCTCACCGCCGTCCACCAGCCCGCACACAACGAAGAGGAGAGCACTGATGAGTAAACAGGGAACCAAAGTACAGCTCACGCTCGACACCGTGGCAGTGGCCCGCATGACCGCCGCACGACAAGGACTTGCCGCCACAATCGCCGAGATCACCCAATCAGCGTTCGTTGAAGCAGCGATCCATCACTACGCCAATCAACTTGCCGGGGAGATCAACAACGGCAAAGACTGGCTGACCGGAGATGTCTACAACAACCCAGAATCTCTTCGAGAGATTGATTGTGGAAAAAAGGCGGTTTACGCACCGATAGTGGACTGGGCGCGCATTGAATCCAAGCGCTTGCCTCCCAAGGTCGAGCTGCACCGACAACTCAATGGAGCACGCATATTGGTGGCCGAGATCCATCCCGATACGGCCGGAGGGAAGAAGAAAGCCACGGGCTATCAAAGAATGCTGAAATCCGCAGGATATGAGGTAGATCCTGACCGCGATGAGCACCAGGACGACGACGGGCAGATCCTTATTCCGATCCGTCCTCGCCAGGCGTAGAAACTGCCGATGCGCTCTCTAGGATGCGATAAATAGAGTCTCGAGACAGGCCGATCCGGCGCGCCACCTCGCGCTTGGGCATACCCGCAGCCACGGACTTGATCACCAACTGGTGACGCGCACGAGCAAACTGCGTTTGCTCAGCTTCGAGACGGGCACCACGGGTGGCCATCGCCTCTAGCTCGCGGTATAGATCCTCATCGCTCATGTGCGTCCATCACCTTCATGCAGGCAACCTTACCGGTCAAGCCCCTGATCGTTCGAGCTCCCATAATCCAGGGCACTGTTAACGCCGTAGTCATCCATGCTGACGGGCTCTCCCTGAGAGCCCAAAGCATCACCAACGGATTCGGCGCTGTAAGCATCATCACCGAATTGCATCGCTGCGCTGAGTTCGACATCCAGCCCATCAGCTTCAGGTTGGTGATCCAGTGAGTCGGCTTCCTCCTGCGGGGATGCAATCTCTCTATAGATCTCTTTGAGTGGTTCAGCTGTGAGTTGGAGCCCGTAAGGATCGAGAAATGTATCGGCTGAGGCCTGGTTCCACTGCTCATCACCGACGCGGGAGAAGTCTAATTCCACGCCATGCTCAGCGGCCAGATCGGCCATGAACACGCGAGATGCCCGCCCGTTTCCCTCTCGGAACGGGTGGGCAAAGTTCAGATCGGTGTGAATGGCCGCGAGCTGATCCACCGTTGCTGAATGATCCAGATCATTCCAGGGAGTGCGGTTGATCTTTCCCTGGAGCTGGCGCATATACATTCCCATGCTGGCCTCGTCACCAAATGAGTGGCCACCTTTGCTCATGTTCACATCGCGGAATTGCCCAGCCCAGTCGTAGATATTCCCTAGAAGTGATCCATGGATGAATTGGAGCTTTTCTTGCGCCGTGTCACCTTCAATCGGGATGTCCCCGGTGATAAAACGGCTGTAAATTTTACCGGTGATCTCGTATTCAATCTCAGCGAGAGCATCTTCATCACGCTCGTTGAACTTGTTCTGAAGAACATCTGTACCGGGATAGAAAAAACGATCCCACGCGGCATTTCCTGCCACGGGGGATCTACTTGCTGCGCGCGCGGCGAGCACGCACTCGATCGCAGATCGCCTGTGCTTCCTCAGACGTCATCTGGCCGCTCTCACGCGACTGGGCGATCTCAGCGACGTTCTCCTCAGTAGGTCGCCAGCCCTCGAGAACACCACTGTGCACGCCCTCCACGACGGCGCGTAGACGCTTTCCTTCTAGGCCGCGCAATGCGTTAGGGAACGCAGCTTTGTAGCCCTCAACACCACGCAAAGTGCTGTAGTCAACAACAGTCATAATCGGTTCCTCAATTCATCTTTAACGGCTTGTTTCTCTACCCTTATTCTACCGGAAAACCCTCCCTGAAACAAGCTAGAAAATAGGGTTTGGCCTGCGTTTTAACGCTTTTTATCCGAATATTTCGATAGCACCATTTCCCAGCCCGCGGTGACGTACTTCAACAATGAAGCGACAACAACGAGACTGATTCCGATGGCTGCGATTGGGTGCAACGGTGGTTTGGCTTCAGTACATGTAGAGATGTCAACGGCCGCGACATTCGTTGCCAACGCCTTACATTGAAAAACTGCGTCAGTAGCAACCGGGTCCAAGCTAGATATACCGAACAAGACGAAGGCGAGGACGCCCCCCGCTCCGGCTTCTACTAGTTTCAAATTCACATCTCGAGGAATTCCGTGTCGTCGCGCCAAAACGAAAACAAACATGAGAACCAGCAAAGGGATCACTGCCACGAGACCAATTACCCATTTGCCTACATGTGACGAAGAGATGGATTCATATTCCATGATACCGGTCAGAAAGAAAATTCCTGGAGGAAAACCTGCAAGGATGACGGCGAACCAGTCAACAATCTCGAGCCGTGGGCACTGGATTTCAAAATTACGCTGAGATGGGTTGGGCAGAAAAGGCACGCGACACTCCTAAAAGTATGTGAAAGACATGATGCCTATATCAGTAGCGCCAGAATAGATGATCGTCCTACTTTCCAGGTACCGCACAAACGACCAGTTGTGCGACACTTTGCAGACCATGCAGGGCGCGACCCGAACCGCAGGCCAAAGTGTCGCATAATCGTGTTGCAGAATGTATGCTTACTTTGAACCCGAATCAACGGGTTACGCAACAATCAGAGGGGAGTGGCCATGGCACTACTGGGCTATGCGCGCGTCTCCACCAAAGATCAAGACGCCTCACTTCAGATCGACGCCCTGGACAAGCACGGCTGCACGAGAATCTTCACTGACACCAAATCCGGTGTGCTTGCCGAGAGGCCAGAGCTGACCCGCCTGCTCGACTACGCCCGCGAGGGCGACACTCTCGTTGTCTGGAGGCTCGATCGGCTGGGCCGATCGATCAAACATCTCATCGAACAAGTCGAAGAGCTCAACACGCGCAAGATCGAGTTTCAGTCCTTGCAGGAGAACATCGATACCACGACCGCTGGCGGTCGATTGATCTTCCACTTGTTCTCCGCGCTGGCGGAATTTGAACACGATTTGATTGTCGAGCGCACTCAAGCTGGCCTGGAAGCAGCGCGAGCCCGCGGACGCAAAGGTGGTCGGAAGCCGAAACTCAGCCCCGCGCAGAGATCATTAGTTAAGGATCTCTACGTCGGCAGGAAACATACTGTCCAACAGATCGCAGACATGTTCGACGTCAACCGAGCCACTATCTATCGAACGATTCATCGCAGCAACCAACACAACACAGAAGGTTCATGAGCATGATCACACTCCTCACTCTCAGCCTGGCATTCGTTGCCATCCTCGGCATTGCGATCGCTGATCTTGCGCTACGCAACAAAGGGACAGCGCAGGAAAGTCTGCAACGAACAATGGTGGCGTATTGCATGATCGTGGTGCTTGGAGGTCTCATTGCCACCACCCAGGACGGGATACTGCAAATCCTCGGGATCGGTATCACGATTGTTGCTGGACTCATCTGGCTCAGAACCTTCAGAGCCCTCCGTGCACTAGCCGCAGCACACAGAGACAACCGTGACCGGCCGACAGGTGCAGTTGAGCGCCCCGACGATTACTGGCGCAACCGCGGATACTGATCACCACAACACACGGCACCACATAGGAGAAACCACCATGGAAATCATCATCGGACTCTGGATCTACAACCTCGTCGTCACCATCGCTGCCATCTGGTGGGGAACAAGAACCAACAGCGTCATGTGCGGATTGCTCACGTTCCTGTTCTTCCCGCTGATGATCTTCTTCATCTTTGCAAGCGTGGCCAACGTGGGATCAAAACAAGTCCGACGAGGACAGTACAACTTTAGTGACGGAACCTATTACCGCTAACACTCGAAAGACGGCCACCCGCACAAACTTGTGCGGGTGGCCGTCTTTCTTATGCCCTCAAATCTACTAAAACAATGTCGGTTCATCCAACGGATTACTCACTGGCCGAGCAGCCCCCAAGTAGTCTTCCTCATTCCATCCATCACGCACAGCGGCACGCACATCGATCGAGCGTTGATACCTCGTCCTCCACCCGGCATCAGCGCCACCTTTGGGGCCACGCAGCCGACGAGTCAGAGAAGCATAGCGAATATTCTCCGCACGAGTTGACGGAATCAGATGCTGATCGTCGACGCGCACACACAATGGTTCATTGCAACGATGCTCTGCCACCATCTCAGAGTCGGTGATGTCACAGCCACTGATCCATAGCGCGAACCGATGAGCAGAGATAGCCACGCTTTTTCCAACCTGACGAAAACTCACCCGTCCGTAGCCATCAGGGCTACTGATCGCGCCAGTAAAGATCCAGTGTCCATCGCCTGGATCTTTCACCACCTTGTTCCAAAATGACTCCACCGTCTGTGAGGGTGGAGCATCCGGCAACGCGCGCTTGGAAGATGTCACCGACAATCCTGCTTAGTAATTGTTGGACTGCTCAGAGGAATGATCAGCATCAGAAGATTCCTCGTCATCGCTAACACTCGACCCGTCGCTGTCGGCAGACTCGTCGTCCTGATCATCATCAACAGGTTCTGCTTTGAGGAAGGTGTTGAGATCCGCGCGGGACAGCTCGAACTCTTCCATCAGATCCTCACGGGACTGACCGAACTCCAGGAGCACGCCGAGCGCTTGGCCCGCGGCGTACTTGACGCGATCGACATCCATGATCGCCACCCAGGCATCTTCAGTTGCCTTGCGCTTGAGTCGTAGTTCTTGTTCGAGCCTCTTGCGATCTTCTTCTTGCTTTTTCCGTGCGCGCTTTTGCGCTTCCTGCCGCTGGTTTCGTGTTGCCATGCCAACACCTTACCGCAGATCGCTGATCGGACACGACGTGTCCTGACGCCAAAGAGCTGGACGCATCGCCAGTATCTGGCGAGACGTCCAGTCGAGTTGGTGGATACGACGAACTCCATTCGTCCCACCCACCAACTCGAAGAAGAGAAATGCGGCAACCTCACATCGTGAGTTCGCCTGAAAGACAATGCCAAGTTCACCTGTTCAACTCAACAGAAATTGAGCCAAAAAAGTTCCTCACACCATTGGCAGATAAATCTGACTTTTGGGGAAGGGTGTCTGATCTGCGCGTTTCGCGCTGGGTTATACGCGGGCGCGTTGGTGGCGTTACTATGAGAGCCATGATGTCCGCACACGTTCTTCACGCAGGCGAGGGTTACGCCTACTTGATGAACTCTGTGGCGACTGCGGACGAGGAGACCAGTGTCAAAACAGATCTGTTTGACTACTACGAGTCGCGCGGAACTCCCCCCGGACGGTGGTTCGGTTCAGGGATCGTCTCGCTCGGTGAGTGCAGCGTTGAAGAAGGTGGGGTTGTCACCGAGGAGCAGATGGCCACGCTCTACGGAGAAGGCCTGCACCCGGACGCCGATGCACTCCTGCAAGACGGAGCGACCCTGTCGGAGGTTCAGCTGGGGCGCGCATTCCCGCTTTACTCTGATGGTGATGAGTCTTTGAAGAAGATCCACCGCGCAGAGAAGACTAAGCGTGAGGAACTTGGTCGCCGTCTGACCACTCAGGAACGCAGTGATCTAGTCGTAGCGACCGTGAGCGACGATTACCGTGTTGAGACTGGGGAGAGCAATGCATGTCCCAAAGATGTCGTGGCCTGGGCGCGAGAGAAGCAGAACTCAGTTCGGCAGGCAACAAGCGGTTTTGACTTAACGTTCAGCCCAGTCAAGAGCGTGTCAATGCTGTGGGCATTAGGAAGCAATGAAGTACGCGAGGCTATTGAGCAGGCACACCATGACGCGGTGAACGAGACCCTACATTGGGTCGAAGATAATGCGCTCTACACCCGAGACAGCACCAGTGGTGTGGGAAAGCTGACCAAGACTTCCGGCATGATTGCCGCGCAGTTTGATCACTTTGAAACCCGCGCGGGTGATCCCGACCTACACACCCACGTAGCGGTGTCGAACAAAGTCTTTGATCCAGCGGCAGATCGGTGGAAGTCAATAGATTCCCGTAGCCTGCTGCGCAATGCAGTCACAGCGGGAAGTCGATACAACCTCGCCTTGATGGACAAGCTCACCGAGACTTTGGGCGTTCAGTTCACACCCCGAGGCATGGGCGAGGGAAAGATCCCCGTCTACGAGATCGACGGTGTACCCGACAGTCTTTCCTTGGCTGGATCAAAGCGACGTCAATCCATTACCGAGGCAACCCAGGCACTGGTGGATGACTACGTCACACGCCATGGGCGGAGCCCATCGAGCGCGCTGATGTACAAGCTCTCTCAGCAGGCCACGCTATCTACCCGCGAGGGTAAGGGAGAGGCCTCGTCATTGGCCGATCTTCGGGGCCGGTGGCGCGCTGAGTTCGCTGAGGTTGCCGGTGGCCAACAGGCACTGGATACCTTGATGAGTGACGCGACGAACCGTAGTTCAGAGTCCACGTTGTGGAAGTCCGAGCAGGTTTCGGATACCCGTCTGCAAGTGCCTGGATACGGCACACAAGAGCGCGGGATCATCCTGGCTACCATCGCAGCTGAAGCCGTGGAGCTTGCGGGCTCTCGTCGTACCAACTTCACCGACCGGCACCTGGACTCAGCGGTGAGCCAGACCTTACGCGGCTACCGTCCTGCTGCTGGCGAGAAGCTAATGGATCTGCACGCACAGGTGCTCAAACAGGCCAAGGATCACGCGATCAGCCTTACGCCTGCGGTCACTTGGCAACTGCCAGACAAGCTGTTGCAGGCCGGTGACCTTCCCATCGACCGCACGACGGACTTCCAGCGCTACACCTCCCCCGAGGTCATGCGGGAAGAAGCAGTTGTTGATCAATCGGCACGCACTCCAGTGGGCTTCACCGTGCCTGAGTCGGCGATAGCCGAGGCCATTGCCCGCTACGACGCCACCAACGACTTTGCGTTAAATGCGGGCCAGGCCGCAATGGTTCGCCACCTTGCGGCAACGGGCACGCAAACAGCGGTGGCTGTCGGCCCCGCAGGCTCCGGTAAAACCACGTCCATGGCCATCCTTGCTGATGTGTGGCGTCAGCAAGGACATAAGGTTGTGGCCTTGTCGGCCCAGAAGTCGGCCGCACGCACGCTGGGCTCTGAGATCGATGCTCCCGGCATGACGCTGGCCAGCCTGGTCTACCCGTGGCAGGGAAAGTACGACGGAGTAGAGCCTGGCGATGTGTCGAACCTTCCGGTGTCTTTGAACCCTGGCGACATGCTGCTTGTCGATGAGGCAGGCATGGCCACGACCGCAGATCTCGCAGCACTGACCGAGATCGCTAACGCAACGGGCGCTGTCATCCGCATGGTCGGTGACCCTCAACAGCTCGGCCCCGTGGGACGTGGCGGCATCTTCTCTCGACTGTGCGAAACGACCAACGCGGTCGAACTCGACACGGTTGTGCGTATGGGTGCCGACACCGAGCAAGCAGAGAACACCCTGGCGTTGCGCCAAGGCAAGACCGAAGCCCTTGATCTGTTCTACGAGCGTGGCTGGGTGCATTCCGGTGGGCGTGCCAATGTCATCAACCAGGCAGTGCGCGATCACTTGGGCGACCGTGCCCAAGGCAAGCACTCACTGATTATCGCCCCGACGAATCGTGACGTCGGAACGATTAACTCCTTGATCCAAAAGGCTCGCGTCGCCGCAGGCGACGTTGATCTTGACGGCCCAACGATCGCCCTGAAGGAGGCTACCGCCGGTGTGGGCGACACCCTGCTTGCTCGGCGTAACGCCAAGCTGCCCACCACTGATGGACGACCTGTCGAGATCGACAACTCCGAGCTGCTGCGCCTGGATCTCGTGCTACCCGACGGCTCCGCACTGACCCGACGAATGGACGCCAAGGGCAAGCTCGGCGAGTCGGTTCACATTCCGCAGTGGTACGTCCAAGCACACATGCAGCTGGGTTACGGCTGTACCGTGCACCGCTCTCAGGGAGCCACCGTGGAGATCACCCGCGGCATTGTCGACAAGTCGGTTTCTCGTCAGCTGGCTTATGTGGCCGTGACTCGTGGCAAGGAAGAGAATCACTTCTACCCCGTCACCGATGGCCGCGTGGAAACTGCCGTGGATGCCGAAGATCAGCATCAGCATATGGCTGGTGACACCCCGGCCGATGAAGGCCGGGCAGTGCTCGAGTCGATCCTGGTCCGCGATGATTCCCCTGTGGCGGCACACACGATCCGCGATCGCGCGGCAGCCGACGAGTTCTCCCTGGAACGCACCGAGCAGCTCTATGGCCACGCGGCCGCGATCCTTGCCCGTGAATACGGTGGCCACCGTATTGATCACCACCTGTCCTACCTGCCTGGCATTGTCGCTGCATCGATCGATGATGATGCACGCGAACGGCTGGCAGCGATCGCTGGCGATCTGGTCGCCACACGCACTGACCACGAGGCTGTGATTGCTGATGCCGTGGCCGCGGCCGACGGCACTGAGAAGGATGCCGCGGGGCTGATTGCCTATCGCCTGAAGGCAGCACTCCCGGATCGGGACGATCCTGCACGTCCAAACCGTTCTCTGCTGGCTCCACACTGGAATGGGCAGGACTCTGACCTGCGTATATTCGCTGACAGCGCGTTAGAGCGCCTGAGTGAGCACTCCACGGGTGTTGGTGACGGTTATACGCTCGTAGACGCTGATCTACGTGGCGTTGACCTCCGAGGACGGACGCTGACTGGCGTCACGCTCATCAATTGCCAGATCGACGGGATGGCTCTGGACGGGGCCACGCTTTCCGGTGTGCGGTTCATCGACTGCCACGGGGGCATCTCTGCCACCGGCGCACGACTGGGCACCGAGGCCCACTCGACTGAGACGGTCTTCCGCAACTGTGATCTCACGGGATCTGATTTCAGCACTGCACAGATGCAGCGCGTGCGATTCACCCGAGGAGATCTCGGACAGGCCACCTTTGATGGTGCCACGATTGTTCACACCAATATGCAGGCAACGGGCATCCACGGCCTCTCGGCCCAGGACGTGACCGTGGACGGCAACCTGTCTCTGGTCGATGTTGACCTGGGTGGTTCCGATCTGGCTGATCTGGTGGACTACTCCCCCACCCCAGATGTGGACGAATTGCGCGGCATCGCCGAGGAGGACTACCGCGAGGGGGCCCTGCACCTGGCCGGTCAGTTTGCCACCCATGAGCTGGCCACACGCCTGGAGGCTCTACCTGTGGCTTCTCACATCGATGATGCTGGAATGGGCCGAGTATCCACCTCCGCCACACTGGCGGCACTATCTGGTGTGGATTTCCGTGAGCACTGGCTGGAGCTTACTGGCGATATTGAGACCGTCTCCAATGTGCCAGCTACGCTGGCTCGCCGGATCGATGCGCTCGTTGTCGACCATGCGGCTGTGCCGCAGCTGCCTCCACGCTGGGCTGGTCAGGATGACCAGCTGCATGAGTGGGTGGCAGGACGTGGCGTCGACGCTGGGCTCATCACCCCACCAGCTGCCCAACCCGCAGCACGCTCTATCGAGGCGATCGCGGCCGAGTTGGCCACGCAGTACACCACCGCGTGGATGGATCAGATCATCGATCGCAGTGCAGAGTTGACCCCTGCTGACCAGCAGCAGATCATCGCCCAGGCCGCTGGCTATGTTACTCGTGGTTTGGATCTTGACGGCACTGCTCTGGTGGCTGTGGAGATGGCCACCAATACAGAGTTCGGTGTGGGTGAGACTCCTGTGGAGCGGCTATCGAACTGGCTTGATTCGTCAGCGTTCTATCTTGATGACGATGCCGAGCCGATCTGTTTACCACCATCAGAGGACGGCCAGGATACGGAGCTTCGCGCCGAACTGGAGCTGCGCCGGGAACAGCTCGACGAGGAGGAAGATGCCACCGAGACATCTTTCATGGATCTGTTTGACCAATCTTCGGCGCAGGATACCGACATCGATCGGGGCCACGATCGCGGATTCGATCTATAGTCTTCCGACCCATTGGCCCTACTTGGTCTCCTAGCAGCAGATCGATACTTAGGGCTTAGCTTTAATAATTGTGGGGAGAACCGCTTGGCCTGCGATGATCTGCGCGAAGTCAGCGTCCATGGCATGTAGAAGACGGACTGCGTAGCGATGCGTCATCCTGAGATCGTCAGTATTGAGCAGGGGACGAAGGTGTGCTGCCCGGTTTCTCATCCACCGCAACTCGTGCGCATAGCGATACACCGCTTCACGACGCACTCCACCGAACCCCGGTGATAATGCGCTATCCCAAATTGTGAGGCGATTATTGCCGTCTTCCGCATCCGGGCTAGGCAGAATGCTAGTCCACGATCCAAAATTCAGGCTAGCCACGAGATCATCATGCGTCGCTGGTATTCTCCGTCTCGATCTAGCATTCGGACGCGGAACATCGTGGTTCTGCAAAGCATTCTTCTCCCACCACCGGAAGTACAGTTCCCCCTGCCACCTGGGCCTCCAATTTGGCGGCACATCAGGGCGAACTACGTGACTCAAGGCAGTTGGTTTCGGGTTGACGATCCAATCGTCTCCTCCGCCGCTGCTTATATTCCAGCTGCGCAAATGTGTGTCGATCGTATCGCGGAGCAGCACTTCCACTAATCCGGTCAGCTCCGTCACCGCACTCGCAGCCTGAATGTTCCACAAGTAGAGCTGCGCGGCAGCGACCGTTCCATTCGTAGCCTGCTTGTAAGTCTGAAATCGAGTTATGGGGATGGCCTGTTCGATTTGTCTCGCGGCCGCGTAGGTCAACCTGGGCACTAGCATTTGCCTTTCTTTCGGATGTGGGTTAGGATTTCAATCATAAAGCGGGACAATACCCGCACTGACAGGACACCGGCGCTAAGGTTTTACACCTTAGGGCCGGTTCCTTTTTTGGCTGGCGATCGGCGCTTTTACACGTCTGATCACCAGCCTCTTTCACTGACGAGGATGCCCGATTAAATCTCAGCTCCTTGACCTGGCGATGGGGTCACGCTGGGCATCTCGTTGCTGGTGTCAGTTCCCAGCTCCATTGTCTTGTCCTGGGTTGAGGATTCTGCCCCTAGTGCTTCAGCGACATCACCACCTGCCACCGCACTCTGTCCAAAATCCGCCGCATCGATCAACTCCTGGTCAGCGCCATCTTCGACCAGGTCATTGACGAGATCTGCACTGGCGTCACTCTCCGAGTCCGCAATGGGGGATACTCCGAGCTCACTTGCCCGTCCATCAACGGCATCCACTACTTCATCAACGGCAGTGACAGTTCCTACTGCCGCGACCGCAGTAAATGCCGCATCCAGGGGTGACGTATCAACTTGGGTGGATTGTCTTGCTCGCGCATTTGCTGATTCAGCTTCCTGGCGAGCCTCGTGTGCCTCTGTTTGCGCGTTAATCGCGGCGTCTTGCGCGGCGATTGCTTCTTCGCGGGCTGCTGCGACATCGGCGGTCTGGGCAGGTGCCACTGGTCTACGTTCAGGGGTGTCTACAGGTTGGCGGAAGCCTGCTTCTTGCGGCCAGGTGTTTCCCATGGTGTTCCACTGTCCTTGGGTTTTGTTCATTTCCCGACGGCCAAGCTCGGCGGAGATCCGGCGAGCTTCAGTACTTATCTTCTCTCCCGCCATGCCTCGAGTGTTCACCGAGACCATGTATCCCGAAAGTTGCCCTGGTGTCATGCGGCGCAACTGGCGACGGCCAGGAACTTTTGTTCGTCGAGCGGCTGACCTTGCTGGGTTGGCACGAGTGCCCCGCCCCATGGCCGTGCGAGTGCGCAAGTCTCGCATCGTCTGTGCGCCGGAACGATGCACAGAGGCAAAGGCTTGTTCTAATTCTTGATCAAGCTGCTGTAGAGGATCCATGATTTACTCCTTGTCTTCGTCTGGCTCGGCCAGATTCTGGGTGAGGGGAACAACAGCCAGTGCTGAATCCGGGTTGTGTTTGGTGGTGCATCGAGTAAAAGGCCCACGGCTGCCCATCAGCATGTTCATGTGATAATCGCCAATAGTGCGCATCCAGACTTCCTCGCCGGTGGCGGGCATCTCGGCGCGCATGTTTTCCCACGTCACCCACATCAGGGTTAATCGCCGTAGGGCGGGCTTGTGCCGGTAGTACTGCTCACACCAACGCCACTCGTTGCTTGTCTGGGTGCCGTACAGATCCACGACGACCCGGTCAACGAACTCAAAGACATCACTAAAACGTGTCTGCACTGGCAACTCCAGCTCACGAGCCATCGCTGCACGAGCGTGCTTATCTGATAGTCGCTCGAGGCGGTGAGTTAGTTCATCACCATCGCTGTTGAAATGTGCAAATGCTGTCTTTGACGACGTGAATGTGGGTTCTTGAATCTTTTGTTGGAAAAGATTCCCCATCGTCTTTTCGATTGCTTTTTGGATCAACGTTGCCATCACTGGACTCCTTCTATTGCTCGGCTGCTGCAAGAGCAGCAGCATCGTGCTTGGCCTGTTCAATGAGCTTGCGTTGAGCTTCAATTTCCGGGCGGAACGTGCGCTCCCAGAATGGGATCGTCTCAACCAGCACCGGGCGGCGCTTTGGCGCGATAACCAGCATCATGTGCGGGTCCATATCGCGCAGCTCAGCAGCGGTCAGGATCGATTTATCGTCATGAGAGACCGACGCGGAGGTCTTATACGAATCGGACTCAGAGCTGTGGCTGACCTTCCGGGACTCGTACTCACCAATGAGCGTTTCGATCTCCTTGAGGTAGGCAGAGTCTTTGATACCGCCGCCGATCATCAGCGCAGCGTTGTCGCGGAGCACACCTGCCTTGTTTTCTCCCCAAATTTCTTTGGCCTGGCCATAGGACTGGAGGATCGAGGCGATGATGATTCCCTTGGAGCCAAAGTGTGAGTAGGCATCGGGCATACCCTGCCAGGTCACGGTGTTGGCAATCTCATCCAGCGGCATCACAAGCGGAGTCTTCAAGCGGCCACCTTGGCGGAATGCGGAGTATTCCGCTGCTTCGGTGACCCAGACAGTCAACAGGATCACCAGTAGTGAGGCAGAGCCCGCACGCCGCTTATCCGAGAGTAGGTACAGCGTCGGGCATTCTCCCCGGTCATGGGCCGCAACGAACTCATCGGGGCTGAACTTTGGCACCTCGTCGGATTGCGGATCAGTTACCCAGTTCTGGAACACCTTGGTGGCCAGTGGGGTGACCATGGACTTCATAGAGAAGAACACACCCGAGCGGGTGCGATCAACGAGGTTGTAGCTGCCGTTAGCCAGCATCGCCATGCTCGGCCAGTCGTGGCGCTTGAGAATGTCCACGATGGAGCGGTCGGATTCATCGTTAGCCCAGTCCAGCACGTCCGTAATAGGGCGATCTTCCACCGCTGCGGCCAGCAACATGCAGGCCAGCAGTTCAGCACCGCTATTGCGCCACATCGCATCATCGCCACCAGAGCCTACGGACACGCCTGCATCATCGGCGAACAGCCGCGCTAGATCGCCTGCCGCCGAGTCCCACTCATCAGCGGGGCGACGCCGAATGTAGTCCAGGGGATCAACCCAGAATGATGGCCGGGCATTGCCGCCGGTGTAGATCCGTTGTGGATCTCCCACCCAGCAGGTGCCGACGGCTTCGCGCAAGGCGATGGTGTCACCGATCAGATCGGGTTTGTTCGAGGTCGCCACGACTGCGCCTGGGGCATCGAGCATCATCGGGAACACGCGCCCGGTGGTTTTACCGTAGCGGGCGGGCCAGGTGTCCAGCATCAGGGTTTCGTAGTCCAGCCAGACTTCTTTGCCGGTCGACAGCTCTCGTCCCACCAGCAGGCCAGGGCCTGCCCAGTCAGGGAGATCCATCTTCAGGTGTTGCTGAGACTGTTCAACGGACTTCCGGCCCATCTTCTCGATCTGGGCACGGCTGGCCAGTGACTTTGTCGCGTGGCGTACCGATCCGCCGCGGGAGGTACGATCGCGGGACTTTCGTACCAGCCACATGATGACGCCAAAGATCAGCGCGAGAATAACCACGCTGATGATGGCTCCGAGCACACTGTAGTGCTGGGCCTTCGAAGGCTTGATCATGCCCATCAGGTGCACCAGTGGGTTCACGGAAACTCCCGGCCCGCTGATAGCTTGGCCTGCCCAAAAGATCAGCCACAACACGACGAGTACTCCGCCAAGGACATACGGGCCTGCCCAGTAGGGCATCCCTCCGTGATCACTGCGATTTCTCACACTTGTTGACATGGGCTTAGCCTTCCTCGTCGGACTCGGATTCAACCAGTGCCGCCAGCTCAGCCTCGGGCACGTCGCGCAGGTTGCGGAAGCCACCCATCTGAGCCATAAACAGTGCCTTATCCGCGTCTTGGTCAACGGTGATGCTCAGTGCCACGCCCTGGCGGGCACCAGCCACGCGCAAGCTGTCTTCATCCAAGTCTGGGCATGATGTCGTCAGCCACAGGGCGATATTGTCGATGCCCAGTGCTTTGCGCGCTGTCGCGGCCGCGTAGACGGCTTTGTCTGCGGCAGATTGTTCCGCAGAGACCAAGTCGCCTTCCTTGCGGATGCGCTCGAACTTGGAACTGAATCGCCCGAACCACAGGGCCGTGCCTTCGACATCGGTGATGGCGAAGCTGGCTTCATCATCTTTTTCCATTGCTGCGGACTCGAGCTGGATGAACGGCAAGCCTTCCGCGTTCATTTCCATTTCTTGTGCCTGTTCAAGCAGTTCTGCGTCGCGTCGTTCCTTCGTCTCTTCACGAAGCGCGTTGTAGTCAACGCTGATCTTGCGCAGTGATGCTTTGAACTTTCCGAAGTCGTTCTTGTTCCCGAGGCCGTTTTCTTCGGCAAAGTCGAACAGCTGGCGATGATTTGTCGCTGCTTTCAATTCGTCTTTGGCCTCAAAGACCATCTTGTCGATCTCTGCCCAGCGGTCTTTATCTGCCTTGCTCAAAGCCATGATGTTTTCCTTTATTCTTCCGTTGATGCGGGGTGGGGGGTTAGAAGTTCACGTGTCTGATCTGGTAGTTTTCTGCCTTCCACACCCCCTCCTCCTTGACCATGGAAACCGTGGCCACGCTCGACCGATACGGAGTCATGTCACCATCTGGGTGAATGACTTTTTGTTCCATATCGACCGTGACCTCAGCGGTTGTTGCATCCTCGGCCGCGGGCTCAGTACCTGGAGCGCGGGTGACAAATCCTTGCACGCGATCTCCCGAGCGAGCCCAGTCTTCCCACTGCTCGGGCCATGTCTTCTTGCTCATATCATCAGTGGGAGGATTCTGTGCAACACGCAACAACCGGCCGGAAAGCCGATCCTGCACGGTCGCATACTGGTCGTAGGGGCTCTCCTGTTCTGCGGGCCGCATCGACAGCAGCGCAGCCATGACTCCTTCAGCTGCCACAAAGACATCGTTTGATGCCGGATCTATCCGCTGGTCTGCATCAGATGCAGGAGCTGGAGGCTGTTCTGGTTCATTACTGGTCAACGATGCTGCGGCCCATGCCAAGCCGCCGAGCAATACAAACAACGCCACGACCGAGGCGATAATGATGGTTGAACGTTTCATTGCTGTGCTTTCCTTTTAGACTTTCGCTTCAAATTCTTTCGCTGAGGCCGGGATGACCTCGACGTAGTGTTGGGTTTCTGCAAAGGGTGGGACGCCACCGGCATTATCAACATTTCCGGGGCCAGCGTTGTACGCGGCAAGTGCGAGTTGGAGGGTCTCCCCTTTCCACTCACCGGAGGCTTTTTTTCGCTCCGCAGTGGCGATGTTGTCGCACATTAACCGCGCCATGGCCATCGTGGCGTCCGCTTCGGAGTTGATGTTTCCTTCACCGGCTGCGCCGGTTTTTCTGCCTTGGTCATCAACTTTGTATCCCCAGGTCTTCCAGGTTCCATCGATGAACTGAGCGGGGCCGTTCGCGCCTGCTGGAGAGCCGACATTCTTCTGGAATCCAGACTCTTGCTGAAGCTGCGCGGCCAACAAAGGAGCGCTGTATCCCTTGCATTCCCTGCCACCGATGCGAATCCACTTGATGAACTCGGGTGGAATATTTCCTTCTGCTAAAGCAACGTCAACTCCATCGGCGCTCCCCGTGGGGCAATCCGAGCTCCCTGAGGTTGCTCCGACTGTGGCATTTCCGCCTTCTGGCGCAGGCCCGTACTTTTGACCTGGCTTAGGCATCCCGTGACCTTCAGTGGTCACGTGCACGTGGTCAAAGTGGTTCTGCGTTGGCGATCCTCGATCGCCCATCGGATTTGGCGCGCCATCACTAGGGATATAAGTCTGCCGCCAGATCATATATTCGATGTGGAACGCATCCTTATTGGCGAACAGGTAATCCTTAATCGAATCTCCGAGCTTTTTACCTTCCGCCGATTCGGAATTAGGGATCATGATGTCGGCAGCCCGCCCAGATGGATGATCTGGGTAGGCGTCGTACTCTCGCCAGCCACCAATTGTCTGCACTTGAGGGAAACGCTGGGCTACAGAACGTGCCACACGGATCGTGTCCACCTGGAGGTGTTCCTCAGACAAGATTTTGTCGGAGTCTGGCAATTCACCACCTTGTGACGGTCGCGCACTGGGTAATGCTGGAGAAGCCGATTCAGAAGGCTTGTCTGACGGTTTCTTGTCCTGCTGACCGCCCCCGCTACGTGCCTTTTCCACCCACGGGCCAGGATCGATGCTGTGCCCTGCAAAGCGGCCACCGTCCCACACTTCAAAGTGCAGGTGAGCGCCTTGTACACCCGGTGGTTGAACCCCACCGTTGTAGCCCTCATCCGCGATGTACTGTCCTTTAGTGATCTTGTCACCCGTTTTTACCTTCAGGCCTTCATCAAACATGTGGCCATAGACAGTTGAGTAGTGCTTGCCATCGATTTCATGTCCGATAACAATCCAGTTGCCAAAGCCCGAAGCAGGCCCGGCTTGTTCGACTACGCCGTCTGCAAAGGCATAGATTTTGTCACCTAGTGGGCCTGCAAAGTCGATGCCTTCGTGGTCTGGTCGGCCATCCGAGCGGTACCCCGAGGTTTGCTTGCTTTTTGACTCAGCGATGGGTTCAGCAAAATCGCCATTGACTACCGGGGTTGCCCCTCCAGCATCAGTCGATCCTGGAGCCTGGCATTGCTGTGGTTCTTCGACCCCCGCAAAAAACGTCACCAGAATCGTGACGAGCAAAATGATCACTGCGATCAGCGCTGCCACGATTTTCCCCATGCTGGAGCTGTTTTTCATCGCCTACTCCACCGCTACCGAGAAAGTCTCAAAGTCCGGGAATGCATCTGAGTCGTCATCCAGTGAATTGAGTAAGGCTGCATCGTCGTAACGCTTATCGGTGTTGTGCACGCCGCTGGACATTTCAACCGGGGTACGCACCAGCTGGAAAGCAATATCCGCGCCGCGCTCATTGACCTTCATCACGAATTTTCCTGTGCCTGGAGGTGGTGGTGGCTTTTCGCCAGGGCGTACCGCTTCACCTGCTACAGCCGGTGGTGCCGACCAATTCACCAGCATGTTCTGCGCCGTTTCAGAAAACTCCACGACATCACGGAGCCGGTTGAGCTCTTTTTGAGGCAATGGCCCAAAGAACTTCACACGAGAACGCTCGATGAGGCCATCGGCCTCATTTTGTGACTGCTTGGAATCAAACGCTGTCAGGTCAGCCATTGAGTGAGTAATCATCACCAGTTCCGTTGCCGTTTGGCGATTCAAACGGGATAGCTGGTTGACCTTGGAAATCATTGAAGAGTGTGACTGCAACACCTGCCAGAGCTCATCCATGATGATCTGGAAGGTGCGCTTGCGCTCCAAACCCATATCTGCCAGGTGGTGGGCAGCTTCCACCGCGCCGAATCCTTCTCCCCAGCACGCCAAAAGCACCGCGCCACGCAGTGGGGACGCATCAGAGTGGGGAATGTTGGAGACATCCACGTCGATGGCCGCGGCATCCAATTCCAAGCGAGTGGTCGTCTGACCATTGAAAATCTCACCAAATTCACCACGAATCAGTGCGCGCAAAGAACGCACCAATGGCTTGATGTCCTGGCGGTACTCCTCTTCTGCGCGCAAGCGATCCTCGGGGCGCACATCATCTCCATCACGGGGATCAATACCGGCATCCAACATCATCTCGGAACTAGGTAGCCGAATTAGCTCGTATAGATCCTCCAGCAATGGTGGGCGATCGTGAGTACAACCGATCACGTCATACAGCCTGCTAATAGCCGAGGAAATCATCGTCTCCTCAAACTCATTAATCGATGAGCGACGCACCAGCTGAACAAGCGAGGCAACCATCATTGTCTGACGGGAGCGCAGCTCTTCTTTCACCTTGCGAGCACGGGTGTTGACCTCACGAATCCAATCCGATCGCTCATCGGCATCCATCTGACGCCACCGCAGAGCAAATGCTGGCATTAATAGACCATCAATCTCCCGCTGGGAGATCTCGTCACGTAGTTGCTCAGCTTTCTCCAGTGTTTTTGCCAACGCGGAAATACGGTCACCAGCTACGCCCAGCAAACCCACATCCAACGGGTTCAAGCTGCCCAGCCCATGGCCCAGCTCAATAACCTGACCCATCGGATTGCCTTGAGCATCTGTCATCGCCTCGACCTGATCCCGGAAATCAGGTTTGCAATCCCCCAGCACCAGTGAGGTACGCCCCTGGGCCACCGCGCCGCTTTGCAACCGGCGACCCAGCGTTGATTTTCCGAAACCGTTCAGCGCAATAATCATCACGATAGGAGCCGTGATTCCACCACCGCGCAGCTTATAACCGGTGGCATCAAACTGCACCGGCTCCCCCGTCATCAGGTTGTAACCAATCGGCGGGCCAATAGGTGGTGACCCAGCACCGACCGACCACGGGTAGAACCCCGCAACAACGTCCGTAGTGCCGCGTGATTCAGGCATCGCGCCGACCGAGAAGTCCGGGCCGCCGAGCTCGCCCATCATGCCACGAGCGGTCATGGTGTGCGATTTACGCCAGCTATCAGTGGTGTCGCCGGATGCATCTCCGAATTTGATCCGACGCAGATTAGCGTCGCGGATAATCAGCTGCCTGGCCCAGGCTGCTGACGGGCCAGATCCTTGCGCTTTCTCCTTAAGCTCTTCCAGACGCCACTCCGCATAGACACCCTCAGCGGTATAGCCCTTCTTGGGGGCCTTGGTCTTCGACCCTTTTGCTCCTTTTGTCATTGTTGCCACCTCCCCTAACCCTGCACCAGCGCTGCTGCGGACAAGTGCTCAGGGATGTTGATTCCCAGCCCCAATGCCGCGGCGAAACTAATCTGCTGGGAGCAGTAGCGGCGTCGCAATTGAATCCGCGAACGCTGTGACAAGCTCTTGAGCACTGCTTCAGCGTTGGGCATTTTATCCACGGTCATATTTCCTGATCCATCCAGATCCTGCGCAGGCTCAGTGACGGTGACGAGCAAGCCAAAGCGCGTCAGACCGTGACCCAGGGCTTCTGCCTGGCGAGCCTGTTCAGCGGATGCTTCATCCTGCTCCGAACGTGCCTTGGCAAAACCTCGTCGTTGCCGTTCCTGCTTGGTGCGCTCGCGCTTATTTGTCGCATCGGAGTCCACAATCTTTGCTGCTTCAGCGGCTGTATGAGGTCGGTAACACACGGCAACGCGCTTGGTCGAAATATCGCCATCCTTCATCAGCAACCCACGTAGCACGCGGTGAGGGACGTAACCGCGAGGGGGAACAACCATCTCCCAGGTCGAGGAGACTGACCCGTCATGCTTGTAGTAGTTCGGGGTCTGTTCAGCTTGTGAGGGGCCTGCATCGGCCCACTCAATCTCATGGCCACGGCCAGTTGCTGACAGGGCTTCAATCTCAGGGTGCAGTGAGGAGCTGTAAGCCCGCTTAGCCACGGTCACCAGATCATCGACACCGAGCGGGCGGGTATTCTGACCTGCTGCTTCGATCTGTGACTGCAACAGTGGCATACGAATACCCAGATCCTTTGCCTGAATGGTCTTGTCACGACGCTTTTCCGTGGTTGTTGCCTTAAATGTGATTGACAAGCGAGCCTCAAGATCAATGCGCTGGGCTGAGTGCATCTCTGCTGCCTCAACCATCACCTGCTGGGTAAACACTGGAGCATCCGACTTCGTGATCGAACGGACTTCCTGACGAACTTTCATGCCCGTCGACGGGAACGTCTCGACCACAGCGGTAGCGGCGACAACGTCACCTTCCGCGCCTAAGTTGGACAAGAATGCGCCCCACTGATCCACCCAGGAATCCATTACGTCAGAGTCCACGAGCTGGTCACCTTGTGGCCAAATGCCGAAGACCACTGTGTACTCACTGCGCTGCGGATCATGCAGCATCGCAAACGGCTGATTACCACTGGTGCGGTGCTCTGTGACCTCCAGGCGACCCAGCACACCGGGCAGTGCGTAACGGCCACCAGGAACACGGGAAAACGGGCCGGACAGATACTTCGACAGCCCCTTCTTCTTTGCTCGGTTAAATTCCATCCTCAGACCAATCCATTCACTTACTGGGCGTCCCTGGGGCTTGAGCACCAAAAACACGCCGCCGATAATTCCTGCTAATGCGATCGGGCCAGCAACAAGCCAACCCGCCGTGAAACCGAGAATCAGCACGACAATGACCAACACGAAACATGCGATCGTCACCGGTGTGGTCAGACCAAAAAGTCCTTCCGAGCGCGGAGTTGTCCATCCGCCGTACATTCTCAAATGCTTTTTCTCTGCCATGACTCTCTCTACCTATGTAACCCTGACTTACATGTCTGCCATCATACATGTAAGGGGGGTTACATATTTCATGAAGAAACCGCCAGGGTTAACTGGCGGCTTCACTGTTCACTAGACCCCGATATTCACAGCGCGGCTTAACGCAAAACGCCTGATGGTGGCTGTGGTGTCATTGCCTTCAGCTTCAAAATCGGAGCAGACCCGCCACCGATCACTGCCGATGCAGGGGTACGGCGACGATGCGCCCCACCCGTGCTGGCACTTGATGCACCTCCAGCAGCTCGTGGAGACGAGCTACCAGCGGCCACAGGCTTGCTGGATTCAGTGCTCTTGGAGCCACCGCCAGACCCCGCTCCTCCTGCGGCTGCACCACCGGCAGCCCCGGCGATTTCACCGCCGCCAGAAGGTGGAGGAGGAGACCCAGCATCGATAGCTCCACCGGGATCTCCCCCGCTGTCACCGCTACTACCACCAGGCACACTCACTCCAGCTGAGGAATCTGCCTCAGCAGAACGCGCTGAAGGAGCTCCGCCTGCCACAGCTGCGCTAGGAGACGATTCGGGAGAACCAGTCCCACCGCCACCAGATTTCGGACTTGGGCCAGACTCACCGCCACCACCAAATCCAGCTCCTCCACCGCCGCCTCCACCGCCGCCGGAGCCACCAAACCCACCAACAGCAGGGGAACCCTTACCCGTCGACTGACCCGCAGGGCCCGCAGGCTGAGAGCCCGCTAAAGCACGAGACGTGCCACCGGACGCGGCCATCATTGCACCACCTGCGGCAAGACCCATCGCACCGCCAGCGATCTTCATACCTGAAGGGCCAGCCAACGACCCGGTACCTGGAGGACTGAGCAAACTCAGCAGCATCGGCATCGCAAAGACAGGCAACATGAACAGCAGCAGAGCAACGATCACGGATAACGTGTCGTCCTCCTTGATTTCCTTAATCGCCAAGAAAGGAATCGCATATAAGATCGCTGCGACCAGCTTGTATAACAGCAGCGCGATCGTCATGCTCTTGAGCTTTTCCCACATCTCCTTGCCCATCGGCAACCCGCCACCGGCGGCCACCATCGGGGCAAACAACGTCATGAAGATCAACAACCCCTGGCGCACGAAAAGCAACAGCATTTGAATCGCCGAGGTGATAATCACGAGAATGCCGAAAATCAAGACAATGCCCATCGTTCCGCCACTAGACAACGTTGCGGCAGAAGCAAATGCTTCCTTCATCGTCCAACCATCAGAAAAGCTATCCTGCAACAGCCCCTTCACTGACTCTGATGCTTGTTTCGATGTCTCCTCAAAGATCCACTTCGACAATCCATCAATCACCCGCGTGACGCCAATGATCAACGCCGCCCACACCGTGACCGCAAAAAGACTGCGTCCCAGCGTCATGCCAGCATCCTCAGCATGGTCACTAAATTCTCTGCCCTTGCTCATCATGAACCGAGCAGCGATCGCCAGGATCGACATCACTGCAACAATCAACTGCAAATAGCCCAGATAGCCATTTAGCTCACCGATTAGACCCTGATCCTTATCACCCGCGGTACCATCTCCCAGGCTCAACACCATCGAGCTCGGGGTAGTGATGAACAGACCCAGCATCCACTGCACCATCTTCAAGGCAGATTCACCGATCGAGGCAACAATCTTGCCGAACTGTCCCTCCACAAGATCGGAGGCCTTTTCAGAAACTTTGTCTCCTACCGCGTCGCGCACAGGCGCAGAAATTGCTCCACCAGGAACAATTGAGTTCACGACATTTGCACCGCAACTAAGCGAAATCTCTCCCTTCGCCAGACACTGCGCAGCATCCGCTAGGGGAATACCCGTCTTCCCTCCTGACGGTTCAGAGTCTCCGGCATCAGCCTTCCCCTCTTCGGTGGCAGCAGGAGGTTGTTGGGCCTCAGGGGCTGCATCCTGGGCATTCGCAGGAGCAGCCAAAGCGATAACCATAAGCGCAGAAGCAATGGTCAAAAAAATACGCACCGCTATCAACTTTATTCTTGAATCCATGACCATCCCTCCTTTGGAAACTCATCCGTTTCCGCCACGGACGGTTGGGAATCGAAGCTCATTTTCCACAATCCGCCCACCCAAACGAGATCGCGAGACGTTGAAATAAAACCCGGTGTGCCATCCTCTTTAGTGCCTCGAGAATAGACAGAAACACGCGCGTAGTCTGGTCGAATCATTTCAACCTTTGCGCCCTCAGAAGCTGGGTAGTGGCCAGCTTTATGCGCTGTCTGTATGTCCTTACTTTGTGCAACGAAGTCCGCATTTTTCTTTGCTTCATTCCGCATCTCATCAGTAGTCCCGACAGAGACTTTTTCCAGAAACTCTGGATAGACGGAAGATAACGCGGCACCTGTGTATGCCTCCGCTGCCAAAGCCGCTCCGGCCGCAGATTGCGTGTAACCAGTTGGAACCATTCCATCAAATCCGGTTGGCCCGTCTGACTCCGAAAACGGAATAGGGGCTGCGCCTGTGAAGTCGACCATCTGGAAAACAACGCCTTCAGGTTTAGAGTTCTTCGCTTCTTCCGAACCTGGTTCATATGAACGGGTTTCCGTCGAAAGGATCTGACCCTTCGACTCGCTCGCCTTTGGTTGGAATATGAGGATGCCGTTTGGGTCAGCTGCACGCGCCTGCCACTCGAACCGCTCTTCCACCGAGCGATCATCCTCGGCAGCGGCTACCTGTTCCGACCCTGCGTTTTCTTCATCATCACTACCGCACGCAGCGAGCGCACCGCCCGCGAACACCGCGGACAGAAACACACCGCCAATTCGACGCATTGTCTTATTCATCACTTGGCCTCCAATGGCACCATGTCGTCAGGGAAATTTTCAACAGCTTTGACCGACCCGCCAGCATTACCGTCATCCGGTAAGTGGATTTTCCAATCCCCGCCGGTGAAATCCATCTGATACTCATTCGAGGCCTTCGAACCATCGGTGTACGACGTGAACACCGTCACTGCCGCGTGCTCGTCGGAATAGTCGCTGAACTTGTACCCATTAAATGCCGTGGGCAGCAACGTTTTATCAACGTCCTTGCTCACGATTGATATGCGAGCCTGGGTGAACACGTCACGTCCCGCAGTAGGTGCAAACGCTGCCGAAGCAGCGTCTTCCCAGTGCTTATCGTCAGCCAATATTGGCCGAATTGAGCCGTTAACTGCTGCCAGCGCTGCACCCTGCGGGGAATGTTCCCAGCCGGAAGCGTTGCTGTACGTACCGACATCACGTGGGCCATGCACAGATGAGACGGGCAGGCTCACGCCCTTTACCTTGCTCCAGGACAGCTTCTGTGGCGGAGCCGACAGATCCGGGCCTTGTGTCCCGGTTGCCTCATCCCCGTTTCCGCATGACGTCAATAGCAGCGCGCTTGCCACTAGGCATGCACTTGCTGTGACGTGGCGGTGATACGTCCGAGTACCCACGTGATTCTCCTTAGTCATTGTTTTTTAACCGCCGACCATAAACACGGCCCAGGCCCCTGCTGTGCCAGCCAGGATTCCGCCGACGATCAGAGAAATGATCTGCACCATGGGCTCGCTTTCGTCAGGTGTGCCCTGCCAGCGGTGCCAGCCGAGCTTGCCGCCGATCCACATCAAACGCCCCACGGCAATGACCATCAGGAGCCAAAGGAACCAGCCAAGGTATGTCGAGACATTGCCGGTTACTTCCGCAGGCGGGGTCTTATAGTTGGCGGCCATGATCATCAAGGCGTTTGTCATAGGATCAGCCGCCGATAGCGAACTGCATCAACGTTCCGGCAATAGAAATGATCACGCCGCCGACGATGGCAGCAATGACTTTCTTTGGAGCTTGCGCTTCACCGTGGCTCATGTATTTTTCCCAGCCGAACATGCCGCCAGCCACGATGATGGCGGCAACGCCGCCGACCATGGCCAGCCAGCTGATGATGTTGAGCAGTTCCAGGAAACGGTCGCCGCCAGGAGGAGGTGTGGGGTTCACGTCGATTTCTTGAGCCAAGATGCTTACACGAGCACCGAGAGCCTGGCCGTGAGTAGAAATTGTGTTGAACATGGTTACTGCTTCCTTTTCAGATCAAGAAGGCGCTGAGTTATGCGCCCGAGTGAGAGGCACGGGAGGTTTCCCGTACCAAATTCAGAATTTCTGCTGCTGCGGGCAGGATGCCCAGAGCTGCATGGGAATTTTTCACGCGCATGGCTTTGGCCTGGCTTTTTTCATCCATGGCCAGCCATCCGGCGATGTCTTGAGGACTGACCGACTCGCGTCGCTCGGCTGTAGTCAGCGCAAGCTGCTCATTCCACTCAATGCGGATGATCTCGCCCGGCAGATTTTCATCGCCTAAGATCCCCAGGCGTTCAGCGATCACTTTGGGCGTCCGCTTGCCTGTCCATCCCGGCTGGGCTGGCCGCGTCACTACCGCGAGAAGCTCGGTATCTCCTGCGAGTCCATTGCGGTGCTGCAACAACAAATCATGAGCAGCCGACAGGCCACTGACGGTTTCTGCGGCGCAGATCACGATCAGATCAGACTCGCCTTCAACTGTCCCAGAGGGAAAGAGTTGGCCTGCATCGCCAAGAAATGGAATCTGGCTGACCAATGAGGTCGCTCCTGCCCCACCGTGGGCGGACACTGCCCATACACGCGGTGTTGATCCTTCGAACTCGAGAGCCTCGGAGGCCACTGGAAAGCGGCGATGCTTGGGTGGTGGCGGGTAGCCACCGGCAGGGCCCACCCAGCGCACGGAATCGTTCTTCCGTGCTTCTCGGTTGCTCAGCTGCGGTACTGCGGTCATGGTTGTCCTCTACTTCGGGTAAGTGCTGTCTATCCAGCTGTCGTTGTCTCAGATGCGCGTGACGGCCGGGAAGAAGTCGTCGTAGCCACCTGTGTGCTTGTTGAGGTTTCGCGCGTGGTCTCGGTCGCGCTTGATGACGTTGCGGTCTCTGAGCTCGTTGTTGATGCTGATTCAGCGGATTGAGCTTCACGACCGGCATCCTCAGTTGCCGCGACGAGGAACTTGCGGATGTATTCCATTGCGGAATCACCTGAGGCATCCACGGGGATGTGGTTGTAGGAGCTGTGCTTTTGCCAGTGTGACCAGTAATTGACGTCGGTAGCCATCTGGATCAGCCCCTGGTTGGAATCAACCTCAGCCTGGGCCACCTCAAATGCAGCAGAAGCGCCTTTGACTCCTACCGGCGCTAGTACCTCAGTTGCCGATGCGGCAACCTTGGCTCCCAGCACTGGCAATGCCGCCGCCGGATTGACCAAGCCAACGCTGGCAACCTGAGCGATCGTGTCTGGAGTAAACGTCTTGCGCGCCACAGCCACTAGAGCATTAACGCCAATGAGGCCGAGCTTGCCGAGAGCTTGACCCGCACTAGCCAGCGATTCTTGAGGCTTGGCCAGCCCAGATCCGGTTACGGCCGCGGCCGTAGTCTCCGACGAGCGCTGGCTGCGCGCAGAGGCAGACCATTTGTCGGGAGCTGATGCTGCTAGCCCAGGCTGTTCAGATTCTTCCGCGATCTCCGCAGGTTCTTCACTTGAAGTTGCCGCGCTGCTCGTGGAGGAGCCGGAGAATTCCTCGGGATCACGCGCAGCGGCATCTTCAAGACGCTGAGAGATCGACTTGGATGGAGTAAAACTCACCGAGTCCAGTGTTTGACCTTGCACGTCTTCATTCACCGCCGTGCTGGTGGCCTCTAGTGGAGACATAATCAGAGCATCGCTGAGCTGATCAAGCGCACGAAACGGGTTACCCTTCATCGTCACGCTTGTTGCCAATTTGGCCAATGCGCGAGCAGCCGGGGCATCAGCAGGCATATCGCACACCAAGTCGCCATGCTCGCAAAAGCTCACCACGCGACCGTCAAGGTCGCCATAACTGGTCACATGATCACCCGTGGCCGTCAAACCGGCACCATCTGGAACAGGGGCAGTGATTTCTTCCAGAGCATCAATCGAAGGCGTATCTGCGGGAAAATCGACAGACACGCGGCCACCTTCAACAATTGGCTGGGCTTCCCGCCGAGCAGGTGCGCCCATATTGAATCCTGCGGCGATGGATTCTGCCGGAATAGATGAGCTGCCGTTGCCCACATTTTCGAAGAAATGATCTGTGACATCGGCACCTTGGGAGTAACCGATTGGCACCAACTTCGTACTGGGGCACTCAGCAAGAATTTCGTGGCTGCGGCGCTCCAGCTCTTTGATTCCTCCTGCGACGCTATCGCGGTAGCTCATCGTGCCCAGCTCCGCGAAGCCTCCCCATCCTGAGTCATAGGGGATGTACTCGCGGGCAAAGCGTGACTTCACGTCCTCAGACGAGCTGGCCGAGGCAAACACCTGGCCCAGCACCTCGCCCAGGAACCCTCCATCAATATCTCGAGGAGTGGTCAGCCCGCTTTGTCCAGTTCCTTGTACTCCCAGAGCGAAAAGGTCAACGCATTTACCGTCAGAATCCTTGGGGGAAACTTCCTCGGAGGATTCAGATGCAGCAGAGGTAGCTGATGCTTCAGTCTCTTCTGCGGGGCTGCTGGTTTCTGTGGAGGTCAAGGTTTCTTCTGACTGCGCGGTAGCAACAGGTGCCACGCCTGCCACAGTCAGGAGAACAGCCGTGGTTGTAGATACAACCCAGTTAGCGGTTCTACGTAGCATGATTAGTCCTTGTTCGATTCGATTTTTTGAATAAACCAGCGGCCATCGGTATCAGCCCGCCCGGTGATTTTTTGAGTCGTGACCGCATCTGAGCCATTCATATGAATGCGGGTGGTTGCCGTAGCTGTCGTACCGAAGGCTTCCGGCATCGTGGTGCAGTAGGAGTAGTCAGCAGGCAGGGAATCCAAGATCTTCTTCCAGTCTTGGTCGTGCCATGCTTTATTCGATGGCGAGATCAATGCCTTAACCCCTTCAGAATTCCTCGCTGCATACTCCTGCTGAAAACTCATAAAAGCGGCCCGCAGATTTTTCTGCGAAAGAGGCATCCGCTCCTGGCCTGGGGCCAGGTCGCATCCATCACTGACAACGGTGACGGAATCTTTCGGGAGGTTATCGGCAGTGCGATCACGAGTGGTGGTCGGTGGAGTTTCGCCCGCATGACTATCAAGCTGCACAGTTTCAGGGGCCGCAACAGGTTCGGTGTATTCCCCCATCATTGAACGGCCCATCACCACGGCACCGATAACCAGGGCGGTAAGCAAGACTGCTGACGTTGCCCACGCAGCTGGCTTAAGCCAGCTTGGAGCCGTGCGAGCAGTCCGGGTCTTCACCGGTTTTGCAACGGGTTCGGACACCACTTTGGACTTCTTGCTCCGTCGAGGAGTCTTTGGCTTTTCGATCGGAGCTGCAACTGGTGTTGTTGCAGCGAATAGATCTTCCCAGCTGTTGACATCTGGGGACGCTTCAACGACATCCTCATCGTCTTCGCTCTCATCGTCCGAGTCATCCGCCGAATACTCTTCGGGCTCGTCGTCTGGAGCTTCAACGATGGTCAGCCGATGAGCGGGCTCACTTGCTGGCGATGAGGCGACTTCGGCAGGTACGGGCGTTGTTTCGTCTTCACGAACTGAGGAGTTCTCATCGTCGCCATCGATTCCTTCTAACCACGCAATGAGATCCTGCCCGCTGTCATCATGCTCTTTTGTCATTATTCTCTCCTCATCGTCAGCACAGGCCGGCTATGCGTTAGTTGGCGCGCCCCAGACAGAAGATGCGCTCCACTGCCCCGCGCTCGTGCTGTAATCGCCCTCGGCTGTAGCTTCACGAGCTAGCTCAGCCGTCTCGGATGGAATTGCCTGATCAGCAGCACGGATAGCGGCAGCAACCGGCTCAGCAACAGTCAAAGTGTTGTCTTTTCCGTCGATGGAGTAGTCGATAGTGCCAGCATCCAGGTCATAAGTACCTACGGTGACCTCAGCTGCTTCAAAGGTTCCAGCGGTGGTCTCCACGCTTGCGTTCACCGTGGTCTTGAACGGCACGGTGATGTAGGTCGCTGTGCCGCTTACATCGGGGCCGGTGATCTCGGCATTTCCCTCGGAAAGAATCACTGGCTTAGGTGGCTCCACCACAACAGGTTCCGCTGGCACTACTGCAACAGGCTCTGCGGCTGGTTCGGCAACCACTGGGCTTTGTTCTGCTGGAGTCACGTCCGCAGCAGAAGGTGTCTCCGTTACAGGAGATGGAGCTACCGGGGTAGGTTCCTCCACCGGAGTTTGAGTCACGGGGACGGTCTCCGCTGGAGTTTCGACTACAGGAGGGTTCTCAGGAACAGGCGTTTCCACCGGAGTTTCGGTGCCAGGCTGCGGAGTCACGATCTCCGGCTCTGGGGCAGGCGTTTCAGTACCTGGTTGCGGAGTTTCCACCGGCGTTTCTGGCGCTGGAGTTTCGGTACCAGGCTGCACTCCCCCGGTAGTGGTTGGAGGAGTATTGGTCGTTGGAGTTTCGGTACCAGGCTGCACAACAGTACCTTCAGCTGCTACCGCAGGAGCAGCAAAGACAAAGCCGCCCGACAGCAAACCTGCTGCCGACGCGGCCATCAATATGGGGGTCATTTTCCGGCTCATTTTAAACCTTCTCAGATCGTAGTGAAGTAACAACCATGTCATTATATGACCATCAGACCCCCATTGTCTACCGTGTATCGATCATTTTAAGGTCATCTTAGTTGATCTATTTATAATTTCAGATGGCCTCACATGGCAGAATTTCCCACTATTTTTGGAACCCGTGCCGCATTCGCGGTTTATTTGCACTGTTGTCTAGGCTGGTGGCTATGTCTCATCAGTCTTCTCGCCCCTCGTTCGGCCACGCACTCCGTGACCGCAGACACGAACTTGGACTGTCGATAGAAGACGTCGCAGCACTTGACGGACCTAGTGTGTCCTCGCTCAATCGACTAGAGAACGACAAAGTGATTAATCCGCATCGCAGGACGATGCACGCTCTTGATCGCATCCTCGAATGGGAGGAAGGCACTACACAGAAGCTCTTTCGAGATTCAAAAACATTCGATGAGAGCCCCGGCACTGAAAGACCGGCACTGACAATCCGAGAAGATGAGATTGTTGAGCTCATGACATGGAATTCTCTGCTAGCTCAACATCATCAGCACACCGCTGATTTCACTGCCTCAACTTTCACGGACAGAATCACCTCTATCACCAACACCTTGCTGGGCCGGTGGATAGATACCACGATCGAATCAGGCGATCCAGTGGCTTTACGATTCCTGACAAATATCGTGTCCAACCAGCCGTTGGTTCCTCCCGAATCGCCTGATTATGACGACCAGCTCTACCGTAGGTGGAGACTTGGACTCATACCCGATGATCAGCTCAACGATGACACCGTTGCTCGGTATCGGCAAGCAACCTCTCAAAGCCTTCGGAGCCTACGATGAACACGAACACCCTCCTCATTGAACGCACCCGCGCGGCAGCAAGCATCTACTTTCCCGCAGATTCTCTACCTGAACTGAGCACAATTGAAGAATGCAGGCGTTCCTGCGCTCAGATGAATATCAAACCTGAAGAACTCATCGCGCCAAATTCTCGAGTGTGGCAGGTTATTCTCATGTGCCAACAGATGAAGGAGGGGTCAGCTGTCTTTACTTTCCGCGGAGACGGGTCACATACAATCATCCAGCAAACGATCACAGAAATTCTTCAGGAAGACCGTTAGCGATCACTACGAGCTCATCCCATCCATTGATAATCCGGGGTTCACTAATAGCTTCTGCGCTAGGACTTACTGAGACAATACTTCTTACTAGAGACGCGGAATTCTGATTTTTTCTACTGACTTTTCTTGACTCTTCTGCAAGAAAGTCTGCGGTCTCTCTCACAATAACGATCCAAGTGAAATCAACTCCTCCCCATTCGCGCTGCTCCAAGACATCCATGGGATCACCTTGGCCACGGCGCTCGTATAGAACTCGCCACAGCTCTACCACTTTGCGTTCGTCATCATGCGATTGCAGGTTCTTTCCCCATCCGTGAGCTGCCACAGAGGTGATCAGCGTCGCAGTGATGCAACAAAACCAAAGCACACCTCCATCATCTCGTCCTTCAGTTCCTCCATGCAGCCAGAATGAAAGCAACAAAGATACGGAGTCTAACGCAAATGCCACAATAATAGTCTGGATAAACCATAGCGACAATGAGGATTCACGCCGGTTCATCAAAATGTGAAATAAACCCTGGGCACAAAGCAAGATGGTAGATCCGCTGAATAGCGCTAAAAACAATGCGGGCTGAACACCCCCCGCATTCTCAATCCTCAACACAGCAGGGCTTATCAGCAAAGAAATAACCATCAACACAACCCCCACCGCACCAACCAAAAACACCCGGAGATATAGCCTGCGTGGCCTCCATAGCACCCCCCAAATGCTGGCTCGAATCGACTCAGCCAAAAAAGCAAGACCTAGCAAACATACTGTCTGTACCAGGGCGCGCCACACAAGATGCATTCCGATGTCGGCCATCCAGCCAGTCACTATGGTGCTCTTCATCGTCTCGGCAACCAATACAGCAATGAGAGATAGCGTCAGAAACTTCTGATAGCGGAGATAAGCGCGTAGCCAAATCCCAGCGGTCGCGATCGCGCATAGAGCTAAAACGCTTAGGTGCAGTGGTTCAGCGATGATTGTCGGCACGAACCCTCCCCCCAAAAAGCGTTGTCAACCGATAGCTGCGGTGAGATCTCCGCTCAATGAGCAGCGATCCTACAGCGCTATCAAAACCAGCAGTACGAAGAATCACCGCAGACAAAAACTCGGCCTCTTGTTCATCTTTCATGGCCTGTTTATCATCAACAAACTGATGAACAAATCCCGCATTCAACCCCGGCCAAAGATCTTCTATTTGCTCAGCAAGCTGACTCGCATTGTGCTGATTCAATGCCCGATGGGCGCAGAGAACGTGCGCCAACTCGTGGACAAGTACAAGTTCCTGCGATAAGCCATAACCTGCACCGCACTGTGGGCCAGGAACGCAAAGGCGGTTATATTCCCCGATATGAGCTCGTGAGCCGCAGACTCCAGAGACCGCAGACGGTTCGACAAAGACTACGTCGATCTCTTCACCAACCACCCGCTGAACGTTACGAATCAGGGTTTCGATACTCCACCCCTTGCGCTTCTTAGGGGCGACGGATCTTGCCAACATCACGAGATGAATTCTTTTACGCCACTGCATGATAAATCAGCTCGTCAAGATCCGAAGTGAAGTTCAATGCTCTTGCAACAACAGCCACATCATAGACCGGGAAACGGTCTATCCAGCCCCAAGATTGAGCGGTTCGTACCGCAAAGGGTTCGATCCAAGAGTAATCGGCACTATCTTTCATTTGAGCCACATCGACGGCTGAGCACTCGGCAGCATCACGCATCGAAACCCATGACACAATTTCTGAGCATTCAGCACTAGCTGAGGTATCCGCATTTCGGTTAGTATCCCGCAAGCCCGTGGGAGCCCCTTTGGTGCCTCCCAGGGCAAAAACTTGAGAAGTTTGAACAAAACTCGACCCCCCAATACCCCTCAGCGCAGCAGCTAGATTCGTCAGTGGCCCAAGGCAAATAATTCTCGAAGATGGCATGACCAACGCTTTGGAGATCAGATTCACCGCATCTCCAGGTTCCGGAGGACGGTAGACGCCGTCCCATGCGCCATGTACACCGTCGGCTCCGTGACGGGCCTCCGGTTCCCAATCCGGCGGGTTTAATCCCACGTGAACAGGTACATCAGTCATGAACCTAACTGTTTGAGCTGCCTGTTCTGCACTGACGTTGCCCCCTACCGTCGTTACCAGCAAAGAATCATTCGTCAATGCCTTGGCGACCCGCACAGCGAGGACATCATCGACTCCCCCATCAGTATCGACAATCGTTATTGATGGCCCATCTACCATTGTTCTACGCCTCATCATCTCGCACCCAATTCAGAATAATCATTCCAATATGATCCTACATGCCATACTATGTGATAGTATTTGGTAGATTCTGAACAGTGCGCGTCGCAAGGAAGAAGATGCAGACAGGCCTGTTTAAATGATTCTCCACAGCGTGTAAATGGCATACACCCTTGTTCGAGTCTGGGGTACACACAATCCCTATAAGGATAGGGAAAACCCCCGCATCATAGAGCGCCAACTCTAGCGGAGGGTTTCATCAACAACAGCGATTTCGCTTGTGATGCCTACTATATCCGACATGAGGACGTAGTGCAGCATCCCCGCAAGATCGCGGACACGGAGCACGCCATGACCATAAACCTTCCTTCCCCCCCTGACGACGATCCGCAGAATGTGGGATACACCAACCGAGTTTTTGTCCAGGCACTCTTCCCCTACCGCAACACTGATGACTACCGTAGATCAATAACGCAGGGAAGCAACGAGGTCATCATCACTTCTCCCAATGGTCTGCCCTATGGGAAGTATCCACGCCTCATCATGGCCTACATCATCACCGTTGCAGTACAGCGCGCTAAACAAGTCGAAAAGGGATTGTTCACCGAAGAGGAGGCTCGGCGAATACCTCTCGGGGAGTCACTCAATGAATTCTTCCGAAGCATCGGATCTGCAACACGTGGTACCGGTGGAAGCAATGGGACGATCACACGAATACGCGAGCAATTAGTACGTCTAGCCTCCTCAACAATCACAGTACAAAGCCGGATGGAGCGAGGAACAAAAACGCTCCACCAGGGAGTCAACCAATCCATCGCGGAAGCATGGCAGCTGTGGTTCGATTCTGGAAACCCCGATCAAACAACACTTGAGGAAAGCTACATTCAACTCACGCCGCGTTTCTTTGAAATCATTTGTCAGTCCCCCATCCCCATCGACCTGAATGTTTTACAGCAACTAGGCAAGCCGCGGGCGATGGACATTTACGTCTGGATCACTCTGAAGAAAGCCTGGCTGCACTATCGTAATCTGCCAAGCTATACCTTCTCTTGGAATGAGATGGAACACCAGTTCTCTACATCAAAGCTCACCGATTCGGTACAACGCAGAAACTTCCGTAACGAGTTCAACGGTTGTTTAAAGGTCATCCAGTCTCTCTGGCCCGGCATAGGGGTCACCACAGACACCAAATCAGGCGTCACGATCTACAAGGGTGCACCGTCAATTTCTATGAAGACAGCCAAGCCAAAGCTTCCCTAAAACCAGTTTCAACTCCTAGCGGCCCGGTGCTACCGTCGGGTCGCTTTTGCATTTCCGCAGGTCAGACCTGCGCAGATTTACCATCACGGCACCTGTGGATAACTTCCTCAAAAACATCACTTTTTTATTTCCGCAGGTTAGACTGCGCATATTTACCATCATGGCATTTTCGCCGTGCGCATATTTACCATCACGGTTGCGCATATTTACCATCACGGTTGCGCATATTTACCATCACGGTTGCGCATATTTACCATCACGGGAGCACTTATCCACAGGGTTTGACCTGCGGTTATCACTAAAACGCCAGGTGGCTTATAACAATAAGCCAATATGACAATAAAGGGCTGGCACTCTTTGAGCACCGAACAAGCCCCAAGGAGCGATCCACAGTAAAACTCCCGCCCTCGCTTTGCTCAGTTGGGCTGGCGCGTGAATCAAAGATTCACTTGCCCACACACTGCTGCCCCCCCCCCCAACAAACACGCACAGTTACCGAAATCTCCGCCAAAAAGAAGCAGAGATGAGAAAGGCGAATCTAGTCATCATGTAGTAACGCCTCTCCAGGTGATGTTCGTGGAGCTTGGAACTATGCCTCGAGTCGCACGAGGCATAGCGTCACGCAGCAGCACAGAGCCTCTCGGAGCCGAATACGTCGTATTGTTTGATCTATGAGTGAACAAACCCAACAAGCCCTTGAACACGCAAACGAAGCAGTAGTCAGAGCAGAAGCTCATCTCACACAGTCCAAGAGAGAAGCCCTGAGCATCATTGCAGACAAAATTCCTGCCGTGGTTGACCAGAGAGCAAAAGAGATCGCCCACAAACATCCTGATGTCACACGTAATTTGGGAAAAGACGGGGTCGAAAACTTCCGCAAAGATCTAGCGGAACGTGCAGAAAAACTCGCCACGCAAATCCGCAACGGAGAAGACAACATCGAGTGGCCCGACGAGAAACTCTTAGCCCAGTCGAGGTTCTGGGGAGTAAGCTCGTTAGAAATTCAAAATGCTCTTGTTAACTACATCCAAGGGTCGCCAATTGATCAGGTTGAAGCTGTTTTTGTTCGCTATGGCTATAAAGGTCAAATTCCTTCATACCGAGCAGGAATTCCATTACTGTCACCGCAATCTCTCTGTGCAGTAGAAGACCTGAAAACAGTCGCTGAGGCTCTGGAACAACTCGGTACGGCCCAATCGGCTCAAGCGCAAGCCAAGGCTGAAGATAATCAGTCAACCGTCGACGATCTGTGGGGCTAAGTACAGTCCCACACTGCCTGATCCTGGACACCTGCATCCACAGCTCCCCCGATGGATGCAGGGCAGGTCCCCCGGTCATCTTCGTTCCCTGGGCGCCTATACCGGTGAAATATTGCCAGCCATTATTGAGACATCTAGACTCAGAGACGGAACTACCGCCACCATGACCATCAGTGACGGTGTCTCCAAAAAGAAGAACAGCCGCAGGCACCGTTAATGCCCGTGGCTGTCGAGCGCACACAGTACGCCCTTGTCCTTAGCTAGTCGCTAGACACGTTAAGGACTGCGGCGATGAAGCGTAAAGCGTCGCCTGAGAACCTGATTAGCGTCATCGTCCAGGCGGCGTTTTTCTTATCACCGGGCGGGTTTTTTAGCACTTTCATGCTGCCCCCTCCTTTCTGCTTGTCCCGAGGTTCCTCGATAGAGCTGAGGTGACCACGTCGGACGCGCGAGCGCACTTCAGGCCACGCCAGCGTCGAGGAGGGCAGGAAAATCCTGCGCCAATGAATCATCTTACTAACCTGCGATACCCCTACTGATCACACAATCAAACGGTGATGACAAATCGACCTTAATACCCCGCATATTCTCTATCACCGCAGGTCAATCAGCGCATAGATAGATCTGCGCCTGTGGATAACCTCATGTAATCCGGCCTTATCCCACACATACGGTGCCTTCTCCTCGCGCGAGCAGATGGAATCCTTCCCGCTCAACCCTAAAACCCTAAAACCCTAGAACGGTATCACGGTATGTACTGATATACCGCGATACCGCAAAAGAGGATCGGCCGCCGAGGTGCTTCATAGCCGACTTTTCCTGTTCCTGCCCGTTGTACGATCTGGGCATGTCAGGACGCACACCTCCCCCACTGCCCTCTACGCCCGAAGGGCACGAACGGCGACTAGAACGATTCAATCACCGTGCTATCAAAGCTCTGAGCACGTCACTAGCTCAAGACGATTGCATTGTGGAGCTCGGGACGAAATTCCATGTCACAGTCCAGGTTGATAAAAAGACAAAGCAACAACTCGGAGCCGAGATGAGGTACCCGGATTTGGATCAAGAGAAAGTGGAACACCTCGCAGCTCTTCTCAGGCCACTCCAGCTCAAACGCGAGGCTATTTACTACGACAAAATCACCGAAGCTCTTCTTCAGTTCGCCCACACGGACAACCAGCGCACCCTTGTGCAGCAGATACCCCAACTCTGGAAGGTAGCCTCACAAGGCCGGATGTTCATGCAGGTCTTCAAAAGGGATCTCAGCGGGGTTCTACTCGATTCGACCAGTGACGTCGAGATCGCTGACCGCGTTTTATACTCTGACATCGTGCATGACGACGATGCTGCCACGATGTTGGATCACGTCAGCTCTGAGCAACAAGCATGGGCCTTGGCAGGAACTGTGGGGCATTGGATTGCCCTAGCTGCGCATCAACAGTATCTCGCACATCTCATCCGCCCTGATCTTGTTCCAGAACTGACTTCCTGGGCTGGTGACCCCTACACGATCGCCCGGCGACTCGGTATTGAGGTATACCCACTTCCAGATGATCAGATGCACCCGAAGCCGTGAAAAGTGCGCTGGTGACTCCAGTGCCAAACGCTTTTTGAGCAACAAGCTCTCATACTCTCCTGAACGCACTCCCCTTCTTCTCAGCGCATACGGTCTGTCCATTCGAGATTTCGGGGGTAGTGCCGGGACATTTTTAAGGCCGCTTCTGCGGCGCGTGCAAGAACTCCCCCTGCGAGACCATTTTTGTCTCTGGCTTAAGTTCTCAGGCTCCCAACGAGCTTGAATATTCCCCTACTTTTCGTGTGCGTGTGTGCTTGAACTGCGGAAACGGTGGGGGTGGCGACGCCATTAATTGGGGTTTTTGCCCTGGGTGGCGATGTAGATTTCTCAGCAGCATCACCTCCCAGAAAAGGAAAATGATGACAACTCAGGCCGGGTTACCAGACGAACCAACCCCCCGATTTATCCGTTATGTAACCATCACTCTCCGCTTGCCAGAACATCAATTGGAGACCATTGACGCTCTAGCTGAACACATGAATTACTCACGTGATCGCATCATCTCGCGCATCGTTGAAAGCTATGAACGTTACGTTCTCACCCATGAAGATCAAGGCCGCGGGCCAGCAACGCGCGCAGGCCAATGGATGGTGCAGTACAAAGATCCCTTCCCCACGTTGCCGATTCCCGTCAGTGAGCGCAGGAAGCGACACCTTCGCAAGCAGGCCTCGCTGGAAAGGCACCCTGGAACCGCTGAAGCATATCTGACGGATTCAGAGATTGAGCAGCGCCAGCATGACCTCACGTTGATCCGGGTATTGCCTGCTGAGCAAGACCGAGACACGAACTGTGAATCCTAGAGGTAAAACTGTATTACGGTAATGCCCTAACTACCGCGATACCGTTCGCGGTATTTACTGACGTTTCTTCAGTAGATCACCAATGGCCTCATCAACCAGCTTGTTGAGTGGCAGGCTATTAGCCGCCGCGTAGACCTTCAGCTGCTTGTAAAGGTCAGCATTAAGTGTAAGAGACGTCTTCACTGCGGGAGTAGCTTCAGCTGGCCGGAACGTGTCCTGGACAGACTTCACGGGTCGCGTTGCCCGAGGCCCAAGCTTGTTTTTATTGGTCGAGCTCATTGTCTATTCCATTCTTTCTGTGATCTCGGCGAACAATTCCTCGTAACCGAAGAGGTGCTGAGGGCAGCGCCCTTGTGCTTTTCGGATCTCTTGCTGCTTCGTGATGACCGTCGAGAAGCGATCGGCCTCATCGTTGTCATCGAAGACGGCCAGAGTGTCACGCAGCAAAACAGTATTTTTCTCAGCTGAGGTGATCAACACTGCGGCCGGGCGATGTGACGCGGCCGCTACGGTCTGCCATGCGCGCTGAAGATCCAGCGATGAAGGAGCTGCGGGGATTATGACCAAATCCGCGGAGTCAATCGCTTTTTGGATGACTTGAGCATCCCCAGGAGGCGTATCTACGATCGTTACATCCGCACGCCCGACCTTTCCGACAGTGATCGCATTGACGGGAAGAACTTTAAACGGCAGCGATTCGCCATCCTCTGCGGCCATCTCGGCCCACTCGGTGGCTGAGCCCTGACTGTCTGCATCCCAAAGTTCGACAGAGCGTCCTTCCTTGGCCGCGGCCATCGAAAGGAACATGGCCGATACTGTCTTGCCACAGCCCCCTTTCGTATTGGCGATAACGATTTTCATGAATATTCCTCCAGTGAATTGGTGAATCCCTATTTCGGCATATTGGTAGATACCGCAATACCTTCATCTTACAATACCGCAATACCGCACGCGGTACAACCGTAACACGGTATTTACCGAGTTACTGCTCACGGTATTTACCGCCGAAAAGTTTCAGATGAACTGAAAGGCGCTCAGGGGTGCAGTTGTCAAAAATCTTAAAACTACACTTGTGCCAGTATGACGGTAATGCATTGCCATACTAATGGCACTCGAGGTACTCTCGGGTTCGATTGACTATCAGACTCGTCGACGTAAGGAATCGAGCCACATGACCGGAACCGATAACTCCTCATCGGAGCTCAAAGCTGTCACCGTCTACCTTGACCGCGATATGCAGCGGAAGTTCAGGAAAGCATCTGTCGATGTGGATCGTTCCATGTCGAGCATTCTTGGAGATCTGGTCGCGCGATGGCTTGACGCATACAACAAGGGGGAGACGCTTACTCTCCAGACTGGAGAATCTGATGACACCGTCGAACTCACCACAGCACAGATCACCCAGCTCAGGCAGACGCAAGAACTGCTCCATAAAACCCTTAGCATCCTAGACGAACATGAGGACTAACCAATGAAGACCACAGATATTGCTGCACAGCTTGATCAGATCCTCGACACCGGTCTCGAAGATGCCGCGTGGCGCGTCCACATGGCCGCGCAGATCCAAGGCTACGGCCCGCGAGCTACCGACGTTGACGACCTCGATGCCCACGAGATTTATGAACGTGCCGCAACTCAAGCGGCCGTTGAAACCGCGCTGATTCGACACGGGGAATATGAAGATGCCAGCGGCCATGTAGTCATTCGAGAGATTAACGGCCTCGACCTGAACTTTTAGCATGCCACCGGCGAGATCCCTCGCCGGTGGCAAGGCATCGCGGTATGTACCGCGATACTGTTCTACCGCTTGCGGTATTTAGGGTGAGTGCTGACGCACTCGCTGTGTTGTGCGCCCGCAGCCCGGCCGGGGGCCGGGCTCTCAAAGCGGGCTCGAGAAGGAATCATCCCGCGGCGTTCCGCCGCGTGCTGATACTGGTGCACACCCCGTGTACGGGGTGTGTTTTCTCGTTTTTCGACCCGAGAAGCCTTCGGCAATTGTACGTTCGCGCCGCTACGCGCAAGTCCTGCTCACCTGCGGTTCGCCGGATTCATCCCGAAAACTTTGTCCCACGCGCCCCACCTGTGGTGGGGCTTATTTCGTGGGAAAACTTGTTCTCCTTTCTCCGGTTCCAGGACTGGCACTTCGCGTCGCTCACTAATCGGCACTTCGTGCCTTCTCGGGCGAAAAACGAGGAGGTAAGGCAGGTGGCAGACGGGTCACCGATTCACTAC
>NZ_JADKMY010000003.1 GCF_015351405.1 Corynebacterium suicordis DSM 45110 | reverse complement strand
TTGGTGTGCATGATGACTGTTGCGTAACAACATAAAATAGATATTTTCGCGTCTGCTGTGCAGTGTCTGGGACGACACGGCACACCACCCCCAAGCACTTGTGTGTGGGGGTTGGGTGTGTGGTTTGTTCTGTTTTGTTTTGTCGGTGGTTTTAGCGGCGGGGTCACGCCCGGTCCCTTTCCGAACCCGGAAGCTAAGCCTGTCTGCGCCGATGGTACTGCACCTGGGAGGGTGTGGGAGAGTAGGTCACCGCCGGCATTTATTATTGTGTGTGTGAAATGTGTGGGTCCTTACGGGCCGGGAGAAGAACGTTGTTTCTTTTCCTGGTCTGTGAGGGCCCACTTTTCTATGCCCAAAAACTATCCAGTTTGCCTTCAAATTCCCAGCTAGTAGTCTGTTTTTATGCCTGAAACTCGTTCCAATGCTCGGTGGTTACTACTCGCTGTTGTCGGTATCGGAGTATTCCTCATCACCCTGGACAACACGGTCCTCTACACCGCGCTTCCCACCCTCGTGAACGAGCTTAACGCCACCAGCACCCAGCAGCTGTGGATCATCAACGCCTACCCAGTTGTCATCGCCGGATTGCTCCTGGGCACAGGAACCCTCGGGGACAAGATCGGCCACCGACTCATGTTCACCATCGGATTGGTGATCTTCGGCGTCGCCTCAATCTTTGCCGCTTTCTCACCCGGGCCGGAATTCCTCATTGCTGCTCGCGCCCTACTGGCCGTGGGTGCCGCAACGATGATGCCCTCTACGCTTTCCCTCATCCGCATCACGTTTACCCAATCCCGCGAACTCAGCTTCGCCATCGGAGTGTGGGCGCTCCTCGCAGTGGTGGCGGCAGCAATCGGCCCATTGGTCGGCGGGCTTCTACTGGAGTGGTTCTGGTGGGGTTCAGTCTTCCTTCTCAATGTGCCGATGGTTCTCTTCGCGCTCATCACGCTGCCTTTCGTGGCCCCGCGTAGCGTCCGGAATCCGGATAAGCACTGGGATGTGGTCTCTTCCATCCTCGCCATGATCTCCCTGGTTGGCGCCGTTCTTTTCATTAAGGAGTTGGCTCATTCCCCACAGAACTGGGTGATCATTGTCGGCTCGCTTGTCGCGGCGGTTGTGGGAGGGGTTCTTTTTGTCCGACGTCAAGGCCGCCTCGAGCAGCCACTACTCACCATGGAGATCTTCGCTGAACCTCCTTTCGTAGCCGGGGTAATCGGCGCCAGCTTCGCGATGTTCGCCACAGTCGGCGCGCAATACGTGGTCTCGCAGAAGACTCAGTTGGTGGAGGGATTCTCTCCACTTCAGGCTGGGTTGGTGGTCTCCGCTATCGCTCTGGGGTCTGCGCTGACCAGCGTGGTGGCAGGTGCGCGGTTGCATGTCTTCGGGCCTCACCTGTTGGTGGCTGGTGGCCTGTTCTTGGCGGCGATCGGCTCCGCGATCGTTGGATTGGGCGGGTTGTTCCACAGCACTGCTCTGTTGGTGGTTGGTTTGTTGTTGCTCGGTGCCGGAACGGGTGCGGTGATGGCCGTGGCGTCCATCTTGATGATTTCCAACGCGCCCTCGCACCGCGCCGGCATGGCGGCTTCGGTGGAGGAAGTTTCCTATGAGTTCGGTTCCCTCTCTGCGGTAGCCCTGCTGGGAAGCCTAATCTCCTTTATTTATTCCCGGAGTTTTGTCCTGCCAGACGGAGTCCCGGCCCGCGCAGGTGAGGGCTTGCAGAATGCGCAACTGGCCATCCACGAAGGTCACGTGGATCCCGGAATGGTTGGGGAAGTCCTGGCTCGCGCAGAAGACAGCTTCAATTCGGGCTTCTTGAGCAGCACGGTTCTGGTTACCGTGGTGCTGCTGATCGGCGCGTGGGTTACTCACGGCAAGCTCCGCGGGTATTCACTTCCAGAGGACGCAGCCCACTAGTTTCGCTAGTACAGGCTGCTAAAGCTCCGCGGTTCCTCAGTGAGGGGATCTGTGAACTCCAGCCGTTTAGCAATGAGACCCATGGGCCGGGTGAAGTCCTCGTGCTCCACAAAGACCGGGCTGGGCAGCACTCCGTCCGGGGTGAGCAGGGCGGTATCGCTGAGCTCTTCGTAAAGGGGATCGTTGAGAATCGGCAAGCCCAAGGTGCGCATCGCCACCCGTAGCTGATGGGTGCGGCCACTCTTGGGCAGCAGCGTCCATACCGCCACGTCCCTGCCCTGCCGGTTCTCCACCCGCATTCCCGTGACCAGGGTGCGGGCATTCATATCCTCCACCGGCAATGATTCATCCAGATACGTGGCCAATCGTCCGCGGATCTTGATCATGTGGTGCCGCAGTTCCCAGGGTGCTTGCGCGGTGGGCGCATCCCAGGAGCGCCAGTCCTTGAACCGCGGGATCGGAGAAAAGGCCGCGTTATCCGGAAGCTCGGTTACTGCCTCATATGTCTTTTGCGGCAGGCGTCGATCAAACATGGTTTGGTATGCCCCGCGCGCTTCCGGGCGCTTTGTCATCATCAATACCCCACTGGTGAGGCGATCTAGGCGATGGCACGGGGAGAGTTCGGGGACATTAAATTGAATTCGGGCTCTAACCAGAGCGGTTTCTCGTATGTGCTGACCCCGGGGGAGAGTAGCCAGGAATGGGGGCTTATCGAGGACGAGAAGGGTGGCGTCGGAAAAAAGAAGACGAAGTTGACCGGGGACCTCGCGCTCAGGGGCGGGGTAGCGATAGAAATTTATAAAAACGCCAGGTGAAAGCGGGGAATCAGGGCGGAGAATTTCCCCGGAATCAAGGCGCACTTCGCCTGCGGAAAACCTCTGGAGGAGAGCGGCGGCATCATCTGCGGGATTACGATGACGCTGCGCGGAAATCAATTGACCCACGAATTCTGCGGCGGTGAGGGGAGTGGAAACTCGAGCTCGAGTTGGATTTAATCCCAAACGTATTGGAAGCGGGTTAATCATTGCGTATACTCCCACTCATGGATCTTAACGTAATCTTGCATGCTATCTCAGATTTCCTCAGCACCGATGCAGGCGCGGCTATTGCGCGTGTCTTGGGCGGAATCTTCCAATTCCTCTACCCAGCCAATGCACCCGGAGCTTGGGACGTGCCACTTCCAGACACCTCTCCTCGCCCATAATTCGCTAGCGCAATAAGCGCAGGAAAAGGGGCCCTCCGGCGGGTATGACATTCGCCACGGAGGGTCCCTTTTTGCTGACGAAAGTGAATTAAAAGCGCATAATGGAATCAGAGGGCTTCAGTTAATGAAGTTCCCCGCCAACGGTAAGGCTGAGAGCGCAACAATGCGAATATCGATGCAGAAATGCTGTGGCGTTGCCTTCGGCGGAAGTGCGAGTGAAAGGAATATGAACTCATGACCTCCACCAACAATTCCGCGAAGGAAATTGTGGTCGCAGTTGATGGTTCTGCGGCTTCCGAGGCAGCAGTTCGCTGGGCGGCCAATGCTGCAGCTCAGCGGGAACAGCCCATCAAGTTGGCCACCGCCTACACCTTGCCTCAGTTCATGTACGCAGATGGCATGGTGCCACCGCAGGAGCTCTACGACGAGCTGGAAACCGATGCTCAAGCCAAGGTGGATCATGCCCGCCAGTTGATCGCGGAGGAATTCCCCTCGCTCACCGTGAACCACCAGGTCAAGGAAGTCTCTCCGATCGACTTCCTCCTGGAGCTCTCAGAGAACGCGGAGATGCTGGTCATGGGCTCCCGCGGCCTGGGTGGCCTCTCCGGCCTGGTCATGGGATCTGTCTCCGCTGCGGTTGTCTCCCACGCCTCCTGCCCAGTGGTGGTTGTCCGCAAGGAAAGCGACGTGGAAGAAGCTAACGAAGGCAGCCGCGTGGTGGTTGGTGTGGACGGATCGACCGTATCTCGCCAGGCCATCCAGCTGGCATTCCAAGAAGCTCACGCCCGGCGAGTGCCACTGCGCGCGGTGCTGGCATGGACCGATGCGCAATTCCAGGCGTCTCTGGTGGGAGCGCTGGATTCCCGCGGCGACTTGGAAAAGCTCAACGGTGAATACCAGGACCTGCTGCACAGTGAACTAGCTCCCATGAGGGAGAAGTACCCAGACGTTGAGGTGGAAGAACTCGTGGAGCGGGAACGCGCTGTCCACGCGCTCAAGACCGCCTCCGAAGGCGCGCAACTTCTGGTTCTGGGCTCCCACGGACGAGGCGGATTCCGGGGCATGTTGCTGGGCTCCACCTCCCGCGCATTGCTGCAATACGCGCCCTGCCCCATGATGGTTGTCCGACAGGCTAGACTCTAAACCCAGTAGTAATCCGCACGCGTTGCCCTTATCGATTTGCCAGTCGAGAATTCTTGAACACGCTCGGCGGCAAGCGAGGGGCAACGCGTGGTGATTACGGAAGAATAAGGGAACGAGCAGGGCAATGCCCGGCCAGGATTGACCAAGGAAAGGGTTATGGCAACAGCGACCAAGAAGACCAGCACTCGGAGACGGAACCGTCCCGGGCCGCGTCAACGTCTTCTCGCCAGCGCCACCAACCTCTTCACCACCGAGGGAATCCGCGTAATCGGCATCGACCGCATCCTCCGCGATGCCGATGTGGCCAAGGCCTCCCTGTATTCCCTCTTCGGCTCCAAGGACAACCTCGTTGTCTCCTACCTCGAGGAATTGGACACGGGGTGGCGTGCCAGGTGGCATGAGATAGCCGACGAAAGGGAAAGCCCGGAAGCGCGGATCATCGCATTCTTTGATCTCTGCATCCGGGATGAGCCGGACAATAACTTTCGTGGCTCCCACTTCCAAAACGCTGCCAGTGAATACCCACGACCGGAAACTGAATCCGAAGAGCGCATCCGCAATGCAGCGATGGCGCACCGGGATTGGTGTAGAGACACCATGGCTGAGCTGCTTAATGAGCGTTTCGGCTACTCATCCCGCACCCTGGCTGACCAGTTGATGGTGTGCCTTGACGGTGGCTTGGCAGCAGCCAAGATGAGCCGTTCCGTGGTGCCGCTGGAGACCGCCAGGGGAATGGCGCGTCAGCTGCTGCTCACCGCGCCGGCGATGTACAACATTTAGCCCGCGCTATTCGCTGGGCTGCTCATCGGGGGAGTTAAGGGCATTCTGATTAGGTGGCTGAGAAAGCCGGTTCTTTTTGGCTGCGCGGTTTTCCTTATGTAGTTGTTTCTGCGTGGCGAAATATTCCCAAAACTCATCGGTATACGGGTAATGCTTATCCAAATGCGATTGAATTGCATAGCTCTGCACAGCAGTCCACAGGTTATTGCACACCCAGTAGAGCAAAAGCGCGATGGGGGCTGGCCCGAAGAGTCCAAAAACCCACGGGAAAAACAAAATGAGTGGCCCCATAAAGATCATGAATTTGGAGATAAAACGGGCAAAACCTTGGCTGTAATCCACCGTGCGGAACGTGCGGCTGGTGCTGTAAATGAAGTTCGTGGTGGTGAACACAGACGCCATGATGATCAGCGGCAAAGCCACAGTGAGCACTTCTAAACCGCTTGTGCCGAGCGATCGCAGTTCACCCTCAGCCATGCTGGCGTAGGTGGGCAGCGGCACGCCGAAGAGGCGGGCATCCAAGAAGGTGGTGAAGTCCGTGGCGGAGAGGGGGCCATAGCCGGAGTGTGCAGAATTCAGGCCCTCTTCAGGGCGCGCGATGCGCAGGAGAAGCCGATAGAGGCCAATGAGTACCGGCAACTGGATGAGCAGCGGGAGGCAGCCATCGCGAAGCTTGTAGTCGTTGGCACTCTGCACTTCTTGGCGTGCACGCCGCAGCTCACGCCGGCTTTCGGGATCCGTCTTCCCTTCATAACGCTCGCGGATTTCCCGCATCTGTGGGCGCAGATTAGCCAGGATGCGGCCAGACTTGATTTGCCGGTAGGCAAGCGGCAGAAGCATCAACCGGAAAGTAAGCACCAAGAGAACCACCGCGCCCACCCAAGCGACATTGGGGGCGATCCCGAGGACATTAGCCAGCAGTAGGTGCCAGAGCTTGAGTACCGCGGCAACGGGATATTCAACGATGATCATTACAAAAACAATAGTCAGTGTGCGGTCACTGCGCGTTATCTACACAGTGAGCCTGCACACTGACTATTTCCAGCCGCAGCTGGGAGGTCATGCAGAGTGAGGGGACAAACAAGGCTTAAGCGTGTGCCTGGTTGTACTGTTCCACGATCTCAGCAGAGATACGGCCGCGCTTGGAGACATCCAAACCCTTCTGCTCTGCCCACGCGCGGATGCGCTTGTTGCGGTTGGAGTTATTCTGCCCGGACTTGCGGGCGGCTGGGCGAGAGTTGCGGCGAGCAACAGCGATGTAAGGCTCGACAGCAGCTTGGAACTTCTGGAGATTCTTTTCGGACAATTCCATGGTGTAGTCAACGCCATTCACGGAAAACTCCACCACATTCACCTCATCATCAGATAGAGGAGAATTATCTAGATCATCAAAGAACTGGGTGACTTCGCGACGTGCCATGAGAAAACCTCATCAAATTATTTTGGAACTGGGAATGTGCTCATGCAGTTTACAGTGGTTCAACAATCCGAGAAATCGCGAACCGTGAATGAACTGCTATGCATACAAAATTCAGTCTACGTGGATAAGTAAAACTCAGGCAAATTTTAAGATACCTTTATGTTCCATTCCCATTAAACTTTTAGAAAAACAAAGGCTCGCACCAACAATTGTCGGTGCGAGCCTTTGGGAAATATACGTTGCTCAGCGAGCGAAACCTAAGCGCTAGCGCGCAGCGTGTGTGCTGCTCATAGGCTGGTTATGGAGCTGAACTCCCTGTCCGCGATACGCGCGCGCAGAGCGGGCATAATGTGCCTGAGACTGGGGATTGAGCTTGCCGTCCGGAGTGACGAAGATCCAATCGGTGTGCACATAATCCGGAGTGAATTGCACCACCGAGTAACCGTGGGAGTCCATATCCAGGTACTTAATGTGGTGATTCAAGTTGGTGAAAGCAAACTCCACGGTCTGGGACAGTGGGTTATCTTCGGGCAGCTTGAGAATGTCATCGATATTGGAGCTGGTGATGGACGGGGTGACAATCTCCACGGCTGCGACTCCCTGGCCGGGGTATGCGCCTGGGTCCACGGGAACATCACAAGCCCACGAGGAGTGGATATCGCCAGTGAGCCACACGGTGTTGTGGATATTGCTGTCCTTGAGCAACGCAATCAGGCGGCGACGCTCAGCCGCAAAGCCATCCCACTGATCCAAGTTGTAGGCAATGCCCTGCTGTGGGAGACCCAAGAGCTGCTTCACAGCTGCACCGGTCTGCTGATCCAGTGGCGGGATGAGAACCGGGGTGATCATCACGGAGTTGCCGATGAGGTTCCACTTCGCGGAGGACGTTTGCAGCTTTCCGGCTAGCCACTGGAACTGCTCTGAACCCAGCATCGTGCGGCTGGGATCATCGGTCTTGCCCATCTGGAGGAAGGACACGGGCTCATTGCGGTAGGTGCGCAGATCCAGCATGTTCAGCTCGGCGAGGTTGCCGAAGCTGAGGTTGCGGTAGATGTGGCCACCCTCGGAGAACTTGGTGGCCCGGATTGGCAGCCACTCCAGGTAGGCCTGGATCGCGTTATCGCGGCGCTGGTTGTAATCGCCCTCTTCGGGTTGGTGATTTTCTGCGCCCTGTGACCACGAGTCATTGGCTACCTCGTGGTCATCCCAGGTGACGATCCAGGGGAAAGCAGCGTGAGCAGCTTGCAGGTCCGGATCGGTGTGGTACTGCGCGTAACGCTCGCGGTAATCGGCGAGGGAGATGATCTCGTTTGCTGGATCGTGCAGACGCACCGATCCGGTCTTGCCCTGGTATTCGCCCCGTGGGTATTCGTAGATGTAATCGCCCACGCACAGGCAGTAATCCACGTCGCGGCGGGTAGCCATGCTGCGGTACGCGTTAAAGTAACCGGCTTCCCAGTTAGCGCAGCTGACCAGGGCGAAGCGCAGCTCGGCAACATCCTGGCCTACGGCTGGGGCAGTGCGGGTGAGACCCACCGGGGAAACCTGGCCCTTGTATGGCCCGTCCTGCACCACGAAGCGGAAGTAGTACTCGGTGTATGGGCTCAGGCCAGCGGCTTCCGGCTTGACGGTCATGTCCGTGGCTGGGGTGGCCTTGATAGTGCCGGATTTCAGGATGTTGGAGAACTTGTCATCCGTGGAGATCTCCCAGCGGACGGTGGTGTCAATGCCCTGGTCCCGGCCGGCGTAATCATTGGGGTGGGAGGTGACGCGGGTCCACAGCAACACGCTGTTGGAGTAGGGATCACCGGAGGCAACTCCGTGCTGGAACACAGGGTGATCCGAGCGAACCTCGTCCGGTCCGGCAGTGGCGAAAGATGAAGTGCTGGCCACGACAGCCACAGCGGTGGCTGCTGCGGCTCCCGTTTGCAGCGCGTGGCGGCGGGAAATTGGCTGAGTCATACTTTGATCTCAACACGGAAGCCCGCAGCGTGCAGCGCAAGTGGGGCTGCAAATAGCCGCAACTAACCGAGAGTGGGGCTAGTTACTCGCAATTAACCGCGCTTGATGCGGATCTGCTTTTCCACCAGATCCAGCTCGCGGGAAGCAGCCTGCAACGCATTGCGGGTCTGATCTGCGTTCATGGTGCGGGTGTTATTCACCGCTGCGGAGAGCTGATCCAAGCGCTCCTTGACATCCTTGGCGAATCCCTTGGGCACGGAGTCGTGGTCAACTTCATCGCGCAAGAGCTCAATGCGAGCCTTCTGCGCTGCACCATCGCCGGTGTGCTTGGCCATTTCCTGCACTGGGATAGCAGAGTGCTGAGCCCGCTTGTTCTCAGTGGACTGCTGCAGCTGGGTGATGCCGCGGTAAAGCAGTGGCATGAGTGCGGGGAGGGCCACGCGCGCCGCACCGACATAACGAGTGACGTTGGAGCTGTTGAAGTTTCCGGCCTTGATCTGCTCCAGGGCAGTCTTCGCCATCTTCTCTTCGTGCTTCCGGCGGTTCTTCAACTCCTTGTTGTCTGCCTTGCGCACCTGCTTGGCAGTCTTGCGGAGGTAATCTTCCTTCCGCTTTTCCAACTTGGAATCGGCCTTTGCTTCAGCCTTAGCGCGTACCTTCGCGGCCTTCAGGGCCACCTTCTTTTCTTGGCGACGCTTACGCAGGTTGCTGAACAGTCCCATGATTCTCCGAGCTTTTCCATAATCGAGTGGCGTTGGTACGCCATTGCTTGTGCATCTTTGCCTTTAACAGTTGTCCACTCTAGTCGGACGCACCTGAATGTGCCGGAAGTTCCCCAGCTCTTACAATGGGAACCCGGAAATGATGCGCAACGATGGATAAGAACCTGCCTACCCCAAACTCGCCACAGTGGCGGCCAGCACCCAGCTCAGATGTTCAGCCGCTGGCGGCCCACTTTGGGGAACCACTTCGCCCAGAGGATTTGGTGGGGTGTCGGCATCGAGGGGTGTTGCGTCGGGAAATAGATTTAAACGTGCCGCACAGACTGCGCACCGCGGAGGATCTGGCACAGGCGGTGGAGCACGCCAGCCATCGGATCACCAGCCGGATGAAAAAGCAGGAAGTGCTGGATCGGCTGCCGGAACAGCCTCGGCGGGGCGATAAGCTGCGGCCCACGCATGTGGAGATCCAGCGCGGGCCAAATGAGGTGGAGGACACCCTCGAGGCGATGGCTGCGGGGACGCGGCTGATTCGGAATGCGGTGTTGGCGGAGGGGCCGTTGTCCGTGAATGTGGACGTGCTGGTGCGTCGGGATGAGGGGCACGGGGCGGATCCCACGCTGAGTTACGCTCCGGTGCGCATTTCTTCGCACTCGGTGGCCAGGGTGGCGAAGAAGACGCAGAACGCGGATTGCCTGGTGGTGGGCGTGGAGGCTCTGGGGCTTTCTCCCGGGGTGGCCGTTCCGCTGCGACACCGGGCGATGGCCAAGGATTCGCAGGCGCTGGCGATGGCGCATCTGGTGCTGGAGAGTTGGGGGTTTGCTGCCGAAGAGGTGGGTCTGATTGGGCCCACGCCGGGCGGGCGCGAGGAATGCGTGCTGTTTCCCGGTAAACCGCTGCGCGCCGGGCTGCTCACCGCGCTGCAGGAACCTGTGCCCACGAAGCCTTCGCGGGTGCGCGAGTGCACGGTGTGCGAGTTCCACAATCATTGCCGCGCGCAGTTGATAGAGGAACTGGATGTATCCCTGATGCTGCCCGGCGATCGTAACCGGAAGGTGCGCGAGCAGGGCATCAACACCCTGCCAGAACTGGCGAACAGTGGGCAGGGGGAGGTGAGCGCGGTGGCTGCGGCCTGGCTGGATGGGGAAGTGGCGCTGCGCCGGCCTCTCCAGCGGTGGATCACCGACCGCGATCTGTGGGGTGGCCACGAGTTCCGCCTACCCAGCGCCGGCGAGCCGCCGATGCAGGCCGAGCTGGGTGACGTGTGGGACGTGGACGTGGACATGGAGGCGCACCCACAGCGCGGCACATTCCTCTGGGGCACCTTCGATGGCGCCGTGTACGAGGGATTCGGGGATTTCTCCGCCACGGGCGACGAAGGTGCACACGTGGCTGAATTCTGGGACTGGATTGCCCGGCGCACCGCCGCAGCGGAGGCACAGAACAAGCGGCTGCGCGTGTGGGTGTATGCTGCGCAGGGGGAAAACCACTGGTTGCGAACGTATGCGACCCGTTACGGTGGCCGCGCCTATGAACTGGCAGACGGGCGGATTGTCACCATGCCCTCCCGCGCCGAGGTGGATTCCTTCATTGAATCCGACGCCTGGTGCGACCTTTTCCGCGTCGTCAAAAAGGCCCTTGCAGGAACCGGATCCTTGGGGCTCAAGGCGATTTCCCCGCTGGCTGGGTTTGCCTTCAGCCAGGAGGGAGTGGATGGCAAGGCTGCGGTGGACTTGTTTGAGCAGGCGGTGGGGCTTGATCCACGCGGCCGGCTGATCGCGCGCCGTACACTGGAGCGCTATAACGCGGATGACTGCATGGCCACCGCGCATGTCCGGGCGTGGTTGCGCGCCGGGGCACCGGGAATTCGCGGAGTGTGAATGTGGTTGTGGGAAGTGCACGGGAAAAGCACGTTCACTGCACTGAAAAAGCACGGGAAAGGGCTTGAGCAAACATGGCTAACTTTTTTGAAAGAATCGCAGCGCTGAATACTTCCGGGCCGTACAAGGCGGAGCGGGCGACTGCGGAAACTGCGCTGAAGGGTGGCAGGCACCCAGTGCTGGAAAACCCTCAGCCACACGCGGTACTGGGTAGTTCGCTGGGAGGAGCAGCGGACTTTGGTGCTGGAGCCGATGAGCTGATCGTGGGCATGGGCTGCTTCTGGGGAGTGGAGCGCATGTTCTGGGGGATTGACGGAGTGCTGGGCACTTCCTCTGGATACGCAGGTGGTTTCACCAAGAACCCGACGTACCGCGAAGTGTGCACGGGCAGGACTGGGCACGCTGAAGCGGTGCGCATAGTGTTCGATCCCGAGCGCGTGAGCGTGGAGGCCCTGCTGAAGGTGATGTTTGAAAACCACGATCCAACCCAGGGCGACCGCCAAGGCAATGACGTGGGAACACAGTACCGCTCCGCTGTGTTCGCCAGCTCGCCGGAGCAGCTGGAGAAGATTCAGAAAGCTATGCAGAGCTGGGTCAAGAACTTCGAGGAAGTCGGTTTTGGCCCTCTGACCACGGAGGTTTCGCTGATGAGCGAAGCTGGTGATGGGCAGTACTACCTGGCCGAGGATGAGCACCAGCAGTACCTGCACAAGAACCCCGGTGGCTACTGCAACCACGGGCCAAACGGAGTGAGCTGCCCAACTGGCGTGCTGTGATCAGTTGAAGTTCTAACGCTGCTGGTCACCTGAAGCAGTACACACAAAAATCCTCCCCCAACCCACCAAAGTGGGTCGCGGGGAGGATTTACTCGTTAGAGGAGGAAAACCTACTTGGTTGCAGCCTCGTAGCGAGCGGAAACTTCGTCCCAGTTGAAGACGTTCCACACAGCATCTGCGTAGTCAGCCTTCACGTTCTTGTACTGGAGGTAGAAGGCGTGCTCCCACATATCCAGCAGCAGGAGTGGAGCGAGATCGATAGACAGGTTGCCCTGCTGATCGGTCATCTGCTCGATAACCAGGCGCTCGCCGATCTTGTCGTAGCCGAGCACTGCCCAGCCGGATCCCTGCAGACCCAGAGCGGCGGCCTTGAAGTGGGACTTGAAGGCGTCGAAAGAACCGAAATCGCGGTCGATGGCCTCAGCCAGCGCGCCGGTTGGCTGTCCGCCACCGTTAGGGGAAAGGTTCTTCCAGAACAGGGAGTGGTTGGTGTGGCCACCCAAGTTGAAAGCCAAGTCCTTGGACAGGGCGGTAGCTGCTACGCCGATGTAATCGTTCTTGCGAGCATCTTCCAGCTTCTCAAGGGCGGTGTTTGCACCGTTAACGTAGTTCTGGTGGTGCTTGGTGTGGTGGATCTCCATGATCTCAGCGGAGATGTGTGGCTCCAGAGCATCGTAAGCGTAATCAAGCTGTGGCAATTCGTACTTAGCCATGATGAATACTTCCCTTCAGTGTGCTTTTAGTTACATCTTCCAGTGTCCCTACGTTTGCGGAACCTCGCAAGTATTTCTTTCCCAGGAGGGCAGGAATACGCGGAGTGCGACTTGCGCTGAAGGTTGTCTCGGGGCGAACTAGGGTGGGAATTATGAGCCTCACAACGGGAAGTAAAATTGTCCTGATCGGCGCGGGGGATGTGGGCGTGGCTTACGCCTACGCACTGGTCAACCAGGGTTTGTGCGATCACCTGGCCATCATTGATGTTAATGAGCAAAAGACGTGGGGGCACGTGCAGGATCTCAACCACGCGGTGCCGTGGGCTGGGCATTCCATTCGTGTTTCCGTGGGCACTTATGAGGATTGTGCCGACGCCGCGCTTGTCGTTAACTGCGCCGGTGCCGCCCAGAAATCGGGGGAGTCTCGGCTGGACTTGGTGGACCGGAATGTCGAGATTTTTGAAGACATCGTGGGCAAGGTCATGGACGCGGGATTCAACGGGATCTTCTTGGTGGCTACCAATCCAGTAGACATTTTGAGCTACGCCACCTGGAAGTTCTCCGGGCTGCCATCCAGCCAGGTTATTGGCTCGGGAACGATCCTGGATACCGCCCGCTACCGCTATGCATTGGGACGCTATTTGGACTTGGCTCCCACGTCAGTGCACGCCTACGTGATCGGCGAGCATGGGGACACTGAACTGCCCGTGCTTTCCGCGGGAAGCGCCGGCGGTGTGTCGCTGCAGAAGATGCTGCGCGAAAAAGTAGAAGAGTCCTCCCCAAGTGGTGCGGATGAAATCTTCGAGCAAACCCGCGATGCGGCCTATGAGATCATCCAGGCCAAGGGCTCCACGAGCTTCGGCATTGGCATGGGCTTGGCGCGCATCACGCGGGCCATCTTCCACAACCAAGATGTAGTGCTGCCGGTGTCTGCGCTGTTGGACGGCGAATACGGTCAGGAAGACATCTACATCGGCACCCCGGCCGTTATTGATCGGCGTGGCGTGCGGCACGTGGTGGAGCTGGAACTGGACGAAGACGAGTCAGAGAAATTTGCCCACTCCGCAGATGTGCTGCGAGACGTGATGCGTAAGGCTGATCTGACCCGCTGAGGATTGCGCTTTCGGGGCCCTCCTTGGGGGAGAAGAGTTGGAGATTTCGGCTCTTCGGCAAGGGGGTCGAGTGTGGCGTCGGGTAAAAAGACGGTGAACAAACAGCTAACCCCGCCCGGCCACACTGCGAGCGCACGGTGAATGCGACTAAAAATGGACGTATGAAAATTGTGGCGCACCGCGGAGCATCCGGAGAACGACCGGAGCACACCATGGGCGCCTACGAACTCGCAGTAGAACGCGGGGCTGACGGGCTGGAGTGCGACATCCGCCTGACTCGTGATGGTCACCTGGTGTGCTTTCACGACCGCACGATGGAGCGCGTGAGCGTGGAGAAGCTGGGGCGAGGGCAGGGGATCGTCTCCACCATGACACTGGCGGAGATGCGCGAGCTGAACATCGGCACCCCTGAGGAGCCCGCCAAGGTGATCACGCTGGCTGAACTGCTGGAGCTTTTCCAGGACACACGCCAGCTGAACGTGGATGGCGACCGGGAGATGTTCATCGAGACCAAACATCCCAACCGCTACGGTGCTCAGGTGGAGCATCAGTTGGCCGAGGCGCTACGCAATGCGCACCTGGAGAACAGCCCGCATGTGAACCTGATTTCCTTCAGCCCGCAATCGCTGGTGCGTTTCAAGGTGATCAACCCGGAAATCCGCCGGATCCTGCTGCGCCGGGAATACCAGCGGATGATCCACCCGGGCCTGGAGGCCATGAACGTGGTGGATGCGCACGGGCTCTCCATCGCCAAGGCGCGGTTGCGGCCGGATATCGTGGGTCGCCGCGGGTTGCTGACTTACGTGTGGACTGCGGATAAGGAAGAAGAAGTGCGCTGGTCAGCACGCCAAGGCGTGAACTGGCTGGCCACCAACTACCCCGGCCGGGCGGCAATGTGGCGGGACGACGAACACAGCAAACAAGCGGACGGATCTGCGAGGGGCAAGGCGGCTATTAAACGGGCAACCAAGGCCAGCGACACTGCAGCAGCACTGCTTTCGCGGGGCCGATCCCCGGTGAATGAACGGGCAGGTCGGCTGACCGGCTAGAATTCATGCCGTGGCTAAGAAGAACAAGAACCAGGATAATCTGCCCGAGGGCATGAGCCGTCGCCAAGCAAAGCTGGCTGCCCGCGCAGCTGAGCGTGCCAAGCTGGCCAAGGACTCCCGCCCCTACGAGGGTTTCACCGCAGAAGCTGATCTGATTGCTCTGCAGGAATTCGTCCCCTCCGCGCACTTCGCAGCGGATGTAAAGGGCGCGGACCGCAAGGTCACCATCGCGACCGTGCTGCCCGGTGCGGTGTCCGCGCTGGTGCGTGCCGAGGAAGAGGGCGGCGAAGCTTTCGTGGCGCTGCAGACCCAGCGCCGCGGAGATAACCCCAACCGCGACCTCGCATACGCCCTGAACTGGGCGAAGACCGCCAAGCCGGGTGAGAGCCTGGACGTGGGAATCGCCGATGGCACCGAACCCGCCCTCAATGAGCTGCTGGATCCCGCGCTGGTACCGGACATCACCGTGGCGCAGGACTTCAACTGGTGGCTCACCGAAGAGGCACTGGCCAACCCCCAGGTAGCTGCGACCCTGCAGCAGGCCAATGATTCCGTGCTTCCTTCCGAGCGAGTCGACGCCAAAATCTCCGGCGCCGCGTGGTGGATCAACCCCGGCGAGAAGGCCCACATCCGCTGGGTGCGCCCAGAATCCGAGAACGAGATTCTCAATGCCCTGGCCCGCGTTCACGCGGCGGGAGACCTGCACCTCGGAGACGAGTCCAAATTTGCCGGTGTGTTCCGCACGCACGGCGTGTTGGTTCCCGTGTGGGACCTAGATGAGAACCAGGATGCGGCTCACTGGGCCGCTGGCCTGGAGGCTCTGGAAAGCAAGTTGGATGCAGCGCTGAAGAACTCCGAGGCACTGACCGCTGATGAGCAGAAGTCCAAGCAGACCATCATTTCTCGCGAAGTGACGATCCGCTAGCTAGCGCAGCGAGCTGAACAGCTGCTCCGCGCCGGCTTCATCCCACAGCAGGGCGTTGCCGGCGTAGGTATCCACGTATCCGCCCACCGGCACGGTCTTTTGCTCTGGGCCGCGAGACATCGCCATCGCCAGCCCCGCGAGGTTCCACACGTGGTCTCCGTCATTCACGGTGACGGAGGAAGTCAGGGCGTCGAGTGCAGGCAATGAGCGGAACGGGTTGAGCAGCGTGCCCGCAGAGCTCAGCTTGTTGCTGAGTGCAGAGAGGAACTGCCGCTGGCGCTCCACGCGATCCAGATCGCCATTGGCGGAGGCATAGCGCGAGCGCACATAACCCAATGCCGTGGGGCCATTCATCTTCTGGCACCCCGCTTGCAGGTCGATGCCTGCCATCGGATCCACCAGTGGCTCGTTGAGGCACATCTCGATTCCACCCACGCTGTCCACCAGCCCCGCGAAACCGCCGAAGCCAATTTCCGCGTAGCGGTCAATCCTCAAGCCCGTGGCTTCCTCGATGGTCCGCTGCAGCAGCTGCGGCCCGCCCAAGCTAAATGCCTGGTTGATCTTGTTTTCGCCATAACCGGGGATGTTCACCCAGCTATCGCGCGGCAGGCTCATCATCGTGGGTTTACCGCCGAACGTGGGCACATGCACCACCATGATCGTGTCCGTGCGGCCCACTGTGTCATCCAGTTCGCCCGCCATGAGCCGATCTGCATCCTCGGGGGTCATGCCCGCGCGCGAATCGCTACCGACCAGCAGCCAGTTGGTGCCCGCGGTATTGCCCACGCGGCCGTCGTAGCTGGCCAGAGCATCGGTGCGTTGGAGCGACGTGTCAATCCAGATTGCCGTGCCCACCAGCAGCAATATCAGCACCGTGAGGAGTGCGCCGAGGATCTTGAAGAATCCGAAGCGGCGCTTCCTTTTCGGAGGGCGGGGGGCAATGTTCGTTGCTTCTCGGCTGCCTATTTTTCGACGCCGACCTTCCCTATCCGGAGCGGCAACCGGAGCCGAGAGACGGGCACGTTCTGCGCGGCGGGAGGGGATCTCGTATCCGCCCTCTGAGTATCGAGGCTGCTCAGAGTAGGGGCGTTCGGTGTCCCAACGGGATGGCTGCGCCGGGCGAGCCACGGGAGGATCCAGCGGTGGCAAAGACGCGACCCGCGGGGTTTCTGGGACGGGCCGGCCAGCACCGCGGCGATACTCAGGTGGTTTCGGGAGTGGTGGTTCGGATCGCTGGGGTTCGGAGCGTAAAGGTTCTGAGCGCAGTGGTTCGGAACGTGAGGCTCGAGATCGCGGCGGGGTACTGGGAGTGCCGAATTCGCTCGCGCTGCGCTGGCGGGGTTCTGCCGCGTGTCTGCGCTCACTTCTCCGCGTGGACCGGGGGAGCGGCTCCTTGCGTTCCTTGGGTTCGGGAATCGCCGAGCGCTTACGCACTGGACGTCCGAAACGGTCCACGATGGGTTTGCCGTTGCGGTCCAGTGCGAAGTTGTCCGAGCCGGATGGCTCGCCCGAGCGAGAATTCATGAGGGATATCGTAACCGAGCCGGAGAGGGAATTTATAGGCGCCAGCCGCCAGTGCTCCAGCTCTCACGCGCTCAATCAAGGGGAAATCATCATGCTCACCAGTGCAAACGGTCAGAGCCCGGGAGTGCCTCCGAGTGTGGCATATCCCACGAAAGCGACCGTGTCTATCAACCCGTGAGCGATCACCAACGGCCAAATCCGGCCCGTGCGCTTCCAGAACCACAGGTAGAGCAATCCCATGATGATGTTGCCCAGCCCGGCTGAATAACCCTGGTACAAGTGATAACTCCCGCGCAGCACGCTGCTGGCCACGAACACCCAGACCCATGACACGCGTAGCTGTCGCATGCGAGTGGCAAGCCAGGCCACCACCAGGATCTCCTCGGCAAAGCCATTGGCCCAAGAGTTGAGCACCAGCAGGGGAAGCTGGAAGAAATTTTCATCCAGCCCGGATGGGGTGACCTGCTTGGAAAGCCCCAGGTTCACCGCAGTCACGTAGAAGACCAGCCCGGGTATGCCGATGAGCGCGGCCAAGCCCATGCCGTGGAGGATGTCTTTGCAGCGGAAACTCCAGTGGGTGAGGGGTGGGGCGTCGGGCAAAGAGGAATCTCCGGTCACCGGGAGGTGCCGCAACAAGAGGAAGAGCGCCAGGCCGCCCCACGCGAACAGGGCCGCGCTGTGGGTGAGTTGCAAGAGCGGATCGAGCCACGGCAGGACTGACTGTTGCTGATTTAGGGTCACCTCTTGCTGATTGAGGCTCTCGGGGCGGGCGGCCGCTTCGATGAGGCGGAGGAGGGAGCGCAGCCCGGACATGCCGAAGGTGATGGTGAGGACCAGTGCGATCTCCCAGCGCAGGGCCCTCTTGGAATATGAAGTTGAGGTCCACTGCGGGTCGCGCGCGGTGTTAGTGCTCATGGGCTGAAGGGGTTGGCGTCGGTTGAAAAGAAAGGGAATCGAGGTTGCCGGGAGCGGCCAGGGACAAGCCCTCGGGAGGGAGGGCGGCGGCCGCGGTTTGGGCGGCCTGGCCGAGGGCGAGCAGCTCGGAGGGGGAAATACGATCGGATACCGCGCCCAGCAGCAGGGAGATCGGCCAGCGTCCAGGCACTTGCTCAGGGCGGACGAGCGGAACGGTGAGACTGGCCCAACCGGTCATGTTCCACAGCGTGCCCCAAGGGGTCCAGGCGGTCTGTGCCAGGAAATCCAGGCGCGGAGGCAACGCGGAAAACGTGCCAGGAGCTGGGGGAGCGCAGGCCAGGGTGGGGGTGGCGATCACGTCGAAATCAGGCCAGGCCTGCAGCACACGCGGGCCGAGCGCGAGGATCTTCTCTACGGACTGCTCCACCTGAGCGGTGGGAGCCGAAAGGCCCTGCTCTTTGAGCCACTGGGGGAGCGGGGACAGCGGCGCGGGCAGAGGGGCGCAGCGCTTGTGCAGGTATGTGGCGAAATTCTTGAAGAACCCCACCGGGTAGGGCGCGGGGGCTTGGCGCACGCCCTCCACCGCGGGGTTGCCCGTGAGCAAAGCCGTGACAGCTGCGGTGGCCGCCGCGATGGCTGGATCCACCTGGGAGGTGCTGTGGAAGGGAGTGTTGGTGTAGCCGATGCGCAGGGGATTCTTATTGGGGGATGCGCTGGTGCGCTGGGCGAGGTCTGAAATGGGCAGGTCATAGGCCCGCGCGGTGGTCTCCAGATCCGCAGCCAGGAAACCATGAGCGGTGGAGGTGAAGCCGCCATAAGTGGGATCATGCGCGGGCTTGAGCCCAGGCAGACCGCAGCACGCGGCGGGGATGCGGATGGACCCGCCGCCGTCGGTGGCGTGTGCGATATTCACCAGCCCGCGGGAGACGGCCACAGCAGCGCCGCCGGAGGAACCGCCGGGAGTCATGCCCGGATGCACGGGATTGATGGGTGCCAGCTGACCGACGGGCTCGGTGTACGCCATGACACCGAACTCTGAGGTGGAGGATGCACCCACTAGCGTGGCTCCCGTAGAGAGCAGCGCAGTGGTGGCGGAATCATCCTCCACCGCGGTGCGCGCTTGATGCTCGGAGCCGAAAGTGGTGACTTCCCCGCGTACCTGGTGGAGATCCTTCACCAGGATTTCCTCGCCGGAGAGATGCCCTGAGGTGTGCCCGGTGGCGTGGGTAGCCGCGTGTGGGTGTTCGTAGACCCGCGTTATGCCCAGCTGCTGCTGGTGCAGCCCGGTATCCGCCTCGGCTTGGCGCAGGCGGGTGAGGAAGTCAGTGCTGTTCATCGTCATTCACCCTACGGCAGCAACTACAGTGACAACTATGACTCCCGGGAATGATTCACCATCTCCATCCACCCAATCCGCAGTGGCTGCAACGCCTTCGCGAGCAGGTGCCGCCACCCGGGTGGCATTCCTGGGCCCGCGCGGAACATTCACCGAGCAGGCAATGGAGGAAATGATCCGCCAGGGCTATCTGCCAGCCGATACCGAGGGCATCCCCGTGGGTTCACCACGCGCGGCCTTGGATGAAGTACGCGCGGGCAACGCCGATTTCGCCTGCGTGGCCTTGGAAAGCTCCGTGGATGGGCCGATCGCCCAAACCGAAGACGCCCTCATGTTCGGCAAGCCGCTGATCATCGTGCGCGAGGTGTTGGTACCCGTGGAATTCTCCATCCTGGTGCGGCCGGGCACGAAGCCGGAGGATATCTCCACCTTCTCCACGCATCCGGCAGCCGAAGCGCAGGTGCGCCAATGGGTGGCGAAGAATCTGCCGAACGCGGAATTCCTGCCTGCCCGTTCCAACGCGGCCGCGGCCCAAGACGTGGCTGAGGGCCGCGCTGATGCCGCCGCCGCGCCTCCTCGCGCCGGGCAGCTGCAGCACTTGGACACCTTGGCCGCCTCGGTGGCCGATGTGCCCGGGGCGTTCACCCGATTCGTGCTGGTTGCGCCCCCGGGAAACATCCCGCCCAAGACCGGAGATGACCGCACCGGGGTGACCTTCACCCTGGTGAACAAGCCCTCCAGCCTGCTGGACGCACTGAGCGAATTTTCCGTGCGCGGGGTGGATATGTCCCGCATTAGCTCGCGGCCCACCCGCGAAGTACCGGGCACCTATTACTTCCACGTGGGATTGGTGGGGCATATCCAGGACGAGGCAATGGCCGAGGCTCTCGCCGGCCTCTACCGCTGCACTCAGTACCTGCGATTCCTCGGTTCCTGGCCACGCGCGGAGCTGGGCGAGGCGAACGGTGGAGTGAATGGCGAAGGCAACCACCGAAAGCACCCGCCTGCAGGTACCTTCCCGCCCGATTACTCTGAATCCCGGAGCTGGGTTGACAAGCTACAGGAGCAGACGGAGGGCACACATTGAGTTACCTATATCTGGTGAGGCACGGGCAAACCACCTCGAACACCATCCACGCACTGGACACCGCACTGCCCGGCGCTGACCTCACCGAGCTGGGACGTGAGCAAGCCCTGGCCGTGGGCGAGGAACTGGCCCGCCGAACCACCCGCCCCCTGCACGTGATGTCCAGCTTGGCCGCCCGGGCGCAGCAAACGGCAGTGTTGCTCGCCGAGGGTTTCACCACCGCGGGCGGAGAATTGGCGTCCGCCGGCGATGGCTCCGAGTTCGCCTCCCGCTTTGCAGGCCGCGGCCTTTCCCCCATTTCCGACGCCACCTCGACCGACTTCGGCTTCGGACAGACGGACTACATCTCCACCATCGATGACATTGCTGAGATCGCCGCGGGCGATTACGAGATGCGCAACGATGAGGATGCCCACGAGGCATACCACGGTGTGCTCATGGGCTGGTTGCACGGTGAAACCGACGTGCCAGTGGCCGGGGGAAAGACCGGTGAGGAGATCCTGGAGACTTATGTACCGCAGATTATCTCTGTGCTGCGCGCGCTCCCGGCAGATACCGATGTGGCAGTGGTGAGCCACGGCGCAATCATCCGCTTTGTCGCTCGCTTCCTGGGCGGGGTGGACCCGGAATGGGCGTACTCCGGATACCTGGCAAACACGCACTACGTGATGCTGGAAGTGCCCGAGGAGATCGAAAAGATGGCAACCGAACTGAGTGGATCGGATGTCGAAGGGGCATTTGACGTGCTGGAATGGGGAACCACCGGACATCCGGACAAGGCGCGTTAGAAGTACTCTTGCGCGAACCTGCCGGAAGATAATCCGGCAGGAAAATTAGCCCCAGCCGAGTTGGTGGAGGCGGGCGTCGTCGATCCCAAAATGGTGGGCGAGCTCATGAATGACCGTGATGGCCACCTGCTCCACGAGCTCATCGCGGGAATCAACGGAATCACACAGAGCCAGGCGATAGATGGAGATCTTGTCCGGCATCACCGCGCTGTACTCGTGCTCGCGCTCGGTGAGCGCAATGCCTTCGTAGAGCCCCAAAATGTGCGGCCCATCGGGGTTGTAATCCTCGGTGACAATCGCCACGTTATCCACATTGGCCAGCAGCGCATCCGGGATTCTTGCCAGACCTTGATCCACCAAGTCCTCAAATTCCTCTTCGGAAATCTCGATGGACATGGTGTTCCTACTGGCCGGCTGGAGGAGCGGGCTGGGCAGCGCCGGGTGCCGTGTTGCGCAGAGGATTGCGCTCTGGCTGCTTGGCTGGCGGCTGGCCATCGATGGTGAAGCCTTGGCGAGCATCACCCTTGAGCGTGGCGAACCCGCCGCCCTGCTTACCCGAGGTCAGGGCACAGTTCACGGTGCGGGAGCCCGCGGCCCAAGACTGCTGCTGGATGGTGGTCCAGAACGGGGTCAAGGTGGAGTTGTACAGCGCATCATCGCCACCCAGGTAGTTGCGACCCGCGGCGGTGCAGCGCTCGCTGAGCAGCTGATTCTGCTTCTCAATATCCGGCCATTCCTGGGGGAAGTTCTCTCCCAGGTTCACCTTGTCAGTGACCTGCCAGGTGTGGTCCTCGGTGCACGGCACCTCAGATGGTGCATCGCCCTCCACCCGCACGCACACGTTGGCTGGGTAGGCGCGGGATTGATCGGATTCAGCGGCCAGACCCACGGTCTCCGTGGTGCGACCGTGCGCATCCTGAACCATCACGCCGCACAGCATGGTGCGATCGCCCTCTTTCCACGCCGAACCGGGAGGCAGGATGGGGGATATGGAGTAACGACCTTCCGGATCCAGCTTGCCGCCCAGGTAGTTCATGGTGGGACCCACGCACAGTTCCTCGGTGAGTTGCTGCTGACGCTCCAAATTAGGGTGCGCCGCATCCGCAGCAAACTCGCTGGTGGGGTACTGGGAGAGGTCTTCCCGGGTGCTCACCTCAAAGCGGTGCGGTTCCGCACAGCCCACCGTGGCGAAGTCTGAGTTGGAGCCATCCGGATTGGTCTGCCAATTGATGCAGGATCCCGTATTGGCATCGGTGAAAGAAACGATCTCCGGTTCCGGCTGTTCCTTGTTCTTAGCGGGTTCTACGGCCAGAGGGGTGGAGCCTTCCGGAGCCATGGCCCCATAAGCTCCCGCGCCCACACCACCACACAGTGCAGAGACGAGGATGACCGTCGCGGCACGCATGCGCCGTTTCCATGTCTGCTGACTGATGCTCAAGGGAATCACTTCCGGTCGGAACTTTTTCTTGCGGGAATAATTAATGCCGAAGCTTTCATGCTTAAGTGCAGCATTGCGGTTAAAGCATTAAATTGACTACTTCAATTCAACACCGTGTACCGCTACACAACCAACTGCCTAGCAACTGCGTCCAGTGCGACCACTATAGCTAAGCTGTAAAACATGATCGATCTTAAGTTCTTGCGTGACAACCCAGACGTAGTCCGTGCCTCCCAGCGCACCCGCGGAGACGATGAGAGCCTGGTGGATCAACTGCTGCAGGCAGATATTCGCCGTCGTGAGGCAATTGTTGCGGCAGACGAGGCTCGCTCCGAGCAGAAAACCTTCAGCAAGGAGATGGGCCAGCAGATGCGCACCGCCTCCGATGAGGACAAGCTGCGCCTGCGTGAGGAGGGCAAGGCCAAGGCTGATCGAGTCAAGGAGCTGGAAGCCGAACTCACCGCCGCAGAGCAGGCTGTGTTCGACCTGCAGATGCGCCTGCCCAACGTGGTGGAGGAAGGTGCTCCAGCTGGTGGCGAGGATGACTTCGTGGTTCTGGAGCACGTGGGCACTCCCCGCGAGTTCGATTTCGAGCCCAAGGATCACTTGGAACTGGGCGAGTCCCTGGGGCTGATCGATATGAAGCGTGGCACCAAGGTTTCCGGTGCTCGCTTTTATTTCTTGACTGGCGACGGCGCCCTGTTGCAAATGGGCATGCTCCAATTGGCCGCGCAAAAGGCTGTGGCCGCGGGCTTCCAGCTGATGATTCCCCCAGTGCTGGTCCGCCCGGAGATCATGGCGGGCACCGGCTTCCTCGGCGCGCACGCCGATGAGATCTATCACCTGGAACAGGATGATCTGTACCTGGTGGGTACCTCCGAAGTGGCGCTGGCCGGATACCACTCGGAGGAGATCATCGATCTTGGCGATGGCGCGCTGCGCTACGCGGGCTGGTCCTCCTGCTTCCGCCGCGAGGCCGGTTCCTACGGCAAGGACACCCGCGGCATCATCCGCGTGCATCAGTTCGACAAGCTAGAGATGTTTGTCTACTGCAAGCCCGAGGAAGCCAAGGAACAGCATCAAAAGCTGCTGGGCATGGAAAAAGACATGCTGGATGCCATGCAGGTTCCTTACCGGGTTATCGACGTGGCCGGTGGCGACCTGGGCTCTTCTGCAGCCCGGAAGTATGACACCGAGGCGTGGGTGCCCACCCAGAACACCTACCGCGAGCTGACATCCACGTCTAACTGCACCACCTTTCAGGGACGTCGCCTGAAGACCCGCTACCGCGATGAAGCCGGCAAGGCGCAGACCGTGGCCACCCTCAACGGAACCCTGGCCACCACGCGCTGGTTGGTAGCTATTCTGGAGAACAACCAGCAGGCAGATGGCTCCGTAGTGGTTCCAGAAGCGCTGCGTGCTTTTGTGGGTAAAGATATCCTTTACCCTAAAAACTAAGTCCGGAATTTAAGCGCACACTGCGCCGCGATTCTGGCGCATGGCTGAGGCACACAAACAGGGAGCACTGCACCGTGGCTACATTCAATTTTGCCAAAGACTTCACCCCGTCTTCTGGGCACCCAGAGAGCAAAGAGCCGGTTTATGGGCGCACCATCATCCCGCTGGCCAAGCTATGGATGAAGTTCGGCCAGCGCCTCCAGGTATTCGTGAAAAACCCGGAGAACATACCGCGCGAGGGTGGTGCGATGATCGCCGTGAACCACACGGGATACTGGGACTTTGTCTACGGCCCTATCCCCGCGCACTTCAACGGTGGTCGCTTGGTGCGATTCATGGCCAAGAAGGAAATTTGGGATGCGCCAGTGGCTGGCCCATTGATGCGCGCGATGCGCCACATCCCCGTGGACCGGGCAGATGGAGCGGCCTCGGTGCGCGAAGCAGTACAGCGTTTGCAGGATGGAGAGCTGGTGGGAATTTTCCCCGAGGCCACCATTTCTCGTTCCTTCGAGATCAAGGAGCTGCGCCAGGGAGCAGCGGCAATCGCCGAAGAAGCTGGCGTGCCCCTTATCCCCATGGTTATTTGGGGATCTCAGCGGATCTGGACCAAGGGGCACAAGCCCAATTGGTTCCCCAAGGATGCCAACCTGGTGATGGTGGTGGGCCAGCCGGTGGAAGTGACCAGCGATAGCATCGCCACCACCGAGCGTCTGCACGCAGCCATGCAGGAGCTGCTGGAAGATGCGCGCGAAGAGTACGTGGATCGCTTTGGCCCCATGCCCAAGGGCGAATACTGGGTACCGGCCACCCTCGGTGGCTCTGCGCCCAGCTTGGACGAGGCAACCGTGCAGGATCGCCAAGATCAAGAAGAGCGGAAGCGTCAACGAGAAGAAGCTGCGGCTGCGGGGAGTGGGCGTCGGGAAGAAAAGAAGTCCGGCCCCGCGGGTATCAAGAAGTTGCTCCGGAAACTGCGTAAGTGAAGCCGAGCGCACAATTTACGGAAGCGCCACCGCGGTTTGTGGTGAGCGACTTGGATGGCACGCTGCTGGATCCGCGCGAACGGGTGAGCGGGCTGATGCAGGACGTGGTGCGCACCATGGCAGCACAAGGCACGCAGTTTTCGCTGGCCACGGGTAGGCCAGCGCGCTGGGTGTTGCCGGTGATCGAGCAGCTGCCCGTGCAGCCGTTGTGCGTGTGCGCCAACGGGGCGATCGTCTACGACAGTGCCGCGGATAAGGTGCTGCGCGCCGTGGAGCTAGCCCCGGCCACGCTGCAGAACGTGGTTAATCTGCTGAGCACGGATGTGGAAGGCACCCCGTTGGAGGCGGCGGGATTCGCGGTGGAACGCACCGGGACCAGCGCGTTTGATAGGGCAGCAGAACTGTTCTGCGTGACGGAAAAATACGAACATGCATGGCTCTCCGACGAACACGCGCTGCTCACCCTGGATGAGCTCACCAGCGCGCCCGCCGTGAAGCTCATGGTGCGCAATCACAATGTGAGTTCCCAGGAACTTTTCGAGGCAGTGGCACCTCGGCTGGATCCGGCAGAGGCACACGCCACCTTCAGCTGGGGTGGAGGGTTGGTGGAGATCAGCGCGCCGGGAGTGTCTAAGCGCTCGTCTCTGGAGTGGATCGCAGCGCGCCTGGGGGTCGATGCGGCGGAAACTATCGCGTTCGGGGATATGCCCAATGACCTGGAAATGCTGGACTGGGCGGGAACTGCGGTGGCCATGGGCAACGCGCATGAGCGGGTAAAGAATGCCGCGGATCACGTGACTGCCAGCAACGCCGAAGATGGTGTGGCTAGGGTGCTGGCGCGCTGGTTCGCGGAGTAATCGCGGAGTAGATTGAAGCGCTATGTCCAAGATGGGCGAAGCGGTCACGCGCAAAGTGGAGCAGATCCACAAGCATCATGCCGGCCTGAAGCAGCGCAAGTACGGCTGGTTGGTGCGCCCGCTCACCCTGGTGGCGGGCTGGCTGGTGGTACTGGTGGGGCTGGTCACCATCCCTTTTCCCGGACCAGGCTGGTTCACGGTGTTCGTGGGCGTGGGCATTTTGTCCCTGGAGCTGGAATGGCCAAATACCGTGCTGAGGTGGGGAATCCGGCAATACGACCGCTTCGACGAGTGGTGGCAGCCGCAATCCCGCGGGGTCAAGATCATCGGCGTGCTGCTGATGCTGCTGGTCATCTGGATCGTGTTCGTGCTGATCTTCTGGGCCATGTGGAGCTGGGGAATGCTGGACTGGGCCAAGCCCACGCTGCAGCCGTGGGTGGACAAGCTGACAGAGAAACTGCCCTAAATTGCTCCTAATTCCTTGTAGCCCCTGTGTCATCCTCCGGGGTTGGAATGGGCGGGCGGTAGTCTTTCACCCATGAGCGAAAACGGACAATATGACCTGATCGTGGTGGGCAGCGGATTCTTCGGCCTCACCGTGGCCGAGCAAGCCGCCAGCAAGAAGGGCGCTCGCGTTCTCATCGTTGATCGACGCCCCCACCTCGGCGGCAACGCTTATTCTGAAGCCGAGCCAGAGACGGGCATCGAGGTGCACAAGTACGGCGCCCACCTGTTCCACACCTCAAACAAGCGCGTGTGGGACTACGTGAATCAGTTCACCGATTTCACCGATTACCAGCACCGCGTGTTCGCCATGCACAAGGGCACCGCGTACCAATTCCCCATGGGCTTGGGCCTGATCAACCAGTTCTTCGGCAAGTACTACAGCCCGGATGAAGCCCGCGCTTTGATCAAGGAGCAGACCGATGGTCTGAACCCCGATGAAGCGCAGAACCTGGAGGAAAAGGGAATCTCCCTGATTGGCCGCCCGCTCTATGAGGCGTTTGTCCGCGACTACACCGCGAAGCAGTGGCAAACCGATCCGAAGGAACTGCCGGCGTCGAATATCTCCCGTCTACCCGTGCGCTACACCTTCAACAATCGCTACTTCAACGACACCTACGAAGGCCTGCCAGTGGATGGCTACACCGCGTGGTTGGAAAACATGGCGAAGCACGAGAACATCGAGGTGCGCCTGAACACCGATTGGTTCGAGGTGGCCGAAGAGCTGCGCGCCCAATCCCCGGAGGCACCCGTGGTGTACACCGGACCGCTGGATCGCTACTTCGATTACTCCGAAGGCCGCCTGGGCTGGCGCACGCTGGACTTTGACATGGAAGTGCTGGATACCGGTGATTTCCAGGGCACGCCGGTGATGAACTACAACGACGCCGAATTCCCCTACACGCGCATCCACGAATTCCGTCACTTCCACCCTGAGCGGGAAGACAAGTACCCGGCGGACAAGACGGTCATCATGAAGGAGTTCAGCCGCTTCGCGGAGAACGAGGATGAACCGTACTACCCCATCAACACGCCTGATGATCGCGAGAAGCTGCTGGCCTACCGCGAGTTGGCGGAGCGGGAAACTGCGGAGAACAAGGTGTTCTTCGGTGGACGTTTGGGCACGTACCAGTACCTGGACATGCACATGGCTGTTGGTTCGGCGCTGAGCATGTTCGATAACAAGCTGGAGGAGTTGCTCTAGTTCAGGCTGGCTTTCTGGGCTCACATTTCCGGCTGGCTTTTGGGCTAGTTTTCCGGCCTGTTCCCTTGCAGATCTCCGTGGGGGAGCTGGGTTCAGGCTGGACTCACGCTGGAGTGAGTTTAAGAAAATGCTGAAAAATTGTTTGCGAGGGCATAACATTTCTCACGGTCGGCTCGATTGAGTCCGCAGTGCCTTTCTTGGGTTTCTTTCCAGTTTCCCGGGATGAAGGCTCGGTGTGCGAAGAATGAGTCTTGGCACGCCCTGACGTTTTTACCTGAATCGGAGATCTTTCATGTCCTCACGACGCACCAGCATGGCTGCCCAGCTCACCGCTGCGGTTGTGGCCCTGTTCAGCTTCATGGCAGTAGCCCCGGCAGCGCAGGCTGCCCCAACCAACATCGTGTTGTTCGGTGATTCCCTCCTGGCCAACCCCGTTTTCGCTGTCGCAGAAACCATGCAGGGCCCAGGCAAGGTCTCCGGAAATGCTCCCGGTGAAGGCCGTTGTGCTCGTGGCAACATCCGCATCGGTTCTGAAATGCAGGCTCAGACCGGCATCAAGGTAGAGGACTTCGCGTGCTCCGGTGCTGCAGCTTTCGCTCCTTTGGCTGGCACCAACCGCTTGGCCACCCAGGTGGATCAGGCTCTGGGCCAGGGCAAGCTCACGCCGGGCACCCGCGCGGTGATGCTGCAGATCGGCATGAACGATAACTGGAAGGCGCCGAACCTGTATGACGTGCAGAAGCGCGAGTACGTCAATGAGGTGCGCAACCAGATCAACCGCGTCCGTCAGGCCGCACCAAACGCCAAGGTCACCATGGTGGGCTACCCAGACATCGTGGGCCCAGGCGGCGAGTCTTGCTGGGTGCACTGGAATGGTGTGGATGCACCTCCAATCGCCGTTGGCCCAGTCCGTGCAGCTCTGGATGCCGCGCATGATTGGCAGCGCGCTGCAGCTCAGGCCACCGGCTCTAGCTGGTTGAACCTCGAAGCTCAGACCCTGGGCCACGGCACCTGTGCTCCTCGCGAGCAGCGTTGGATCGTGGGAATCATCGATAACACCTCCAAGCCGTTCAACATCACCACGCACCTGACTCACGAAGGTAACGCTGAAGTTGCGCGCATTCTCTCGCGCAATCTCTAGAGTGTGTTTTCCCAGTTACGGGGCGGGGCACTCTAAACTGGTTCCGAATAATCCTTACGGGGTCTGGCATGTGGATTCCGCGTTTGAACATGAAGGCCAGTGATTGAAGACCGTGACGGAACAACCCAGATTTGCCACCCGTATGACCCCCGCGAGAAAGACCCAGAATTTTTCTGCGGTCACCGCGGTGGTGTGGGCACTGGCACTGGCGATCATGGCGCTTGTCGCGGGGTGGCAGCGGCGCTGGATCAGCGATGACGGGCTGATCGTCCTGCGCACCGTCCGCAATCTGCAGGCGGGTAATGGACCTGTCTTCAACGCGGGGGAGCGGGTGGAGACCAACACCTCCATGCTGTGGCAGTATGCCATCTACCTGTTTGCGCAGCTCACGGGCGGGGAGCTGGAAACCGTGGCGTTGTGGCTGGGTCTCATCCTCACCGGCCTTGCCGTGGGCCTGGGAACCCTGGCCACGGGGCTGATGTATCGCTCCCGTGGGAGCATCTTCCTGCCTTTCGGCATGCTCATTTACCTGGCCATTCCTCCTGCCAGGGATTTCGCTACCTCTGGCCTGGAGTGGGGTCTATCCATTTTTTGGCTGGCCGTGCTCTGGTTCTTCCTGGTCAGCTGGGTGCGTGAGAATTCCCGCCTCGCGCGTCATGGGATGGCCCGCAACCGGATGATCTATTGGCTGGCGCTGTGGTCTGGCCTCAGCTGGCTGGTGCGCCCTGAGCTGGTACTTTATGGAGCGGTGACGGGTCTGATCATCCTCATCGCCGCCCGTTCCTGGGCACAGCGCGCGTTGATCTTGGCCATCGCCATCCCCCTGCCCTTGGCCTATCAAATTTTCCGCATGGGCTACTACGGCGCCATCGTGCCGCAAACCGCTGTGGCGAAATCCGCCAGCGATTCCCTCTGGGGGCGCGGCTGGGATTACGTCGGTGACTTCGTCAATCCCTACGGCATGTGGTCGGCTTTCGGCGTGCTTGCGTTGGTGGCTGCGGTGTTGTTGTTGCTGCCCACTTTCCGTGGTTCCTCTTCTTCTTTTTCCGACGCCAATTCTCCCCGCACCTCACGCCTCCAGGGGCAGGTCACGATTGTGGCCATCCTGGTGGTGTGCGCCTTGATTCACTTTGCCTATGTGATCCGCGTGGGCGGAGACTTCATGCACGGCCGCATGCTGCTGATCCCGTTGTTCGCAATCCTCCTGCCGCTGGCAGTGGTGCCGGTGTGGGATCTGCAGGCAGGTGCGGAATCCCAGAATGCTGGACAGAGCAACCTGGTGCTGAAGCTGGTGCAGCCGCTGGCCGTGGGATCCGGTTGTGTCTTCGCCGTGGTGTGGGGCATCAACGCTGTGAATCACCCCGTGACTTTTTCCGGCGAAGGAGTGAAAAGCTCCGCGGATCTGCATGTGGTGGATGAGCGTTCATTCTGGATGCAGGTGACTAAAACCAGTCCGGAAGAACCACCTCTGTATGCCTCTGATTATGAGGCGATGGACCTGATGTACGGATACAAGGATGCCCAGGAAGAGTGCACTGAGCAGCGCCGGGGCGACCCGGCCTCAACTGAAGCCCGGGAGTGCTCCGGGCTGTTGATCCCCATTCGCAAGGACAGTGCGAACGCGGGTACCGATTGGATTCCCATTGGCGGGGTGGGGTTGAACTCTCCTGGCACCCCGCTGGAACTCGGGGCGAAGGAAGGCGCGCAGGACCTGCAATTCCATCCCATGACCGTGAACTTCCTCAACCTGGGAGTCACGGGAATGCTGGCCCCGCTGGATGTGCGCGTGGTGGATCCAATGGGCTTGGCCAATCCTTTGGCGGCCCGCATGCCGCAGATTAAGGATGGCCGCCCGGGTCACGATAAATCCCTCCCACAAGAGTGGCAGTACGCCGATAGTGCCGTGTACGTGCCGTTCCTGCCACCGTTCATTGATGGGGAAGAGGTCGAGGAGATCCGCCCGATCCTGTACACGGAGGACTTCGTGGAGCTGTTCCAGACCTACCGAGCGCCGATGAGCACGGAGCGCTTCTGGGAGAACATCAAGTACTCGTTGACTACCTCACGCACCCTGAAATTCAGCGATGACATTGATGATTACGAAGGCGTGCAGCCGGTACCGGAGGCGCAGATTGTGTGGCCTCAGCAGCGCTATACCGACTAGCTCACCAACTAATTCTCGGTAGCTTTCCACGCTGAATTCGTTGAGTTTCCACTGGGCCGCCGCTAGGCCGCTGCTGAGCTATCACCGGGCCGCCGCCGGGCGGGGGTGTGGCGCAGTCTGCCCGGAGGACCTTCATGGGGGATAATCGGTTCTGTTCTATTGTCTACTCGCGAAGGCCAGCGCTGAACCGTATGTCTGATTCCACAACGGAAACTGCACGTCAGGAAACTGCACCCCAAGCAACTGCTGAAATTGATACCACTCGTCTGGCTCGGATTCTGCTGCCCAAGCGCGGCGAGCCCGTGGACGTGCGCTCTCTGTACGTGGTGGAAAATGAAGCTGCACCGGGTCGCATCACGGCACAGTCCCGCACGGAGGCTGTGATCCCCGCCGGAGTGGAAGTCTCCTTCGAGACCTACTTCAACGCCTTCCCCGCCAGCTACTGGCGTCGTTGGTCCCAGCTGACAGAAGTTCAGCTGCGCGTTGATCTCAGCGGCGATGCGCGCATTGACCTCTACCGCTCCAAGATCGATGGCTCCCGCATCGCCATCACCGGAGATGTGGTGGCCACCGATGAATCCGGCCGCGGCCAAGCGGAATTCACCATCCCCCTGGATCAGTTCGAAGATGGTGGCTGGATCTGGTTTGACATCACCTGTGAGAAGGAAACCGTTCTGCACTCCGCTGGGTGGTACGCCACCAAGGAGGCAGAGGGACAGGTACTGAAGTCTGCTGGGGTTGGCGTCGATAAGAAAACGGGTCAGACCCGCACCTACGCTGCCGGCGAGCACCTACCTGCGGCAGCCGCGCAGGTCACCGTGGGTATCCCCACCTTCAACCGCCCCGCCGATGCAGTGGCGGCCCTGGAAGCGCTGGCCAGCGACCCGGATGTGGACGCAGTGATCGAGGCCGTGATCATGCCGGATCAGGGCAACAAGCACCCCAACGATGAGCCGGGATTCCCGGCGGTCGAGCAGCACTTCGGCGAGCGTCTGCGCATCATCACGCAGGGTAACCTCGGCGGCTCCGGCGGCTACTCGCGCATCATGTACGAGGCACGCCACCCCGAGCGCGGAACGCAGAGCCCATACATTCTGTACATGGATGATGACATCGCTATCGAACCCGATTCCGTGCTGCGCTCCCTGGCAGCTGCGCGCTACGCGAAATCGCCGATGCTCATCGGCGGGCAGATGCTCAACCTGCAGGAACGCTCCCACCTGCACACCATGGGCGAGGTGATCGACCGCGGATCCTTCATGTGGACCGCCGCGCCGCACACGCACTACGACCACGATTTCTACAAGCACCCGCTGCGCGACCGCGGCGATGATGCGATCCGCGAGGGCGATAAGAAGGCCATGCGCACCGATGTGCACGGCAACGTGGTGGGGGAGGAGACGCACTCGCGTGACCTGCACCGACGCATCGATGTGGACTACAACGGTTGGTGGATGTGCATGATCCCCCGCGTGGTGGCGGACACCATCGGCCAGCCTTTGCCGCTGTTCATCAAGTGGGATGACGGCGAGTTCGGCCTGCGCGCCAAGGATGCCGGATTCCCCACCGCTTCATGGCCGGGAATCGCCATCTGGCATATGGCCTGGTCCGATAAGGACGACGCCATCGACTGGCAGGCATACTTCCACCTGCGCAACCGCCTGATCGTGGCCGCCATCCAGGGTCACGACAACCCCCGCGGCCTGGTCATCTCCATGGCCAAGGCCACTGCCAAGCACCTCCTCTGCCTGGAATACTCCACCGTGGCGATCCAGAACGAAGCCATGAAGGACTTCCTCGCCGGGCCGGAAAACCTCTTCGGCATTCTGGAGAGCGCCCTTCCTCGCATCAACACCTTGCGAAAGAATTTTGCCGACGCCACCGTTCTCCGCTCCGCCTCTGACCTTCCCGCACCAAGCGGCGGCCCTGCCGGTCTGCTGAACATTCCCACCAACCCGGTGACCAAGATCAAGACGCTCACCCAGGGAGTGCTCAACAACCTGAGGCCGGCGCAGACTCATCACCACGAGGTTCCGCAGGTCAACCTCCCGCCGATCGAAGCTCGCTGGTTCAACCTCTCCCGCTTGGATGGAGCCACCGTGACCACCGCGGATGGCAAGGGCGTGGTGTACCGCAAGCGCGACCGCGACCAGATGCTGGCTCTGGCCAAGGAATCCGCCACCCTGCAAAAGCAGGTGCTGGATCGCTTTGCTGACATGCGCGAACGCTACCAAGCAGCGCACGCCGAGCTGAGCAGCATGGAAGCGTGGAAGCAGATTTTCGAACCGGAAGCCTAAGGGTTTCTTCCGCACCAGGCCCGCTCGATTATCTCCTCTTAAGAAAGGGAAATACTGAGGTGAACACGCACGATCACTCCGCAGTGCCCGATAAGTTTGTGAAGCTTCCCGTGCTCGCACACCGGGCGGCCGCGGCCCTCCCGCGAGTCAAGGGCGACCCGCTGGGTGAAACCCGCGCGTTGCTGGGTATCCAGCGCGCCATCGGCACCACCCCAGGAGTTCTGCCCGCCGCGCGTGGGCTGAGCCACTTCGGCGAGCACGCCCTGGGCTGGTTCGCGATCTCCGGCGCAGGTTTCCTCACGGAAAAGCAGGCCAGTAAGAAGCCAGAGTGGCTGGCCATGGGTGTTTCCGCATTCACCGCCCACGCGATCTCCGTGATTCTCAAGCGCGTGGTGCGCCGTCCGCGGCCACACGCGCGGGGAGTGCAGATCGGGGTGGCCACGCCCTCCAAGCTCAGTTTCCCCTCATCACACGCCACCAGCTCCACGGCAGCGCTGGTTTCCCTGGCGTATCTGAAGAAAACCCCGCTCCCACTTGCAGGTGTGCCAGTCATGGCGGCCTCGCGATTGGTGTTGGGCGTACACTACCCCACAGATGTGGCCGTAGGCAGTCTCATTGGTTGGGCTACCGCAGAGGCAGTGCGCCGTGGAGGCGTCGAAAAGAAGAAGAAAAATGAACGCGCGAACGAGGAGCAACGGTGAGCCACGATCAGAATGAATCCCCGGTAGAACCCCTCTTGGGCTCTGAACCGCACACCTCTGGCCTCGAGCCAACCCAGCCAACGGGGACGGGCAAGGCGGACAAGAAGCTGCAGCCGCCGAAGAACCTGGCAGACGCCATGTTCAAGGCAATGCGGCCGAAGCAATGGGTGAAGAACGTCCTGGTGGTGGCCGCACCGCTGGCAGCTGGTAGCGAGGCGCTGTTTTCCGGCCGGGTCATGGCCGACGTGCTCATCGCATTCATTGCCTTCTGCCTGGCAGCTAGCTCGATCTATCTGGTGAACGATGCCCGCGATGTGGAAGCCGACCAGGCTCACCCCACCAAGCGCTTCCGTCCGATCGCGGCGGGCATGCTCCCCGTCAACGTGGCTTATGCAATGGCAGGAGTGCTGATCCTCATCGCGGTGGGCGGCAGTTTCCTGGCCAGCTCCGGCAGTGGTCTGGCGATGGTGGTCTCTGTATATATCGCGCTGCAGCTGGGTTACTGCTTTGGTTGGAAGCACCAGCCGGTGATTGATATCGCCCTGGTGAGCTCCGGATTTATGCTGCGCGCAATGGCCGGTGGTGTGGCCGCGGATATCGTGCTTTCACAATGGTTCCTGCTGGTGGCTGCGTTCGGCTCCCTGTTCATGGCGGCTGGCAAGCGCTATGCGGAGCTGGAGTATTCCCTGCACTCCGGTGCGAAGATCCGCAAGTCCTTGGAGAGCTACACTCCCACCTATCTGCGCTTCGTGTGGACCCTGGCGGCAACCGCTGTGGTGTTGAGCTACGCGCTGTGGGGCTTTGATCTTTCCCAGGAGGTCGATGGGGCAGCAGCGGTGTGGTACCAGATCTCCATGGTGCCGTTCACGGTGGCTATTCTGCGCTACGCATCTGACGTAGATCGTGGCGATGGCGGGGCCCCGGATGAGATCGCGCTGTCTGACCGCACCCTGCAGGTGTTGGCTCTGGCGTGGATCGCCACCATTGCTATCGCCGTGTACGTGGTTCCAGCCTTGAGCTAAACCAGAGCTTTAGGTTTTATTTATTCGGGTTTTCTAGGCTTCACCAGCACCGTTTCCCTTTTGTAGGGGAACGGTTTTATTTTTTGGGAAACCTAAATGGTTAGTTTGGTAACTTTTTGGTAACGTAAGCGGGCATTCATTATTGGGAGAGAAGAGACCTCATGTCACAGACTGTAAAAACTGCCGGCGCAGTGAAGAAGATGACTTCTTTGCTGCTGGCCTTGGCAACCGCTTTGGGGCTGGCCATCGTGGCTGCTCCGACCGCCTCTGCGGATAACCGTGGATTCCTGCGTCCGGGCTGTAGCTGGGATGACGTAGCTTTCTTCGTACAGAACTGCGATGTTTGGTCCCCCGCCATGAACCAGAACATCCGCGTGCAGATTCAGGCATCGTCGAACGGTGGTAACGCTGGTCTTTACCTGCTCGACGGACTGCGTGCTCGCGATGACTGGAACGCCTGGACCTACGACGGCAAGGCTCACGAGAAGTTCGTCAACGACGATGTCACCCTGGTCATGCCAGTGGGTGGACAGGCGCAGTTCTACGCGGACTGGATCGGCCCATGGAACGGCGTGAACGGCCCAGCCAAGCCACGCTGGGAGACCTTCCTCACCCGTGAACTGCCAGGTTACCTGCAGGGCAACTTCGGAGTTTCTCCTAACAACAACGGCATCGTGGGACTGTCCATGGGTGGCACTGCGGCCATGAACCTCGCGGCACATCACCGCGACCAGTTCAAGCACGTGACCTCCATGTCCGGTTACCTCAACCCAACCTGGCCTGGCATGTATACCGCTATCGAGTTGGCAATGCTGGATTCGGGCGGACCGGGCGCGCAGATCTGGAACATGTGGGGCAACCCGCTGGATCCGATCCGCTTCCGCAATGACCCAGTTGTGCAGGCGGCAAGCGGCAAGTTCGCCGGCATGCCGATGTACATTTCTTCTGCCGCCGGTATCACCGGTACCCGCGAGAACCTGATCAAGGATCCCATCGCCGTGGTTTCCGGTGTGACCCTGGAGTGGATGTCCCGTACGTCCACTGCCAAGTTCGAGCTGGCAGCCCGTGCTGGTGGCGCTCAGCCGGTAGTGAGTTACCCCATCGTGGGCATCCACTCCTGGAGCTACTGGAACGATGAGCTGGCCAAGGCTCGCCCACACATCTTGGGCGCTCTGCACGCTTAATAGTCTGCGCGCCTAATAAATAGGCGGAAGCCTCACTTCCGATAATGCACAAAGGGGCCGGTTGACCGAAAGGTTGGCCGGCTCCTTTCGTGTGCTGTTAAGGCGGGCCGACGCCAAGGATCTGGAAAATCCCACGATATTTTGTATGTTCTGGGGGCTAAGTTAAGGTAACCTTCAACTAAACCTTTAGGTTTCGGTGTGTTGTGCGGGAATAAATGGAAGTTCTTGCCATACTTAACCCCGTCACACGCCGTGGACTTTTGGCCGGAGGAGGCGGGGAACCTGCTTCGGTATCACTGGTTAGACAATGTGTTGGCGAGAAGCGATACGCGAAGCTTTGTCGCAAGACGGGCTGTGTGTGAATCGCGGACCAGCATGATTTGTGTAACGATTTAATAAAAACATCAGCTTATAAGACTGAAACTGACGCTAAAAAGGAAGATTGAACATGCGCTTTGCCGCGATCCTCTCCCGCCGTACCCGCCCTGCCGGAGCGAGTAGCCGCCGCATGGCGCCTGTCGCAACCCTGGCTTTGCCAGTGGCTGCAGCCCTCGTCCTTCCCCTCACCCCAGTTGTTGCCGGCCAGGGTCTGCCTGCTGCACAGGCACAGGTGGGAAGCATCTCCGGCAACCTGAGCCCAGGCTCCGGCACCGATTACCTCGAGCCGGATTCCGTTCCGGACCGCACCCCGATTGATGTCACCGAGCAGCCACTGACCGGCCTGCCCGCTGGTGTTTCCGTGGACCGCGTGGAGTGGATCACCGACCGCTGGGCAAACGTCTTCATCAAGTCTGCGGCTATGCCGGGCGATCCCGTGAAGGTGCAGATCCTCATGGCTCGCGACTGGTACTCCCAGCCTTCCAAGAAGTTCCCCACCCTGCTCACCCTCGATGGCCTGCGCGCCCGCGATGATGAGTCCGGCTGGACCCTGGAAACCAACATCGCTTCTTTCTACGCAGATAAGAACGTGAACGTGGTTCTGCCAGTGGGCGGTAACTCTTCCTTCTACTCTGACTGGCAGCAGCCAGACAACGGCAAGCACTACATGTGGGAATCCTTCCTCACCAAGGAGCTTCCTGCCGTGCTGCGCGAAGGCTGGCGTGCCAACGATCAGCGCGCCGTAGTGGGTCTGTCCATGGGCGGCACCGCCGCGATGAACCTGGCAGAGCGCAACCCGCAGATGTACAAGTTCGCTGGTTCCTTCTCCGGCTACCTGGACACCAGCTCCTTCGGTATGCCGCAGGCACTGGGTGCAGCTACCCGTGATGGTGGCGGATTCGATGCCACCAAGATGTGGGGACCATACGGCTCCCAGGGCTGGATCGACCACGATCCAAAGCTGGGCGTGGATGCACTGAAGAACATGTCCGTCTACGTGTCTTCCGGAAACGGCAATGCCGGTCCTTATGACCGTCCGGGTCCACTCCCAGGAACCTCCGACAACTACGCCGGCACCGGCCTGGAAATCATGTCCCGCATGACCACCGAGACCTTTGTGCGCGAAGCCAAGAAGAAGAACGTGAATGTGATCACCGCTTTCCGTCCTTCCGGCACCCACTCTTGGCCATACTGGCAGTTCGAGATGACCCAGGCATGGCCACACATCGCTGATTCCTTCGGGTTGAGCAAGGATGATCGCGGCACCACTTGCCAGGCAAGCGGCGCCATCGGTGCAGGCCTGTCTCAGTACCCACACATGGGCGCCTGTATCTCCAACGAGTACGACGGCCCTCGTGGCGGAAAGATTCAGGACTTCCGTGGCGGGCGCGCTTACTGGTCTCAGCCAACCGGTGCACACTACCTGTGGGGTCGCATCGGCGCTCGCTACTCTGAGCTCAAGGGACCAGAGTCTTGGTTGGGCTACCCAAAGGGTGAAGAGAAGAAGCTGGCCAAGGGTGCATTCGCTGAATTCGAGAACGGCAACATCTACTGGACCCCAGAAATTGGTGCCGTGGAAGTTCCCAAGACCGTGATGGACGTTTGGGGCAAGACCGGCTACGAGAACGGTCCTCTGGGCTACCCAATCTCCGCCCCAGAAAAGGTTGCGGGCAAGGGTCTGATCCAAAAGTTCCAGAACGGTGTCGTCGTCCTGGATGAGAAGGATCAGGGCAACTACGTTCAGGGCGAAATCGCCAAGAAGTACCTGCTGCTCGGTGGACTCAATTCCCAGCTCGGTGTGCCAAGCTCGGCTGAGCTCGACGCTGCCCGTGGCGGCAAGTTCACCAACTTCGCTGGCGGTGCCATCTACTGGTCCGCAGGTACGGGCGCTCATGCCATCTACAACGGCAAGATCCGCGATGCCTGGGCTGCAGAGAACTGGGAGAACGGAAAGCTCGGCTTCCCGATCTCTGACCAGGCCGCAATCCCTGCCGGTGGCAACGAGATCAAGTTCGAGCACGGAGTAATCCGCGAAATCAACGGACGCGTCGAAGTTCGCTAAGCCACTGGCTGGTGCTCTCCGAAGCTTCATAGGCCCATCAAAGGGCCGCTAGCACGACCCGAGCGTCAGCTTCTTTCATCGAGAGGAGCTGGCCCTTTCCTTAATTAATCTCCACCCAACCTGGGAGTTATCGTGAACAAAGCTCATCGTTTTAACCGCGCATCTCGTCGCACCCTACTGCTCGCTTCCAGCTTGCCGCTCCTGCTGGCCGTGACCGCCTGTGGCGATGATTCCACGGCGGAGAATCCTGGTGATGCCGCCAGCTCCAGCGTGCCCAGCGTGAGCCAGTCTGCCAGCGCCAGCGCAGAGCCCAGTGCGGAGAGCAGCGCTCCCGCTCCGGAGAACAACAACAACGGTGGCGGCGCTCCAGCCGAAGACTCCGGTGCGGAACAAGTGGAGGAGGTGCCTTCCGGCACCGGCCGCAGCAGTGAAGACCAGGATTATCTCAACCGTCTGAAGGACGGCAAGGTGGATCTCTCCAAGGCTCCGGGCGCATCCGAACCGGGCGGCACGGAAGACCAGCTGATCGCAGCCGGCCGCGGCTACTGCCAGTCCAAGGAAGCCGGTGGGGAAGACGTCTTCACCGCTCTGGCCGCGGGACAGCTGAAGACCCAGGGTGTGGTGGATGGAGATCCCGAAGACGTGCAGAAGACAATCGTGGACGCAGCCAACGAAGCATACTGCAGCTAATTCACAGCTGGCTCACGCGTGACTCACATTAGCTCGCGATAATCTACGCTGTCTCACACTAATTCACGCTGTGGGCGAGAAACCGCCCAGAGGGAATAGGGAACAATAATGCGCAAACTCCTCATCGCGGTTGCTGCGATCGTCATCTTGCTGGCGATCGTGGTTGGCGTCGGTCAATGGTTGAACACCTCCAACAACGCACCGCACATTCCGGGCGCCCCAGAGACCACCGAGTCCACCGAGGCAATCAACCCACCGGGGTGCTCCGCGAAGGAGTTCATCTCTGCACCGGGAACGTGGGAGTCCAACCCCATGGATGACCCGATGAATCCCACCGCGAATCCCAACTCCTTCATGCTGTCGATTTCCAACCCGCTGAAGCAGGAGTTCGGGGAGGATCAGCTGAAGGTGTGGACGCTGCCGTACACCGCGCAGTTCAAGAACTTCAACGCGATGCACGAGATGAGCTACGACGATTCTCGCCGAGAGGGCTATGACCGCATGGCCGAGGAGCTTCGCACCACTCATGAGGCGTGTCCGGCAACCAAGTTCATTATCGCGGGCTTCAGCCAGGGTGCGGTGATTGCGGGCGATATGGCCGCGGAGATCGGCAACGGTCGCGGTCCAGTACCGGCTTCCAGCGTGATCGGGGTGTCCCTGGTGGCGGATGGTCGCCAGGAAGAGGGCAAGGGCAATCTCATCGGCAATATCCAGAACACGGGCGTGGGCGCGGAGATCTCGCTCAGTGCTGTGAGTGGCTTGGTGCAGCCGATCGTCCCCGGTGCGTCCATGCGCGGACCGCGGCCCGATGGCTTCGGCGAGCTCAATGACCGCGTGAACAATTTCTGCGCGCCCGGCGATATGATCTGCGATTCCCCTCGGGATTTCGGTAACGCCATCGCGCGCGCTCAGGAATTGGTGGCGGGCAATGCGGTGCATGCGCAATATGCCACCAACCCAGCGGTGATTGCTGGGCAGACCACTCCGCAGTGGATCGTGGATTGGGCACGCGGGCTCACTAACGGCTCTTAGTAGCACATAGTTCGAGTGACTTTTGGGGCACGAGTGAAAGAAGTGTCTCGTGTTGCGTTATATCAGCCAGTAGTTGTGCGATACTAACTAAGTAGAACGGTCGATAAGACACGTCCCAGACCGCGCCCGCGCTGCGGAGCCTGAGCATCGAAGCCCAAGCCCCGAAGACCGTGGAAGCAATGCGGCGGTGAAAATCCCCGAGCGGCCCTGACCACGAAGCCCCCACGAAGGGTGGAAAGAGGAAATTTAATGGATATCAATCAGGCAATGTCCCAGTTCTTCGATGAACAGGGCAAGATCAACGTCCCGGATCAGCTCACCTTGTCCGGTATGTGCGAAATGCTCTACACGATGGCGCAGATGGAAGGCACCACCGAAGACATTCTCATCCGCTACTGGGATTTCAGCGAGTCCCGCGAGGGCAAGGTTCATGAGATCACCCGCGCGCAGGTCAACACCCGCATCAAGGCCGTGTGCGTGCGCTTGCAGCAGGTCGCGCAGCCCGGTGACCGCGTGGCGATCCTCGCCAACAACTCTCCTGAATACCTCTACTCTTTCCTCGGCGCCATGTACGCCAAAATGGTTCCGGTTCCGCTCTACGATCCCAACGAGCCAGGCCACACCGGTCACCTCACCGCCGTGTTGAGCTCCTCCGAGCCCACCGTGGTGCTGACCAACAAGCAATCGGCCACCGCAGTGCGCAAGCATTTCGCGGACACCCCGGCCGCGCAGCGTCCCCGTGTTCTTACTGTCGACGCCCTGCCCGATTCACTCGCCGATGAGTGGGTCAACCCAATGATGTCCTATATGTCGGACCCATCCTTGGCACCTCGCTCCACGGACGAAGCATTCCTGCAGTACACCTCTGGCTCCACCCGCACCCCGGCAGGCGTGATCCTCACCCACAAGTCCATCGTGACCAACGTGCTGCAGATCTTCTCTGCCTGCAAACTGCAGTTCCCGCTGCGCTTGGTGACGTGGCTGCCAATGCACCACGATATGGGCATCATCCTCGCTGTCTTCGTAGTGCTGCTGGGCGTGCCTTTTGACCTGATGAGTCCTCGTGACTTCATCCAGGATCCCGCCCGTTGGGTGCGCCAGATGGCCAAGCGCGATGACGAAGAGAACCTCTACACCGTGGTTCCTAACTTCGCCATGGAGCTGGCCACCCGCTATGCCAACCCGGAGAACGTGGCAGAGCTCAAGGATCTGGATCTGAGCCGCGTGGATGGCGTGATCAACGGTTCTGAGCCCGTGAGCAACTCTGCTGTCACCAAGTTCATGGAGCTGTTCAGCCGCTATGGCCTCAAGCGCGAAGCCATGCGTCCTTCCTATGGTTTGGCAGAGGCCACCTTGCTGGTCACCACCCCGCAGGATTCCGAGCGTCCAGTCACCCGCTGGTTGGATCGCGATGCTCTGGCTTCCGGTACCGCAAAGGTAGAACAAGAGGGCGCGGAAGTTGCCGTGCCACTGATGTCCGTGGGCCAGGTGTGTGCACCGCAGGTCATGGCAATCGTGGATCCCGAATCCGGCGAGGAACTGGCCGATGGTCAGGTCGGTGAGATCTGGGTCAACGGCGATAACATGGCCGCCGGTTACCTCAACCGCGAAGAGGAAACCACCGAGACCTTCCGCAACACGTTGTCCGCAGCTCAGCGCCTGGAAAACTCCCGCGCCGGAGATGCCCCAGAGGACAACTGGATGCGCACGGGTGACCTCGCGGTGATCGTCGATGACAACGTCTTCATCACCGGTCGTCTGAAGGACCTGATCATCGTGGCTGGCCGCAATCACTACCCGCAGGACATCGAGGCCACCGCGGAAGAGGCCACCAAGCAGATCAACCCAGGTGTGCTGGCCGCATTCTCCTCCACCGCCGCTGGCAGCGAGGACGAGGGCTTGGTCATCATCGCCGAGCGCGACCCCGAAGCAGATGCTGCCAACGACGCGGAAGCCATCACAGCCGTGCGCGCGGCAATCTCCAAGAAGCATGGCGTGCAGCCAGAGGACATTCGCATCGTCGGCGTGGGACAGATCCCACGCTCCTCTGCCAACAAGATCGCCCGTCGCGTGGCGGCCAAGGCATACACGGATGGCAAATTCTAGACACGTGTTCTAGCGCCTGCTCACCAGCGCGCATCCTCGCTGCATAGTGCCCATCTACTGCTCCCAGCAGGTCGGGCACTACGATGTAGCGTGGTTATTATCCGCAGCGATTGTTCTCACATGGCCGAAACGCCAACCCACAGTTTCCGGTAGCAGGTGTGACACGCTCTAGAGATTGAATCCCTATTGGAAGGACATTGCCCCGCATGGCAGACAGCACCGCGGCACCTCGACCCACCACCGTTTCGCAGATGCGCGAATGGCTGCGGAACTGGGTGGCAGAGACAACTGAACTGCCCGTAGCGGAGATCTCTGATGATCGCCCCATGGAGGAGTTCGGTCTATCTTCCCGCGATGTGGTGGTGCTCTCCGGTGACCTCGAGCGTTTGCTCGGCACTTCCTTGGATGCCACGGTGGCCTATGAATTCAACAGCATCGGCGCGCTGGCGGATTACGTGATCAATGGCCGCCAGCGCCCAGGTGGGGCCGCCGTGCAGCGTGCTCAATCGGGAGAGCAGCTCAGCCAGGAAGATAGGGATGTCGCTATCGTGGGTATGGCCGCGCGCTACCCCGGGGCCAACAACCTGCGCGAAATGTGGGACATGTTCGTGGGTTACAAGTCTGGCGTCGGCGAACTTCCAGCCGGCCGGTGGACGGAATTCTCCGGGGATGAAGAGACCGTCCGCAGGATGGAACAAGCCCAGCTGACCGGCGGTTATCTGGAGGACATCGCGTCTTTCGACGCGGAATTCTTTGGCCTGTCCCCGCTGGAGGTCACCAACATGGACCCCCAGCAGCGCATCGTGTTGCAGCTGACATGGGAGGCGCTCGAGCACGCGGGGATTCCCGCCAACACCCTGCGTGGGCTGCCCGTGGGCGTGTTCATGGGTACCTCGAACAACGATTACGGCATGCTCATCTCCGCGGATCCCAAGGAGGCGCACCCTTATGCGCTGACGGGTAACTCCACGTCCATCGTGGCCAACCGCATTTCCTATGCCTTCGATTTCCGCGGCCCTTCCGTCGCCATGGATACCGCGTGTTCCTCCTCCCTGGTGGCTATCCACCAGGCCGTGCGTTCCCTGCGCGATGGCGATTCTTCCGTGGCCATCGCCGGCGGCGTGAACCTGCTGGCCAACCCCTTTGCCACGCTGGCTTTCTCTGAGCTGGGTGTGCTGAGCCCCACGGGTGGCATTCGCGCGTTCTCCGAGGACGCGGATGGCATCGTGCGTTCGGATGGCGCCGGGGTAGTGGTGCTCAAGCGTCTTTCAGATGCTCGACGCCACGGTGATCACGTCCTGGCCGTGATCAAGGGTTCCGCGGTGAACTCCGATGGGCGTTCCAACGGTTTGACCGCCCCCAACCCAGATGCGCAGGTAGACGTGCTGAATAGCGCGTACGCGGATGCGGGGATTGATCCCACGCTGGTGGATTACGTGGAAGCACACGGCACCGGCACCATCCTGGGTGATCCGATCGAAGCCACGGCGCTGGGAACAGTGTTGGGCGAGGGGCGCGAGTCAGCTGCGCCCACCCTGCTGGGCTCTGCCAAGACCAACTTCGGCCACACCGAGGCCGCAGCTGGTGTGGCAGGTGTGATCAAGGTGGTCATGGCCATGCAAGAGGGCATGCTGCCGCCATCGTTGAACTTCACCGGGCCAAACCCGTATATCGATTTTGATCGCCATCGCTTGGAAGTGGTGGAGGACGGCCGGGAATGGCCGGAATACTCTGGTCGCCCAGTGGCTGGTGTGTCCGGGTTTGGCTTCGGCGGAACCAACGCACACGTGGTGCTGGAAGCCCCCGAGGCAGAGGATGCCCGCGGAGCTGCCCAGAGCAGCGAAGGTGAAGCACCCATCGGGCTGGATGCAGCAGCGGATGTAGATTCCACGTATTTGCTGCCCGTCAGTGGGCTGCTGCCAAGCCGGCGCAAGGCCGCCGCGGCGGATCTGGTGGCATGGTTGCAGGAAAAGAGCGCGGGCTCCAAGCCTGTGGCTCTGGATGAAGTGGCGCGTGCGCTGGCTGGTCGCAATCACGGACGCTCCCGTGCCGTGGCGCTGGCCAACAACGTTGAGCAGGCCATCGATGGCCTGCAGCGCATCGCTGAGGGCAAGGACACCGGTGCTACCAAGTCCGCGAATGCCCCCTCCGCAATGGGCGCGGCCTGGGTGTACTCCGGGTTCGGCTCACAGCACCGCAAGATGGGCAAGGACCTCTACGAGCAGTCCCCATTCTTCGCGCAGCGCCTGCAGCAGCTGGATGAGGTTGTGCAGCGGGAATCCGGTTGGTCCATCGTGGATAAAGTCCTCGATGATGAACAGAACTTTGACCTGGAAAGCGCGCAGGTGGGCATCACCTGTATCCAGATCGCGCTGACGGATCTGCTGCGCCGTCTGGGTGCCAAGCCCGCCGCGGTAGTGGGGCAGTCCATGGGTGAGATCGCCGCGGCCTATGCCGTGGGTGGCCTGCGCATGGATGATGCCGTGCGCATTGCGTGCCACCGCTCCCGCCTCATGGGTGAGGGCGAGCAGCACCTACCGGAAGACAAGCAGGGTGCCATGGCCGTGGTGGAGTTCGGCGCTGAACAGCTGGCTGCTTTCACCGCGGAGCACCCAGAATTCGCCGCCGTGGAACCCGCCGTGTACGCCGCGCCGGGCATGACCACCGTGGGTGGCCCACGCGAGCCGGTCAAGAAGCTGGTGGAGTTCCTCGAGGAAGAGGGCAAGTTCGCTCGCCTGCTGGACGTGAAGGGTGCAGGCCACACCTCCATGCTGGATCCCATTTTGGGAGAGCTGCATTTCGAGATCTCCGATATCGACCCACAGCCCATCACCGTGCCGCTGTACTCCACGGTTGATGCGGATCGCGTGTACCAGCCGGGTGAGGTCTTCCACGATGCCGATTACTTCGTCCGCTGCACCCGCCAGTCCGTGCTGTTCGCGGACGCGACCGGTCAGTTGTTCGACGATGGCTTCCGCACCTTCGTGGAGATCTCCCCGAACCCAGTGGCGCTGATGCCGCTGATGAATAACGCTTTCGCGCACGATGCCGGCGAGTCCAAGCTGCTCTTCGCCCTCAAGCGCAAGGAGCCCGTGACCCAGACGATGGGCAACCTGCTGGCCGAGCTCTACGTGCAGGGCCAGAACATCGATTTCAAGGCGGTCTCCGGCGTGGGGACCTCAGCCGACGTGCCCGGTGTGCGATGGAACAAGAACACATATTGGACCAACGCGCGTCCGTCTTCCGGAAACAACGCGCAGCTCCCCGGCACCCGAGTGCAGCTGCCCGGCGGTTCCGTGGCCTATTCCGTGGGTGCGGACATGGTGCCTTCCCTGGCCGCGCTGAGCGAGGCAATCGCCGCTGACCTGGATGAATCCGCCGCCGTGGTGGCCTCGCAGGAGCATTCTTCCCTGTTGCCGAAGGGCCAGTTGACCGCCATGGTCACCCAGTCCTTGGGTGGCTGGGCCGTAAATATTTTCGACGCCACCTCTGACCCCATGCCACTTCTCGGCGAAGCTTTCATCTCTGCCTCCCTGCGCGGAGCAGCGGGGGATGCCGCCGAGGCAGGACTGGCAAAGCTTTCTGGTGGATCCGCCGCAGCTGGTGCACAGCCGAAGAAGTCTGAAGCTGCCAACCGGCCCGCCAATCAACTGCCCGACGTAGACACCTCCGCGCAACGCTGGGACCCAGCATCTGAGCAGAGCGTGGCTGATCGCCTGCGGGAGATCGTGGGCGAGGCCATGGGTTATGACGTGGAGGACTTGCCCGGCGAGCTTCCCCTGATTGATTTGGGGCTGGATTCCCTCATGGGCATGCGCATCAAGAACCGCGTGGAACATGATTTCAACATCCCACCACTGCAGATCCAGATGCTGCGCGATGGTTCCGTGGATGAAGTGATCTCCATCGTGGAGCAGGAAGTGGAGAAGCACCACGGCGCGGGAACGTCCGCCGATGCTGCACCGACTGAATCGATCGCGCCAGATGAATCGGCGGCAGCATCCGCGACATCGGAGCTAGCTACCGCGCAGGCAGTGGCAGACCACGCAAATGCACGAATTGCAGCCGAGCCAGCAGCCGAGAAGACCACGGATTACACCGCCACGGCGGGTGGCGTGGCACCGCGCGATGCCTCGGAACGCCTCGTCTTTGCCACCTGGGCCAAGCTCACGGGCAAGGCCGCCGGGGGCGTGACCTCCGAGCTACCCACCTTGAGCGATGAGCATGCCACGGCTATCGCGGAACGGCTGTCCGAGCGCTCCGGTGCGCAGATCACCGCAGCTGATGTGCAGGCAGCTCCGAACTTGGAACCGCTGGCAGACATGGTGCGCGAGGTCATGGAAGCAGAGGTTGAGGGCAATATCCGCGTGCTCCGCGCCCGCTCCGAAGCCGCCGATGCCGCGGGCATTCCCTCGGTATTCCTCTTCCACCCAGCCGGTGGATCCTCCGTGGTGTTCCAACCGCTGATGCGTCGCACCGGAGAAGACGTGCCAATCTACGGCGTCGAGCGCCTGGAAGGCCCGTTGGAAGAACGCGCCGCGTCCTACATCGACGAGATCATCGAGTATTCCGCGGGCCTGCCCGTGGTGCTCGGCGGATGGAGCTTCGGTGGCGCGCTGGCCTATGAAGTGGCCTCCCAGCTGCAGCAGCGCGCCCGTGAGGGCAAGCCATCGGTGGAGATCCAGCGCATTGTGCTGCTGGATACCGTCCAGCCGAAGAACCCTGCTCCGGATACTTCCGAGGAAATGCACGCCCGCTGGGATCGCTACGCGGAATTCGCGCAGCGCACCTATGGCCTGCCTATGGAAGTACCTCACGACCTGCTGGAAGAGCAGGGTGAGGACGTGATGATGGAGATGTTCCAGGAGATGCTGGCCTCCCCAGCCTTGGCAAGCATGGGATTGCCCGCCGGAGTGCTGGAGCACCAGCGAGCCAGCTTCGTGGATAATCGGATCTTGGAATCCTTGAGCTTCCATCGCTGGGCTGAAGTCAACGCGCCTGTCACTCTCTTCCGTGCCGAGCGCATGCACGATGGCGCCATCGAGCTGGAACCCGCCTACGTTGAAGTAGCTCCGGATGGTGGCTGGGGTCAGATCGTGGAAGATCTGGAGATCATCCAGCTGCACGGCGATCACCTGGCCATCGTGGATGAGCCGGAAATCGCCACCGTGGGTGCAGTGATCACCCAGAGACTGAGGGAAGACGCGGAGGCGGCGCAGGAGTAGGCGTCGGAAAGAAAAGAAGAAGCACCGAGACGAAAAGAAAGCCCCATCACCGTGACTGACACAGCTGCAACGACTGCGCAGAAACTCGAAGAGCTGCACCGACGCCTCGAAAAGGCCCAGGACCCGGGATCCGAAAAAGCCAAGGCCAAGCGCGATGAAGCAGGGCTCACCACCCCGCGGCAGCGGATCGACGAGTTGCTCGATGAGGGCACGTTCATCGAAATCGGTGCGCTGGGTCGCACGCCCGGTGATCCGGATGCGCCCTACGGCGATGGCGTGGTGACGGGATACGGGCAGATCAACGGCCGAACTGTGGCTGTGTACGCGCACGATAAGACCGTTTACGGCGGCTCGGTGGGTGAGACTTTCGGCAAGAAGGTGGCCGAGATCATGGACATGGCGCAGCGTATTGGCTGCCCCATGATCGGCATCAACGATTCCGGTGGCGCGCGCATCCAGGACGCGGTGACCTCCTTGGCGATGTACTCCGAGATTGCGCGGCGACAGCTGCCGCTTTCCGGACAGAGCCCGCAGATCTCCATCCTGCTGGGCCCTTCCGCAGGTGGCGCGGTATATGCGCCCGTCACCACCGACTTCCTGGTGGCCGTGGATAAGCGCACGCAGATGTTCGTGACCGGCCCCGCGGTGATCGAATCCGTGACCGGCGAGAAGGTGTCTCACGAAGAACTCGGCGGCGCCCACGCGCAGGCGCGCAACGGCAACATTTCGCACGTAGCGCCCACCGAGGAAGAGGCGTTCAACTACGTCAAAGATCTCATGGATTTCCTGCCCATGAGCCTCTACGACGAGACCCCCAAGTTCTGGGCGCCCTCCGACGAGCTCACCGAGCGCGATGAAGAGCTGGACAGCGTGATCCCCGATGATCCCAACGCCGGCTATGACATGAAAGAAGTGCTCAGCCGCCTCTTCGATGACGAGGACCTGCTGGAGATCCAGGACGAATACGGGCAGAACATCTACACCGGTTTTGCCCGCGTGGATGGGCAGGCCGTGGGCGTGGTGGCCAACCAGCCGATGGTTCTGGCGGGATGTTTGGATGCCGACGCCGCCGATAAGGCCTCCCGCTTCATCCGTATCTGCAACTCGTACAACATTCCGCTGGTGTTCGTGGTGGACACCCCGGGTTACCTGCCTGGTGTGGAACAGGAAAAGGTGGGGCTGATCCACCGCGGAGCCAAGCTGGGCTTCGCCATGGTGGAGGCCACGGTGCCCAAGGTGACCGTGGTGGTGCGCAAGGCCTTCGGCGGCGCGTACGCGGTGATGGGTTCCAAGAACCTGGGTGCCGACGTCAACCTGGCATGGCCTACCTCCCAGATCGCGGTGATGGGCGCAGAAGCTGCCGTGGTGATGATGCAGGGCAAGCAGCTGGCAGCGATGCCGGAAGAGCAGCGTCCCATGGCCAAGAAAATGTTCATGGACTTCTATAACGCCAACATGACCAGCCCTTATGTGGCTGCGGAGCGCGGTTACCTGGATGCGGTGGTGGAGCCTTCGGAGACGCGCGTGCGCCTGCGCCAGGCACTCCGGCAGCTGCGCAACAAGAAGATGCTGCATGTGGAGAAGAAGCACACCATCATGCCGATGTAAGGGGATTTCCCCGGGGGGGGAGTTCGGCGGCGTGCGCTGGCGAGTTTGGTGGTGAGCGGCCAAAATGCGCCAAATTCAGTTAAGGAGCCGCTGAGAAACGTGCTGTGGGATAGTTTGCCCCGGTAACACTTTTCTAGACAAAATCGTTAAACTTAAAGACTTTGAACTGACGTCTGCAAGAGGGAAATTTTTCTGTGGCTATTGGAACTTCCGGCATCTCGAACGTGTTGAATCGCGCAAAAAGCGCAGCTTACAGTGTTGAAGGGATAGCGCTAGATGTCGCTACCGTGGCAACCGGCATCTGGGGTGTGCTGCGCTCCGGCGTGGTTGTGCAGGGCACCGGGCCATGGGGAAAGGTGATGCTGTGGGGAGGCATCGGACGCTACGGCTTCACGTGTGCCCGGCAGGTTTGGTACGCGGCGTACGCTGATCCCGACCGCACGGCCATCATCGATGACATGGGAGAGATCACCTATAGCGAGCTGCGCGATGATGCCCAAGCCTTGGCACGGGTGTTCCTCTCCAAGGGCATCGATAAGAACGGGCGCGTGGGCGTGATGGCCCGCAATTCCCGCATGATTCCGATGATCCTGGCTGCAAAGGGCTTTTCCGGAGCCTCGATTTACCTGCTGAATGTGGCAAGCTCTTCGAATCAGCTCAAAGAATCCATTCGTGAGCATGAATTGGACGCAATTTTCCTTGACGAGGAATTTGCCCATCATCTGCCTGCGGATTGGGATGAAAGCGAAGTAGTCATCGCGCACGCGGAGGATTTGCAGAACCCGCAGGGAGCAAACCCTGGCTGGAAGACCTTCCAGCAAGTGATCGATAGTGCGCCGAGCGCAAAGGAAGTAAAGCTTCCCCGCCGGCCACCGCAGGGCAGCATCGTGATCATGAGCTCTGGCACGTCCGGCACGCCAAAGGGTGTGCGCCACCGGGAGCCGATCATCCCGATTCCGGTCATTTCCATCATTCCGCGCATTGGTTGGAAAGCTAACCTGACCGTGCAGCAGACTGCCTCGCTGTTCCACAGCTGGGGCTGGGCTAACGTCAACATCTTGTTTGCGCACCGCTCCACGGTGGTTTTCCGCCGTAAGTTCGATCCCGTACAGGCAATGGAAGACCTGCAGAAATACAAGTGTGATGCCATCGTCACCTCTCCCATCTTCATCAAGGAGCAGCTGAAGGTGGCCCAGCAGGGTGATTACGATATCCAGCCACTGGAATTCATCGTCTCCTCCGGCAACGTGATGCACGAGGACCTGGTGAGCGGGCTGATTGAGCAGTTCGGCCCCGTGGTGCGCAACTTCTACGGCTCTACGGAAAACTCTGTGGCTACCGTTGCAGATGCCCAAGAAATGGCAACCAATCCAGCCACAGTGGGCAAGGCTGTGGCCGGTGTGCGCTTGAGGATTCTGGACGAGAACGGCAAGTCCCTTGGCCCCAATGAAGTGGGCCGGATCTACTGCCGCGGAATCATGAGTATGCGCAACTACACCAATGAGCGAGACAAAATGGTGGAGCAGCGCGGACTGCTCGAGGTGGGCGACCGCGGTTACCTCGATGAAGAGGGCCGTCTGTTCGTATTGGGCCGTGCGGACGACATGATCATCGTCGGCGGCGAAAACGTCTACCCACGCAGCGTGGAAGAAGTGCTCTTCTCCATGCCGGGCATCCGCGATCTCTACGCCAAGGGCGTGGAGGACGAGGAGACCTTCCAGCGCATCAAGCTGTGGGTGGTGCGCGATGAAACCCCAGAGGGTGAAGCGCTGACCGAAGAGTCCATCCAGCAGTGGGTCCGCGAGAACCTGTTGGAACCAGCCGTTCCTCGTGACGTGGTCTTCATGGATCGCCTGCCACGTAACCCGACTGGCAAGGTCATGCCTCGCGAGCTGCCCGTGGGCTAGTTGACGTGCCCGTGGTGGGGCGCGTGGGTCCACCGTGGTCGGTGGAGTGTGAGGGCGACGCCAAAAGCAATCACGAACAAGCTGCCCAGCCAGGCAATGAGCGTGATCCATCCATGGTGGAAGAAGAATCCCGATACCCAGCCGAGGATCGAAGAGCCCAGGTAATAGCTGAGGATGTACATGCTGGAAGCTTCAGCTCGATCCGAGGTGGCCGCTAGGCCCACCCATGAGCTGGCCGTGGAGTGCGCTGCGAAAAATGACGCGGTGAACAGCAGCGTGCCCATCAATGTGGCCCACAGCCATGGCGTGAGCAGGAGCAGTAATCCGGCAACAGCCAGAAGCAGGGAACACGTGAGCACCGCTCCGCGCCCGAAGTTCTTGATGTAGGTTCCTGCCCGGGCAGAGGACCATGTGCCGGAGAGGTACAGGATGAAGACAAAAGCGGCCAGTGAGCTGGGCAGACCAAAATCGCTGACGAGTCGGTAACCCAGGTAGTTGTACAGGGACACGAACGCGCCCATCATCAGGAATGGCAGCAGGAATAGCTTGATGAGTGTGGGGTTACGCAAGTGCCCGCGCAGGGCTGAAAACTCGTGAGACCACGTGATCTGCTTGGGCTGGAAATTACGCTGCCCGGGGAGGATCACGGCGGTGAGAATCGCCGAGAGAAAAGCGAAGATCGCCCCGGATAGTACCGCGCCGCGCCATTCGAAGAACTCCAGCGCGGTGCCGGGGATGAGGCGCCCAATCAACCCGCCCAGCGTGTTACCCGCGATATAAAAACCCATCACCTTGGATAAGTGGCGGGAGCTGATCTCCTCCGAGAGGTAGGCCATCGCCACCGCCGGCACCCCGGCGATCGCGATTCCCTGTAGTGCACGCAACGCGATGAGCGAACCAATTGATGGCATCAGGGCCAGCAGAAGAGAGATAGCGGTGGTGGCGAGGACTGAGATTTGGATGACGCGGCGTCGACCAAATCTTTCACTGAGAATGCTGGTGGGAATCACTGCCAGCGCCAAAGCACCCGTGGTGGCGCTCACCGTGAGGGCGGCGGTGGTGGGGTTGATGCCGAAGGAGCTGGACAGATTGGGCAGCACTGCTTGCGTGGCATACAGGGCGTTATAGGAGGCCAAGCCCGCGCAGAGCGCGCCGATCATCGCGCGACGGTAGCCCGGGTCTGCGGGCTTGAGACCGTCGGCGGCGTGATCGTCGTGCTGCGGGGTGCCAGTAGCCATGCCTACAAGTGTGCCCGCTCCCGGTGTTAATCACCGAAAGCGGGCTGGGGTTTAAACGCTCAAGAGAACTTAAGCGCTCAAGAGAACTGAGTCACTTGAGGAAAACTTAAGCACCGATGGTGCCGAAGTCATCCTTCCATGCCACCACGGTGGCTGGGCGAGCCAGAGAGTTACCGCCATCTGGCCAGTGGGAGGTGGTGTTTTCCACGCTGGCTTCATCATCTTCACCTGGGTGCTGAACGTTAACCAGCACGCGCTTTTCGAAGACGATCGGACCACAGGTCTCTGCGCCTGCTGGCACGGTGAGGAACTGCTTGGTCAAGCCGCGGGCATCGCCCTCGAGAGCCACAGCGAAGAGACCATCGTTGGAGTCCAGCGCGTTGCCGTCGGTGGAGATCCACAGGTTGCCGAAGGAATCGAAGGTCAGGTTGTCCGGGCAGGAGATCGGGGAGACCTTGGACTTATCAAAGCCACCGAAGTAGGTCTCAGCTGCCTCGGGATCGCCACAGACCAGCAGCAGGTCCCACTTGAACTTCTCACCGGTGTGCTCATCATCGAGCTCCAGAACCATGCCGTTCTTGTTCTCCTGGATCGGAGCCCACTCAGCGATCGGAGCATCGTTCTTGCCCTCGCGGTTCGCACCGCGGTACTCGTTGTTGGTCAGTGCAGCGTAGACCTTGCCGGTGGTTGGGTGTGGCTCAACATCTTCTGGGCGGTCCATCTTGGTGGCGCCTGCCTTGTCGCCTGCCAGGCGGGTGAAGACGATTACTTCCTCAGCGGACATTCCGTCGATGTGGGACTCAGCGGAACCATCGGCCTTGACCGTGACCAGCTTCTTCCATTCGCCGTCGCCATCGTATGCGCCGTCTTCCGGAAGCTTGCCGGACTCGGAGAAGTCATCTGAATTGCCCTGGAAGGCAGCCACGTACAGGGTGCCTTCGTCCAGGATCTTCATGTTCTCTGCGCGATCCTCAGGGGTGTTGCCGGAGCGGATCTTGCGGGAGGAGACGAACTTGTAGAGGTACTCGAAACGAGTGTCATCGCCGGTGTATGCCACCACGGAACCATCGCTGGTTACGTGAATGTTGGAGCCTTCGTGCTTGAAGCGGCCCAGGGCGGTGTGCTTGACGGGAGTGGACTGTGGATCCCAAGGGTTGATCTCCACCACGTAATTGAAGCGGTGTGGCTCGTTGGGTTCCTTGCGAACATCCCAGCGGTCCTCGAAGCGCTCCCACTTGCGGGCGGTTTCTGCATCCTCGATGCCGTAGCGCTTGAAGCGCTTGCGAGCTGCCTCATCCTTGACCTCTTCGCCACCGGCGAAGTACTGATCCACATTTTCTTCACCAGAAAGGATGGTTCCCCATGGGGTCACACCGCCGGAGCAGTTGTTAAACGTGCCCTCAACGATTTTTCCTTCGGGGTCCTTGGTGGTCTTGACCAGGTCGTGACCAACGATGGGACCGCGCAGTTCGAATGGGGTGTGGCCGTGGATGCGGCGGTTGTACTTGCCCATCACTGGCTTGAGGCGACCGTCCTTGTCGTTACCCTCAACCTCAACCACGGAGAGTCCGTGGTTGGCCATTTCGATCATGACCTGTTCTTCGGTGGGGTTTTCCGCATCGTAGCCACGGAACATCTGCTGCGGGGTGGTGTATTCGTGATTGGAAACCAGCAGGAAGTGGTTCTTCTGACCTTCGATCGGCAGCAGGGCTGCGAAGTCGTTGTTGAAGCCGTACTGGCGCTTGGCATCTTCCACGTTCTGGTTGTCTACGGACCACTCGCCCGCACCCTCTACGACCTTGTCGCCCCAGCGGATGACAACATCGTTGGAATATCCCTTGGGAACCGTAATTGCATCTTCGGTGTTGGGTGCGACCATCTCGAAGTTCAGGCCCTGTGGGGTGGGAACATCAGCAGCAGCGCTGGAGGAACCGGCTGCTTCGGAGGAGTTGGCGTCGAGCCCATTGCCATTATCCGAGCACGCGGCGATGAAGGACGCGCCACCCACGGTGACCACAGCGGCGCCACCGGTGCGGAGGGCGGAGCGGCGGGTGAATGCGCGCTCCATGAGGTCGCCGAAGTAAGCGTTATCGGACGTGTTGGGGACTGGCTTGCTGCAGGCGTCGCCGCACTTGTAGATGCATGTCCGGTGGGAACGGCTAGAACGGAAATCCATCTTAGCCAGCAAATTACGGCCCTTGAGACCCATTGAGAACTCCTAGTCACAGGTGCACCGGTTGTGGGCGGTGCGTCATCGTCTTGAACGAAGTAAACGTTATTGCACCGGAGTGAATGATTACTGGACTCAATGTGCACATCAGGTGAACGAGGAGTGTGCGGGAAACGACTAAGGCTTAGCTATCAAGCGCCCCACGGCTCGCCATCCCCACAGCAGCAGCGCACTCACCGTGCAGGCCACGATCACGAATGACCAGTGCGGAAGCTCGCCATTGCGCAGAGTCCACACGCCCAGCCCCGCCAGCACGGTTCCCAGCCACACCGGCAGTGCCGAGGAGAGCTCATGGCCCGAACGTCCACCCAGAAATCCGAACCACAGCAGCAACCATGCAGCCAGCGCGCCCAGCCAGAACGGCCACGCGGTATTCAGCCAGCTGAGGAAGTTCAGGGGAGCCTCCGCGCTCTGGTGAGCGATGCATGCGAACAGGGCAAACGCGGCGATGGCCACCAAATCACAAATCACGGCAGTGACAGCGGATTTGCTGCGCGATGGAAGTGGTGCGGCGGAGACAGTCATGGGGTCATTGTAGAGCCAACCGGCAAGACCTCAAGAATTTTCTTTTTTCTCGACGCCAACCTGAACCCCTTGCGGTTCCTCCCGCACTGGGGTGGTGTCCAGCACCGGGCGCGCGAGCTTGGCACCGAAGTACACAATCCATCCCAGCAGGGTCAGTCCCACGAAGTTCACCATGCGGTAGACCAGCACAGCGGCGAAGGCATGCACGGAGGTCATCGCGGCCAGACCCACCAGCGTGGTGGTCAGCGCCACGTCCACAGGTCCCAGACCGCCGGGAGTGATCTGGGCTTGCCCCACCAATTTGGATGCGAGGAAACTGAGCACCACGCCGGCGATGGGTGGCTCCCCGCCAATAGCCATGATGCAGGCCAGCAAGCAAACGATCTCTAGAATCCAGTTCATCATCGAGTAGAAGATGGCCAGGGTTAGACGGCTCAACCTGAGTTCCACCGCGGAGAGCTGATTAGTAAAGGATTCAATGGGTTGCGTGAAGCGATCTTCCGGACGCCCGCGCCAGCGGTTAAACGCACGGGAGCGGGCGATCAGCCAGGTTTCCACTTTCTGCGTGTGCGTGGCCACCCAATTGGTGATCACCGCCACCACCAGCAATCCCAGTACGGAGAGAGCCAGGGTGAGTGGTTTAACCGTGAGCCCCAAGAAGAACACGCTGCCGATGGCCAAGATGGCCATGCCCGCTCCGGCCAGTGCACCGGAGAGAATCATGTACCAGCTGGCGATGACCGGGGTGGCTCCCCACTTCATCTGCTCGCGGAAGATCATTGCCGCGCTGAGCGCTGGCCCGCCGGGGAAGGACGCGCTCCACGCATTGGCTGCCAAGCCCAGCACGTTCACGGCTCGTCGCTTGACGTTGACTCCCGCACTGCGCAGCAGCACCACCATCACTTCCGCCTGCGCTGCCATGGAGAGCAGGGAGAAGCCCGCGGCGATCAGAATCCACTTCAGATCAGCGCTTTTGAGCTCTCGCCAACCATCGCCGATGAAGTGCATGTGATCTCGCGCGATGAACGCGATGGCACCCAAGATCGCGAGGACGAAGATGCTTTGGGCGCGCTTGGTCCGGGAATAGTGGCGGAGTTTCTGCCAAGTCACTACTTGGCGCCACCTTCGTCGTTCATTCGCTTCATGAGTTCAGAGAATGGAACGGTGCGGGAGTGCTCCAGCGCTCCGCCTTCGGTATCGCGGGCGGTGATGGCCCGCTGGCCCCGGTTCGCGCGGCCGCGCAGTTCGCGGTTAGCGGCCAGCTCAGCCACGGTGAGCCGCTGCGGTGCTGAGGATGAGGAGGCGGAAGTAGAGGCGGCGGTGGACTTTGCGGATGCCGCAGCTGGAGCGGATTCTAGCTTCTCGTTGTGCCCCACCTTTTCGCTGAGGGACTTGACCCACTTGGGCGCCCACCAGTTGTCTTCCCGGAGCATGTGCATCACGGCCGGAACCAGCAGCATGCGGATGATGGTCGCATCCAGGATCAGGGCAATCACCATGCCAAAGGCGATGTATTTCATCATCACGATGCTGGAGAAGCCGAACGCGCCACAGACCACGATCATGATGAGTGCGGCGGCAGTGATGATGGAACCAGTGGTGGCGGTACCGAAGCGGATCGCCTGATCCGTGCTGGCGCCGCGGGCGCGCGCCTCCACCATGCGGGAGACCAAGAAGACCTCATAGTCCGTGGACAAACCGAAGATGATGGCCACGATCAACACCAGGACGGGGCTCATCAATGGGCCCGGGGTGAAGTTGAAGAAGTCCGCGCCCACACCCTCCACGAACAGCAGGGTCAGCACGCCCAAGGTGGCGCCCGTGCCGAGGATGTTCATGATGACTGCCTTGGCGGGGATGATCAAGGAACCGAAGATCAGCGCCATGAGTACGAAGCTCACCAGCATGATGTACAGGAGCATCCACGGCAATTTCTCGAAGAGCGCGTTGATGGATTCCACTTCCAGCGCCGGGGTGCCGGCGACCATGACGTTGGCCCCATCGACCCGGAGATCATGCAGGTAATTGACCACTTCTCCGTAGTCCTTGCGATCCGCCACGGCAGCGGAGAGCACGGTCACGTTGTCCTTGGTGGCCTGGGAGACCTGGAACGGAGCAACGAGGCCCTCTACCTGATTGGCCTGCTGGTACACCTGGCTCACCACGGAAGGGTCGCCCTGGATAACCAGCTTGACTGGATCCGTGCGGAAGGTGGGGAAGCTTTCGTCGAAATGGCCTTGAGCCACGCGGGTGGTTTCGCTCGGTGGCAGGTAGGTCTCATTGAGGCCACCCAGCTTGATTCCGGTCAGGGGGATGGCCAGGGCCAGCAGGCCTGCCACCAGCACCAGGGTGACGGCCTTGGAGTGACGCATGGCGAAAGTAGGGATCTTGCCCCACACGCCGTTGACCACTTCCGAACGCTTGCGGGATTGCTTCTTGATGGCCCACTTATCGATGTTTGGCCCGAGTATCGCGAAGATACTGGGCAGCACAGCAACCGAAAGAATGGCGGCCAAGGCCACGGCGGACATGGCGCCGTAGGCAACGGATTTCAGGAAGGCCTGCGGGAAGATCAGCAACCCGGAAAGGGCCACTGCCACCATCAGCGCACTGAACACTACGGTCTTGCCGGCGGTGGCGGTGGTGTTTTTCACGGCCACGCGCACTTCATTGCCTTCGGCCATCTCCTCGCGGAATCGGGACACCATGAAGAGGCCGTAATCGATGGCCAATCCCAGTCCCAGGAGGGTCACCACGGATTGAGCGAAGACGTTGATCTGGGTGGTTTGCGCGAGGATCGAAAGCACGCCAGCCGAACCCATGATGGACAGTACGCCCACCAGCAGTGGCATGCCCGCGGCGATGACTCCGCCGAACACCAACAGCAGCAGCAATCCCACGGCGGGCAGGGCGATGAGCTCCGCGCGCTTAATATCGTGGGACATGCCTTCATCCAGCGCACCGGAGACAGCGGTGGCGCCCGCTACTTCCACGCTCACGCCATCAGCGGAGATGTTGCGCAGATCATCTTCCACCGCGCGGTAATTCTTCAGCACATCTTCGCCAGTGCCTGCCATGGCGATGGAGGCAAAAGCGGCGGTTCCATCCGCGTTGGCTAGCTGGCGGGGGCCATTGTTGAAGAAGCTGTTGATCGGCCCCAGGTTTTCGCTGTGCTCTTTCTGCAGCGCATCGAGCTGCTGGGAAATGGAGCGCTTGACCTCTTCGGTCACCGCGCCACCTGGGGTCTCGCTGCGCACCAGCAGGATCACATCGCCGGAATCATCGCGCCCGAAAACCTCTTGTTCCACGGCTGCTGCCCGGGTGGACTGGGAATGCGGATCATCCCAACCCTCCTGGCTCATCCGATCGCCCAACTGGGTGCCGAAGACGGCGAAGAGCGCCACGATGGCAGCGACAATCACCAAGGGGATGATGCGGCGGAAGCGGTAGGCGATGTCGCCCCAAGTGCTGAACATCCGGCGGTCTCCTTAGCGAGTGATCTGGGTGGTCTTGATGGACCGAGTAGAACAGGTGAAACGGGTAAAACAAATCAATTGGATTACGTTAATGGAATCACATTGAATGAACAATTAATCCAATAAGGTCATGAGGGATCGGAATGGTTGCAACCAGGCGCCCATATCCGGCAGAGCCTCCAAGCTCACGCGAGGCAGTGGTTCACGGAAGACTCCCTCGATTTCCTCGAGATCCACGAAGTCGATTACCGCAGAATCTACCGCCCAGTGCGCTTGTTCCTGGAAACCAATCACGGTCACGGGTATGTCTTCTGCCAGTTCTTCCAGCAGCTCTTTGAAGTTTCGCCCGTCAGCGCTGGCAACGATTACTCCGTCCAGAACGCCTTCAGTATGGCGTCGACGAATATGGGCCACCATGTCTTCATCAACATCGGTTTCTTCGTCCAACTTGGGCTTGGCGAACACCGCAAAACCCACGTTGCGCAGGGCATCCACCCATGGGCGAATCAGATCCGCGCTGCCGGGCACCACGTTGGTAAAGACGGTCGCCTCGGGGGTCACGGCACTGCCGAACTCCGCTTCCATCTCGCGGGAGAGCTCGATGAGCCAGCGGCCCACGGCGTCGAATCGCGGACGGTAAGGCGCGGTGGGGCGGTTACCCAGGATGGAGCCCAGGCCCATGTCCATGTTTGGCGCGTCCCACACCAGCAGCAGGCAGGGGTCAGGCTGCGTGGCAGAGCCGAGGAGGTGGGGAAAATCCCCGGGCTCGTTCATCGCTTCCGCCATAGGTATTCCTTAATCAAGTGGTCCTTCTCCAGACCTTTGCCCTCGAACTTGGTGATGATCTGGCGGTTGGTCAGCACGGGAATCTCGGATTGATCCTCCGGCCATCCCAGGTATTCCAGCATCGGCTCGGTGTCTACCAGCTCATCGATCCACTCCGCATAATCCGCGTGATCTGTGGCCACGTGCAGGATGCCGCCGGGCTGGAGGCGCTCGGCGATGAGGTGCAGCGTGCCCGTTTGAATGATGCGACGCTTGTTATGGCGGGCCTTGGGCCATGGATCGGGGAAGAAGATGCGCACCCCGGCCAGGGAATTCGGGGCGAACATGCGCTGGAGCACTTCCACTCCATCACCGCGGATGAGGCGGATGTTATCGATCTCCCCGCGGATCGAGGCGCCCAACAGCTTGGCCAGGCCCGGGCGGTAGATCTCCACCGCCACGATGTTCGTGTCTTTTTCCAGCGGGGCCATCGCTGCAGTAGACGTGCCCGTGCCGGATCCGACCTCCACGATGGTGCCGTTGGGAGCCTGTCGGCCAAACCACTCATCCAGGTCGATGACCTCGTCAGAGAGCACCTTTCCCCGGGATGGCCAGTGCTCATCCCACAACGCGGATTGGTTCTCGGTGAGCGTGCCGCGACGGAAACTGAAGCTGCCCAGTCGCGGATAGTCTCGGCCATCGTTAAACTCAGTCTGTGGTGGGCGACCTTGGGGGGCCGCGCCAACGGCACTGGCATCAGGATTTTCCGTGTGCGGATTCGCAGCGCTCGGCTTAGTTACGGACTGTTCTGCTGGGGCGTTATCGGAATCGTTCATCCCGTTTATTGTTACAGATTGCGGGTCTATTTAGGGGGAGCGCACGTGAAGAAGATCGCAGTTATTGGGCCGGATCAGCAGCATACGCATGCGGTGGCCAGCCAATTGACTCGTTGCAAAGCCATCGTGGGTGCAGGTCCGGGGGAGGATCTGGACGGCGTGGTGGCAGTGGTGGGTTCGTGGACACCAGAGGATCAACGGGTGGTGGATGCCATTTCCCAGGCAATGGGAGCCGTGGTGCTTTACCGCCCAGCAAAACTGGAGAAGTCGGTGCAGGAGAAGGCTGCGTACGAGAAGGCATGGCCGCAGCAACCCGGCGTGTACCACTGCACGCGCGTGGCGGATGTGCAGGATGCGGTGGATGCCATCGCCTTGAACAAACAACGCTGGGAGGCGGATGCGCGCCGGGCTGACCTGGAGAGGACCGAGCGGGTTCGGGTGGCTGTGAAGTTGGAGATGAACCGGGTGGCGTCGGAAATAATCAACGAGCACCCGGATGCAGCCAGTGCTCATCAGGCCTTTGTGCAGCGCCTGCGGTTGGCGGTGTTGCGCCAAGGCGTGGCCTGCCCGAGCATTCCGGAGCAGGTGGGGGAGGCCAAGAGCGCGGACGTGGAGAGCCGTATGCCGCAGCTCCTGGCCCTGGGCGCGGGAGTGTTCGGTGGCCTGGCGGTGGGCTTTGCGTTCGGCCGGATGCTCGGCCAGCCGTGGTGGGGAGTGGCCGCGGGTCTCCTGCTGGCGTTGTTGGGTGCGGCGGTGCGCGTGTGGATGGTGCGCTCGGCCGAGCGGCAGGCGCGGAGTGTTCGCCAGGCGGCGTTGTGGCGGGAAAAGTGGGTGGAGATCACCACGGATGTGCTGACTCGGGTGCAGATTCCCCGCGTGGCCGATGCGGTGGGTGGTCGGTAATGTTCTTTGATCTCGACGCCGCCCCAGCCCAGCTCAATCCCATTTCTCCGCTGGTAGACCCGGGTGATGCTGTGCCCGGTGCGGGCCAGGGCCTGCTCATGGAACTGCGCGGGACGGATTATCTGGTCCCGGCCTTGGAGGATGAGGAATCCGCCACGTTCACCGATGAGGAGGGCATGAGCATCCTCGCGGACACGGATGGGGACGGGCGCATCGATTACGTCTCCAATGTCACATTCGATGGGCAGTGGTCTGCGTGGCGATGGCAAGAAGATGCTGGTGAAGGCGATAATACACCCGCTGGCTTACCCCCGAAGTCCCCCGATATCGGGGATGATACGTGGCGTCAGGATCGGTGGATATGTGTTGAACGGGGGGAATGGGGCTAGGCTGTATGGAAAAGTCTCAGTGCTTGGGCTCACAGTATTCTCAATGTGTAGCCCCGCAAAGTTATTCTGGGTATTGAGACAGTATCCAACCAGAGGGAGATATTCGATGACCATTCGTGGACTTGTCGGCGAGGCGCCAACCAACCACAAGGAAATGCTGGAGTGGATCGAGAAGAGCGTTGAGCTTTTCCAGCCGGACGCAGTGCAGTTTTGCGATGGATCTGACGAAGAATGGGACCGTCTGGCCGCCGAGCTCGTAGAAGCCGGCACCCTCGTGAAGTTGGATGAGGAAAAGCAGCCTAACTCCTACCTGGGCCGCTCTAACCCAGCTGACGTGGCACGCGTGGAATCCCGCACCTTCATCTGTTCGCAGAAGGAAGAGGATGCTGGCCCCACGAACAACTGGGTAGAGCCACAGAAGATGCGCGATGAGATCCTGGAGCACTTCTCCGGCGCAATGCGCGGCCGCACCATGTACGTGGTGCCTTTCTGCATGGGTCCCATCGATGATGAAAACCCCAAGCTGGGTGTGGAAATCACGGACTCCGCTTACGTGGTGATGTCCATGCGCATCATGACCCGCATGGGCAAGGAAGCGCTGGACAAGATCGGCGACAACGGCGAATACGTCAAGGGCTGGCACTCCGTGGGCGCACCTCTGGAAGAGGGCGAGCAGGACGTGGCATGGCCATGCAATGACACCAAGTACATCGCCCACTTCCCGGATGACCGTGAAATCTGGTCCTTCGGCTCCGGCTACGGCGGGAACGCCATCCTGGCCAAGAAGTGCTACGCGCTGCGCATCGCCTCCGCCATGGCTCGCGAAGAGGGCTGGATGGCTGAGCACATGCTCATCCTCAAGCTGATCTCCCCTGAGGACAAGGCCTACTACATCTGTGCGGCATTCCCTTCCGCCTGTGGCAAGACCAACCTGGCCATGATTCAGCCAACCATCCCCGGTTGGCGTGCCGAGGTTGTGGGCGATGACATCGCATGGCTGCGCTTCGGCGAAGATGGCCGCCTTTACGCCGTGAACCCAGAAAATGGATTCTTCGGCGTGGCTCCAGGCACCAACTACTCCTCCAACCCGGTTGCCATGAAGACCGTGGAGCCAGGCAACACCCTCTACACCAACGTCGGCCAGACCGACGAAGGCTCCGTCTGGTGGGAAGGCCTGGAAGGCCGTCCAGAGCACCTCACCGACTGGCTGGGCAACGAGTGGACCCCTGATTCCGGCGAAAACGCCGCCCACCCGAACTCCCGTTACTGCGTGCCCATCGCGCAGTGCCCAACGGCTGCGGAAGAATTCAACGACCCCAAGGGTGTTCCCGTGTCCGCCATCCTCTTTGGTGGCCGACGCCCAGACACCGTTCCGCTGGTGACCCAGGCACGCGACTGGAATCACGCCACGTTCATCGGCGCCACCCTGGCTTCCGGTCAGACCGCTGCGAACGCGGAAGCTGCCGTGGGCTCCCTGCGCCACGATCCAATGGCGATGCTGCCATTCATCGGCTACAACGTGGGCGATTACCTGCAGCACTGGATCGACATGGGCAAGAAGGGCGGCGAGAACATGCCGGACGTCTTCCTCGTGAACTGGTTCCGCCGTGGCGAAGATGGCCGCTTCCTCTGGCCAGGATTCGGTGAGAACTCCCGCGTGCTCAAGTGGGTCATCGACCGCATCGAAGGTCGCGTGGATGCCGAGGAGACCGTGGTGGGTAACACCGCGCGCTTCGAGGATCTGGAAACCGATGGCCTGAGCGAGACCGAAGAAGACATCCGCGAAGCGCTGTCCGTCAACCCAGAGGATTGGGAGCGCGATCTGGCGGATAACGAAGAGTGGCTCAAGTTCATGGGCCCCAAGGTTCCTTCCGAGGTGTGGGATGAATTCCACGCTCTCAAGGAGCGAGTGGAGAAGGCTACTTCTTAGGAACTAGCTGCTAGCTGCGGGTTTTCTGCATAGAGAACCCGAAGATAAGCCGGTGTGAATCGCGATTGTGCGAGTCGCACCGGCTTTGTGCTGTCTGGAGCGATGCAGCGGGGGAGCGGAGCGGGGGAGGGGAGCGGGGGAGGGGAGCGGGCAAGACAGCGGGGCAGTACATTCGGGGCACAGCCAGCTACTAGACAGATCGGTATGTTCGCACTAACGTGACATGTCTAGTAATTGACACAGGTCTGCACACGCAGACCCCTCAGACGTTTCTTGAAGGAATTCCATGCTTCTCACTGGCCTTGGCCTCGGAGTCATCTTGGGCTTTGTCATGCAACGCGGACGCTTCTGCGTCACCGGCATGATCCGAGACATCTTCACCCAAAAATCTTGGCGCGGCTTCAATGCCCTGCTCATCGTCATCGCGGTGCACGCGGTTGGTCTGGCCGCGCTGGGCACCGCTGGTGTCATCGATGCGCAAGCCGATACCTTCGCGCCACTCGGGGTCGTGGTTGGCGGGCTGGTCTTCGGCATGGGCATCATCCTGGCGGGTGGTTGCGCGTCCGGCACGTGGTACCGCTCCGGTGAAGGCCTGGTGGGCAGCTGGATTGCCCTGGTCATGTACGCGGTGTCTGCAGCTGCCATGAAGGCTGGCGTGCTCTCCGGTTTCAACGACGCCATGGGTGCGTGGAGCCTGGAATCTACCTCGGTCCAGGATTCGCTGGGCATCTCCGTGTGGTGGCTGGCCATTCCTTTCGCCGCCTTCGTGGCCTTCCTCACCGCGCGTTTCCTCCAGCAGGAAAATGCCCGGCCCAAGATGGCACAGCTCAAGCCCAAGAAGACCGGGCTTGCCCACCTCTTGGCCGAAAAGCCCTGGCACTTCTACTCCACCGCAGTGATCATCGGCGTGCTGGGAGTTATTGCTTGGCCACTGTCCGCCGCCACCGGCCGCAACAGCGGCCTGGGCATCACCACTCCCACCTCGGACACCCTGCGTTTCCTGGTCACCGGCGATAGCTCCCGCCTGAACTGGGGAACCCTGCTGGTCCTGGGCCTGCTGGTGGGCTCCTTCATCGCCGCGAAGGCCTCCGGCGAATTCCGCGTCCGCGTACCTGATGCCACCCAAACCAAGCGTTCCGTTTCCGGCGGCCTGATGATGGGCGTGGGTGCGTCCCTGGCCGGTGGCTGCACGGTGGGCAACGGCATGGTGCAGACTTCCCTCTTCGGTTACCAAGGCTGGGTGGCCCTGGCATTCATCGCCGCCGGCATCTGGGTGGGAGCCAAGCTGTGGCTCAAGCCAGCCGAGTTCGCCGAAGCTGGTTCCGAACCTGGCCTCGCCCCAGCGCCCTCCAGCCCCCGCGGTGGCAGCAAGCTCACCGTTGATTTCGCCCAAGCCCCACAGGGCGTGTTGGGCGGAGGCACCGGTGTGCTCACCGCACAGCGCCCCGTTGTGGCCGCCGAATCTTCTTCCGACGCCAAGTCTGTCCCCGGCCTGCGCTCTCTCGGAGAGGGACGTTATGCCCTCGACACACTCGGCGCAGTGTGCCCATTCCCGCTGATCGAAGCCAAGGACGCAATGACCCGCCTCGATTCCGGTGAAGAGCTGGTCATCGATTTCGACTGCACCCAAGCCACGGATGCCATCCCTCGCTGGGCATCAGTTGATGGTCACGAAGTCACCAACTTCGAGGCCACCGGCGATGCCGGATGGACCATCACGGTGAAGAAGGACGGCGCAGTCTAAACACTGCCCGTCCCGTGAGATCCGCCAGGAAACCTAGCTGTCTTCAGCTAGGTTTTTCTTGTGCTTGCGATCCATTTCCTCATACGCAGCGTAGGTTTCGCGAGCGCGTTGCTCACGCTCGGCGCGCTCTTCGGGGGACTCGTGGCGTCGCTTATAAGAACGGTAAACGAGGAAGGCCACCACGGCCACGATGGCCAGGATCAACACCACGTAAATGATGCTGGAATACTGATCGATGAAGTCCGTGACCTGGTGCCAGTTCGCGCCCAGGCTCACTCCGAGCCAGATCAGCAGGGCATTCCAGAGCGAAGAGCCCAGCGTGGTCCACAGCACGAACTTGCTCAGCGGCATGCGATCCACGCCGGCGGGGATGGAGATCAGGCTGCGGATGCCGGGGATCAGGCGGCCGGTGAACACCGAAAATGAGCCGAACTTGTGGAACCAGCGGATCGCCCTGTCCACATCCTCGCCCTCGGTGAGCGGCATTTTCTCTGCGATCGCCCGGAGGCGGCGGGCACCCACCGCGGCTCCCAGCCAGTACAGGACCAGCGCGCCGATAACCGAACCCGCGGTGGCCCAGATGAACGCAGCAACGGCATTGAGCTCGCCCTGGGTGGAGGTGAAACCAGCCAAAGGCAGCACCAGCTCTGAGGGGATGGGCGGGAAGACCGTCTCCAAGAAGATGGCCGCACCCACACCTGGGGCGCCGAGCAATTCCATCAGGCTGACAACCCAATTAACGATGCTATCGAACACTTATGCCTACACTTTCTCCACTGCCCGGCCAGTGACGGGCCGGTAGCGCATATGGGGAGCAAATAACTGTGCCCACCTTAGCGGAACGCCCGCCCGCTGCAGTTATGCAACGGGCGGGCGTTCAGGAAACTTCACTCACGGGTGAAGTGGGCTACAAGTGATTAGCCCTTCAGGGAAGCAGGTGGGGTGAAGCGCTCACCGTACTTCGCAGCCAACTCCTCGGCGCGAGCCACGAAGCCAGCCACTCCCGTGGTGGGGTAGTCGCCACCATCAGCTTCGGCGGTCTTGCCCTCGGGCAGAACCGCGGCAGCTGGGCGATCGTAGTTCTTGATGTACTGACGGGTGCCGCCGGTCCATGCTGGGAAACCAATGCCCATGATGGAGCCGATGTTGGCGTCTGCATCAGACATGAGAACGCCCTCATCCACGACCTTCTGGGTCTCCAGAGCCTCAGAGAACAGCATGCGCTCGATCAGGTCGATCAACGCTGGGCCTTCACCCTCTGCGGTCTCCAGGCGGTTGCCGGAGGTGGCGGTTTCGGCGTCGGGAACAGTGACCTTGCCTGCGCCCATCTCGTCCCACAGTCCGCGCCACAGTCCGGCGCGACGGCCTTCCTCGTTATACTCGTAGAAGCCCTTGCCCTCGAGCTTGCCGGGACGGTCGTACTCGTCCAGCATCTTGTCGACGATGCCGGTCACGCCGCCATCATCCACGGACTCGCCAGCGGCTTCCTGAGCGGCCTTGGTCTCGGCACCGATCTTGCGTGCCAGCTTCAGGTTCAGCTCATCCTGCAGCTGCAGTGGAGGAGCAGGGTAGCCAGCCTGGCGACCCGCAGCCTCGATCACAGTGGGATCCACGCCCTCGGCCAGCATGCGCATGGCCTCGTTGAGGAAGAAGCTGATCACGCGGGAGGTGTAGAAACCGCGGGAGTCGTTGACCACGATTGGGGTCTTGCGGATCTGCTTGGTGAAGTCCAAGGCAGCGGCAAGGGTCTCATCGTTGGTCTCATCGCCACGGATGATTTCCACCAGAGGCATCTTGTCCACTGGGGAGAAGAAGTGGATGCCGATGAACTCCTTGGGGCGGGAAACGCCCGCAGCCAGCTCGGTGATGGGCAGCGTGGAGGTGTTGGAACCCAGCACACAATCGCTAGGTACGGCTGCCTCGATCTCAGCCCACACCTTGTGCTTGAGCTCGGTGTTCTCGAACACGGCCTCGATGACGATGTCACAATCGGAGAGATCGGAGTAGTCAACGGAAGGCTTGATGCGCTCCAGCAGAGCCTTGGACTTCTCCTCGGTGGTCTTGCCACGGGAGAGAGCTTTTTCCTCCAGCTTGACGGAGTAATCCTTGCCCTTATCAGCAGCTTCCTGCTTGATGTCCTTGAGCACGACCTCCATGCCGGACTTGGCTGCCACATAGGCGATTGCTGCGCCCATCATGCCAGCGCCGACCATGCCGAGCTTCTTGAACTGCTTCTTCTCCACGTCCTTGGGGCGGGAGCCGCCGCCGTTGCAGTACTGCAGGTCGAAGAAGAAGGCCTGCATCATGTTCTTGGCGGTGGAGCCGGTGACCAGGTCCACGAAGTAACGAGTTTCCACCGCGGTGGCTTCCTCGATGTTCTTCAGCTGTGCGCCTTCCACAGCAGCCTTGAGGATCGACTGAGGTGCTGGCATTGGCGCACCCTTGATCTGCTTGGTCACGTTGGCTGGGAAGCTGGGGAGAACAGCAGCCAGTGCCGGGGTGGTTGGGGTGCCACCGGGGATCTTGTAGCCCTTGACGTCCCAAGGCTGTGCAGCCTCAGGGTTGGCCTGGATCCACTTCTTGGCTGCATCAAGCAGCTGATCTGCGGAGACGACCTCGTCGATCAGGCCGGTCTTCTGTGCATCCTCCGCGCCGAACTGACGGCCGGTGGTCAGCACCTTCATCAGTGCATCCTGCAGGCCGAGCATGCGGACCACGCGGGTGACTCCGCCGCCGCCGGGCAGCAGGCCGAGGGTGACCTCTGGCAGGCCGATCTTGATGCCCTTGGCATCAGAGGCGATGCGGTGGTGGGTAGCCAGGGCAATCTCTAGGCCGCCGCCCAGTGCAGCACCGTTGATAGCTGCTACCACTGGCACGCCGATGGTTTCCAGGGCGCGCATGGTGGCCTTGGAATCATCCAGCTGCTTGGTGAGCTGAGCTGCATCGGCCGGGGTGGCCTTGATCATGTTCTTGATATCGCCGCCGGCGAAGAAGGTGGACTTCGCAGAGGTGAGGATGATGCCCTTGATCTCGCCGGATTCCACGCCCGCCTTGGCCTTCTCCACGATGGCGGGGAAGTCCTGGAAGAAGGTCTGGTTCATGGTGTTGACCGGCTGGCTTGGGTCATCCATGGTCAGGGTGAGGATGCCGTCGCCATCGATCTCCCACTTGAACATATTGTCACTCATTATTTCTCCTGTGAGGTTTCGTTTTTTCTCGAAATAGGGGGAGTTTTGCGCTTAGACGCGCTCGATGATGGTGGCCACACCCATGCCGGCTGCGACACAGAGGGTGATCAGTGCGTAGCGGCCACCGGTGCGGTGCAGCTCGTCCACGGCGGTGCCGGTGATGATGGCGCCGGTTGCACCCAGTGGGTGGCCCATGGCGATAGCGCCACCAGAGATGTTCAGCTTCTCGTCAGGGATGTTCAGGTCACGCTGTGCGCGCAGAACGACGGAGGAGAATGCTTCGTTGATCTCCCAGACATCGATGTCATCTGGCTGCAGACCGGCCTTGGCCAGCGCTGCGCGGGAGGCAGGGGCTGGGGCGGTGAGCATGATGGTGGGCTCCACACCGGAGGTGGCAACGGAGACAACCCGGGCGCGTGGCTCCAGGCCGAAGTCCTTGCCGGCCTTCTCGCTGCCGATGGCCAGCAGTGCTGCGCCATCGACGATGCCGGAAGAGTTACCAGCGTGGTGCACGTGGTTGATCTTCTCGATCTGTGGGTACTTGGTCTGGCCGACAGCGTCGAATCCGCCCTGCTCGCCGACAGCAGCGAAAGCTGGGCGCAGGCCGGAGAGGGATTCCACGGTGGTGCCGGGGCGGATGGTCTCATCGCGGTCCAGCAGGGTCACGCCGTTGATGTCCTTGACGGGCACTACGGTGCGGTCAAAGCGTCCCTCTTCCCAGGCCTTGGCAGCGCGCTCATGAGAGCGGGCAGCGTAGGCATCCAGGTCTTCGCGGGTCTTGCCGTCCAGGGTGGCGATGATGTCCGCGGAGATGCCCTGTGGGATGAAGTCGTTGTAGAAGTTGCTGGCTGGATCCAGTGCCAGCGCGCCACCGTCGGAGCCCATGGGCACGCGGGACATGGATTCCACGCCACCGGCGAAGACCAGGTCATCCCAGCCGGAGCGGATCTTCTGCGCCGCAAGGTTCACGGCGGTCAGGCCGGAAGCACAGTAGCGGTTCACCTGCAGGCCGGTTGCGGTGTAGGGCAGGCCAGCGTTGAGGGCTGCGGTGCGGGCGATGTCCATGCCCTGGTCGCCCACTGGGGTGACCACACCAGCGATGACATCGCTGATGATGTTTGGATCAATGCTTGGGTTGCGCTCGATGAGCGCTTCGATGAGTCCGCTGAGCAGATCCACAGGCTTGACCGTGTGCAGGGAGCCGCCTGGCTTACCCTTTCCACGTGGGGTGCGTACTGCGTCGTAAATAAAGGCCTCTGAGGCGCCAGTGCTACTGGTCATGACGTTCCTTGCTTCCAATCGTCGAAGGTTGGGGCATATGGTCGGGGTTGGTTGGTTGGTGGGTGGTCTATTTATCGACGCTACCCGCAACAACCGAGGCGTGTCTCACACCTTCTCGCACATGTCCGTGTGTCACGGGTCACTGTACCAATGAGCCCCCTTACTTATGTATCGATCACTGTTTTTCGATACCCCCAAAAGCACCAGGGCCCGCCAGCACCCGCTGACGCGCCTCAACGCGCCTCAACCCCCAGCAACGTGCAGGAGCACGCCGTGCACCTGCCACAACCCCCCGCGCGGACCAGCCCTACTGCTTGCGGAACACCAGCACCAAGTTGGACACCGCGAATTCGCGCAGTCCCGGGATCTTCACCATCCACCACGCCCACCACGGGTGATAGCGCGGGAAAGCTGCCAGCAGCTCTGCGCCTTCCATCTGTTGGGCGAAGTGCATCCCTTCCCCGCAGCCCACGTCAAACAGGCTTTCGCCCCAGCGGTTCTTGGGCTCTACCCCGTGCGTCTTCTTGTACCTGCGCGCCGCGAACTCCCCGCCCACGTAGTGCTGCCACAAGCCAGTTTCATGCCCGCCGAAAGGACCCAGCCAGATGGTGTAACTGTAGATCATCACCCCGCCAGGCTTGGTTACCCGCAGCATCTCCTCCGCCATGCGCCAAGGCTCGGGAACGTGCTCGGCCACGTTGGAGCTGTAGGTGATATCGAAGGCTTCGCTACGAAACGGCAGGTCCAGGCCAGATCCCCGGACCGAGGATTGCAGTTGGATACCGGCGGCAGACATCTCGCCCACGTCTGGCTCACAGGTGATGTATTCGGCCCCGGCGTCGGAAAAAGCAATGCCGAAGTAGCCTGGTCCGCCACCTACGTCCAGAATCCGGGTGCCTTGCAACGTGGCCTGACCTGCGGGATCTGCCCCCTGCCAGATTGCGCGGATGAGGTCTACGGTGTCGCGGGCCAGCAGGCCATAGAACTTGCCGGGATCGGTTTGCTCAAACCGAAAGGCGCCGAGGAGCCCGAATGCGCGCTTCAGCGTGGCCTTGCTTCTCCACACGCGCAGCGCGGGCGGAACCAGCCAAGCGGGACTTAATTTTCTCATTTTTTGTGATCCTTCAGCGCTACATACGTTTAGCGGTAAAGTACTACACATCATGAAAGTAGTACTTCTTTGCTGGCGAGACACCACCCATCCCGAAGGCGGCGGCAGCGAAAGGTACTTGGAAAGAATCGCGCAGTATCTGGCTGAGCAGGGCCATGAAGTTCTCTTCCGCACTGCGAATTATGAAGGTGCCAAGCGGTGGGAGACGGATCGCGCGGAGTGCCCCGGGGTCACCTTTTCCCGCGGTGGCGGCAACCTCACCGTTTACCCACGCGCGTGGCTGGCCCTGTTGGCGGCGCGTTTCGGTAAGGGGCCGCTGCGGGATTTCCGCGATGCGGACGTGGTGGTGGACACCCAGAACGGTGTGCCCTTTTTCGCCTCCCTGTTCACCAGCGCGCCCACGGTGGTTCTCACGCACCATTGCCACCGCGAGCAGTGGTCCGTGGCCGGGCCTTTCCTCTCCCGTTTGGGCTGGTTCATCGAGTCGCGCGTGTCCCCCTGGGTGCACCGCCGGGCGCAGTGGGTGACGGTGAGCGCCCCCTCCGCCGAGGAGCTGGTGGAGCTGGGCGTGGCAAGGGACCAGGTGGAGATCATCCGCAATGGCGTGGACCCCGTGCCCCCGCTTCCTTTTCTTCCCGACGCCAACTCCTCCACCATCCGCCTCGTAGCCCTTTCCCGCTTGGTTCCGCACAAGCAGCTGGAGCACGCGATGTATGCGGTATCAGCCCTGTGTAATCGCCACCCAAAGCTGCGACTGGACATCATCGGCGATGGCTGGTGGGCGAAAAAACTGCGGGAATACGCCCATGAGCTGGGAGTGGAGGGGTTGGTGACCTTCCATGGGCATGTCTCGGAAAGTAAGAAGCACCGCGTCTTGGCAGGCGCGGATGTGCACGTGATGCCTTCCCGTAAGGAAGGCTGGGGCCTGGCAGTGGTGGAATCCGCGCAGCACGGTGTGCCCACCGTGGGTTATAGCAGCTCGGCGGGGCTGCGGGACTCGGTGATTGATGGCACCACGGGGCTTCTCGCGGGTAGTGAAGGTGGCTTCATCAACGCGGTGGAGTGGATGCTGGATAACCCTGAGGAGCGAGTGCGGATGGGCAAGGCTGCCCAGGAGCGCGCACAGCAGTTCAGCTGGGAAGCTACTGGTCGGAAATGGGAGCAGATTCTGCGGGGTCTGGCTGGGAAGTGATCCCCAGCGGATTGCGCCACAGAACGTAACGCCACATGCTCAACAGGAGCCCCAGGCCCAGCACCAGCCAGTACAGGACGATGCCCACGTAAAGGGGAACATGGGTTTTCTCCGGCGGGAGTGGGTGAGGTTTGTTCACCGCGTAGAGCTCCAGCCCGCTGCCACTGACAACCACCTTGTGTGCGCTGAGCATCCTATCCATCTCGGCGGTGTCCACGGAGGATCCGAAGGAGTTGCGATCCACCAGTACCCAGCCCACTCCGCTGTCCGCGAGGCGGTCTTCCCCCAGCATGGTCTGCTGCAGCAGACGCACAATCTTGAGGTTGCCATCCACCACGTGACCATCCACGATGAGGAACCCGGGATCAATGGGGTGGCCGGGCAGCAGTTTGAGCGCGGGGTCCACCACGGGGATGCCATCGTGCATCCGATAGTTACCGGGAGGCAGCAGCAGGACAGAGCAGTTGTGTGACTGGGAGACTTCGTTGATGATCTGGGTCCACTCTGGGGCCAGTGGACGCGGCTGCAGCGGGCTCAGCTCGCTGGGCAGCAGCGGTACGGTGCCGATGATCATGGCACCAGCGAGCACACTGAGAACGGCCCGAGCGACGACGGATTGCCATCGCTCCGAGACACCGATCAGTGCACTGGCCAGCATCAATACCATTCCCGGCATGGCCAGCGCCACGTATTTCTGGGAATCCCGCAGAAGCCCCGCCCCTGGGATGTGCTCGCCCATCCAGCCCAGGAGCAGCACCCCGGGGTCGGTGGAGAACAAGAATGGGAGGGCAATCGCCAGGAAGCTCAAGCCCACGAGGCGCAGAGCGATGTGGTGGAGCGTGGCTTCCCGCCGTTCAGAAACTCGTAATGCAGAGGCCCGCGTCGCACTGGAACCCACTGCCATTCCGATACGAGCCGCATCGATGTGACCCGCTCCCGGCCGGACAGCCTGCGGGTTCTGGAACAAACGCCACGCGCCGAAGGCCATGAAGAAGAACAGCACAATGCTGAGCAGGGAAGATAACAGCGTGCGTGAATCCGGCACCACCTCGGCGTTCCATATCCCGCCGAGTCCGACCAGTGCCCCCAGGGTGCCCACGCCGGGTTCCGCTCGCGGCGCGAAGAGCTGGGCGGACAGCGCATCGGTGGATACCTGCGGATTATGGAATAGCGTCACCAACACCCACGGCGCGCTGAGCAGCACGAGCGCCAGCAGGGTGAGGAGCAGAAACTTCAGAGAACGTGCGCAGATCAAGGCCACTACCGCGCCGAAGATCCAGCCGGTCGGGGTGATGGCGCACACCCCCAGGAGGAACAACGTCCAGCCAATATGCCGATACATGCTGGCATAAGCAAGGGCAGGCAGCAGCCACATTGCTATAACCACGCTCCACTGTCCCTGCAGCAAACGCTCCACAGTGAATGGGTTCCATATCACCAGCAGCGAGACCACCAGCTGCACTGGCAGGCTCGCACCCAGCAGGCGCCTGGCCAACCAGCCGGAATAGAGCACGCCGATGATGCAGCACGCAATGACGACCGCCGCCACCACCCACACCGTGGAGAGCGGGGGAAGGAAGATGGACAGCAGGGTGTCCTGCGGGATCGCTCGCGGCGCTCCATCAGCGTGCCCCAGGCTGAGCTCATTGAGGGGCATGTCCGCTGGCACCATCATGTCCCGCACCATGAAGGCATAGCCCTCAGAGGGGCTGGCAAGCGCCTTCCAGAACGGCCACGCGGAGACAGCTGAAATGAATACCGCCCAGAGGGGTAGGGCGGCTCGGGTAAGGCGCGAGTGTGGCGTCGACAAGGAAAGCACCTGACCATCATAGAGGGAGCATGAGACACAAAAAACCCGACCTGAAGGGCCGGGTTTCTGCTTACTGCGGGTGGTGAACTATGGGCGACGGTACAACAGGAATCCGAGGATGAGGAAGATCACGCCGACGATGCCGAGGATCCATGGAACCACGGTGCCCATGGTGTGAATGGACTTCAGGCCTTCCTTGGCCTTCTCCATCTGTCCATCCTTTGCGGACTGGTTCCACTTCGCTGGGAAGTAGGTCGCGGTGCGCTCAGGGTTGGCCATCTCTTCCTTGCGGTTTTCCGGCTGCGCAATCTCGTTGGCTTCTTCCTGATCCTGCGCGTAGTACATCCAGATTTCCTCGTGACCATCCACGATTACGCCGGTGTCTGGCTGCACGAAGATGTTGCGGTTCACGGTGTAGAAGCGGGACATCTCTACATCGGGAAGGGTCTCTTCTTCGCCTTCAGGCTTGTTCTCATCCTTCTTCTCTGCGGCTGGAGCATTGCGGATCTCGTCCTTGCTCAGGCCCCACTGCTCGGCGGGGAACTTCAGGCGCAGGGAAGCCAGGGAGGCTTCATCGCTCTTGCTCAGCTCGCCATCGGCCTCCAACATGTTGCGCAGGTTGGGGTAGACCTCGGTGGGCTCAACGGTCTGCTTGAAGTGGTAGACCTCTTCGCCGTCCATCTCGATCTGCTCTACGAAGTCGATATCCTTGGTGGTCAGAACATGGTTATCGAAGTATGGGTAGGACTTGCGATCCGTGCCCATGGGGAACTGGTACTGGATACCAGGGCGGGTGAATGGCTCGTTGGCGGAGGTGAAGCTCTCGCCTGGGGTGTTGGACTGCTCAGTGGCACCTTCAGAACCAGGCATGGTGGGCTGCAGGTCCAGGGTGGAGACAGCCTCATCGATTGGCATCTGGGTTTCGCGATCCAGGGTGATGCGATCAATGGTGGCGCTCAGCAGGTTGCGGGGTTCATCGCGGTCCGTGCGGAACAGCGTGTTACCCACTTCGAGGGTCACCTGCTTGTCGTCGGAAGGCTCCTGAGCCACGGTGAAGCGCTGGGACTGCAGTGGGGTGCCGGTGCCGATGAAGCAGCTGATCTGTGGCTTATCGCCACGACATTCAGCCTTGTTGGCGTGCTCTGGCAGCACCTTGTTTGCGCCCAAGGCCGCGGAATCCAGCAGGTTGCTCTCAATGGGATCCGTGCCCGTGGTGGAGACCGCGTTGAGGGGCAGCACCTTTCCCTTAGGAACCACGTAGGTGGGCAATGCTATCGCGAGAACCAGGGCGGCTGCGCCCAAGACGATAAGCACGAAGGAGAAAAACTTCTTCATAAATTAATCCTGACCTTTAAAAGAAATGTTCCGCAACATGTACAGCAATTGCACAGGCGATTGTTATTACTTTAACGGATAAAACCATTTTAGTAGGCAAAACTACGATTTTCCGTTTTGCGGCGTGTTTCCGCTGGCTCGAGGGTTAAGATGGGCGCTAATCATCATGCAAAAATCCTCTCAATCCTTCCTCCCCGCGCTCGAGGGGCTTCGTGCTGTCGCGTGCTGTGGCATCATCATCACCCACGTGGCCTTCCAAACTGGCGCAGACACGGGATCTCTGTTCAATCGCATGATGGCGCGCACGGACTTCTTTGTCCCCGTCTTCTTTGCGCTCTCCGGCTTCCTTTTGTGGCGGCGGCACCGGGCAGACTTTTCGTGGAATCTTTTCGACGCCACCGCTGCCTCCACCCTTCTCGGCTACTACGTGAAGCGGATCGGGCGCATCATGCCCGCCTATCTGGTCACGGTGTTATTGGTTCTGCTGATATTCCCCGTCTCTGCGGGTGCGGGGTGGAAGGCGATTCTGGGGAACATTTTCCTGGTGCAGATCTACATCGAAGGCGGCCTGCTGGGCGGCCTGACACACTTGTGGTCCTTGGCCGTGGAGATGGCCTTCTACATCGTGCTGCCGCTCATCGCCATGCTGTTCGGAAAAGCATCCTGGCGGGTACGGATGTTCTGCATCCTGGGGATCGCCTTGATCTCTTATGGGTGGGCGTTCATTCCTGCGTTCACCGAAGCACTCCAGCCAGGAGCTTTGAACCCGCACATCATGCCTCCCGCTTTCGCGGCGTGGTTTGCCGTGGGATTCCTCTCCGCTGAACTCGAGGGGCAGGTGGGCCCGCGCGTGCAACGGTGGCTCACCACATACCGCGGGGTGTTTTGGCTCTGCGCGCTGGCTTTGCTGGCGATTGCGGGTAGTGATGGGCCAGAGGGTTTGACCCACGCGGAACCCGCGGAGTTCGCTCGCCGTACCTTGTATGGCACCTTGTTTGCCGCGGCGCTGATCATGCCTTATGCGCTGGGCGGCAGGTCAAAGTGGTTGGAGAGCACCTGGATGCAGGCGTTGGGACGGTGGAGTTACAGTATCTTCCTCTGGCACATGGCCATGCTCTCGCTGGTGTTCCCACTGCTGGGCATCGGGCTTTTTCAGGGCCACACGCTACTGGTACTCGTGGCCACATTCCTACTCACCGTGCCGGTGGCCGCGCTGAACTTCGCTCTCGTGGAGGAACCCGCGCGCCGAGCAATCAACACGTGGTGGCGAACTCAACGGGAGAACCGTGCCGCAATGACCGCGACCAAGGACACCAGCAAAGCCACTGTGACCAGCCAATAATCACCCGCGTAACTCTCGCTGCCCCAAGGGTGGCGGGCCGCCAGGATGATGGCCACGGCGAATCCACCGAGGAATGCCCCGCGCGTCACCTTGTACGAGGTGCTGCCGTTGAAGATCCCGCTGAGTCTCGCCTCGGTGCGTTCGCTCTCTGGCTCGGTATCGGTTTCGATCCCGTTTTCGGGTCGCTCGATGCGCTCATTCGAGAGGCGCCCGCGGTACTTCCACCAACCCCACAGCGTGGCTGCCACCAGCAACAATGCCAGGATTAGACCGACGATGAGCCAGCCCTGATAGAACGTGGTGGCAGCAAAACTCATCGCGAAGGTGCCACTAGCGCCGGCTGGAATGATCCAACCCTGCTGCCATCCATTGACCGTGATGGGCTGCAGCGTGAGCTCCCCCTCGGAGCTGCGCAACGTGCCCACGCGACCGGGATTGGAATCGCTGGGGGAGAAAATGATGCGCTCTTCGGCGGAGGCCTCGACGTTGTAGCCTTCACCACCGTTCTCCTCGTTCTTGGCGAGGGATTCTGCAGCCGGGGTTTTCTGAATAGCCTCCGCTAGCAGCGGTTCAGCAGCACTGAGGGCCACCCACCTGGCGTCGGAAGAAATGGTGTGTTCACCGGGAGCCAGGGTGATGGTCTCACCGCACGAGTGCTCCTCTTCATCCACGTGGACGGTCGATGGGGAATCGGCGCAATCGGGAGTGTTGATCAACACGTTGGTGCGCCCCTGTGCGTCCACGGCCATGCCACCGGTGCGCTCGGGGACGGTGAATGTGCGACGCATTGTCCCCTCGGGAATCTCCTGGCCAAAGACCCAGCGATTGATCGCGCTGGGGTTGTCCGCGGCTGGCTCCGGAACGGTGATATTGCGCTGGGGAGTGAGATCAGCGCCGGTGCGGCCGTCGATGAGCTTGACCTCTGAAATGCCGAAATCACCGAAGGAACTCAACACCGTGATGCGCACTGCATTGGCCTTGCCGACTGGCAGGGAAACCGCTGCGGTGGTGCCCGCATTGGGGATCACGGTGGTGGAGGTGCGGACGGCCTCTTGGGTGTCCTCTTCCACGCGGGGATCGGAATCGCCCTCCCGGAACAGGGAGCTGACCTGGATGCGGGCGGGAGAGCCCTGGGTGGTGAACTCCAGCTTCAGGCGGTCTTTCCAGGCGGGAATGCGCAGCTCCATCCATTGCCCGGAGGACACGCCATCGGCGGGGCGCCATGCGGTGCTGGTTTGTCCATCCACCGCGGCATTGAGGCCGCTGATGGTTTGCGCGCCCGTGAAGTTGGTGGGATCCGCAGCGGAACTGCTGGCAATGATGCTGCCCGTCGTGGCAACCCGCGTGTAGCTGTTGGGATCGTTCGGCGCGGGGAGCGCGGGATAATCACGGACGCGGTTGAGCACGTTGGTGTGATCATCCGGGGCCATGATCTCTGAATTGGCGTCCACCACGTTGCCATAGTTGTGATCCCGCAGCGCTGGGGTGTCCGTGACGGTCTGCACGTCTGCGGAACCGCTGGCCAGCAGGCGGGTGCGCGGCATGGTGTTTCTGCCGAGGGCAGCATCGGCCTCCGCGAGGCGCGGCAGAACTTCTGGCCCTGCGGCGATGATCTCCGCATCCTGGCGATCCACCATTCGCACGTCGCCAGCGGTTGCATCCTGGGCATTGGAATTCTGGGCATTAGAATTTTGGGCGGTGGAATCCTGGGCCGCGAGTTGAGGTGGCTCCACACGAAAGATCGTGATGGCATCCGGGGAACCGGCTGATCCATCGCCGCCATCACCTTGGCCGAACGTTGCTGCCTGGGTGAAGCCGGGGGAGCTCTTTATCGTGCGCAGTGTGTTCTTTGCACCTGGGGTGTTGGCAGCTTGCGTGAGATCCGTGCGCACCAGAATCTGTCCGATGCCTTGGTTCCACAGCGTCGCAGCCAACGTGGGGATGGATTCTCCGGACTCCAGCGCTGCCTGCGTGCCATCCAGCGCGCGGATAGCGGAGGGTTGCACCAGGGGAATGGAATCACGGACAACCCATGGCACATCCAGCAGTGGCTGGGCGGGTTCATCGCGGGTATTTCCCCAGGTCTGCCGCGCAAACCGAGCCTCTGGGAGGATGAGAGTGCGGGCTACCTCATGGTTGCTTTGATGCACCCCATCGGCATTGTGATTGAGCCACTGCGCGGCCTCTTGCCAATATTCCGGAACAGCCTTGTATCCATCAGCCGGAGCGATGCGACCAGACCACGCGGTGGCGGTAACCAACACCACCAATAAACCAGTGGCAATTCCCTGCACCACGTGAAGATTTTTTTCTGGGTGCTTCCACTCAGCCCATCCCTGGCGGGATAGTCCCGGCCAGCGGATGCCCCGCAGAGCATGGGCCACCCCGGCAACCAGTGCCAAGCGGACCAGCGGGTCAAATTTGTGCAGGTTGCGCAGGGGAGCGCCGGAGGTGTCCAGGAAATGCCGGTAGGCGCTGCTCAGCGGGGAGAATGGATCCACCGCGAGCGTCATGATCAAGATGCCCGCCAACAGGATGCTCAACCAGCGCCAGCCAAAAGGCATGCTGCGCTGCATGATTCCCCATAGGCCCACCAATGCCACCACGAGCGTGGCCACGATGAATACGGGTTCCGTGGCTTGCGCGAATCCGCCCGCACGCTCCGAGGAGAGGAACGGGGTCCAGCTGGTGGTGCCGCGCAGCACCTCCATGAGATTCAACCAGCGGGTGGTGAGGCCGGAGGATTCGATGAAATCCGTGAATGGCGGTGAGTAGTGGCCTAGGATGAGAAGCGGTCCCACCCACCAGAAACATGCGGCGATGCCCGCGGGGATCCACCATAGACCGAAGTAAAGCGCCTGTTTGCGGTGCTTCCTATTGAGTAGTGAAGCCCCCCACCACATCACCGCCGGGATGATGACCGCCACGGTGGCCACAGCATTCACCGCGCCCAGCAGCAGCACGGCGAGGGCAGAGTTCAGCGCCATGAGGCGGGTGTATTTCCGGGATGTTGAGGTGGTGGCACACACCACGGGGAGGAGCACCCAGGGTGCCAGTGCTACTACCCAGGCTTCGGAACTGATGGCACCCAGGGTGGCCAGGATGCGCGGGGACAGCGCGTAGAGAATCGCCGCGATCACCCGGGAGCTGCGGGTTCCCACCCCAGCGCGCTCCAGAAGCTTGAAAGTCCCGGCAAAGGCGATGAAGAGCAGCAGCCCCCACCACAGCCGTTGGGTTATCCAATCGGGCAGCCAAGAGAGCAGGCCGAAAAATAAACCATGTGGGAAAAGGTAGCCATAGGCCTGATTTTGCAGCTGGCCCAAGGGGAAGATGTTGGTCCAGGGAGTCAGCGCCTGCGCCAAAAAGCCCCACGGGTCTGCTGTGAGATCGTGCTTGGTATCAGCAACAACCAGACCGGGGGCTTGGAGAAAAGCGAGTGCTAGCCACGCGAGGAGACTAATTAGCCACGCGCGGGAAGAAAGACGAGTAACGGTTCTCGCCTAACCTTCAATACGGCCACCGTATTGCACGGAGCCGAGGAAAGCGTTATCCCGGTTCACCGCGATTTCCTCTGCAGAAGGCAGCACGGAGTTATCAGCCATTGCGCCAGCGCCGAGGGCTGCAGCGCCGCCGAGAATCACGCCAACTACAACAGCGGCAATTGCTGGGCCTACAGAGCGCTTGCGCTGGTACTCGTTCTCAAAAGACATGTGCCAATTCCTTTACCTACATAAATGTGCAGAGCTTAATTGTGAAGCTGAAGCAATCCAGTTCAAACCAAGAAGTTCAAAAGCCCCTGCGATGATTGCTGATGCTATCCGACTTGCTGGGCAGATGTATAGATTCACACTCGGCCGTTTCAGATGGCAGCAGTGGTCGTGCTCCACATCATTAATGGTGACTCTACCAAAAAGGTTTAGGTACAAAGCAATTTTGACGCGCTAATCCGATAGTTTCTCCAGCGGCGCAGTTCTCTGGGCTTTCCCGGGGCCATCCGGAGCACTATTCGGCTGCGTGTCTGCGCAGTGGTTAGGTTAGTAGTATGCGTCGCCGATTAGCTCTCCTTTCCGTACTGGTGTTGGCTGGATGTTCCACCGCCACAGATGAAGCGGACACCACCCAGCCGTCTCAAACCACCACCCACACCACTTCGGAAACCCCGCCTCCCACTGCTCAGGGATTCTCCGAGCATCCGTCAATCGCGGAATGCCAGCGAGTTGAGGCAGCAGTAGCCCAGGATTGCATCCGCGCCATCCCCGCCGAAGAGCTGGCGGGTGCCTTGCTGGCCGTAGGAGTCACGGATTATGAGCAGGCCGAGCGAGCCGTGGACTTGGGCGTGCGGCATTTATTCATGGGCACCGGAGCTGACTTCTCCATACTTAATGGGCAGGGCGATCCATCCCGTTCCCTGGCCTCTCTTCAGGAGCGCGCCGGGGGAGACCTGGTCATTTCCGTGGATGAAGAGGGCGGCTTGGTGCAGCGTTTGAGCGGAGTTGTGGGAGAGTTGGCGTCGGCTAAAGAAATGGCCCAGAACAACACCCCGGAACAGGTGCGCGGGATGATGTTCGAACATGGGAAAAAGATGCGTGACCTGGGGATCACCATGGACTTCGCGCCAGTGCTGGATCTGGCTGGTGGGGAGAATGTGGAGGATAATGCCATCGGCTCGCGCTCGTTTAGCGATGATCCCGCGGTGGTTTCCCAGTACGCCACCGCTTATGCGCAGGGGCTGCTGGACGCGGGGATTACGCCCGTGATGAAACACTTCCCCGGCCACGGCCACGCGCAGGGCGATTCTCACATGGGCACCGTCACCACCCCACCCCTGGATCAACTGGATCAGCAGGACATGGTGCCTTTCGCGCAGCTCGCGAACATGCCGGGGATGGCGGCGATGGTAGGCCACATGCAGACGCCAGGCATTGACGGCCAAGGCGCAATCGGCGCGGAGCTTCCTGCTTCACTGAACCCGGCTGTCTATCAGCTCCTGCGTGCCGGCGGTTACTCCCAGGGCGCGGTGGCTGGTGGGGCAAAGCCCCTGGCAGGACCGATTTTCACCGACGATCTCACCGGCATGAAGGCCGTGACGAACTTGCATCCGGGACCCGACGCCGCCGTCGCCTCCCTTGAGGCCGGCGCAGACCAAGCGCTGACAGCTGCCGGGAGTATCCGAGTGGAAGATACGGTGGCTGCGGTTCGCAAGGCTATCGAAGAGGGCCGGATCTCCAGCGAGCATGTGCACGATGCGGTGATCCGCGCGGCGCTGTAGTTCTTGCGCACTCTGCTTTGTGCACACTGTTTTCTGCACTCTGGGGAAATTCCCAGCCCACGGCACTGACACGTTAGACTGTACGGAGACAAATGCAGGCACAGGCACTGCATGTGATGCAGTCGAGTGTGAAGCAGGAGACTTTCGTGAGCAAGCGAGCGAAGCGTGGGCGCCGGGCGCGTCGGAGAGTGCCCGTGTGGGCATGGATTCTCATCGCTATCGTCGGCATCTCCGGCATATTGTATGGCGTAGATATGGTGATGTCGGAAGGCCGCGTGCCGCGGGGAACTTCCGTGGGTGGAGTGGCCATCGGGGGGATGACCGAAGAGCAAGCTGAGCAGCGCTTGCGGCTGGATCTGGGCGATAAAGTCCGCGAACCGGTGATCGTGAACGCCGGAAATATGTCCACCCAAATGGATCCCGGTCAGTCCGGACTGCAGGTGAACTGGGGAGCCACCGTGGATCAGGCAGGTCAGCAACCGCTGAACCCCATCACCCGCATCCAGAGTTTCTTCCAGGAACGCGAAGTGGGCATCATCTCTGCGGTGGCGGATGATCCTTTCAACCGCACCATGGATCGGCTGTCCCGCGAACTGACCCGCCAGCCGGAGAACGCTGGTCTCTCCATCGATGATTTCGGTGCAGCCAACGTCAAGGACGATGTGCCGGGTCAGACCATTGAGCCTTCCCAGCTGCGCGAGCTGGTGCTCAGCGATTGGTTGAACACCACCCGCACAGTCAATGGCGAGGCCACGGTGACCGAGGCGAAGATCTCCGCCGAAGATGCCCGCGAGCTGGAGCGCGATGTAATCAAGCCGGCCACCTCAGCGCCCATCAACTTCTTCGGCCGCAATGATGTCAAGGGAGTCATCCAGCCTTCTGACATGGGTCGGATCCTGACTTTCGTGCCAGATGTTTCCGGCAACCAGAAGCCGGAAGATGCCGAGGCTCTGCGGCCCAACTGGAACAACGAGGCTGCCCAGCAGATCCTCGCTGAGCAGCTGAACTCCACCGAGAAGGAGTTCCGCAACGCTTCCTTCACCACCTCTGGCGGTTCACTTGGAGTGGTACCTCACCAGGACGGCGTGATTATCCAATGGGATAAGACCCTCGGCAGCATCGAGGAAAAAGCCATGGATGAAAAGAAGCGCGATTGGCAGGTGGTCTACGAGGACAAGCCTGCGGAATACACCACCGAAGAAGCAGAAAAGGCTTCCTTCGATGAAGTGATGGGCGAATTCACCACCGGTGGTTTCTCCGGAGCTTCCGGCACGAACATCAGCCGCACCGCCAGCATGGTCGACGGCGCAATCGTCCTTCCGGGCGAGACCTTCAGCCTGAACGGACACACCGGACCCCGCGGAACTGCGCAGGGCTTTGTGGAATCGGGCATCATCATCGATGGTCGCGCATCAGAGGCCGTGGGCGGTGGCATCAGCCAGTTCGCCACCACGCTGTATAACGCCTCCTACTTCGCGGGCATGGAGGACGTGGCCCACACGCCACACTCCTACTACATCAGCCGCTACCCAGCCGGGCGCGAGGCAACCGTCTACGAAGGCGCGATTGACCTGCAGTTCAGGAACACTTTCGATGTCCCAGTGCGGATTGAGAGCTTTGTCAGCGGCGATTCCGTGACCGTGCGGATCAAGGGACAAAAGCAGGTGGACGTGCAATCCATTTCTGGCCCACGCACCAATCCGACTCAGCCGGAGAAGCGCACCGTGGACAAGAATGATCACTGCTCTCCTTCTTCTGGAGCTCCCGGATTTACCACCACAGACACCCGCGTGATCCGGGACCTGAGCGGCAAGGAGCTCTCTCGCGAGACGCAAACCACCGTGTACGATCCCCAGCCGATCGTGACCTGTAGCTAGTCAGAGTTACCACCCGGCTAGCCCCGCCAGCGTAGGTCAGCGTTGGTCTAGGCGGGGAAAAGAAGACATAAGAAAAGGCTCCCTCGTGCGAAACGAGGGAGCCTTTTCGCAAGAGACCATGAGGTCATCTTCAGCGTGAAGCTAGGGGCGGGAAGCCCGATAGCGTTACTTAGATGATGATGCCGCGGTTCTTCAGCTCGTTGGCGATGCCAATGCCGATGCCGGTGATGGTGCCGGTGATGGTGCCGATAACAGCAGCGATGGTGCCGAACTTGAAGATTGCAGCCCAAGCAGGCTGGTTCTCTGTCTGGGTGGATCCGAAGATGTCCTCACCGGACACTGCCTGATCGGCGCCGAGTACGTTGCCGATCTTCCACAGCAGGTTGGAGGAGCCGGTAGCGGTGTTGTCGCTGTCTTCGGTGGAAGACAGGGCAGTGGAGCCTGCTGGCTCTTCTGCTGGGGTCTGTGCACCTGCGACTGCGGTGCCGGACAAGGTGAGTGCGGAAGCGGTGGCCAGAGCCAGAGCGCCCTTGCGGAAGTTGTTCATGAAAGTATTCCTTCTTTGTTTGGGTGAAACGGGGGACGGTTTGGGTGAAACGGGGGACGCTGAGTTAATTACTGAGCGAGGAAGTTGGCGTAGATGAAGTTCGCGATTGGGGCGATGACCAGGCCGAAGATAGAAGCGGTTACTGCAGCAATGCCGGTGCCGTACAGAACCTGGCTCCAGATTGGGGCGTTTTCGAACTCGGACTTGTCAGAGCCGAAGATGTCGCGTGGGTTGAGTTCCTGATCGAACTCGAGAGCGTCGCCGAGGGAACCGGCAGAAGAACCGGTTTCAGAGAGGTTGACGTTCGACTCGTTGTTGGGAAGAACGTCTCCCTCTTGGGCGCCAGCGACGGTCATTCCGCCGAGGGTGAGGGTGGTTGCGGTGGCGATTGCCAGTGCAGAGTTGCGTAGGTTGCGCATCTTGTAAAGCCTTCCGTGAAGTTGTGAATATTGAACCCCGGTGTGGAGGATCTTTCGATCTGTCTCACATGTGGATAACCGGAGCGTTACAGCAAATTGACAGGTAGAAAGCCTGCAAATTGTTCAACAAGACTGAGGATTGCCTGCGGCTAGGAGCCCAAAATCGGCGATTCTTGCACGTAAAAACATTATTATTAAGCTTGTGTTCACCGAATGTATTCTTTCGTGTCACTGAAAGTTTGTGAGTTTCTTAAATGATTCATAGCGGAAACTAACGTTGATATTTTGCTTAACGAATGCAAATATTTACCAGTAAAAGTCGGTGTCAATCAACATTTTTGCGTCATTTGCCGCACAACTGCTGCTCCGAAATGCCCGGGTTTGCACAATGATCTGAGGAACTACACCGGTGTAAGTCCCCAAAACAGCAGTCACGCTCCCTTAACCCCCTCTCAGGTCTAAGAAAACGCTCAGGTTCCGTTCGGAAGCCGGAAAAAGACCAGCGGAGCGCACGGAAATTGTTTGCAAATTACCCCATAACGGGGTTGTCACATTTCGCTGCATGAGACAGTAAGTCCATCCGCGCGGGGGAAGAACGTGATGAATGCTGCTGGGGAGCGATCTTGCCGTAAACGGCCAGCCTCGCGGTATCGTAGTTATCGTGCTTCTTTCAGATCGAGACCTCACTGCCGCCATCGATTCCCAGAGCTTGATTCTGGATCCATTCGATCCCGCGATGATCCAACCCTCCAGCATTGATGTACGACTGGACGGGCTCTTTCGAGTCTTCAACAACTCCAAGTACACGCACATCGATCCCAAGCTCCCGCAGGAAGAGCTCACCACGCTCGTAGAGGTGAAAGGGGAGGAGCCTTTCATCCTCCACCCTGGGGAGTTTGTCCTTGGTTCCACGTTGGAACATTTCACCATCCCTGCAGATTTGGCTGGTCGTCTGGAAGGTAAATCCTCGCTCGGCCGCCTCGGTCTGGTTACTCACTCCACCGCAGGTTTCATCGACCCAGGCTTCCAGGGCCACATCACCCTCGAGCTTTCCAACGCGGCTAACCTGCCAATCGCGCTGTATCCAGGCATGAAGGTGGGCCAGTTGGCACTTTTCCGGATGACCAGCCCCGCAGAAAACCCATATGGCTCCGGCTCGCTGGGCTCCAAGTACCAGGGACAGCGCGGCCCTACCGCTTCCAAGGCGTATCTGAATTTTCATAAGTAGGCACCTTTTCTCTTCGCTTGACGTAGGCTCAAACGGTCAATTATTTGGCGCACGGAACATCCTCTCCACCCTTCAAAGGGGCCCTTTGTGATCACTTTCCAAAACGTCAGCGTTCAATTCCCCGGTGCCAGCGGCCGCGCGGTCGATGATTTCAGCCTGGTTGCTCCCACCGGCAAGACCACTGTCTTCCTCGGGAGTTCGGGTTGCGGCAAGACCACCTTGATTCGTTGCGTGAACCGCATGGTTCAACCCACCGGTGGGCAAGTGCTTATCGACGACAAGGATGTCTCCAACCGCCCTCCCATTCAGCTGCGCCGTTCCATCGGTTACGTGCTGCAGGACGCGGGCCTCTTGCCCCACCGTTCAGTGGGGGACAACATCGGCACCGTGCTGCGCCTGAACGGGGTTTCCAAGGCCGAGGCTGCGGAGCGGGCACATGACACCGCCCTGCAGGTCGGCCTCACCAGCGAACAGCTGGACCGCTTCCCCCACGAGCTCTCCGGTGGTCAGCAGCAGCGCGCCGGAGTGGCTCGCGCACTGGCCAGTGATCCCAACATTCTCTTGATGGATGAGCCTTTTGGCGCGGTGGATCCCATCGTGCGCCGCGGTCTGCAGGAGCTGATGCTGGAGCTGCAGGAACGCCTCAACAAGACCATCATCCTGGTGACCCACGACGTGCGCGAAGCCTTCACCCTCGGCGATAACGTGGTGCTCCTGCAAGAAGGAGCGCACATCGCGCAGCAGGGTCCGCCGGAGGAGATCGCCACCGCGCCCGCCAATGACTTCGTGCGCAGTTTCATCGGGGTGGATGACAACAGCTACCGCGTGAAGCACATCAATGGCCGCGATGTTGTGGTGGACCAATTCGGCGCGGTTATCGGCCCCTTGGACCAGGCATGAACTGGATAGGCAGTAACTGGGAACAACTGTTTTCCCTCGCGTGGTCGCACCTTGGCCTGGCATTGCCGCCGATCATCCTGAGTTTCCTGCTCTCGTTGCCTTTGGGCTGGGCGGCCTACCGCATGAGTGCGCAGCATCGTTCACGTCGATTTTTCGACGGCGGCGCGATCATCGTGGGGCTCACCAGCATCCTTTACGCCATCCCTTCCTTGGCACTCTTTCTCCTGTTGCCGGTGATCTTCGATTCCCCGATCCTCAGCCCCTTCAACGTGATCTCCGCGCTGCTTCTGTATGGAATTGCGCTGCAGACTCGTGTGGTTGCGGAATCTTTCACCGCGGCGTCGGACATTCAATCAGCTGCCGTGGGAGCGTCCAGCGCGCTGGGGTATTCGGAAGGGCAGCGCATCCTCCAAGTAGAGTTACCGCTGGCCGGACCGGGTATTTTGGCCGGGATGCGCGTGGTGAGTGCGTCCACCATCAGCATGGTGAGTGTGGGCGCGCTGATCGGGGTGAGCAGCCTGGGTGATCTGATCACGCAGGGCTTCTTGAGAAATTATCCGGAGCAGATCATCGTGGGCACGCTGGCGATCATCGTCCTCGCGCTCGTGATGGATGCGCTATTGGTGCTGCTGGGGCGTCTCATCATGCCGTGGCAGAAGGTTCTGCAGGAGGCTGGTCATGCTTAGCGAATTTTTCAATGCGATGGTCTGGCAGCGGATCGAGGAGCACCTGTGGCTCTCGCTGCTCGGGTTGATCCCGGCGATCCTCATTGCCGTGCCGGCTGGCCTTTACATTGGGCACACCGGTCGTGGACGTGGCGTGGCTGTGGCTCTCTCTGGTGGTTTGCGAGCTATCCCATCGCTCGGTCTGTTGACTGTGTTGGCGTTGTTCCTGCCCGGAGGGGCAGTGGAGCGCGCCTGGTTGCCTTCCACGATCGTGCTGGTGATCCTCGCTATTCCACCGATCCTGGCGGCCGCCTACGCGGGTGTGCAGCAGATCAAGCCCAGCGTGATCGATGGCGCACGGGCCACCGGACACTCGGAAATGCAGATTCTGCGTTCCGTGGAAATCCCTCTGGCTTTGCCGCAGATTCTCGATGGTATCCGCTCTGCTGCAGCTCAGGTGGTGGCCACGGCCACGCTGTGTGCCTACATCGGCACGGGTGGTTTGGGCCGCTACCTGATCGATGGCCTCGCGCAGCGCGATACGCAGATGATGGTGGTGGGCGTGGTCTGGGTGATCGTGCTGGTGCTGGTTCTTGAAGCCCTGCGCATCCTGCCGCCGCACCCACCCAAGGAATCCACGCCTCGGGCAGCAGTGACTGCGGATGATAAGCAATGGCTGCCTGCGGCGGTCGCAGTAGTCAGCGCCGTGGCTGTGCTGGCCCTGGTGGCTGGCGGAACGGTGTTCGGCGGAGCCCGCAACGATGACATCGTGCGCGTGGGCTCCGCGAACTTCCCGGAAAGTGAGATCATCGCGCAGATCTACGTTCAGGCCTTGGAAGAAGAGGGAATCGACGCCGAACTAGTGCCGGGAATCGGCGCCCGCGATGCGTATCTCTCCGCGCTGGAAAACGGCGAGATCAGTGTGGTTCCGGAATACGTGGGTAACCTAACGCAGTTCTACGCGGATTCCCCCGGTGCGCCGAAGGTAGATCTGGAGCCAGGCACCACCTCCGAGGATGCCGCGCAGGCACTGGAGAAGGTGCTCCCGGAGGGCTTGAAGCAAGGAGAACTCGCGGAGGCAGAGAGCAAGGACAGCTACCGGGTGATGCCGGAAGTAGCTGAACGCTATGGCTTGAAGGAACTTGGAGATTTGCCGGGGCTGGTGGAGCAAAAGGGCGGTAACCTGCGCCTCGGAGCCACTCCAGAAGTGGAGACGCGCACCTATGGCCCTCCCGGGCTCAACAAGGTGTACGGGGTTCCGGCTGACCGCATTGAGGTGGTGCCGATCAGCGATGGCGGCGGTCCACTGACGGTGCAAGCACTGCTGGATGGTTCCGTGGATATCGCGGATATCTACACCACCACGCCAGTGCTGGGCCCAGATGGGCAAGAGGTAGAGGTGGTGGAACTGGCAGATCCTGAGCTGCTTATCCTGCCGCAGAACGTGCTGCCCATCTTCCGCGAGGAAGGTATGAGCGATGAGGCGCGCCAAGTGCTGGAGAAGGTGCAAGCCGCGCTGACCACAGAGGCGCTCAAGCAGATGAACTTGCGCAATTCCGGAGCGGAGAAAGCCGACAGTCTGAAGATCGCTAAGGATTGGCTGCAGGAGAACAACATCTAGCGTGGTTGCTTGGGTGTAAGTGAGGGTCTCTTCGTGGGTGCTCCCGGTGCAAGGCACGGGGGCACTCGTCACGGGGCAAAAGCCAATGATTTACCTCCGTTTCACCGGCAATTCACCTGCCGCCAGTAGCGTGGTCTCTTATGCGTATGACTGTGTTTGGCACGGGATACCTAGGCGCAACCCACGCCGCCTGCATGGCGGAGTTGGGGCATGACGTTCTAGGTGTGGACGTGGATGAGGCAAAGATCAAGTCCCTGACCGAAGGAAAGGTGCCGTTCTTTGAACCGGGCCTCCCGGAGCTGTTGCAGAGGAATCTGGACAGCGGAAGGTTGAGGTTCACCACGGACTATGAAGAGGCCGCGAAGTTCGCGAATCTCCACTTCATCGGAGTGGGAACCCCGCAGAAAAAGGGCTCTTATGCTGCGGATACCACATATGTTCGGGCGGTCATCGAATCTTTGGCTCCGCTGATCGAGGGCGATCACGTGGTGCTCGGAAAGTCCACGGTTCCCGTGGGCACTGCCGCTTTGCTGCAGACCCTGGCAGATGAAACCGTGCATGAAGGTGCGTCCATCGAGGTGGCGTGGAACCCAGAGTTCCTCCGCGAAGGCCACGCGGTGAAGGACACACTGCGTCCGGATCGCATCGTCCTAGGCGTGCGCGAAGGCGAAAGCACCGCAGAAGCAGTAGCTCGCGAGGTGTACGCGGACGCGCTGGAGCATGAAACTCCGTTCCTGGTGGTGGATCTGCCCACTGCAGAGCTGGTGAAAGTATCCGCAAACGCATTCCTGGCCACCAAGATCAGCTTCATCAACGCAGTCAGCGAAGTCTGCGAGACCGTGGGTGCGGATGTGACCGCTCTGGCAGATGCCATCGGCCACGATGATCGCATCGGCCGCAAATTCCTGGGCGCTGGCCTGGGATTCGGCGGCGGTTGTCTCCCGAAGGACATCCGCGCATTCATGGCTCGTGCGGGTGAGCTGGGCGCGGATCAAGCAATGTCCTTCCTGCGGGAAGTGGATGCTATCAACATGCGGCGTCGGGAAAAGATGGTTGAGGTGACCCGCCAGGAACTCGGCGGCTCGCTGCTGGGACGCAACGTGACCGTGCTGGGTGCGGCGTTCAAGCCGAACAGCGACGACGTACGCGATTCCCCAGCACTCAACGTTGCGGGCTCGCTGTCCCTGGCCGGTGCGCAGGTCACGGTGTTTGACCCGGAGGCGATGGAGAACGCCAAGCGGATGTTCCCCACGCTGATCTACGCCGCCGATGCGCAAGATGCCCTGGAAGGCGCCGAGGTTGTACTGGTGGCCACCGAGTGGCAGGAGTTCCAGGAGCTGGATCCGGAATGGGTCCGCGACCTCGTGGCGGTTCCGCAGGAAGGCGGAAAGCCCGTGGTGATTGACGGCCGCAACTGTCTGAATACCGAGGCATGGCAGGCAGCGGGCTGGAAGGTCCGCGCGCTGGGCCGCGGCTAACTACCGAGCCCAGCTAACCGCTGAGCCGCGACCAGCCGACCCGAGCCAGCTACTGCTTGTAGCTGGCCAAGAAGTTGCCCAAGCGCTCAATAGCGCGCTCGAGGTCACGAGCCCACGGCAGTGTCACCACGCGGAAGTGATCCGGGGTAGGCCAGTTGAAGCCGGTTCCCTGCACCAGTTGGATCTTCTCCGCGCGCAGCAGGTCAAACATGAGCTTTTCATCGTCATGGATCTCATGCACGTTCGGATCCAACTTTGGGAATGCGTACAGCGCACCCATGGGCTTCACGCAGCTCACACCGGGGATCTCGTTGAGCTTCTCCCACGTCACGTTGCGCTGCTCCAGCAGTCGGCCGTTGGGCAGCACCAGATCATTGATGGACTGACGGCCCGTAATTGCCACCTGGATGGCATGCTGTGCGGGCACGTTCGGGCACAGACGAGTGCTGGCCAACAGGGTGAGGCCCTCAATCAACCCAGCCGCGTGATCCTTCGGCCCGGTGATCACCATCCAGCCCGCGCGATACCCAGCCACGCGGTATGCCTTGGACAAACCGTTATAGGTGATGCACAGCAGGTCAGGGCACAATTCGGCCATGGAGATGTGCTTGGCGTCGTCATAAAGGATCTTGTCGTAGATCTCATCAGCCAGGATCAACAGGGAGTTCTCCCGGGCGATGTCCACAATCTGCTGCAGGATCTGGCGCGAGTACACGGCACCCGTGGGGTTATTCGGGTTGATCACCACGATTGCTTTGGTCCGCTCGGTGATCTTGGCGCGAATATCCTCGATGGAGGGGTTCCAGTCATCCTCTTCATCGCAGAGGTAATGCACGGGCTTGCCGCCAGCCAGCGAGGTAGCAGCAGTCCACAGTGGGTAATCCGGGGAGGGGATCAGCACCTCATCACCGTCGTTGAGCAAGGCCTGGGTGGTCATGGTGATCAACTCGGAGACACCATTGCCCAAGAAGACGTCTTCCACGTCGAACTCTGGGAAGCCCGGAATCACTTCATAGCGGGAGCAGATTGCCCGGCGTGCACTAATAATGCCCTTGGACGTGGAGTAACCCTGCGCATAAGGCAGCGCGGAAATCATGTCTCGCATGATCACATCGGGCGCCTCGAAGCCGAAAACTGCCGGGTTGCCGGTGTTCAGCTTGAGGATGCGGTGGCCATCCGCCTCCATGCGCTCCGCTTCCGTATTAACGGGTCCGCGGATTTCATAAAGGACGTTCTGCAGCTTGGTCGACTGATCAAGCGTGCGCAGCTCACTGGGTCGGAGGGGTCTACTCATTCTGTCTACTCTGCCAGTTGAGCAGGGCAATAGCCATATCCGCAGCGGGTTTTCCGTTTAATTCTGCCTAGTTGCGGCCAGCTGCTCCGCCGGGTGCAGGATTGGGAACCGGAGTGCCCGGTGCGCTGGTGGGGACGGGATCCTGCGTGGGAAGCGGGTCCGGTGATGGGTTGGTGGAAGCTGGGGGAGGGGAAGGATTCGAAGGCTGGGAGGACTCAGCGGGCTTGGACTCTTCCGGCTTCTTCTTTTCGGAGCTCGGCGCGGATTCCTTGGTGTTTTCCTGAACCGTGCTGAGAGGCGCCTGCGGGACATAATTTGGGTCATATCCAGTGCCGTAGCTGCCATCGCCACCGCCGATTTCCGGTTCCTTATCCCACTTGCCCGTGGTGGTGGCCGCAGGGTGGGAGGGCGAAATAGTGGTGTTGTCCCCGTCGAGGGAATCCTTGCCCACGTCCAGATTGTTCATCATTATTCCCGCGAGCAGGGCAAACAGCAGAGCGAAGATCGCACCGATCGCCAGCACCCATGCCCACAGTGGCATGATGCGCTCCATCTTGCGGACCGTGGAAGCAAACCAGCCCTGGTTTTCCTGATCGTCTTGCGTGACCGTGTCCTCTGGATCCTTTGGAATTACCGACGCCGAACTCGACTCGGTTGGAGGCTTACCAGCTGACATTTTACGAAGTCTCTCTCACGCTTGATTGAAGGCGAACAATACCTGTGCTTCACAGAGAATCTTCTCTGCGGATCTGCGCCCGAAGCTTTTTGGCAAAGCGAAGTGGACGCCAATCTTGGCTACTTAATTCTGATGAGTCTAGTCCACATGATGCGAAGAATCACTCTGCGGGATCTCTGGGCTAGGTTCTTGCACATGCGAGAAAAACTCCCGGTGAGGGCGAAATGTTCGCGTTCTCACCAGGAGTTTTTACCCGCTTATTCAGGGGTTTCCTCTGTGTTGAGGAGGTGGTATTGCTTGGGCTTTTGCAGCTCAGGCCTTGGGTGCGCCTGGGGCTCCCGGAGCGCCGGGTGACTTGAGCTTGAGCACGCCATCGACCAGATCTGCTGCGGAGCTGGTGGAGGCAGCTGGGGTTTGCGTCTGATCGGTGGTCGAGGTTTCCGGCTTGGGGGTTTCTGACCTGAGAGATTCAGCTTCGGCAGGCGCCGCCGTTTCTGTTTCCTTGGCCGGGGGCTCGGTGGTCTCTGGAACTGCAGTCTTTGATTCTGCTGCTTCCGGTGCTGCGGGAGCAGCTGGAGCGGGAGTGCTCGCAGGAGTCGCGGGTGCAGTGGCAGCTGGCGCGCCCGGTGCGCCGGGCGCACCTGGGGCGAAGCTAGTCAGCTTGATGGGTCCACCCTCGTTGCTGGCTGGCGCGGGTGCCGGCGCTGTTTGGCTCTGCGCCTGTGCATCCTGCTTCTCAGCGGGTTTCTTCGTTTGGGCGGGGGCTTGGGTTCCTGGCGTGCTCGGGGCATTAGGCGTACCCGGGACGCTAGGGACATTCGGGGAAGTGGCAGCAGCAGGTGCAACCGGCGCTGCAGCTGGGGCGCTAGATGAAGGAGCTCCCGGAGCACCAGGAGCAGTACTGGTCAGCTTGATTGGGCCGCCGGCATTGGTGGCCGGGACTGGTGCAGATTGCGTCTGTGGCGCTGGAGATTCCGCAGGCTTCTCGGCCTTGGTCGGAGCCTGGGCGACCGGAGCAGCAGGAGCTGAAGGCGCACCCGGAGCACCAGGTGCTGATGGAACACCAGGAGCCGAAGGAGCAGCAGCCTTTGGAGCGGCCGGAGCACTTGGGGCAGCTGGAGCACCCGGAGCCGCAGCCTTTGGCGCAGCGGGCGCAGCCGGAGCACTCGGTGCGGATGGAGCACCCGGAGCAGCTGGTGCTGCAGGAGCACCAGCCTTGGGAGCAGTCGGTGCGCCCGGTGCTGAAGGAGCTGCAGGAGCGCCACCCGCAGCAGGCGCGACCGGCGCACCCGGTGCTGAAGGAGCCGCAGCAGCACCCGGTGCAGGCACACCAGCGCTGCCAGCAGGTTCAGCCTTCTTGGCGTCTGCTGCCTTTTTCTCCTCAGCCTTACGCTTCTTCTCTTCGTCAGCGCGGCGCTTAGCTTCTGCCTCTGCCTTGCGCTCGGCTTCCTCGCGGGCCAACTTTTCTTCGTCAACCCAGCCGCGCTCAGGTGCCACCAGGAACTCGCGGTTCATGGCCGGAGGCAGTTCTCCCTCCACCAGAATGGACGAGCGGAACATCTGGGCGATATCCAGCACCTGGGTGCGTTCATTCTTGTTTTCGATATCAGCTTGGCGGGTATTCACGCCGTCGCTCATCATGGTCTTACAGAATGGGCAACCGATGGCGATGGCATCCGAGCCGGTGGCCAGGGCTTCATCGGTTCGGTTCAGGTTGATGCGTTCGCCGAGGTGCTCTTCCATCCACATGCGGGCGCCACCTGCACCACAGCAGAATCCGGTATTTCGGTTGCGATCCATCTCCACCAGGTTGGCGCCGGATGCGCCGATCAGCTCGCGGGGAGCTTCGAAGATCTTGTTGTGACGGCCCAGGAAACAAGGATCGTGGTAGGTCACGGTCTGGCCGGAGTTCGGGGTGGAGACTGGTTGCAGGCGGTTTTCCCGGATCAGCTTGTTCAGCAGTTGAGTGTGGTGCACAACTTCGTAGTTGCCACCCATGTCTGGGTATTCATTGCGCAGGGTGTTGAAGCAGTGTGCACACGTCACAACGATCTTGCGCTGCTGCGGCGGTACGCCCTCGAATGCCTGATCCAGCATCTCAATGTTTTGTTCCGCCAGCATCTGGAAGAGGAACTCATTACCTGCTCGACGCGCGGAATCGCCCGTGCAGCCTTCGCCCTCACCCAGCACAGCGAACTTCACGCCAGCGGTGTGCAGCAAGTCAGCCACTGCGCGGGTGGTCTTGGTGGCGTTGTCGTCATACACACCAGCACAGCCGACCCAGAACAGGTACTCGGTGTCATCGAAGTTCTCAATGTCCTGGCCGTATACGGGGATATCGATTCCCTCGGACTTGGCCTTCTCGATCCACTCTGCGCGCTTGTTGTTGTTCTGACCCCAAGGATTTCCCTTGGTTTCCATGTTCTTGAACAAGCCACCGAGCTCGGTGGGGAAATCTGATTCCACCAGCACTTGGTAGCGGCGCATGTCGATGATGTGGTCGATGTGTTCAATGTCCACGGGGCACTGTTCCACGCAGGCGCCACAGTTGGTGCAGGACCACAGAACGTCAGGATCGATAACACCCATTTCGCCCTCGCCCACCAGTTGCAGCAGTGGGAGGCTGGAGTGGGCTTCAGTGGAGGCGTCGGCTTCCAGAACATCCACGCCACCCGAAAGGGCCTGCGCATCGGTGCCGGCCCGTGCGGCCTTGAGGTAAGGGGCGGATTCCAGCGTGTGATCGCGGAGATCCATGATCAGCAGCTTCGGGGAAAGTGGCTTGGCGGTGTGCCAGGCGGGGCATTGTTCTTGGCATCGTCCACACTCCGTGCAGGAGGTGAAGTCCATGATGCCCTTCCAGGTGAAATCCTCCATCTTTCCGGCGCCGATGGTGTCCGTTTCTGGATCGGCGTTTTCCATGGTCAGGGCTCGGCCCTGGGAAGTCATGGGCTTGGCGGCACCCAAGGCGTTGCGGCCATCGGAATTTCGCTTGAGGAAGATATTGAAGAAGGCCAAGAAGCGGTGCCATGCCACGCCCCAGCGGATGTTCAAGCCCACGATGAACAGCCAAATCATGCCGGAGAGCAGCTTGATCATGGCGAAGATGGACACCAGCAGCGGGGATTCCGGAAGGATCTGCGCGATGTGCATGGTGAGGAAATCCGTTGCTGCGTGCCCGCCCTCGTAGGAGGCGAAGGTGGCGATCTTGGAGGCTTTCACGAAGATCATGCCCAGGCCCTCGACCAACACCACGGCTTCCACGAAGTACGCGGCTCTAGAGTAGGAGCCGTAGAAGCGGGCCTTCTTCTCCTTATCGCCGATCCGTTGACGAATGATGATCAGCGCGATAATGCCCAGGACAGTCGCGATTCCCAGCAGCTCATCCACGAAGTGGTAGATGCCCCAGCCGCCGAAGATGGGCCAGCCACCCTCCGGGTTGAAGATCTGAATGTAAGCCTCAAACCAGACGATGGACCCCAGCAGGAATCCCACCATGACCATCCAGTGCGCAATGGCCACACCTGGCTTTTTCGCCATCTTGGTGTGGCCCAGGATCTCCTTGATCATGTTGAGCAAGCGCCCAGCCGGGTTATCCACACGGCTCAGCGCGGGCTGGCCGATCCGGATGGTGGAGAAGATCCGCAGAGCGCCACGGATGAAAAATACCCAGGCGGGAAGTGACAAGAGAGCACCGATAATGCCCATCGGGATCGTGATGTCCCACGGGATGTCATTGGACGTTGCGGTCCCCGCTGCAAGCAGGTTCATGGGCTAATTCCTAGCGTGTGCAGTAAAGCGTGAATTAATGATTTCTCTGCACATTAGCAATATCCCCGAGGTTTCATCGGCTTTCGATATCGCAGGTCACACCCGTTTTTCGCCGCTATTTAAACAACATTTCTGTTGCTTAATTGGATTTATTCGCGGACTTCTCCGGCTAAGGCAGCCATAACTTTGCGCGCTGCTTTGCCTTCCCTGGATTTGCCCAAATGGAACATGTGCGTGGCACCGGGCTGTGGATGGAACGTGGCCGTCAGTCCTGCGCTGGTGAGCTGCTCGGTGAGCTGGACGGAGCTGGGGTAGGAGAGATCCCGATCCCCGCAGAAAACATGAAACTCCGTCCCGCCGAAGAGCTTGGGCCAGCTGGCCGCGTCCAGATTCAACGGCGAAACAGCCGGGTGCGCGGTGGGTTCTGCAGCATCGATGCGCAGGTCGGACAACCCCTGCGCCCAGAGATTGCCCTGTGGCCGGAGTTTTTCCGGATCCAGGATGGGGTCTTTGTTCTTATATTTTTCGACGCCATCTCCTCCCAAATCCATATCTATCCAAGGGGCATTGAGAATGATCTTCCGCGGGGCCGGGAGCAACCCTTCTTCGGGGCTCACTGCGTTCGCTTCCAACCGGGCGATGAACATCCCCAGCGCGGGGCTCGCACCCGCGGAATCGGCGATGATGGTGATGTTTTCTGCGCCGTGATCTTCCACGAGTTCGCGGTATGTCTGGCTCAGCAAAGGCAGGCCCTGCGCGCAGTTATATTCTGGGATGAGTCCATAGAGAGGGATTTCCACGCGCAGCCCGGCATTGGCCAGCTGGGCAATGAAGTCCCAGTTCCGCGCCTTGATGGGCTGGGCGAATCCACCGGGCAGCACGTACAAAACCGCTTGGGTGGCTGCATCGGCGGGTGCTAGCTCGTCAAGGGCTTCGGCGTGGGGATCGTAGTGTGTGACATCCTTCGCGCTGGTTTCTCCGAATTTCATCGGCGCTACCGAGTAGACCTCGAAGCCCTGCACAGTGCGGGAGGACACGGCGAAATGCTGGCGCAGCGCATGTGGCGGTTCTGCGGGTGCAGGAACATCACCGGGCTTGTCTGAACCGGGCTTGTCTGAGGAGAGTATGGCGGAGATACGATCCAGGAAACTCATGAGTACAGCGTAATTCACCGGGGAAATTTTCGGCCCTCAGCGCTTGAAGCGGTTTCTGACGTGCGGAAATGGGTGGCGCCGAAAAAGAAAATAAAAAAGTTGAGTGAATTGGGAACAACTTTGGGGGTTGGGTAGTTGTACAGAGTGTGAGCGAGTTGAGCTAGACCGACTCAAGTTGACTTGACGCAAGAGATATTTTGCGGATACTGGAGGTCAGTACTTGAGCCACTGGCACTAAGGGCTCGCGAAAGTTACTTAATTCGCAACAAACAGGAGGATTTACAAATGGGACGCGCAGTAGGCATTGACTTGGGAACCACCAACTCTGTGGTTTCCGTATTGGAAGGTGGCGAGGCAACTGTTATCGCCAACTCCGAGGGAGCACGCACCACCCCTTCCGTGGTCGCATTCGCTAAGAATGGCGAAGTTCTGGTGGGACAGTCCGCCAAGAACCAGGCGGTCACCAACGTCGATCGCACCATCCGCTCCGTCAAGCGCCACATGGGCACTGACTGGACGAAGAACATCGACGGTAAGGATTACACCCCACAGGAAATCTCCGCTCGCACGCTGATGAAGCTCAAGCGTGACGCTGAGTCTTACTTGGGCGAGGACGTCACCGATGCGGTGATTACCGTTCCTGCATACTTCAACGACGCTGAGCGTCAGGCAACCAAGGAAGCTGGACAGATCGCAGGCCTGAACGTGCTGCGCCTCGTCAACGAGCCCACTGCGGCTGCACTGGCTTACGGCCTGGAAAAGGGCGATAAGGAGCAGACCATCCTGGTCTTCGACCTCGGTGGCGGTACCTTTGACGTCTCCCTGCTGGAGATCGGCGACGGCGTGGTAGAGGTTCGCGCTACCGCTGGTGATAACAAGCTGGGTGGCGATGACTGGGATCAGCGCATCGTCGACTGGCTCGTAGAGAAGTTCAAGAGCGCCAATGGCATCGACCTGACCAAGGACAAGATGGCTCTGCAGCGTCTGCGCGAGGCTGCTGAGAAGGCAAAGATCGAGCTGTCTTCCTCCCAGCAGGCAAGCATCAACCTGCCGTACATCACGGTGGACGCAGACAAGAACCCACTGTTCTTGGACGAGACCCTGACCCGCACCGAGTTCCAGCGCATCACAGAGGATCTGCTGGAGCGCACCAAGGTTCCTTTCGAGAAGGTTCTCAAGGATGCCGAGGTAGATGTCAAGGACATCGACCACGTTGTGCTGGTGGGCGGTTCTACCCGTATGGCTGCAGTTTCCGAGATGGTCAAGGACCTGACCGGCGGCAAGGAGCCAAACAAGGGCGTTAACCCAGACGAAGTTGTTGCCGTGGGTGCCGCTCTGCAGGCCGGCGTGCTGCGTGGCGAGGTCAAAGACGTGCTGCTGCTGGACGTCACCCCTTTGTCCCTGGGCATTGAGACCAAGGGCGGCGTGATGACCAAGCTCATCGAACGCAACACCACCATCCCAACCAAGCGTTCGGAGACCTTCACCACGGCTGAGGACAACCAGCCTTCCGTGCAGATCCAGGTCTTCCAAGGTGAGCGCGAGATGGCTGCTCACAACAAGCTGCTGGGATCCTTCGAGCTGGGCGACATCGCTCCAGCCCCACGCGGAGTTCCACAGATCGAGGTCACCTTCGATATCGACGCCAACGGCATCGTCTCCGTGTCCGCCAAGGACAAGGGAACGGGCAAGGAGAACACCATCCGCATTCAGGATGGCTCCGGACTGTCTCAGGAAGAGATCGACCGCATGGTTAAGGATGCCGAGGCTCATGCAGACGAGGACAAGAAGCGCCGCGAGGAGCAAGAAGTCCGCAACTCTGCAGAGACCATGGCTTACCAGACCCGCAAGTTCGTCACTGACAACGAGGACAAGATCTCCGAGGAGCAGAAGAACAAGGTCGAGGATGCTGCCAAGGCTGTTGACGAAGCCCTGAAGGGCGATGACATCGAGGCCATTAAGGATGCAGTGGAGAAGCTCTCCGCTGAGTCTCAGGAGATCGGCAAGGCCCTCTACGAGCAGGAAGCCGCTGCTGGCGCTGACGCTGCTGCAGCCGGTGATGCCGCAGGTGCAACCAACGAAGATCCAAATGTAGTCGACGCTGAAGTTGTCGACGAGGAGGATGACAAGAAGTAATGGCTGACACCAACTGGACCGACAACCCGGGTGATCCCGGGGCGACGGACGAGGAAACCTTGGATGCGCGGGAAGCTAATGATGTGAACCCCGTGGCACCAGAGGTGGATGCCGTGGATCAGGAACTCCAGGACATCCTCGCTGGTGAAGAGGCTGATCCTGTTGCCGCCGCCGAAGCAGTAGCAGACGAGCAGGAAGTGGCAGAAGAAGTTGCCGCCGATGCCGCTGGTGCTGGCCCGGAAGCAGCAGCGGCTGAGTTGGACGAAGTTGCCCAGCTTCAGCAGCAACTGGATGAGACCACTGATGACCTCAAGCGGCTCTCCGCTGAATACGCCAACTACCGTCGGCGTGTGGAGCGGGACCGTGCGGGAGTCATCGCTGGAGCCAAGGCTGAGGTTGCCGAAAAGCTCCTGCCGCTGATGGATGACATGCAGCTGGCAGAGTCTCACGGCGATCTCACCGGGCCGCTGAAGGCCGCCAATGACAAGCTCCAGAGCGTCTTGGCTGCCATCAAGGTGGAATCCTTCGGCGCCGAGGGCGATGAGTTCAACCCAGAACTCCACGAGGCTGTGCAAGACACCTCCTCCGGAGAGACCAAGGTGCTGGGCACCGTGTTGCGGAAAGGCTATCGCTTGGGTGATCGCATTCTGCGCACCGCGATGGTCATCATCACGGACTAGCAACAACAGCTAAATAGATTCAACAAAGGGCTCCTGCCGGCATTGTGCTGGCGGGAGCCCTTTTCCTATATCTAAACCACTGGCGGGGGAGTTGGGCTATCTGGCCCAATACCGTCCGGATCATCGGGATCATCTGGCCCGCCGAAGCCCTTCATCCAATCATCTGGGGCATCCGGACCTTCATTCATCTGCGCCATGAGATATGCGGTGGGCTTGATCTGAATCTCTGTCTGCATCTCGCCAGGCTCGGGCATCTTGATATCCGAGATGGTCTCGATCTGCCCCTCGTGCCACAGGTGCAAACGCGGGCTGATCTTATCCGCAGACTTGAAGTATTCATCCGCCGAGGCGGTGGCCAGCAACCCGATGGTGTGGAAGAGCTCCATGCCCTCGGTCACATCGCGCACCAGCATCTGCCCGCTGGACGGCATCGTGAACAGCACACCAGTGGCCATATCAATCTGCGGGAGGAATTTGCCGATGAGCTCCTCCAGGAAAATCGGCGCACTCCCCACATAGGGCGACGTGCCCTCAAACGCCCACACCTTTTCCTTTGGACTTGGCGAAATTTCAGTGACATGCAGGTCGGAATCCACCAAGTCCTGCCAGAGATTGCGATAACCCATCCGGTAGAGATCCTCCACCGGACCGCGATCGTTCAGCGCCTCCGCATCCAAAGGGAACGTAGAGTGCGCATCCTCGTCATCCAGCGGCATGTCCAGCGTCAACCGCAGCAACGTGTCCCCACTAAACGGGCGCACGGGAGAATCAGGCCCGAAATCCTCAGTATCTACAGAAGCCTCTGCCAATTCGATGGGCTGGAGTGCCACTCGCATGCGTCGATAAAAATCCACATCATCCAGCGAAGATGGTTCAAAAACCTTCATGTCCGACGCCAACCCCGCGCCCTCCCGCGCCTGCGCCACCAAAGGGGAATCCACTTCCGAGGGGTGCTCAGGGGTTGGATCTTCGGCGTGATTCTCGGAGCGAGTTTCTGGAGAAGAATCTTCGGGCGTGTTTTCAGTGGTGTTTTGGGATGCGTCCTCTGTGCCACTTTTCTCTGTGGCGTTTTTTGGGGTGCCTTCAGTGAACTCTGGCGAAGGGGTGGCTTCTGCCGAGGGTTGGTCTCCGAAGAGACGCTTGAACCAGTTCTTCCTGCGGTCACTCATGTTCTCCACCCTAGCGATTGCCAAGACAACCCTCGCTTAGACCACCCTCAAGACCTGATAAGTGAGCGATCAATTGAACGGCTAATCGGGCGGGGTCCGAGAGGGGAATGTAGCGCCTGGACTGTGCGTTAGGTTGAGTAGAGCAAAAAAGTTAAGCGGGGTACACTCAAAAATATTGAGTGCTGACGTGTAAAGGAGCATTGAAAAATTGGCACAGCAGGAGTGGTTAGAGAAAGACTACTACCGCGACCTTGGCGTTTCTTCGAGCGCGAGCGCGGAGGAAATTAAGAAGGCTTATCGCAAGATCGCCCGCGAGGATCACCCGGACAAGAAGCCCGGGGATGCAGCTGCGGAAGCGCGATTTAAAACTGCCTCCGAGGCATACTCGGTGGTCGGAGATAAAGATAAGCGCAAAGAATATGACGAGTTCAAGACCTTGGTCGCCTCCGGTGGCTACGGCATGCGCACGCCTGGCGCAGGGTCACGGGCTGGCTCCGGCATGGGTGGCTTCGGTGGCTTTAACGGAGGTTTCCAAAGCTCGGAGTATGACGTCTCCGATATCTTCGGCGGCGGGGGCTTCGGGGATGTCTTCGGCGGAATGTTTGGCGGCGGCGCTACCGGCGGTTCCACCGCTGGTAGGAGCACTGCTCGCGAGCGTGGTGCAGATGTGGAAACCGAGATCACCTTGGAATTCCGCGAGGCAACCAAGGGCGTGACCGTGCCTATTCGCTTGACCAGCCCAGCACCGTGCTCCACCTGTCATGGGTCGGGTGCGAAAGAGGGCACCTCGCCACAGACATGTGGTCAGTGCCACGGCAGCGGAATGGTGAGCGAAAACCGTGGCTCCTTTGGATTCTCCCGCCCGTGCGAGGCATGTGCCGGACAGGGAACCATCATCAAGGAACCCTGCGAGGACTGCGGTGGAGAAGGCCGGCAAACCCGGCCACGCACTATCACCGTGCGCGTTCCCGCTGGCGTGGTGGACGGACAAAAAGTACGCCTAGCCGGGCAAGGCGCAGCTGGTCAGCGCGGAAAACCAGCGGGAGACCTGCTGGTTACCGTGCACGTGAAGAAGGACAAGGTATTCACCCGCAGTGGTGATGACCTGAAGCTCACCGTGCCCGTGAGCTTCTCCGAGCTGGTGCTGGGCGGGGCTGTTACCGTGCCTACCTTGGATTCCCGCGTGCGCGTGCGCATCCCGCAGGCCACCGCGGACGGCACCACCCTGCGTGTCCGTGGCAGGGGCGTGAACAAGCGCAACGGTGCCAGCGGAGATCTCCTCGTAACAGTGAAGGTAGAAGTTCCAAAGGATCTAGACGAAGGCGCGATGAGTGCACTGCGCAAGTACTCCGAAGAGGAGAAGCGCAGCGGATTCGACCCGCGTGAGCACTGGGAAGGCAAGTGAGTGGTGAAGCATCATGAGCAACAATTCTCAAGAAGGAAACCAGAGCGCGTCTCAGAATGGCGGGCGCGCTGAAGAATCCCGAGGCAAGGGCAAGCATGAAGTATTCGTGATTTCCGTGGCTGCGGAAATCACGGGCATGCACGCTCAAACCCTGCGCACCTATGACCGCATGGGCTTGGTCTCTCCGCAGCGCACCCAAGGTGGTGGCCGCAGGTATTCGCGCCAGGATATTGAGGCGCTCCAGGAAATCCAGCGGCTATCTCATGAGGAAGGCGTGAACCTCGCGGGCATCCGCACCATCATTGAACAGCAGAACCGGATTGCTGAGCTCGAGCAGGACGCCGCTGAGCTGCGTCAACAACTAGTGGAAACCCAGGAGCAAATGCGCGCCTGGATGCAGGGACGCGGGCGGGGCCGCGGAGAGATCGTGCACGTTCCACGCTCTACGACTGTGGTGATGTGGGAGCCGCGGCGTCGAAAGAAAAAGGACCAGAACTAAAGTTCCAGGGTTCCGGTGAGGATCGCGTACAGCGAGTAGAGCGCGCAGACCACGACCACGGCGGCGATGAACCACTCGAAGAGGTTGAAGATGCGACCACCGGACTTTACGCGCGTGCACACGTAGATGATGAGGCCGGGCAGGATGAGCAGCGTACCCAGCAACACGAAGCGCAGCTCCGCGGCATATAGCAGCCACAGCGAGTAGAAGAACGCCACTAATCCCAGCACCATGTGCACCGAGTTGGTGGAGGAGCTGACCTCAGGGCCGGAGAGATCGAACTTGCGGCCTGCATCGGGGTGGGCGATTCCGCTGCCGCGCGTGGTCAAGAAGATCAGGTACAGCGAAGAAAACACGTACGGCAGCAGGTAGAGAGACGTGGCCAGCTGCACCATCGTGGTGTACGTGGACTCGTTGAGGTAGAACACCACGATGAACGCCTGGATGACCACGGCCGAGCACAATTGCGCCACCACGGGAGCGCCGAGGGCGTTGGTCCTGCCGATGATCTTGGGCAGCAGGCGATCCTGCGCCATGAGGGTGATGGGCTCGGCACAGAGCATCTGCCAGGACACATAGGCACCCAACACGGAAATACACAGGCCCACGCTGATCAGGCCAGCGCCCCAGCTGCCAACGGTGGCTTCCAAAACAGCGGCCATGGAGTTATCGCCCATCGCAGCCAATTCCTCGCGCGACACCACACCATAGGACAGGAAACTCACGGCGGTGAGCAGGAAGAACACCACAACGAAGCCGATGAAAGTAGCCAGCGAAATATCCTTGCGGTTACGTGCCCGCTTGGAATAGGTGGACGCGCCCTCCACGCCGATGAAGGCCCACACGGTGAAGAGCATCATGCCCTTGACCTGGTCCATCAATGTGGCTGATTGATCCTGGTTCTCGCCGAAAGTGGCCGCGTGTCCCCAGAAATCAGCCGTGAAGATCTCCGGGTTGAAGCCCAGGAATGCCACGAGGATGAGGAACGCAGCAATCGGCAGCACCTTGGCCACCGTGGCCACCACATTCAGAACAGCCGCCTGGCGCACACCGCGGGAGAGGACCAGGAAGATGGTCCAGGTGAGTGCCGAGACGAAAAACGCCTGCGTGAGCGGGCGGGAGCCATCGAAGAGCGGGATGAAAAAACCCAGGGAGCTGAAGAACAAGGTGGCATAGCCCACCTGAGCGATGATGGTTCCCAGCCAATAACCCCACGCGGAGGCAAAGCCCACGAAATCGCCCAGACCAGCGCGGACATAAGAGTAAACACCCGAATCCAAGTGGGGTTTACGGGTAGCCAAAGCCTGGAAAACATAGGCGATGCAGAGCATGCCCACGCCGGTGATGGCCCAGCCGATCATCGCCGCGCCGGGTGAGGCCACCATCGCGACGTTTTGTGGCAGCGCGAAGATGCCCGCGCCCACGCAAGAGCCGACGATGAGGCTGACCAGCGTGCCCATTCGAACCGTGCGCATTTCTGCGTTGGCTGGGCTGGCCGCGCCGGCTGCGGTGTTGGCTGTGTTGGCCGTGCCGGTGGTGCCGGTAGAGCTGGCGGCGGTTGTGTCGGTGGAGGCGTTAGTGGCGGTGCCTCCGCCGATGCCATTTGTTGGGTGATCCCCATTATTTGCTGACTTCACGAACAAAACCTTAGCCAACTTTCCCCGGCAAACGGTAGTTACACACCAAGAGCCCAGCAGTTGATTCACTTCTCATCAGAGGTCAGATCCACCGAGGGATCCCACAAGTACGAGCTATGCGCACCTGTCTCACCCCGGCCCATCACATAGAGATCCATCAATTCCTCCCATGAATACTCCGACCAGCTCTGGGGACCTGTTCTGCCGAGCGGTGGGCTCGCTCCAAACCCCGGGGAGGAAGGATCCAGGCCGTGAATGCCCCATACCGGGCCAGTGGCGAGCTGAATTAAATCCCCCGGGACATGCTCACTGCGGATTATTGGTTTTCCTGAGCTGTTGAGGCGCAGATCCGCGGCGGAATCCGCCGAAACCCCAGGGCTTCCGAAAAAAGTAACCTTATCCGCCGAAAGGCCATCACCATCGGCGGCCGCTGCCTGGCCGACCACCACCGAGCCATAGCTGAAACCCACCACGTTGAGATGAGCGCGCGGACTATTCTCGCGCAGAGAATTCTGGAAAGCCTGAAGGTTAGGGGCGGCGGACTTTGCGGGGGCACTGCTCATCGCGCCCAACAAGGAGGAAGGCGCGGGGTAGGCATGCCAGGTAGCCACGGCAATATTCCTGCCCTCGGCGCGAGCCCTTTCCACTTCGGCCAGCGCCCACTGGTGCGTGGTGCGCATGGATTCCACGGAACCGGAGTGCACGCCCGAAACGAACGTGGTGATGGACTCCGCGGAATTGAGATCACCCGCCACGTAGATGGGGCCTTGGGGTGTATCAATGCGGTTGATCTCCGGCAACTCCCCGGGCCCGAGGGGGCCGGTGGGAGGTACGGGCGGAATGGAGGCCGGTTGTGGCGTCGAAAAAGAATTGAGGGCTGGCAAATCATCGGTCACGGATGTCATGGCGTGAACCGCCGATGCCGCGCGCGCATCCAACACCCGGACCGTGCCTAAGGCACTGGTCAAAACCCCGGTCAGCGAACGCGCCAGAATGTGCGCGGCCGTACCTAATCCCGGTGTCCACGCGGGTAGGGGGGATGTCACGTGGCCAGCGGGGGAGACGCTCAACAGGCTGGCCCGGGCAGAGCTCAGCGCCACATTCACCACCAACTGCAGCGCGCGCAGGAGCTGCACGTGCGCGTGGCTGACCAGACCAATGCTGCTGGCTGATGCCCCCAGGACATCCCAGCGATTGATGGAAGCGCTGACCCGATGCGTTGCAGCTTCTGCGGCACTGCCCGTCCATTGACCAGCGCTCTCCCATGCCACCCGATCCCGCGCGGAATCAGCATGCCCCCGCCACTCAGAACCGGCCTGGGAAAACTCGTCACTCATCGTTCGTGCTGCATCCAGTTCGGCGTGCGCGATGGAATTCACCGTTACCTTCATCGCCAACCACCGCCAGCAGATTCACCCATAGACCCGCCTAGTGCACGGGCACCCTGCTGATCCGCGGCCTGCACGCTCGCCACATATTCCACGATCTGCCCAGCAGTGGCTTCGGCCGCCGCGCCATGCGAAATCGCAGCTCGGGCGAACTGTTCGCAAGCGCTAGCCAGCACACCGGGGAACATCTCGCCCGGCAGATCAACATGCGGTGCCTCACCCAAGCGACGCCCAGCCACTCCCACCAAACCCGCCACCCGCTGCAGCTCCTGAGCTCGGAACTGCACGGCCTCCGGATGCACGCTTGTGTCCCCCAAACCGGGCAAAACACTTCCCCACGGCATAAATAATCCCCCTCTTGTCCCCACTGAGTGCCTTGTCGGAAAACTCTAACCTCCGGGCAGGACAACCCAGGACAATCCTCGCCATCTCCGCGGCCAGCTGTGGAGAGCGGAAAAGATATGCACAGGCACGCCAGACATCCACTTGAATTCGGCGCTAGGCTGGTGCCATGCGCATTGCAGTGATTCAAATGATCTCTCAACCAGACGTGGAATCTAACCTGGCTCTCATCCGCAAGTACATTGCTGGAGCCGCGGCGAACCGCGCTGACCTGGTGGTTTTCCCAGAAGCAGCCATGTTCCCCTTCGATAGCGGTCGTCTGGATCAGATCGCGCAACCTCTCGATGGCCCCTTCGCCACTGCTGTGGTGGATACCGCGCGTAAGCACAACATCACCGCCATTGTGGGCATGTTCACGCCTGCGGATACCGTCTACCGCGAGCCTTCGGGCGATATCGTGGAGGAAATGCCGGAAGGCGCGGGAGAGGCGAACAAGATCCGCCGCGTCTACAACACGCTGCTGGTCGCGGGCCCTGATGTGGTGACGTCATACAACAAGATTCACACTTACGATGCCTTCGGTTACAGCGAATCGGACACCGTCAAGCCCGGTACTCGCCGCATTACCTGCGAGGTCGCGGGAGTGACCGTGGGGCTCGCCACCTGCTATGACATCCGTTTCCCGAACCACTTCATCGACCTGGCCAATGCAGATGCCAAGGTCATCATCGTGCCCACCAGTTGGGCAGATGGTCCGGGCAAGCTGGATCAGTGGCGTGCGTTGACCGCTGCTCGTGCCTTGGATTCAACCAGCTACCTGGTGGCTGCGGGTCAGGGTCGTCCGGGCTCACCGGATCGCTATGGCCGCGCAGATGGCCCCACGGGCATCGGGCACTCCGTGGTGATTTCCCCGGATGGCGCCAAGCTGGCAGAGACCGGTTACGCAGCCCAGGTGCTCACCGTGGACATTGACCCGAACTACGTGGATAAGGTGCGCAAGGGGCTACCTGTTCTGGCCGGCCACCTGCGCGAACGCCAGTTGGAAGACATCGTGGTCGCAGTAGGGGACGAGCGCTAACTGCGCAAAAGGTTCCAATCAGTCTTGATCCGCACCAGCTGATCGGCTGGCACCCCGCCCTGCTCCTTTAGGGTCTCGATCGTCTGCTCCACCTGCTCGCCGGGGCCACTCACGATGATCACGTGATCATCCAGATACTTGCTGCTGCGTAGGACTTCCTCGCGCAGGTCGCCTTCGGTCAACAGCGTGCGATACCCACTCCGCGCATCGGCCTGCTTCACCACCGGAGTCACCCGCAGCCAATCGAATGCCCTAGCCAGGCCCAGTAATCCATCAAGCTCATAGAGATCCGCGCCGCTCTCCGCGCCCCAGATCAGGTGGATGCGCCGGGGTTTGCGGACACCCGGTTCTGTTTCCTCATTCTCGACGCCAACCACATACCCCACAGCACCGCCAAAAACTTGCTGCAGGATGGCCGCCCGGGCAGGAGCCAACCCGGCTCCTTCCGCCACGATGATGAGATCCTTGTCCGCGTGTTTCTTCCATGCAGGATCATCGCTGCGCAGCCCGAGTGGAACATCGGAAAGGTCGCTGGCCTGGGTGGATAACACCCACTCATCGCCGGCTTCGGCGTGGTTGATGATCCCCTGCAGGAACTGTTCCAGCCCGGCGTCGCCGGATTCTTCCAGCAACACGTGCAGCTCGAGCATCCCGTCCGGATTGCAGGGCAACGCGGGGAACAGCGGCCGCCACCTCAGCGGGGTGTAGGGCGTGCTGACCATGAGGGGTTCCCCAGCGGCGTACATCAGCGGGGGATCCACCTGCATGCGCACCACTCTCGTGGTGGGATTGGGGCGTTCAATCTCCACGATCTTTGCCCGCGCCGTCGGTGGATTAACCGGAGCACCCTCCAGCTCTGCTTCGCGCTCGGTTTCCTCGGCTTCCGCGCATCCCTGCGCCATGATGTTGCAGGCCAGGTAGGCCGCGTCCTTCAACGCGAGGATATCTTGCGAGTTCACATCCTCCTCGGGCTTGAGGTGGCGGTCAATGCTTTTGGAGATGGCCGTGGTCAATGGCTCAAAGTGGGCGGCGGTGAAACCGTGGCGTCGAACTGAAAAACCGAGCCGGTACAAACGGGAACCGGTGGGCTCATCGAACTCACCGCCGGGGGTCAGGCCGTCTCCGATGGAATCCAGCAAGCTGAGTAACGCGGAGGTGTCCTGGGGAATGGTGTGCCCAAAATGGCTGGCAACCTGCGGTTCTGCAGAACCTGCGCGGCGGGGGAGAGCTACGGGAGCGGGGGCCTGACCACTGCTCATCAATCCCGTGAGGGTTCCGAAAATTATCTCAGCGCGGTACTCGCGGGCGGCATGGAATGCGGCGCGGATGGACATGGGTTTTATTGTGGCACAAGTTACTCGGAGGGGATCGAAAAATTCTTAAGTTGAGTGGAATAGACTCAAGACTCTTGTGGCTGAGTTAGGTGTACTCAAGTATTGTCGGAATTCACTAGTGAAATCGCACGGTGAACAACACCATACGCACCACACACCCTCAGGAGAGAGAACCTACACATGAACAGCTTCACTCCAACTACCAAAACCCAAGCTGCCCTCCAGGCAGCACTGCAGGATGCCTCGGCCAAGGGCAATCCGGATATCCGCCCAGCACACCTCCTGGTGGCATTGCTGGAGCAGGACGATTCCATCGCGCAGCCAGTGCTGCAGGCCGCGGGAGTGAACGTGGCTTCCGTGCTCACCAAGGCGCGGGACCTCACCGCCAAGTACCCACAGGCCTCCGGTTCCGGCATGGCTAACCCACAGTTCAACCGCGATGCGCTGAACGCGCTCACCGCGGGCCAGGAGCTCGCCTCTGAGCTGGGGGATACCTATGTCTCCACCGAGGTGCTGCTCGCGGGTATTGCCAAGGGCAAGTCCGAAGCCTCCAAGTTGCTGCACGAGGAGGGTGGAACCTTCGAGGCCATCCGCGGCGCTTTTGAAGCAGTGCGCGGTAACCGCAAGGTGACCACCGAGGAGCCGGAGGGCCAGTTCCAGGCGCTCGCCAAGTACTCCCAGGATCTCACCGCACGTGCCCGCGAAGGCAAGATTGATCCGGTCATCGGCCGTGATCAGGAAATTCGCCGCGTGGTGCAGGTGTTGTCTCGTCGTACCAAGAACAACCCGGTGCTCATCGGTGAGCCCGGTGTGGGTAAGACCGCCATCGTGGAGGGTCTGGCCCGGCGCATCGTGGCCGGCGACGTGCCCGAGTCCCTGCGTGGAAAGAAGCTGGTCTCCCTCGATCTCGGTTCCATGCTGGCCGGAGCCAAGTTCCGCGGTGAATTCGAGGAGCGACTCAAGGCCGTCCTGGATGAAATCAAGGAGGCCGAAGGCGAGGTCATCACCTTCATCGATGAGCTGCACACCATCGTCGGTGCTGGTGCGGGTGGAGATTCCGCAATGGACGCGGGCAACATGATTAAGCCGCTGCTGGCCCGTGGTGAGCTGCGCTTGGTCGGTGCCACCACCCTGGACGAGTACCGCAAGTACATCGAAAAGGATGCCGCGCTGGAGCGTCGTTTCCAGCAGGTCTACGTGGGCGAGCCAACGGTGGAGGACACCATCGGCATCCTGCGTGGCCTCAAGGAGCGCTACGAGGTCCACCACGGCGTGCGCATTCAGGATTCCTCCCTGGTGGCCGCGGCAACGCTGTCTGATCGCTACATCACCAGCCGCTTCCTGCCGGATAAGGCTATCGACTTGGTGGATGAGGCCGCTTCTCGCCTGCGGATGGAGATTGATTCCCGTCCGGAGGAGATCGACACCATCGAGCGCATCGTGCGCCGGATGGAGATCGAGGAGATGGCCCTGGCCAATGAGTCTGATGCCGCCTCCAAGGATCGCCTGGTGCGCCTGCGTTCTGAGTTGGCCGATGAGCGGGAGAAGCTCGCTGGACTCACTGCCCGTTGGGAAAACGAGAAGGGTGGCATCGATAGCCTCCGCGCATTCAAGGAAGAGCTGGATGAGCTGCGCCGCGAATCGGAGATCGCCGAGCGCGAGGGCAACTTCGCCAAGGTGGCTGAGCTGCGTTACGGTCGCATCCCCGATGTGGAGAAGAAGCTCGCTGAGGCCGAGAACACCGTGGCCAAGCAGGAGGGTGAAACCATGCTCACCGAGGAGGTCACCCCAGACACGATTGCCGATGTAGTCAGCGCGTGGACGGGTGTTCCTGCCGGCAAGATGCTGCAGGGCGAGACCGAGAAGCTGCTGAACATGGAATTGGTTCTCTCCGGCCGCGTGGTCGGCCAGACCAAGCCCATCGTGGCCGTGTCTGATGCTGTGCGTCGAGCACGGGCAGGCGTGGCGGATCCGAACCGCCCCACCGGCTCCTTCCTCTTCCTTGGCCCCACTGGTGTGGGTAAGACGGAGCTGGCCAAGGGTTTGGCCGAGTTCCTCTTCGATGATGAAAGCGCCATGGTGCGCATCGACATGTCCGAGTATGGCGAGAAGCACTCCGTGGCCCGTCTGGTCGGTGCACCTCCGGGATACGTGGGATACGACGCCGGCGGTCAGCTGACCGAGGCAGTGCGGCGTCGCCCATACACAGTGGTGCTATTTGACGAGGTGGAGAAGGCCCACCCCGATGTGTTTGACGTACTCCTGCAAGTCTTGGACGAAGGCCGCCTCACCGATGGCCAAGGCCGGACCGTGGATTTCCGGAACACCATCCTCATCCTGACCTCCAACCTGGGTGCAGGTGGCACGGATGAGCAGGTGATGAACGCGGTGCGGGCAGCCTTCAAGCCCGAGTTCATCAACCGTTTGGACGACGTGCTCATCTTCGATCCGCTTTCCGAGGAGCAGCTGGAAGATATCGTGGGCATCCAGGTACGCGGACTGGCCGAGCGTCTGGCAGCCCGTCGCCTGGAGCTGGTGGTGACCGAAAGCGCCAAGAAGTGGCTGGCAGAGCGCGGTTACGAACCTGCCTACGGTGCCCGCCCGCTGCGTCGCCTGATCCAGAAAGCGATTGGCGACAAGCTGGCCAAGGCTCTCCTGGCCGGAGAGATCCGCGATGGGGACAAGATCCAGGTGGATTACACCCCTGAGGACGGCACCGATGAGCTGGATGTTTACTCCCTCGGCGGTTCCGAAGAGGAGTAATTAGCTGAGCTGGCGGAAGGTCACGTTGATCCGACCTTCCTTCAGCCCACACCCCGCGGGCAGCGTGCCCTCGCGCACCGTGGGAACGCCGTGGAAGGCGAGGCGCTTTGGCCCTCCGAAGATGATGACGTCTCCGGAGAGCAGCGCCACGTCATTCCACGGCTTATTTCTATTTTCGGTGCCACCGATGCGGAACAGCGCTTCATCGCCAATGGAGAGCGAGACGATGGGTGCTGGGGAATTTTCATTCGCGTCCTGGTGCATGCCCATTTTCGCGCCGGGCGAGTAGTAGTTGATCAGCGCCATGTCCGGGCGATAAGTATCCGCCCACGGTGCTAAGTCTGGATCCATCGCGGCAGCATCGCGCATTGCCCGCTTCGCGAGATCCGTGAGATGCGCAGGCAGAGGTGGCACGGGATGCCCATCCACGGAATCCACGTAGCGATAAGGATTGGCCTGCCAGAAGCGTCCCAAATGCAACATGTGCATGGACATCTGCCCGGATTGCAGCTGCGGCCGGCGCATTGCCAGCGGAGTGCCTGCCACCGAGCGTGCCGTCTCCCGAAACTCCTCCACTACCGTGCGCTGGCCACCCAGCTCAAGCCAGTTCGGCAGATGCACCACACCTGCAGTGACCAGCGAATTCTCCCGAGGCAGCTCAGCGAACAGCATGCTGCACGTCCGCGAACTCCGCATCCGCCACGGCAGCCAAATCCTGCGGGGCAAGCACAATCTGCGTGCCGATCTCACCCGCGGACACATACATCTCCGGCATCTCGGCAGCACTTGCATCGATCACTGTCGGCAGCGCCCGCTTCATGCCCACCGGCGAGCAACCCCCGCGCACATATCCCGTCAGTTCCTTGAGCTGCCGCCAATCAAACAGCTTCACGTTCTTCACCCCGAAATGCGCGGCCACCTTCTTCAAATCCAGTTCATGATCCGCCCCGATCACCGCCACGAAATGCTGTTTATCCGAGCTCTCCAAAACCAGTGTTTTGAAAATCCTCTCCGGCGCTTCCCCCAGCGATTCCGCCACATGCAGCGCATCAATCCCGCCATCGGTCTCATAGGTGGTCATGGAATATTCCACTTTCGCGCGATCCAACTGTCGCATCGCGTTGGTCTTGTGGATCTTCTTCGTCACTGTGCGCACCGTCCTTCGTCTTTTTTCCCGACGCCACGCCCGATTCTAAACCCCACCCAAGACAGCCCTCTTGCGCGCGTCACCCCCGCTCACAGGAAACATCCAGCCTCCGAGAATCACCCATACCAGCGGTTTCTCTGGGCTCAGCGGGAAAAGATATATGTACTGCTAAACACATATTTTTATTGGCGTGGGTGTGGCGTCGGAAAGAGAAAAAGAAATCACCCAAGGCGCGTAGGTTGGGGCTACCACCCGAGGTACATCACCACCTTTCCCACCAAGCAGGAGGCAGCTCATGACCGTCTATTCAGATCCGGGCACGCAGGATTCCATCGTTAAGTTCAAGGATCGCTATGAAAACTTCATCGGCGGCCAATGGATTGTGCCGGAAGATGGCGAGTACCTGGACAACGTCTCGCCCGTGACCGGCAAGAAGTTCTGCGAAGTGCCACGCTCAAAGCAAGTGGACGTGGACAAGGCCATCGAGGCCGCGCACAAGGCAAAGGGCGCGTGGGGGAAGACCTCCGTGCAGGATCGCGCCAACGTGCTGCTCAAGATCGCGGACCGGCTGGAGGAGAACCTCGAGATGCTGGCCGTGGCCGAGACCTGGGATAACGGCAAGGCCGTGCGCGAAACCCTGGCCGCGGATATGCCGCTGGCCGTGGATCACTTCCGCTACTACGCGGGCGCGCTGCGAGCACAGGAAGACCGCACCTCGCAGATCAACGAGGATCTGATCGCGTACCACTTCAACGAGCCACTGGGCGTGGTGGGGCAGATCATCCCTTGGAACTTCCCCATCCTCATGGCCGCGTGGAAGCTGGCCCCAGCGCTGGCTGCGGGCAATGCCGTGGTGCTCAAGCCAGCCGAGCAGACCCCAGCCTCCATTCTGCTGGTGGCCGAGCTCATCCAGGACGTGGTTCCCGCGGGCGTGCTGAACATCGTCAACGGCCTGGGTGAGGAGGCTGGTGCAGCCCTGACCGGCTCTGATCGCCTCAACAAGATCGCCTTCACTGGTTCCACCGAGGTGGGCAAGATGATTAGCAAGGCCGTTGCCGAAAAGCTCATCCCCGTCACCCTGGAGCTGGGCGGCAAGTCCCCATCGGTGTTCTTCAGTGATGTCATGGATAAGGACGATGCCTTCCGCGAGAAGTGCGTAGAGGGCCTGGTCATGTTCGCGCTGAACCAGGGCGAAGTGTGTACCTGCCCATCCCGCGCGCTGGTGCAGGAAGATATCGCCGAGGAGTTCCTGGCCCTGGCCGTGGAGCGCGTGAAGAAGATCCGCGTGGGCAACCCGCTGGATACCGAAACCCAGATGGGTGCGCAGGCCAGCCAGGAGCAGATGGACAAGATCACCGGCTACCTGGAATCCGGCCCGAAGGAGGGTGCAGAGGTGCTGGTGGGCGGCGACGTGAACCAAATCGAAGGTCGCGAAAACGGCTTCTACATCGAGCCCACCATCCTCAAGGGCAACAACGACATGAAGATCTTCCAGGAGGAGATCTTCGGCCCAGTGCTGGCTGTGACCACGTTCAAGGACTTCGATGAGGCCATCCGCATCTCCAATGACACCGAGTACGGCCTGGGTGCCGGCGTGTGGTCCCGCAACGGAACCATCGCGTACAAGGCGGGCCGCGCAATCCAGTCCGGTCGTGTGTGGGTGAACAACTATCACACCTACCCAGCTCACGCGGCTTTCGGTGGCTACAAGCAGTCCGGCCTGGGCCGCGAGACCCACCTGATGATGCTGGGCCACTACCAGCAGACCAAGAACCTGCTGTGGTCCTACGACGAGAACCCAACCGGCCTGTTCTAGCCCTCCACCCGGGTTAGGCCATTGCCCGGACCGGGGAATAAGCTCGCCTCATAACTTCGTGTGCACATAGCGTGAAAAATGAGGAGGCTTTGAGTGGATTACACCGCATTTGACCTGATGGTGGACGTGGGCCTGATCTCCGTCCTGCTCATCGTGGGTACTTTTATGCGACGCCACTTCGCGTGGTTCCGCAAACTCCTCATCCCCGCGCCCATCACTGCCGGTTTGCTCGCCCTGTTGCTGGGCCCGGAAGTGTTGGGCATCATGCCGTTTTCCGGCGCCTTGGGGGATTACTCCACCTTGCTCATCGCGGTGGTTTTCGCGGCCATGCCGTACTCCATGAGCTTTGACTCGCGGGACATCTCCAAGGCCAAGAACATGTGGTCCTATTCCGCCTCTATGTTCCTAGGCCAGTGGGGTCTGTTTGTGTTGCTGGGCGTGTTCCTTTTCGCGCCGGTGTTCGGCACGGAGGACTGGTTTGGCATGATGCTGCCGGTTGGTTTCGTGGGTGGCTTCGGCACTGCCGCGGCGGTGGGTGGCGCGCTGGATTCCATCGGCATTCAGGAAGCGTCTTCCCTGGGATTTACCGCCGCGACCGTCGGCACCTTGGCGGCCATCGTGGGTGGCATCATCTTCGCCAACTGGGGCATCAAGACCGGCCGCACGGCCACGCTGCCCAAGAAGCTGCCGTGGGAACTGCGCTCTGGTGAGATCACCAAGAAGTCCGAACAGCCCTCGATTGGCCACGCCACTACCAACCCCTCATCCATCGATCCGCTGGCCCTGCACCTGGGCTTCATCATGGTGACGGTGACCATCGCGTACTTCATCCAGCAGGCAATCCAGCACCAGTTCGCCAACGTCTCCATCCCGCTGTTCGCGCTGTCCTTCGTGGTGGGCATCGGCGGCAAGATCTTCCTCAAGGTGATTCGCCGTCCGGAGTACCTGGATCCCACCACGGTGAAGTCCATCTCCGGCGCATCCACCGACTTCCTGATCGCCTTCGGCATCGCGTCCATCGTCCCGGCTGCGGTGGCGGATTACCTCTGGCCACTGGTGGTCATGTTCGTCCTGGGCGTGGTGTACTGCACCCTGTTCTTCTTCGTCGCCTCCCCGATCTTCTTCGGTGAGAAGTGGCTGGAGCGCGGCATCTTCGGCTGGGGTTGGGCCACTGCCGCGGTGGCCACGGGTATCGCGCTGCTCAAGATCGTGGACCCGAAGCTGGAATCCGGTGCTTTGGATGAATACGGCATCGCTTACGTGGGCTATGCGCCCATTGAAATTGCGGTGAACATCCTGGCACCACTGGCAGTGATCGCTGGATTTACCATGGGATTCGGCGCCATCACCACAGTGGCCGCGATTGTCATCTTCGCCATCCCGTTTGTACTCGGCTGGTTGCCTAAGCGAGATGGCAGCGCGCAATCCTAAGCCGACCTCTACACTGGTGAATTATGAGTGAAACCACGCCCCAGCAGGACAGCCCATTCGTGACCGGCGATGACATGTTTTCTCGCTTCGCCGCAGGTCAGCGGATGACTGTCCTGGATTCTCACTGGGCCAAGACGGAGAACTCCGCGTGGGAGGCCTACGTGGGCCAGCACATCCCCGGGGCCATGTTTTGCAACCCATTGGTGCACCTGGCGGATCTGCCCACCCGCCAGCGCGGGCGCAATCCTCTGCCCAACGTGGATGACCTCCAGCGCAGCTTCCGCGACTGGGGTTTTAGCGAAGACCGTCCCATCTTCATTTACGATGCGGGTCCGAATATCTACGCTGCTCGCGCGTGGTGGGTCATCCGCTGGGCGGGCCTGAACAACGTGCATATCCTCAACGGTGGAACCCCTGCGTGGGAGGCCGCTGGTGGCGACGTCGCTGGTGGAATCGGTGCCTTGCGTGGCCGCGGAGATGCAGAAGTGAAGCCGGGGAATATGCCGGAGCTGTTCATCGATGATGTGGAAGATTGGGTCAGCGATCACTTGCTGATCGACGCTCGCGAAGAGGGGCGTCATCAAGGGGTGAAAGAATCTTTTGATCACCAGGCAGGCCACATTCCCGGCTCTCTGAACATCCCCGTGACGCGCCTCGCGGATTCCAACGGCAAGATTCTGGCCCCGGAGCAGCTGCGCGCGATGTTCAAGACCGAAGGCATCACCGAGGGCAGCAATGTGGCCGTGTACTCCGGTTCCGGCCTGCACTCCTCCCTGTTCATCGCTGCGCTGGAGCACGCGGGTCTCACGGGCGCCCGCCACTTCGTGGGCGGATGGTCCCAGTGGGCTGCGGATTCCTCCCGACCCATCGAGCGCGGCTAAGGTCAATCCCATGATGAGGCGGGTGTTTGCGGGTTTTGCGGTGGCTGGACTGTTGCTGATGACCACCAACAACACCGCCCCCATCTCCGCGCAACTGCTCCGCCCAGCGCTGGCGATCTTCTTCCTGGCGATGCTGTTTGTGCAGGCCTGGCCGATGATGATGACCCTGCGCGGGCATTTCGGCAAGCGGCGACACCCGGCCAACAAGATGTATTCTTCTTTCGCCGGGCTGGGGATCATCGGCACTCTGGGAGTGGCCCTGGTGGTGTTCTTGAACAACAAGAATGGCGACCTGGATTTCGTCCTCATTCTTGCTGGTCCCCTCATGTTCTTAGGCATCGTGGCCTCAGCCGTGCTGGCCTTTTTTGCCACACCTTGGCGGGACTGGACTTATCACGAACCGCATCCGGATGAGGAGAGCGTGGGCGCTACAAGCCGTGCTTTCGATTAATCAGCCAGTGCATCTTGGCTTGGGGGAGTAGCCGGGACAGGGGGAAGACCAGTTTCGCGTTTGATCCCGCGGCGTAGAGCGGCTTGGGGTTTTCGGCAAAGACTGCTCGGAGGATCTCCTCAGCCACGCGCTGCGCGGTGATGCCCTTTGATTCGTTGTTATCCAGTTTGGCCAGCATGTGGGTGAATTCTTGACTGTAGGGTCCGGTTTCTTGGACGTATTTGGTGCGGCGGGCGGAGAGTCCGGTGGCGATTGACCCGGGTTCCATGGTTGTCATGCCTATTCCGTGGGGCTGCAGTTCCCGCCGAGAAGCATTGGCGAAAGCCTTGAGTGCTGCCTTGGAGGCGCAGTAGCTGGAACGATAGGCCAGCGGGAAGCTGCCCAGCATGGAGCCCACCATCACGATCCTTCCTTGCTCGGTCGCGCGCATGGCCGGGAGCAGCCGCTGGGTCACGTCGATATGCCCCAAAACGTTGACCTGGAAAAGTCTCTCCAGGGCTTCGCGAGGCAATTCTTCAAGTGGCCCGGATTGGCTTTCTCCCGCGTTGTTGATGAGTACCGCGGGAGTGCCACGCTGCAAGACCTGATCGCAGAATTCAGCGATGCTCTCTGGGTTCTCCAGGTTCAGGGCCAGGTATTCCACACCGGGGATGGGTTCTGTGATGCGAGCTGGATCGCGGGTGGTGCCGATGACGTGGAAGTCAGACCCCGAGTGATTTACCAGCGCCTCGGCGGTGGCCGCGCCAATTCCCGAGGATGCACCGGTCACCACGGCCACGCCTTGGCGGGGGACAGGTAGGGGAGGGTTGCCCAGCGATTTAACCGCTGAAAGAACTTGTTTTGCCATGCTTACTATTCTGGTTCACGGCGGGGGTTTTCGGGGCGGGACTGAAGAATTGTTAGATGGGCCCGGCAATTTTCGAATGCGGCGGAAATAGTGCCGACTGAGCTGAGCGGAAGTTCCGGATACTGCGGATTAGGAGACTGCCCGGAATAGCCTGCCCTGGTCTCCCACTTCCACTCCAGTGATGATGGGAGGTTGGCGCACCAGAACCGTATCCTTTGTCGATGCTGACGCAGTGATCTGATCTCCGCGGACGCGCACCGAACGGATCGACTTCCGCACTGGTATCTCGTTGTAGTCTCCAAGCAGTTTCATGATCGTGTTTGCTGTCTGGGTCACTTTCACGATTGACATATCTGCTGGCCAAGCGTTGCTTTTGTCCAATGTTGCCCCCACATAACCGCGCAGGTACGCGCCGGAATTGCCATTGATGCCGAAACTCATGCAGACAATATGGGCGACGGCTTCAGCTTCCAGTTCGCGGACTTCCTTAGGCAACTCGGTTCGCTTACGTGTTTCTGGATTCCACTTCTTCTCTGGAGTATCGGAATCAATTGGGCCCAAGTGACCAAGCAGCACGTGTGCAAACTCATGGACGAGCGTTTGGAACTGCACCGCAGGGGCGTGATTGGCATTGAATCGCACCATAAAACGCAGAGCGAAGAGGTGGTCCTTCTCGCCCCGTGGCACTACCTTGATCCCGCGATCGAGTCTTTGAACATCGCCGGCCAGATCTCCCCCGAGGTGAGTTGGTGCTACGTCGATTCCAACGTGACAGGCGTGAGTAAGAAGTCTATCGACGAAAGGGCGCGCATCTTCCACTGTCTGCACAAGCTCAAACGAAGGTGTGAGATCGACTGCAACATCTTCAAACCCCGGGATTGGTTCTGTGTCGGAGAATTCAAAAACTGGGATACACGGACCAAAGGGCTTCAGGATCAAAATTCCGGGGATGAAGGGACGTGGGCGGCGACCATACTTTTCCCACTGACTTGCGGTCATCGCGTGGTTGGCACCGGGGCGTTGAAACTCGACGAGCATCGCATTAAACGGTGACATGAACCGCGTTCGCTTGGCTATCGAGATCAGAATGTCGAGGAATTTATCAGTGGAAGCTGGGACATTTTGGATGCGCGTGAGGAGGTCTGCGAGCAGGGCATCATAACTATCGTTGGTCATGCTGCAACGATAGAAAACGGTCAAGACATCCTCCCCTCAATAAATCGAACAAGCGCACGCGGAACTAGCGAAAGAACTATCGAATCTGCGAGCGAGCCGTCTAACCAGGCGATGGCGGCGTTGAAAAAGGAAGAAGAATAGGCCCCCTCCTCGACGGTCTTGCCCTCAACATTCTGGAAGATCCGCGGTGGACCCGGGGGGGACGCGGAGGCTGTGCTGCGTGACGGTTTATATGGCGCAGGACACACCCCGGGTTAATATGGGCATGCATAATTCAATAAGCCGTTATTAGCTGCGGTGGGAGAGGTCACGCTTCGCGCGCGGCCGCCGACGGAGCAAACCCTCCCCAGGACACTCTCAGGCACCCGTACCGCCGCAGCAAGGCACCTCTGGAAAGAATCCCGCGCCTTCGTTTGCGCGGCGGTCGCCGAAGGAGAAAGGCAGCGTGGTCATGCTGAAGCTCTCAGGCGCAAAGGACAGAGTGGGGAGGACAAACGCCCGTGCAAACAATCGGAGAATCCATTTATGGCACACGCTGCACCCTTTGTCCCCCGTCACATCGGCCCCAATGAGTCCGATACCGCTGAGATCCTGCAGATCCTCGGTTATGAATCCGCGCAGGCCTTGGCTGAATCCGCGATTCCCGCCAGCATCGCCCAAAAGGGTGAAATCGGCCTTCCAGATGCCCTGAGCGAGCAGGACACCCTGGCCGCCCTGCGCGCTTTTGCTGATAAGAACGTGCAGAAGAAGCAGCTGATCGGCAACGGTTACTACGACACCATCACCCCAGCCGTGATCCGCCGCAATGTCACCGAAAATCCCGGTTGGTACACCGCGTACACGCCGTACCAGCCAGAGATTTCCCAGGGCCGCCTAGAAGCGCTGCTTAACTTCCAGACTGCCGTGCAGGACCTCACGGGCTTGCCCATCGCTGGCGCATCCTTGCTGGATGAGGCCACAGCGGTTGCCGAAGCTGTGCAGCTGATGGCTCGTGGCAATGCCAAGGCCTTCAAAAAGGGCGGAGTGGTGCTGCTGGATAACGCGCTGCACCAGCAGTCCGTCACCGTGACTCTGGCTCGCGCCGAGGCCGCGGAGATCCCCGTGGAGCTGGTGGAGATCACCGATGATTTCGATTTCTCTGCCTACGAGAACCTGGTGGGCGTGGTGCTCTCCAACCCTGGATCAACCGGCCGCGTGCGGGATCTCACCCCGCTGATCGCTGCTGCCAAGGAATCCGCCACGCTGGTGACCGTGGCCTGCGACCTCATGGCCCAGGTGCTGCTCACTTCTCCCGGCTCCCAGGGCGCGGATATCGCCGTGGGTTCCGCGCAGCGCTTCGGCGTCCCGCTGTTCTTCGGCGGCCCGCACGCCGCGTTCATGTCCTGCACCAACGCACTGGAGCGCAAGCTGCCGGGTCGCATCGTTGGCGTCTCCAAGGACGCCGAAGGCGCACCCGCTTACCGCCTGGCTCTGCAGACGCGTGAGCAGCACATTCGCCGCGAAAAGGCCACCTCCAACATCTGTACCGCCCAGGCTCTGCTGGCCGTGATGGCCGGTTTCTATGCGGTCTGGCACGGCCCTGATGGTCTGCGCGAGATCGCCACGGACATCCACGGCCGCGCGGTCAGCCTGGCAGTGGCACTCTCCGAGGCAGGCCTGACTCTGGCTCATGACACCTTCTTCGATACCGTCACCGTGCAGGTCTCCAGCGCCGATGACATCATCGCCGCAGCCGCAGACGCGGGCTACAACCTCCGCCGAGTCAACGCCGAGTTCGTGGGCATCTCCGTGGGCGAATCCACCACGGATGCGGATATCGCCGAGCTGGTCAAGGTCATTTCCGGCAAGTCCGCCTCCGTTGATTCCTCTGATTTCGACGCCACCTCTGGCCCCCTCGGTGAAGCAGAATTGCTCCGCACGGATGCCATCCTCACGCACCCCGTGTTCCATAGCGTGAGCTCTGAGACCCAGATGATGCGCTACCTCCGCAAGCTTGCCGATAGGGACCTGGCGCTGGACCGCACGATGATCCCACTGGGCTCTTGCACCATGAAGCTGAACTCCGCCATCTCCATGGAGCCCATCACCTGGCCAGGCTTCGCCGGAATCCACCCGCACGCTCCCGCCGAGCAGGCCCAGGGTTGGCTGGACCTGATTAAGGATCTGGAAGAGCGACTGGAAAAGATCACCGGTTATGCCAAGGTATCCGTGCAGCCTAATGCCGGTTCCCAGGGTGAATTCGCTGGTCTGCTGGCCATTCATCGCTACCACCTTTCCCGCGGGGATGATCAGCGCGATATCGTGTTGATCCCCGCCTCCGCGCACGGCACCAATGCGGCTTCCGCAGCGCTGGCCGGTCTGAAGGTCGTTGCCGTGAAGAACGGCGAAGAGGGTTCAGTGGACCTGGATGATCTGGATGCCAAGCTGGAGAAGTATGGCCCTCAGACCGCAGCCATCATGATTACTTACCCGTCCACGCACGGTGTCTTCGAGGAGCATGTGCGCCAGGTCTGCGAGAAGGTGCACGCCGCCGGTGGGCAGGTCTACATCGATGGAGCGAACCTCAACGCGCTGGTCGGTTTGGCGCAGCCGGGTGAATTTGGTGGCGACGTCTCCCACCTGAACCTGCACAAGACCTTCACCATCCCCCATGGTGGTGGCGGTCCGGGTGTGGGTCCAGTGTGCGTAGCCGAGCACCTCATCCCATTCCTGCCTGCGGATCCTTCTGCTGAACTGCCCGAGGGCGAGGACGATTACACCTCCGGCCAGCCAGTATCCGCCGCGCGCTACGGCTCCGCCGGAGTGCTGCCCATCACCTGGGCTTACATCGCGCTGATGGGCGATGAAGGCCTCACCGAGGCTTCCCGCATGGCGCTGGTGACTGCCAACTACATCTCCCACCAGCTGCAGGATCACTACCCAACGCTGTACAAGGGAGATTCCGGCCTGGTGGCCCACGAGTGCATCCTGGACCTGCGCGAGCTGACCAAGCTCTCCAGGATCACCGCAGCCGATGTGGCAAAGCGCCTGATGGACTACGGTTTCCACGCCCCAACCCTGGCCTTCCCCGTGCCGGGAACCCTGATGGTGGAACCCACCGAATCCGAGGACAAGGCAGAGCTGGATCGCTTCATCGAAGCCATGATTAGCGTGCGCCGGGAGATCCAGGACGTTATCGATGGCAAGGTGTCCGCGGAAGATTCCGTGCTGCGCCACGCTCCGTTCACCGCGTACTCGGTGACCCGCGATGACTTCGAAGAGGCTGTCTCCGGCGGCCACTTCACCCGCACCCAGGCCGCGTTCCCCGTGGATGGCCTGCGCACCACCAAGTACTTCGTTCCGGTTCGTCGCATCGATGATGCCTACGGTGACCGCAACCTCGTATGTAGCTGCCCACCGCTTGAAGCTTTCGATATCGAGAGCTAGGCGTCGGGAAAAAAGAAGAAAAGGAAACCAGCATGAGCACAGAACCAAAGCAGACTGCCCTGCACCTGGTCCACGAAAAATTGGGCGCGCGTTTCACCGATTTCGGCGGCTGGGATATGCCACTGAAATATGAAAGCGAGCTGGAAGAACACCGCGCCGTGCGCGAAGCAGTGGGTGTGTTTGACCTCTCCCACATGGGTGAAGTGCGCGTCACGGGAACCCAGGCCGCGGAGTATTTGAACGAGGCGTTCATCTCCAACATCGCCGCGGTGAAAGTGGGTAAGGCCAAGTACTCCATGATCTGCACGGAGGAGGGCACCATCATCGATGACCTCATCACGTACCGCTTGGCTGAACAGGAATTCCTGGTTATCCCCAATGCCGGTAACGCGGATGCCGTGTTCGCCGCGATGGAGCAGCGGGTTGACAATTTCGAGGTAGAGCTGGATAACCAATCCGCGCAGACCTCCATGATCGCCGTGCAGGGCCCCAAGGCCGCTGAGGTGATGCTCAAAGTGGTGGAGAATGTCACCGACGCTCCCGAGGCGTCCGGCGCTGGCGAGACTGTGGCCGAAGCTATCGAAGGCCTGGGTTACTACGCGGCATTCCAGGGGATCGTCGCAGGTCAACCATGCATTATCGCTCGCACCGGTTACACGGGTGAGGATGGCTTTGAGATCATCGTGAACAACGATGGCGCCGAGCTGGTGTGGGCCAAGGCCATGGATGAAGCCGGTCAGCTGGGCGGCAAGCCCTGTGGCCTGGCCTGCCGCGATACCCTCCGACTGGAGGCCGGCATGCCGCTGTACGGCAACGAGCTTTCCCTGGAACTGACCCCCGTTGCCGCAGGTCTCGGAGTGCTGGCTGCTACCAAGTCCAAGGAATCCTTCGTGGGTCGCGATGCCATCGTGGCCGCCAAGGAAAAGGGCACCCAGCAGGTGCTCGTGGGATTGGAGGGCGAAGGCCGCCGCGCAGCCCGAGGTGGTTATGAGGTGTTCACTGCCGAGGGTGAGCAGGCAATCGGCACCGTGACTTCCGGCGCGCTGTCCCCAACGCTCGGCCACCCCATCGCGATGGCTTACATCTCCACCGAAGCCCAGGAAAATGGCGTGGCAGAGGGCAGCACCGTGGAGGTGGATATCCGCGGCAAGCGCTACCCATACACCGTGGTTAAGCTGCCGTTTTACTCCCGTAAGAAGTAGTCCCAATTCAATCCTGCGCTGGTGTAGAGTCTTGACCAGCGCATCATCACCATCACGCATTTGAGGAGCCCGATATGGCCACTTTGCCAACTGATTACCTGTACTCCGAGGAGCACGAGTGGGTTAATTCCACCGAGGTCTCTGCTGGGGATACCGTCCGCGTGGGCATTACCCACATCGCTGCTGAGGCGCTGGGAGAGATCGTTTTCGTGGAGTTGCCAGAGGTTGGCGATGAAGTGGAAGCCGGCGAGGCTTTCGGCGAGGTGGAATCCACCAAGTCCGTCTCTGATATCTACGCTCCCGTCACCGGTGAGATCGTGGCCATCAACGAGGAGCTGGCTGATAACGCCGCGTTGATCAACGAAGATCCGTACACCGCTGGCTGGCTCTACGAGGTGAAGGTATCCGAGGTTGGCGAGCTGATGGATTCCAGCGAATACGCCGCCGCTAACGAGTAATTTTTCTATGGATGGATCGGGGTTTGCCCTGCTCATAGGGCTGCTGCTGCTCGGCCTTGCTGTGTGGCTGCTTCGTCGTGCCAATTCTGATTCCTTTGTTGCCGACGCCACCCCTGACCCATCCGCTTCTCATTCATCCGAAGCTGCTGATTGGGAGTGGGAGTCCGCGGAAGATGATGATGCTTCCGCTGAGTCCTCCGAGCCTGCGGATGAGCCGGAAGACGGGGATTACACGGAGCGCGCTGGGTCAGTTGATTCCGCTGATTTCGCGGATGATGCTGACTACGCTGAGCCCACCGAGCCCGTAGCTGATGCTCCCGAAACGGTGCCCGCTCCTGCTCACGAACCCGCGCCGCACCCCGAAACCGATACTTCCGGGGAAGAGCCTGCCGTGGCGCGTGAGGAAGAGGCTTCCTCACCACTGAACTTTGGTGGTGTGCGCCGCCGACGCAGGGCCTGGGCAGCCGAACACGGTTTTGAATACTTCAAGGATGAGAAAACCCTGGCTGCGCAGTGGCCGGTTGATCTGCTGGGTATCACTGAGCCCAATCCCGTGGCCCGGGAAGTGGTCAGCGGATACGCGCACGGCCTGCAGACCCACATCGCGGATGTGGAGGGTAGGACTATCGTGGCTGTCCGCCGCGAGGCATATTCCCCGGTCAGCGTGCACTATTCCACCACGCGCGCCGTGCCCGAGGGCATGCGCCGCATCGAACCACTGGATCAGCCACCGTTCGTGGCGTACACCACGGATGTGCGCGCGTTGGATCGCATGCTGGATGCCCGTGTGGAAGATGGTTTGCGCGCGTTGTCCCAGGTCAGCAGTGAAGTGATATGGGATAGCAACTGGGTGATCCTGCAGATTTCCCGTCGTCTGGAAGTCAGCGTGTGGGACAAGATCCTGCCCCACGTGCGCAACCTGGCGGATGCAGCGATGGTGCTCCCGCCGGAGTCTCTGAGCATTCCGCTGGACATGGACTTGGCCGATCAAACTCGTCCCATGCCGGGTGGCCCGCTGACTCTGGAGGCCAAGACGCTCCAGCTGGGCAGCGGGGTGGAGGCAGAGAAGGCTGCGCCATCAACCGCTGGCGGTCACCTGCGCGCAGTTCCCGATGCGGGCACCGATCCTGAGCCAGTGGCCGACCCAGTAGCGGACGCCCTGGAGGCGGGTCTCATTGAGGAAGACGGTCGTCCAGACATCACCCGTCCAGCCGAACCAGTGGTGTTCCCCTCCCGTTCCACGGGGCGCAGTGAGGGAGACCCGGAGGATTTCGCGGAATTCCACGTGGCCGATGCGGAATCAGAATCCGATGGGCATTTGCCCCGGTTGGGCGAGGATGCCGAACACATCAGCCCGTCCACCGCGCGATACTCGCAGGTCATCCGCAATGACGTGGAGCACGAGGCCACCATCTTCGCGGAATACGATTCCGCAGCTGCAGAAGAGACATTCGTGGCCGATTCGGAGATCGCCGAGCCCGCCGAGGGCGTGTATTCCGCTGAAATTATTGATGCTGATTCTGATGAAGAGGCCTTGTCCCACGTCTCGCGTTTGCGTCGAGACACTCGGGTTAGAACCCGCGGCCGTCACCGCGCCCCCGATGCGCGCCACGCCCGCCCCGAACCCATCGAGGCCGTTGAGGTGGAGGACATCGAAACGGTGGATGGCGAAGTGGTGGAGGACTAGTCCTGTCCCTCCACTAGACTCTCGGAGAGAACCCGATCGCAGTGGAGGAAACCCAAATGTCCGCAGAAGTGAACCCCGCCAACAAGCAGCGCCTCGCTGAGCTCGTCAAGGAATTGGCCGTGGTGCATGGCAAGGTCACGCTGTCCTCCGGCAAAGAGGCCGATTACTACGTTGACCTGCGTCGCGCCACCCTCCACCGCGAGGCCTCCAAGCTCATCGGCAGCCTCCTGCGTGAGCTCACCGCAGATTGGGATTACGCACACGTCGGCGGCCTGACCCTGGGTGCTGATCCCGTGGCCACCGCGATCATGCACGCCGGCGAGGACGTGGACGCATTCGTGGTGCGCAAGGAAGCCAAGAAGCACGGCATGCAGCGCCAGATTGAGGGCCCGAGCATCGAGGGCCAACGCGTGCTGATCGTGGAGGACACCACCACCACCGGAAATTCCCCGCTCACCGCAGTGGCCGCCGCGCGCAACGCCGGTGCCATCGTGGTGGGAGTGGCCACCGTGGTGGACCGCGCCACGGGTGCCAAGGATGTTATCCAGGCCGAGGGAGTGGAGTACCGCAGCCTGTTGGACCTGGAGGATCTGGACCTTGCCTAAACTGCGCTCGGCCTACCTGGGTGCCGCGGCCGTTTCGGTGGTAGCTGCCGCCTTTCCTTCCGACGCCACCACCCGCGTCATCAAGCCCACCCTCATGCCATTACTTCTGGCATCGAGTGCGTTGTTCGCCACGGAATCCAACCGTCGCACAGCATTGAACAAGCCGGTGGATGCGGCCTTGCTCACAGCAGGTCTGGCCGGTGGCTGGGTAGGGGACATCATCCTGATGGGCAAGGATTCCCGCAGCGAGAACCCGCAGGTCCGGGCAAAGAACCTGAACCAGGGGAGTGCTGCCTTCGCGGTGAATCAGCTGGCCTATCACGCACTCCTGCTGCGCTCCGGGGCACGGATCACGGGCAAGAATCTGGTGCTGCGGGTGCCGGCGATGTTGGGTGGGATCGGTTTGGCGTCGATAAGAAATAAAAAGGCACTCCCCGCGGCGGTGGGTTATGGCTCGCTGCTGGGGCTCACCAGTGTGCTGGCGCAGGATTCTCGGGAGGATGCGGCGCTGGGTGGAAACCTGTTTGTGGCCTCGGATGGGTTGATCTTGGCTCGGTTGACGCTGCTCAAGCAGCTGTCTCGGCTGGATGCGCTCACCGATGGTGCCGTGATGGCCACGTATGTGACCGCGCAGTTGCTGCTGGTGAATCGACTGGTTGATTACATTCTTGAGGGGCGCTGACATGGAAGATTCAAACTCCAAACCTGGCCCCACCGAGTGGCACGAGCACCCGCATGGGCTCGGCCCGTGGGAGGAAGAACATCCCGGTGAGCTGCGGCCGACGGGTGAGCAGTGGGATCCCGAGCTGCTGGATGAGGGTGATCGTCGCAACGTGGTGGATGCGTATCGGTACTGGACGCGCGAGGCGATCGTGGCGGATATCGATACCAAGCGCCACCCGCTGCACATCGCGATTGAGAACTTTGAGAATGATTCCAACATCGGCACCGTGGTTCGCACCGCGAATGCCTTTGCGGTGGATACCGTGCACATCATTGGGCGCAGGCGGTGGAACCGGCGCGGGGCGATGGTCACCGACCGCTATCAGCACCTGATGCATCACCCCACGGTCACGGACGTGCTGGAGTACGCCAAGCAGCATGACCTCACCGTGGTGGCGGTAGATAACACTCCGGGCAGCGTGCCGCTGGAGACTGCGGAGCTGCCCGAACGCTGCCTGTTGCTCTTTGGCCAGGAAGGCCCGGGAGTCACCGAGGAAGCCCAAACTGGAGCGAAGATGACAGTGTCCATCGCCCAGTTCGGCTCCACCCGATCCATCAACGCGGGAGTGGCCGCGGGCATCGCCATGCATGCGTGGATCAGTACCCACACAGACTTGGGTAAGAGCTGGTAAATCTTGAGCTATTCGGAAGTAATGAGAGGGCAACGCGCGTGACAGTACGTTGGGAACACAGGGCGGATTTGGCCGAGCAGGCAGTGAACGAACGCCATGCCACTCGGCTGTGGGGACTCCCGCGCACCAATTTGGCCATCATCGCGTGGCCGCCCACCACTCGAGACAAAGTGTTCCTGCGCTGGCACTACTGGTGGCAGGCGCATTACCTGGATAACCAGGTGGATGCGGCTCAGCGTCGCGGCACCAAGGCGCGTACCCAGCGCATCCTCCGCACCATCCGCGGCATTCGGATCCGTAACCTCAGCCCGCTGTCCAAGAACAGCTATTACGACGATAAAGCCTGGCTGGCCCTCGCCTTCGAACGCGCCCAGCGGCTCCCCGAATTCAAGACCATCTGGGGCAGCCGGGAACTCTCCACCAACATCATGGAAGGCGTGGACGGGCTCACGGGCGTGCTGCCGTGGCGCAGCAATGAGAATTTCTACAACGTCCCGACCAATGGTCCCGCAGCCCTCTTGGCTGCCCGGGAAGGACAGCTGGAGTTCTCCGCGCACCTGGTTGATTGGGTCTTTGAAAACCTCATCGATGGCAAGGGCCTGGTGATGGATGGCCTGCACATGCGCATGCACGGGCCGCAAAACGCCACGGATACTCATTCCTATTGCCAGGGCGTGATGCTCGGCGCGTGCACGGAGCTGGCCAAGGCGCAGCGCAAGGCCGAAGGTGTGGGTCCGGATGAAGTGTCCCCGGTGGGCATTTCTTCCATCACCCGCGTGCACCACCTGGTGGATGCGGTGAGCACGCACATGACGAACAACCATGACGTGATCAACTGGCGAACCGGTGGTGGAGATGGCGGCCTGTTCAATGGCATCCTCATGCGCTACCTAGCCCTGGTGGCCACGGATCTTCCTGGTGCCAGTGATGCCACCCGACAGGCCAAGAGCCGCGCCCGCCGGATCGTGCTGGCCACCGCAGAAGCTGTGTGGCGCTCCCGCCTGGAAGTCGATGGCCTGCCCGTATTCAGCGCCGATTGGGAACGCGATGCTGTTCTCCCGCAGGCCGGCGGGTTGATCGGCGCCACCATCGCCGGTGCGGTGGCCAGCTCCGATATCGCCGAGCGTGACCTCTCCGTACAGCTCTCCGGATGGATGGCCATGGAAGCCGCCGCGAAGGTCACGCGCTCGCAGTAGATTACGGCGATTTACCTCCGTGTAACCCCGCACGGGCATAAGCTTTCCCTTCATGAACAGCACTGGCCGTACACCGGTCACTCTCCGCCGCTCCCGCATCGCGGTGGCTGCGGTTTTCCTCCTGCAGGGCATGCTCCTGGCTGCCATCCTCACTGAGCTACCCGCCATTCGCGCGGAGCTCCAGGCCACAGATGGCCTGCTCGCAGTGATCATCGGCGTGGTCAGCGTGCTCTCCGCGCTGGGTTCGGTGGCCGCGGAAAAGCTCGCTGAGTTTAAAGATTCCTCCACCGCGTTGATGACTGGCCTGGGTGTCTTGGTGTGCGGTGGCTTGGCCGTGGCTATCAGCCCAAACATCGCCACCTTCATCGCCGCCGTTGCGCTCTACGGCATCGGCGTGGGCATGGTGGACGCAGCCGTGAACATGCAGGCCGCCACCGTCCAGCGCCGCGTGGGCACCGTGATCCTCTCCAGCTTCTTCGCCTCCTGGTCCGCCGGCGCCATCCTTGGTGCCGTGGCCGTCTCCATCGGCGAGGGCATGGGCGCGTCCTACAAGGTGACCATCGCCGTGGTGGCCCTGGTCGTGGCCCTGGTGGGCGCGCTGGCCTCCCGTTGTTTCCTCCGCTATGGGCATCAGCCGCACCTGGATCTGGATCCCATCCCTGTCCTGCTCCCGTGGCGGCCGGTGGTTGCCCTCGGGTTAGCCATGGCCCTGTTTTATGCGGTTGACTTCGGCCTTTCCAATTGGTCACCCATCTTTTTGCACGACGCCCTCCTCGCCTCCACCTCAACCGCAGCCCTGGGCGTGGCGGCCTACCAGGTTGCTGGGTTCTTCTCCCGCGTGACCGCAGATTTCTGGACCCGCAAATTCGGCGCTGTACGAGTGGTGCTCGCGGGCGGGCTGATCGCTACCGCAGGCATGCTCCTCACCATCACCGCCCAATCCATCCCGGTGGCCCTCACCGGGCTGGGGATCACGGGCTTGGGCGCCTCGGTCATCGCCCCGCTGTGCTTCTCCGCTGCAGCAGAACTCAGCACCGAGCGCTCCCTGGACGTGATCATCGCCCGGCTCAACCTCTTCAACTATGCGGGGACCATCCTCGGCGGAGTGGTCATCGGCTCGGTTCTGGCCCTCACGGATGCCCGGATCGCGCTGGGCATTCCTTTGCTGGCATGCATCGGGTTGATGGTGCTTTCGGGAAGTTTCAGAGGTGGCGTCGGAAAAAACAGCCCCCAAATTAGGCCTAAAACGGACAACCCTGCCCCCACTGGGTCTGCAAAACGGGCATAATCCAAGGTAGAAACTCAGCAAAACTTACAGGAGGCATCTATGCCAATTGCAACCCCGTCCCAGTACATGGACATGTTCGATAACGCGAAGGAGAACGGTTTCGCATTCCCCGCGATCAACTGCACCTCCTCCGAGACCATCAACGCAGCTCTCAAGGGCTTCGCGGATGCTGAGTCCGATGGCATCATCCAGTTCTCCACCGGCGGCGCGGAATTCGGTTCCGGCCTGAACGTGAAGAACAAGGTGGCTGGTGCTGCTGCACTGGCAGCCTTCGCACACGAGGCCGCCAAGCACTACGGCGTGAACGTGGCGCTGCACACCGATCACTGCCAGAAGGAAGTTCTGGATGACTTCGTGCGCCCCCTGATCGAGATCTCCCAGAAGCGCGTTGACGCTGGCGAGCTGCCACTGTTCCAGTCCCACATGTGGGATGGCTCCGCGGTTCCCATCGATGAGAACCTGGAGATCGCCCAGGAGCTGTTGGCCAAGGCCAAGGCAGCCAACATCATCCTCGAGGTGGAAATCGGCGTGGTCGGCGGCGAAGAGGACGGCGTGGAAGCCAAGGCTGGTGCCAACCTCTACACCACCGAAGATGACTTCCTGAAGACCGTCGATGCCCTCGGCACCGGCGAGAACGGCCGCTACCTGCTGGCCGCCACCTTCGGCAACGTCCACGGCGTGTACAAGCCAGGCAACGTGAAGCTGCGCCCAGAGATCCTGGACATGGGACAGAAGGCCGCTTCCCAGAAGCTCGGCCTGTCCGAAGGCTCCCTGCCATTCGACTTCGTCTTCCACGGTGGCTCCGGCTCCGAGAAGGAAAAGATCGAAGAGGCACTGCGCTACGGTGTGATCAAGATGAACGTGGACACGGACACCCAGTACGCGTTCACCAACCCCATCGCCCGCCACATGTTCGGCAACTACGATGGCGTGCTCAAGGTAGACGGCGAAGTGGGCAACAAGAAGGTCTACGATCCCCGCTCCTACCTCAAGAAGGCCGAAGAGGCCATGAGCGTGCGCGTTGTTGAGGCCTGCCAGGATCTGCACTCCGCTGGCAAGTCCGTTTCCAACTAATCGCCCACGCTTCAACCCTCGCGTTTTACGCGAACCACTAGGAGAACCATGAGCGAGCAACTACGCGGCGGCCGAGATCTCTTCGGCGCTGAACACCCAGAAGTACGCCTCCCCGATGAGCTCATCACCGCGGCAAACGCGGAGGTGGCTGGAGCGGGAATTGAAGCTCTGGAAGCTCTAGCCCTCAATGATCCCAAGGACAGTGGCGTGTGGGCTGCGTTGGCCAACCGCCACCTGGATGATGGCGATGCCGTCACCGGTTACGCGTGCGCCCGCACCGGCTACCACCGCGGTCTGGACGCGCTGCGTGCCAACGGCTGGCGCGGCACCGGTCCCGTTCCCTGGGATCACGAGCCCAACCGCGGCGTGCTTCGCGCCATCGGCGCTTTGGTGTCCGCAGCTCGCGCGGTGAAGGAAGAGGACGAGGAAATTCGTTGCCTCAACCTGCTGCACGATTGCGACCCCGCAGCAGCACCCGCCATGCGCTTGCTGGACTAGTTCCCCGCAGCGTCTAGATTTACATAGATGAATGAAGTGACGAGGAGCGAGCCGGACACTCGGCAGCACCGCGCCGCCCGGCTCCGCCGATTCATCCGCTCCAACGCGCCGGGCGTGAGCAAAGCCGCCCGCGCTCTCTCCACCTCGCCTCCCGCCCAGGGTGTCAGCCGAGTGCAGGAGCGCATGATCTTCGCCCTGCAGGCCGGGCTGGCCGCGGGCTTGGCGCTCTTGATCGCCAACTGGATCGGTAACCACCCCGACCCCTTCTTCGCACCCATGGCAGCCATAATCTCCTTGGGTGTGTCCGGTGGTCGCCGCCTGCGTCGCACCTTTGAGCTGGCTCTGGGTGTGGCGGTGGGCATCGGCATCGGCGACTTCGTGGTTAGCCAGATCGGCGATGGTTTTTGGCAGGTCGGCGTGGTGGTCTTCCTGGCGATCGTGGTGGCCACCTTCGTGGATCGGGAAGCTTCGGTGGCCATCCAAGCAGCCAACACCGGCGTGCTGATCGGCACCATCCTGCCGCCAGGCACGACGGGTACGTGGGACCGAATGATCGACGCCCTCATCGGCGGCCTCGTGGGAATTTTCGTGATGGCTGTGATTCCCAACTCTCCGCTGAAACCGGTTCGCAGGGTGATGTCTCAGATCCTCTCCAAGGCTGCGCTGGTGTTGGACGACGTGGCCCGCGGTATCGATGAGAAGGATCCCGAAGCGATTCAGGATGCGCTGAACATCGCGCGCAGCACCCAAGGCTCGGTCAACACCCTCAACGTCCGGGCGGATGGCGGTGCCGAGATGATCGCAGTGAGCCCGATCTACTGGAACGCCCGCAGACACAACAGATCGTTGATGCGCTCACTGGATCCGGTGGATAACATCATGCGCAATACGCGTGTGCTGGCTCGGCGCGCAGAGGTGATGATCGCGGACCGTATCAACCCGGACCCGGTACTGCACGAACTCCTGCACGAGCTGGCCAATGAGCTGGGCCACCTGGGTTCGCTCTTCGCTACCGGTGGCACGCGCGGCTCTCGGGAAGACGCGGTGGAGATGCCGGAGATCGCCCGCAACCTGCAGCGCATCGCTGCCCGCGCCACTCTCGACGTGGCCGAGGGCACCGGTATTTCCGGAACCGTGGTGCTGGCGCAGATGCGCTCCGTCATCGTGGATACCTTGATGGTCTGCGGCTTTTCTCGCGAGTCAGCCATGGCCTCCCTGGCGCCCACGGTGGAGGAACCCAGCATCGAGCCGGAAGTTCGCGATTAGTTTCTCACGAACTGCCCATCACGCAGATGTCGGTAGAACGTCACGGACTTCAGCGGTCGCGGATGCGCCTGCCCATCACGAGTGACCTGCAGATCCACCCCTCCTGCCTGCAGCGCGCGCCCCTCCAGCACTGGTGGCTGGATGTTTTCTTTTCGACGCCACCTCGTCCACCATCCGCCCTTCTCTCCTTGCGGGGAGGGCAGCGGAACCGCGACGATCCCCGGGGCTCCCATCATCGGCATCATTCGCAGCCCACGCGTGAACGTGCCGCGCGTGCCGGTCTGAGGATCGTGGCTGTAGAGAACACTGGAATCCACGATCGCCTCGCCGATCATTTCTCCCGCGGCACCAGCCGGGCCGGTGATCTCCGCAGCTCCGAGCACCACTTGACCATGATCATCGCGGATCAGCGTGGTGGGCAATACCGGGGCGGTGCAGGAGAACTCCAGGAATTGCTGGGGTGTGGCGTCGGAAATAAGACCCCAATTCTTGGCCACGGGGGAAGTGGCGGGATCATTGGGGACGAAGGCCACCTCCATCCACAGCGCATCAACGCGCATGAGTTTGCCCACGATGGCGGCCAAGGCTGCATCAGAGCCATGCACGATCAACCGCACGCGCTCGCTCACGGTATGCGGATCGGGCTGAGGGATGCCGAGGTGGGCGACATCGGGCTGTGCGGCAATCTCCGCCAGGCTCGGGGTGGTCCCGCGGAGGAAGCGAGCGGGGAGGGCATCCAGGAACTTGAGATCGGTGCGGCCGGGAAGGGAGGGGAGTTCTACCGTGCGGGTTTCCTCATTTCGCGTGCCCGAGCTGGGCATATCGAGCGGGCCACCAGTGGGGGAGCAAGGCAGGTAGATGATCATGCTTCGATTCTAACGCTGGCCAGGACAGCGTTTCCCCGGGCAGCGGCGGCGCATGCAGTAGAATGAACAAACGTCTAGGAGGGGCGTGCCGTTGGCGCTGCCCAAAATCACCACTCAAGTTTTAAGGACGTGTCTGCGCTTATGCCAGCAATTATTGTCGTCGGGGCCCAGTGGGGCGATGAAGGTAAAGGCAAGGCCACCGATATTCTCGGCGAACATGTCGATTACGTGGTCAAGCCAAACGGTGGCAATAACGCAGGTCACACCGTGGTTGTGGGTGGCGAGAAGTACGAGCTGAAGCTCCTTCCCGCTGGCGTGCTTTCCGAAAACGCCATGCCCATCATCGGCAACGGCTGTGTGGTGAATCTGGAGGCTCTGTTCGAGGAGATCGAGGGCCTGGAGGCCCGCGGCGCCAACGCATCCCGCCTGCGCGTATCCGCGAATGCCCAGCTGGTGGCCCCTTATCACGTGGCCATCGACCGCGTGGCGGAGCGATTCCTGGGCAAGCGCGCCATCGGCACCACCGGTCGCGGCATCGGCCCGGCGTACTCCGACAAGGTTTCCCGCGTGGGCATCCGTGCCCAGGACCTGCTGGATGAGTCCATCCTGCGCCAGAAGATTGAGTCCGCTCTGGAGCAGAAGAACCAGATCCTGGTGAAGATCTACAACCGCAAGGCCGTGGATGTGGACGAGGTCGTGGAGTATTTCCTCTCCTTCGCCGACCGCCTGCGCCCCATGCTTATCGACGCCACCCTCGAGCTGAACAAGGGCCTCGATGAAGGCAAGCGGGTGTTGATGGAAGGTGGGCAGGCCACGATGCTGGACGTGGACCACGGAACCTATCCATTCGTCACGTCTTCCAACCCCACCACCGGCGGCGCGTGTGTGGGTTCCGGTGTGGGTCCCACCCGGATTACCTCCACGCTGGGCATCATCAAGGCGTACACCACGCGCGTGGGAGCGGGACCTTTCCCCACTGAGTTGTTCGACAAGTGGGGTGAGTTCCTGCAGGTCACTGGCGGTGAGATCGGCGTGAACACCGGGCGCAAGCGTCGCACCGGTTGGTACGACTCTGTGATCGCCCGCTACGCCTCCCGCGTGAACGGATTCACGGACATGTTCCTGACCAAGCTGGATGTGCTCACCGGCATCGGTGAGATCCCCATTTGCGTGGCTTATGACGTGGACGGCGTGCGTCACGATGAAATGCCGATGACCCAGACCGAGTTCCACCACGCCACTCCGATCTACGAAACCATGCCCGCGTGGGATGAGGACATCACCGAGTGCCGCACCTTCGCTGACTTGCCAGAGAAGGCGCAGGATTACGTGAAGCGCCTGGAGGAGCTATCCGGTTGCCGTATGTCCTACATCGGCGTGGGACCGGGTCGCGATCAGACAATCGTGATTCACGACGTGCTGGAAAGCTAAATCTGGCGGGGTCTAAATCTGGAAGTCGATCACCACGCGCGGCGGGCCGTCCAGGTACGTCAGTGAGTAGGGTGCTTTCTTGGTGAGCCCGATTATGAACTGCGAGCGCGCCTCAAACGCGCTGTTGTAGTTCACGCCGGTGACGATTCCCCCGTGCTCCGTGGTGCCGGGGTATTGCTTGGTTTCCAGCATCTGCTGTTGCGCGGCTGGGTCATCCATGGGGTAGGGGGTCATCTCAATGCCCAGGTCAAGCGCGCAATTTCCCTCGTAGGCGATGTCATGGCCGGAGGCCTGCTGCTTCGGCTGCTCCAGGAGCTTGCTGTACCAGCCCGCTGGACCAGTGCCGGAGAACTCGATGGTCACCCGATCGAAACCCTGGTGGTGCGCGGCACGGATGGCCTTGGGGGTGAGGTTGGATCCGCGCTCGGGGTAGAGGGTCTGATCCTCGAGCGATGGGGTGCCGAGGGGCTTGAGCTGCTCGTTGCTGGTTGCGGTGGGGGAGGCTTCGGTGGCGCTGGTACTGGTCTCGGTGGTTTCTTGCAGGGTGGATTCTTGCGTGCTTGTAGCTGGAGTGCTGCTGCCACTGCTGGCCACGGAACTCTGCTGCTCCGAATTTTCCGACCCGCATCCTGCGAGTAACAAACCGCTTACTGCGATGACCGATACCGCCTGCCACTTGAACGTCTTCATGGTGTCCAGTCTATGGAGTATCCCTGGCTGAGCGGGGAGCACCAGCTTCATTTGGGTTACTATCAGGGAATGAGAAAGACCTTCGCCACACTGGCCGTGACCTGCACAATCCTTACCCTCGCAGCATGCGGAAGTGACTCAACAGAATCAACAAACGCAACAGAAGAATCACCTGCTTCTGTTGAATTCTCCACGCCGCAGGAGCTGTACGACAAGATTGACGCAGAAGATAGTCCTGTCTCTTGCGTAGAGCGAGAAGAGGTAGTCCCACCGGAAATTGAGGGTGCGGAGCACCAGGTCAACTGCATCGAGGCCACGAGCTCGCTAACTACGATCGCGACTTATGCGTCGAACGATGACCTTGAAGAACATCTATCGGTTGTGCGCGGAACTGCCGAATGGGAATACCAGGACATGGCGGTCTTGCGGGGTGCAAACTGGACGGTGGATTGTAAGTCGGTAGCCCAGTGCAAAGACTGGCAAAAGGGATTCGGTGGTGAACTCCTGCACTCCGAGGAGTCTTAGTTCCGCGATTCGCCTAGCCCCGCTGTCGTTTCCTCGACGTTAAACGGGATCATGCCCGCGTGAGCGGGGAGCACTCGTACTTGCGGAAGGAGCGGAATGTGAGTTGGCTGGCGGGGCTGCAGTGGGTGAGGTTGAGCGCGACGAAGTTGGGATTAGTCATTAGTGATTGCGTTTCTTTCTTCCCCTCCAATAGGGTGGTCTCCTCCCCCCCGGGTTCGTGTTCGTCGTCCGGATACAACCCGTCTGGTGTGTTTTCTCCGAGGAGTGCTCTCACGTAGTCCTCGGTGTACCCGGTGCCTTCGTAGTCTCCGTCTAGGTCATCCAGGAGGTCTAGTAGCGCATCGTTGGTGTAGCTACCCAGGTCGGAGGTGCGGTTGTCTGCGAGGACGATGCGGGTGGCGTTCTCTTCATCCACGTCTATGAGCCATACGTCGGCGTGTGACCATGCGGTGAGGTCTTCCGCGTGGAGGGTGCGCATGGCTTTGATGGTGTGGTTACCGGCGAGGATCTCGTACGGCCGTCCGGTGTGGGTGCCTTTGTTGACGAGGACGGGGCGGAATTGTCCGTGCGCGCGGAGGGAGGATGCGATGGTGGTTATGTCTCCGTGGCGTGGGTTCTTGTGGTCTTCGGTGAGCTGGTCTAGTGGGAGGCGGAGCACTTCGGGGGGTTGGGTGGTCATGCTCCGCATAGTGCAGTGCGTGGCGCTGAGGTCAGGAGGGGAGGTTAGTCTGCGGTCTTCTCTTTGTCCGCTTTTTTCTTGGCATTTTCACGGAACATGTGCACAACTGCGGGGCCGCCACCTATAACGGTGCCGAGGCTATTACTGATGGCGGGATGCCAGCCGATGTTGGAGAGCTGGGTAAAAAATAGTCCGAGGAGGAAGTACGCGAGGTGGGCTTTAGGGTCGGAGATGAGGAAGTGGGAGACGGTTAGATAGATGGAGCCAAGCTGGTGCAGGTACTGGCGGAACGCCTCATTCTCTTCTTCGTCAGCGGGGCGTTTTTCTTCAACTTCGCGCTCGAGAAGCTCCATGTACCCGGCGGGGTTGTCTACTCCGTAGAGGTCGGCTAGTTCGGCGGCACGCTGGAGGGAGTGCCCTATGTTCCAAGAGGATGTGTTGAGTTCATACTGCTCAATGATGTTCGCGGCTGCTTTGGCGGCGCTCATGTATGGCTCCATGGAGAAGCTAATTCGCGGGGCAAGGTTCCGGTATTGCTCCGCCAGTCTGGCTATTCCGAGATCATTGAAGTTCGGCACCTGAACATTTACCTTGGCTAGGCTTGCTGCGATGCTGGGGACTTGGGCCTTAAACTGCGCGGAGTTATTCATCATGACGGGGAGGACGGATCCCATGATGTTCTTCATCATCTGCTCGTTTTGGCGAGAGAAGGATTCGGTAAATTCAACTAGCGGTTGAAATTGAGCCGTGCTGCGGTTTACCTCTTGTGCCCAAGTCGCCATATCGCCGAGTGTGGATGGAGGCTTGTAGATGTTTTGGGCGAGTTCTACGAGGGGTTGGTTCATGCGGGGTGAGAAGGCTGCAGGTGTCATTGTGGCGGCGAGGTTGTTCATCGCCGCTTTCATGGCCGGGGTAACGGTCATGTTTTTGGCTATCTCATGGAGCCGTTCGGATCGTTCGCTGGGGGTTGAGTAATCTTCCACACCCACCTACTTTAGCGGTGAGGTGCGATCCCTAGCGTTCCAGTTATTCCAAGGTGAAGGGGGGTAATTAGAAGCCCCAATCCTCATCGGTGATTTCCTCGTGTGGGCCTATGACGCAGCAGGAGCCGAGGCCGTAGAAAAAGTCATGGTTCTCGTCCCCTTCTGAGGTGAGTGATGACTGCATCGCCTAGTGAATACGCACTCATCGGCGGGGAAGAGGGCGGGGTGCCCGAAGTTGTTTAGCGCCTTGTTGGTGTTTTGGAGGAGGGGAGTTTTCCGCAGCTTTCTTACTTCCGAGGGGATCGAAGATTGCGGCGGGGTGCTCGGCCTCAAGGTCTTACAAATCTAGGAAGACAGCGGGCATGATCCCCGCGTTAGCGGGGAGCATTTCCCACCGGTTAGTACCTATGGGTCATCCCGAAGTGTTTCGGGAGCAATCCAAACCTACAGCAACCAGTTGCTGTTCCCTGGACTTGGAAAACCCTCCACCGCTACCTAACCCAGGTGTTTTCTCAAACCAGCGCCCACCCACACCCGCTACAGATAAAGTGAGCAAGAAATAGATAGTTTCCCAAAACGAAAACCACCAACAAGCCCCGGAGGCCCAACCCATGCCCATCGCCAACGCTCGTCCAGACATCAAGGTCCCCACCGGTTCCCTTTATGAGCTCATCTTCGAGAGCCTCCAGCCGGAAGACACCGAGCGCATCGCCATCATCGATAGCGCCACCGGCACGCAGACCACGTATGGCCAGCTCAAAGCGATGGTGGATGCATTCGCCGGAGCTCTCGCGCACCGAGGTGTGGAACCGCATGACGTAGTGGCGTTGCACTGCCCGAATTCGCTGATCTTCGCCGTTGTATTCCACGGGGCGATGCGCGCCGGAGCCACGGTCACCACTATCGGCTCGCTGGCCACGGTGGAGGATATCGAGAAGCAGCTCAAGGTTTCCCAGGCGAAGATGGTCTTCACCACCACACTTCTGGGCCCTGCGGGATTGCAGGCGGCGGAGAAGGTGGGCGTCGAAAAGGAAAATATCTTTGACCTCACCGCCACCCAGGGCCAGGCCACCGTTTTCCAGGCGCTCCTGGCCGAAGGGCATCAGCCGCCAGAGGTGCAGGTGGATGGGACTACGCACATCGCCGTGCTGCCGTTTTCCTCCGGCACCACCGGCGTGCCCAAGGGGGTCAAGCTGAGCCACCGCAACCTGGGTTCCAACGTGGTCCAGATGGTCCCGGCGCTGGATGCGGTGGGTTTGCACCGGGATTCCACGGTCATGGGTGTGCTGCCGTTTTTCCACATCTATGGCATGAACGTGCTGCTCAACCTGATTCTGGCCATCCGGGCCACGCTGGTGACGATGCCGAAGTTCGACCTCCCGCAGTTCCTGGAGCTCCACCAGAAGCACAACATCGACTTCTCTTTCGTGGCCCCTCCGATCGCGGTGGCGCTGGCCAAGCACCCCATCGTGGATCAGTACGATCTCACCTCGCTGAACAACGTCCTCTCCGGCGCGGCACCGCTGGATCTGGAGCTCGCGGAGGCGGTGAAGAAGCGCCTGAACGTCAACGTGGTGCAGGGCTTCGGCATGACAGAAACCAGTCCCGTGACCCACTGTTCCGTGAAGGGAGTCACGCCCATGAACTCCATCGGTGCGCCGCTGGCCAACACGGAACACAAGATCGTGGATCTCACGGATCCGAATCTCGCGGAGATCCACCAGCCCACCGAGGAGGGGGAGCGTAGCGCGCCGGGCGAGCTGTGGGTGCGCGGGCCGCAGATCATGGTGGGTTACCTCAACAACGAGGAGGCCACCCGCCATACTTTGCTGGAGGACGGTTGGCTGCGCACGGGAGACGTGGCAGTGATCGATTCCCGCGGCGATGTTTTCGTGGTGGATCGCGCCAAGGAACTGATCAAGTACAAGGGCTACCAGGTGGCCCCGGCCGAGCTGGAGGCGCTGTTGCTGACCCGCGAGGACATCTCCGATTCCGCCGTGGTCGGCTACTTCCGCAGGGAGGATGGCGAAGAGGTTCCTCGCGCGTTCGTGGTGGCGCAGGAGGGCCATCAGCCGAATGCGGAGGAGATCATGGCGTGGGTGGCCGAGCGCGTGGCGCCGTACAAGAAGATCCGCATGGTCGAGTTCATCGACGCGATCCCGAAATCCGCCACGGGCAAGATTCTCCGCAAGGATTTGCGGGTGCGTCCCGTAACCTAAAGGGATGTCTCGCCCCGTAGTCATCGCAGATGTAGACACCGGTATCGATGATGCCCTGGCCCTGACCTGGCTGGGTTGCCTGCATGCGCGGGGCGCGATTGACCTCACCGTCACCACCTCGGCGGGCAATTGTTCGGTTCACGACGCCGCCCGTAACTCAAACGCCGTCCTCCGCATGACGGGTTCATCCGCCCGCGCCATCCCGGGCCTTCCCGCGCCCAGGGTTGTGCCGCTGACTACCACTCCGGAAACCCACGGCCCACGCGGATTGGGTTATTGGCAGGATCATGTTCCTGCTGATGAACCGGATCGTGGCGTCGCCCTGCTGGAAACATGGCGAAACACCCAGCCGACCCACATCCTGATCGCCGGGCCTGCCACCAACCTGGCGTACGTGCTGGATCATGCGCCGCGGCTGCTGGAGAATTGCCAGGTCACGCTGATGACGGGCGCGTTTAACTACCCCGGCAACACCACGCCCACGGCCGAATGGAATGCCTGGGTGGATCCCCACGCGCTCAAGCACGTGCTGGACAACTGGCCGGCCAACGCGCCCGCGCTGCGCATCTGCCCGCTCAACGTGACCGAAACTGTGCTGCTGACCCCGGAGCGTTTGCGGGCGATGCTGCGGGATCTTCCCCTGCGCAGGGCGGAATTGATTGATCTTCTTCACGACGCCGCCACGTTCTATTTCGAATTCCATCAATCCGTGGGGGTGGGATATCAGGCGCAGATCCACGATCTGGCCGCGGCTCAGGTGATGCTGGCTGAGGCTCTGCATCTGCAGATTTCTCATCGTCTGCGCGGGGCGACGGTTGATGTGGAGGCGGAGTCTTCCCTGTTGCGTGGGACCACTGTTGCCGACTGGGACGGGAGTTACTGGGAGCGCCCGGCCAACGCGGAAGTGCTTTCCGGGATTGATGCGGCGGCGGTGTTGGACTACCTGGATGCGGAGCTGCATAAGAGCTAACCCCGCTGGAAAAGAAGACGTGTGGGGCGCCTAGAAGTTTTTTACAGTGGATGCAGTTTGGCTTCAGCCCGTCAACTGTCACGCGAAGAAATTCCACATTTTCCAGAGGTATTGATGAAGAAGAAAAACACCGTCATCGGGGTGGCAAGTGCTTTCCTCATGTCCTTTTCTATGGCCGCTGTGCCGGTTGCAGGTGCGGCTCCGGGCGCTGACTCTCTGACTTGGGGCGCGTGCCCAGAAGGTGCTTTCGTGGCCGAGGGTGGCGTGTGCGCGGACGTGGAGGTGCCCAAGGATTACGCCAATCCGCAGGCTGGAACCATCACGCTCACCATGAGCAAGATCCCTGCAGCCAGCGGACACGCGCGCGGAACCATCGCGGGCAACCCGGGAGGTCCGGGTGGCGACGCCCTGGCGATGTTCAGCAATGGGGATCCCAGCGATCCGCTGTATGAAAATCGCGTGAAGATGCCCAAGAACGTGCAGGATAACTACGACCTGGTGGCGCTGGAGCCCCGCGGGCTGGCCTTCGGTGAGCCTTTGACCTGCGAAGTTGGGGGAGTTCCGGCGGGACCGATGGCTCTGAGCCTCACCGCGGGTTTGACCCGGGAAATCTGCAATGCGGTGCAGCCCGGTTACATCGATAACGTGACCACGGATAACACCGCGAGGGATCTCAACGAAGCGCGCAAGATGATGGGGCTGGAGAAGCTGAGCCTCTACGGCTTGTCCTACGGCGGGCTGTTGATGTCCAGCTACGCCACCCAGTTCCCGCAGCACACAGATCGCACGTTGCTGGATTCCTCTATGGGCCAGGATATGCAGTGGGCGGATACGTCCAACCGCGTTGGCGATCGCCGGGATTCCCTTACCGAGCTGTTCAAGTGGATCGCGGATCGCGATGATGAATACGGTTTGGGAGATACCCCGCTGAAGGTGTACCAGCGCTGGTCACAGGTGGTGGAGAAGGAAGTGGGTGTGCCCGCACAGCTGACCCCTCCGCCGGCGCAGATCGGTGATCTTCCACCGGCTATCGCGCAGCATTCTGACGTGGCTCTGCCCACGGTTAACCAGGCCTTGCCCGCCGCGTGGCGCTTGTACTCCGCGTGGCACACGGTCACCCGAGGAAAGCCGACTGGAACCCAGGAATCCGGATTGTTCCAGTACACCTACTTCCAGGCTCTCTACAACGAAGACAAGCGCGGCAAGGTGGCGGAATACATCCGCGACGGCAAGCTGCAGCAGGGTGAATCCGCAATGCCCGATGTGCCCGAGAGCGAAGAAGTAATGCAGGACATCATGAACCAGCAACTCACCATGGGCATGGTGGAGCGCGCCATCTTGTGCAACGAAAACCGATACCCCATCGAGGGCGAACGCACCATCCCGCAGCTGGTGGATTCCATGACCGGTGGAGACGTGATCAACACCATCGAGTTGTCTTTCAAGTCCGGACAGAACTGCATCGGCTGGCCATTGCCTCGTCCGGCGATGACGGTGAACGGCGATAACCTCGAGGTCAAGCCGCTGCTCATCGGTTTCGATCACGATAGCGCCGTGCGCGGAACCTCCATCTGGGACATGCAAAGGCGAATGGGCGGCGAAGTGGTCGTGGTCAGCGGACATAGCCATGGCGTGTTGATGTCCCGCTCCGATGAAGTGGCCGCGAAGGTGAGCAGCTACTTCGGTGTGTAGGTGAGCGAGCACCACGGCATGGATCACGGCATGGGCGTCGGCATGGACGTCGATTTTCATGCACAATGGGTGCAGAGCGCTACAAGAAATCTTTGCCTGATATTTTGCTTTTCCCTAGGCATTTTTGTGGCGCGCCTTTGGTTCTCACCGGGGAACCGAAAATGATTCCAAGAAAGTTAGGATGAAAAGATGACTCAGTACCGCATCATTGACGCGAAGAAGAACGTAATCCAGGAGACCGAGCTGGAGTCTGACGAGAAGGCTTACGACTGGTTCAAGGATGAGTCCAAGGCTGACGATTCCCTCGGCTACGGCCTCGAGGCAAACGTCGATGGCGAGTGGCAATTCATCGACCAGGCCGAGGGTGGCACCAACCCAACCGGTTCTGAGAACTAATCTTCCTGTTCCTCTCATCCCGGGCACCAGCGCAATAGGTGCCTGGCGGGATCGAGGAACACCCGGAATTAACCGTCTGTATCTGTAGGCGGTTGATGCTCGTGCGAGGCTCTGCCTAGCGCGGGCATTTTTGCGATGGTCGGTCGGCTGGTTTCCTAAATTAGAACAGGTGTTCTAATTTATATGAGTTTATCCAGGTTGTTGTCTTGGCTGTTCGTATAGTCATTTGTGTACGTTGAATTGACTCGAACAACTAGGGGAACGTTGTCATGGGGGACCTATATTTCGACGCCTGCGCGCCGGATGACCCACTATCCATCCACTACATGCACACCAATCGTGCTGACTACGCCGCCTGGCGCTCGGTCATGCCCAACCCAGTCACTGATGATGTCGGTGTCCACTCAGTGCGCATCGCCTGCCGCATGGGGGTGTCAGAAACCTTGGCGCGGCAGAATTTCGACGCGCTGTTGATGCTGCATTCTTTGCCGAAGCTTTCAGCGCTGATCGAGGAGATGGCGCACATCGATTTGTGGCGGTTGCGTGCCATTGATCGGGCCACCATCGGCGTGGAACACTATGCGCTAGATGCGGTGGATACCGCCATCACCGAATACCTCACCCCGCGTTATCCCAATCAGCATTTGCCGGGTGCGGTGGCTATCCGGAATAAGGTGCGCAAGATTGTGTTGGAGCATGATCCGCTGGCTGCCGAGCGGGATGAGGACGAAAACCGACGCAGCCTCGGATTCACCCCGACCAGTGGTGGGGGCGCGAAGATGTTGGGCTATCTGCCCGCTGATGAGGCCCACATCCTGCACGAAGCTCTGACCACGATCGCACGCAAAGAGGAGTGCACGCTCGTGGATGCCCTACTCAAGCTGGTGTGCGAGAAAGTGGACGCGCGCGTGGTGGTCAACGTGTATTCCAACGAGGGTGCCGATGCCGATGTCATGGATGGTGCCGGCGCACTCTCTCCCCAGGCTGTTGCCCGAATCAAGGATCTGGTGGCCGCGGGGAAGACCAATAGCCCGCGCGATCTGCGCGATGGGATGGCTGGGTTGATCGTCCCTGGATACAAGGTGCCGGAGGCGATGGCGGCCTTTGTGCGCGGCCGGGATGGGACGTGCCGGGGACCGGGATGCGTGGTTCCGGCCTCGCGATGCGATCTAGACCATCGGATCCCATTCGACCAGGGCGGTCTAACCACTCCAGCAAATCTGCATGCGCTGTGCCGAAAGTGCCACAATCGGAAGACCGATGGGGTGATGAAAGTGATCATGGACGCCCAAGGCGCAGATCACTGGATTTTCCCGGATGGTTCAGTGGTGGTGACGTTGCCCGGTGGTCCGATCAAGTGGCCGGCGAAGCAATCGTTGGATGGCCGGTGGCGCCAGAACTGGGAGGAGCGGATGCAGGAACGCCGCGGACTCCGACGCCAAGAGAATCAACGAGCGCAGAATAGAGAACACCAGACCGTGGCTTGATTCCGGAGGGGATCCGACAGAGCCCCGCACACGCAACCGAGAAAAAGCCCTCACCACCGCGAAAAGCCCCTGCAACCGAAAAAGCCCTAGAGCACGATCGCTCTAGAGCCTATCCGGAATGCCTTTCGAACCGCAGAACTTTAGAACCTCAGAAACCTAAGCGTTCTGACGTGCCTTCTGAGCGGCGGAAACCAGCACCTTCAGGGACTCGGTGGTTTCATCCCAGCCGCGGGTCTTCAAGCCACAGTCGGGGTTGACCCACAGCAGGCGAGGATCCACGGAATCCAGAGCGGAAGCAAGGAGCTCGTCAACCTCGGACTGGGAAGGCACGCGAGGGGAGTGGATATCCCACACGCCGGGGCCCACACCGAGTTCGTAACCTGCGGTCTTCAGTGCCTCGAGCACCTGCATGCCGTTGCGGGCTGCCTCGATGCTGGTCACGTCTGCGTCCAGGTTGCTGACGGTATCGATCAGCTCGTTGAACTCGGAATAACACATGTGCGTGTGCACCTGAACCTCGTTCGGGGCAGAGGCGGTGGCCAGTCGGAAACTGCCCACGGCCCATTCGAGGTAAGCCGGCTGATCTTCCTTGCGCAACGGAAGCAGCTCGCGGATGGCAGGCTCATCCACCTGGATGATCTGCGCTCCGGCGGCAACGAGGTCATCGATCTCGTCTTGCAACGCCAGCGCGACCTGATCGGCGGTTTCGCCGAGTGGCTGGTCATCGCGCACGAAGCTCCAGGCCAGCATGGTCACGGGGCCAGTCAGCATACCCTTGACTGGCTTGTTCGTGAGATCCTGCGCGGCCTTGTACCAGTTGACGGTCATGGCCTCAGGGCGGTGTACATCGCCGAAGATGATTGGCGGACGAACGCAGCGAGAACCGTAGCTCTGCACCCACGCGAACTCAGTGGAGAGGTAACCTTCCAGCTGCTCGCTGAAGTACTGCACCATGTCGTTGCGCTCTGGTTCACCATGCACCAGTACGTCCAGGCCCAGCTCTTCTTGGCGACGAATCACATCCGCCACCTCGTCCTTCATCGCCTGCTCATAGGCGGCAACGTCGATGTCACCCTTGCGGAACTTCGCACGGGCAGCACGGATCTCCTGGGTCTGTGGGAAGGAGCCGATGGTGGTGGTTGGCAATGGAGGCAGGTCTAGGGAGGTGGCCTGAGCCTCGCGGCGCTTTGCCACGGGATCGCGGTGACGCTGCTCTTCGGTGATCGCCTCGGTGCGCTTGCGAACTGAAGAGTTGTGGGTCAGCGGGGACTCAGCACGCGCGGCAATAGCCTTGCGGGAGGCCTCCAGGGCCGCTTCATCCGCAGGGGTGGAAACACTCTGCAGCGCGCGGGAAAGCACGGCGACTTCCTGGATCTTCTCAGTTCCGAAAGCCAGCCACTCCACAACCTCGGGGTGCTCGGCCCGCAACTGCGCCTCGCGATCCAGGTTGTACGGCACGTGCAGCAAAGAACAGCTGGTGGAAACGGCAACTGGGCCGCGCTCAGCCAAACCGCGCAAAGTCTCCAGTGCTGCGTCCAGATCGGTGCGCCACACATTGCGGCCATCCACCACGCCAGCAACCAGCAGCTCGGAACCAGTCCAGGAAGGCAGCTCGGTGCTACCCGCAACCAGATCCACGCCAATGGCGGCCACACCAGTGCCGCTCAGAGTCTGCAAAGCTTGCTCTCCCTCGCCGAAATAGGTCTGCACCAGCAGCTTCAAGCCAGAAGCAGCAGACAGCTTTTCGTAGCCAGCGCGTACCTGTTCCAGCACGGCAGCATCCACTTCGGTCACCAGCGTGGGCTCATCCAGCTGCAACCACTCCACACCGCGGTCAGCGATGCGCGGCAGCAGGCGAGCGTAAGTGGCAAACAATTCATCAAGGTGAGAAAGCGCAGAAGAGCCATCCGTGGTGCGCGCCAAGCTCAGGTAGGTCAACGGCCCCACCAGCACGGGACGCACAGCAGTGCCCACGCGCTTGATCTGGTCGGACACATCCTCCAGGAACGCGGAATCATCCAAGCTGAACGTGGTGGATGCGGAGAGCTCCGGCACGATGTAGTGGTAGTTCGTGTCGAACCACTTGGTCATCGCGGAGGCGGGCAATTCCGAGGTGCCGCGGGCGGTAGCGAAGTAGCGGTCGATGAACGCTGGTAGGCCGTCATTGTCGTGATCCGCGATGTCCTGAACGCGCTCTGGCAGCACGCCGAGAAGGGCGGAGGTGTCCAGGGTGGCGTCGTAAAAAGAACGACCAGAAAACGGAACCGCATCCACACCGGCTGCCAAAACAGCGTTGGTGTAGTTGTTGGTCAGTTGGGTGGCCGTGGAGGCCAGGCTGCGACCGGTGGAAGAGTCTTTCCAGTAGGTCTCGAGCGCTTTTTTGAGTTCGCGATCGGGGCCAATGCGTGGGACCCCGGCGATGGTGGCGTGAAAATTCATGAGTCTGATCCTCGTCATTCGATGTCTGTGTGGCGGCTACCGGCAGGCATTCGGACTTAGCGCAGCGAAGCGAGGAAAAACCCCGGACGACGTGCGCATACCGTTGCGGGACAGCTCCGGTTTCTCACCGGATTCCCCTGCTATGTTCACGCTCGACCGTTCACCTTGTCCGGGGCTCCAGAAGGTGGGTGGCGTGAACCGGTTGCTCAAGAAACAGCAAACACTAGACCGCTCTGTCTGTCAACCTTGCTCTCCAGCGGACTTGACGAACGCCCCGGATTGGCGCACGATAACCCTGCAAAAACTTCCTGCCCCGAGGTGACATAGGGGCGCCTCCTTTCGCGACCAAAGGAAACCATGTCACCCACCATTTCCCGCGCACTGCTGGCAATTTCCGGCATCATCATCGCGGCCACCTGGCTCTACTTGGTGCTCTCCCAACCCACGGATTCCAACTGGGACGCGCTCGCGGATTCGCGCAGCTCAGCCATCGCTTTGGTGGGATTTGTGGCCCCAGCCATCCTGGCGCTTATCGCCATCATCCCGCGCCTACCCGTGCGCACGCTGACTTTGATGCCCGTGGCGCTGGCGCTGAACATCGTGGTGGGACAGGTGATCGGCACCATGGGCCTGCCGCTGCCGCTGTACTTCGACTCCTTCGGCACTGTCCTAGTGGGTGCGCTGGCCGGGCCCGCCGCAGGCCTGGTCACGGGCGTGCTTTCCGCGCTGGTGTGGGGCACATTCAACCCCACCGTGATCCCCTTCGCCGCCGCCTACGCATTCGTGGGACTGGCCGCAGGATTGCTCCGCCGCTGGTGGAGGGGCTCATGGTGGCGCATCGCGCTGGCAGCCCTGGTGATCGGTTTCTTCACCGCGCTGCTCTCCGCACCCGTGGCCAGCTTCATCTTCGGCGGCACCGCGGGCACGGGCACCGGCCTGCTGGTGAGCTTCTACCGCTCCCTCGGCTTCGAGACCCTCACCGCCGTATTCCTCCAATCGTGGACCTCCGACCCGCTGGATAAACTCATCGTGTTCAGCGTGATCTTCGCGGTCATCCGCGCCCTGCCCCAACGCACCCTGAGGACCTTCGCCCCCGTCTCATGAATCCACTGACCCCCCTCACGTTCGCGGCCTGCGCAGCCATCATGGTGCTGGCCGTGGATTCGTGGATCCTTTCCGCGGTGGTTGTGGGGGCGGTCTTCTTATCGACGCCACGTCGTGTTCTCCTCCCGACCCTCGCCATTGGTCTGCCTGCGTGTCTCGGGTTTGTGCTGATGTACGCGCCTTTCGGCCAGGAGCTGGGATGGTGGATCATCACGCGCGATGGCCTGAGCACAGCACTGCACTTGGGGATCAGGTTTCTGGCGGTGACTGCCGTGGCGCTGCTGGGGATGAGCAAGGTGGACGTGGATCGGCTGATGCGTGCGCTGCAGCCGCGGGTGCCAGCACCTCTGCTTTACGTGGTGGGCTCCACGGTGCGTCTGTATCCCATGGCGCGGCAAAGGCTGCAGACAATCCAGCAGGTGCATCAATCCCGAGGGATCGATACCTCCGGAATCCGCGCGAAGGCGCATCTGGTGTTGCCGCTGATCGTGGGTTTGGTGGACGATGCTGCCCAGCGCGCCCGGCCCTTGCAGCACCTGGGAGTGGGGGAGCGGGGGCCGCGCACGGTGTTGCATCCCGTGGCGGATTCCGCGGTGGAGAAGTTCCTGCGCTGGGGAGCGCTGCTGCTGACCGCTGCAGTAGTTGTCTGGGCCCTAGGATGGGCCCCGTGATCACGCACATTTGGGCGCCCTCCGGCACAGGGATTACCGAGCATTCCTGGCAGTTAGCCGAATCCACCGGTGCCGCCTGGGTGGGCAATAATGCCGCCGCGCACATCACGCTGCTGCGCTCCACTGTGGAGGAAGAGCTGGCCGTGGGGATGGAACAGCGCGGGGTGCCACGGGAGGACATGCGGGCGCGCGTGGATTCCGCATTGCGCATCTGGGGGCTGGAGGACGTGGCTGGCCAAGACCCCACCACGTTGTCCACCGGGCAAACCCGCCGGGTGGCCATCGCAGCGGCACTGCTGACCAGGCCGGATGCGCTGGTTCTGGACTGTCCAACGGATGGGCTGGACGCGGAAGCCGTAGAGATTCTGCGGGAGAGCCTGCTCGCGTTTTCTGGCGAGGTGACCGTGTATGACCGCGTGTGTGGTCCGCTTTTTGCTGAGGCAGCATCGTGCTTGACCCTGCTTCCCAGCGGTGAATTGGAACCGTGGCAAGGGGAGGATATTGCGGTGTGCGCGGTTGAGGCCAAGGCAGGCCAGCGCGAGGATCAGCCAGTGCTCCTCCGGGCGGAAGGGGTGCGCGTGCACCGGGCCACGGAGCTGGGGCCATTTGACGTGCAGGTTCGCGCCGGAGAGATAGTTCACCTGGCTGGGCCCAACGGTTGTGGGAAGACATCCCTGCTCATGGCGGCAATGGGATTGCTGAAACACGGTGGTCTGCTGGAGGTCAGCAGCGCGGGCTGGACACCCACGGCGTTGGATGAGTCCATCACGCAGCGCACGGCCTTGCGCGAAGTCTCGCTGGGCGGGGGAGCTGCAGCGGGAAGAGAAGCGCTGGAGTTCGTGGGGCTGCAGGAATACGCCGACGCACACCCGCTGGACATGCCCGCCTCGGCACGGCGCATGCTCCTGGTGGCATGCGCCCTGGTCAGGAAGCCAGACGTGCTGCTGCTGGATGAGCCGACCGTCGGGCTGGATACGGCTGGGTACCAGTGGCTAGCGCGAGTGATGCGCGACTACGTGAGCCACGGTGACAAAGCCGTGCTGTGGACCTGCCACGACGCGGAATTCGCCGCGGCGGTGAGCGACGTTAGTCTGACACTTCCACAGAATCGCCGTTCGTAGACACGGACTTGGCCGCGGTGAGGGGATCGCGGGATGGGCCCTCCACCACGTCACCGGTGGCGACATCGAAGCGGGATCCGTGCTTGGGGCACGTGGCCACGGTGGTGCCCTCGAAGTCCTCGATCTTGTCGATGGTGCCATTGGCGTGCGGGCACACTGTCGAGAACGCGGTGTACTCGGATTCGGTGGGGTGGCTGATGATCCATCCGTCGATAATGGTGGCATCGCCCACCGGGATATCGGCCTTCGCGGCCTTGGCCACCACTTTGTCACCGGCACACGCTGCCAAGAGCGCACCGGAGGCGGTTGCGGCGGAAGCGAGGGCGACCCCGCGGAAGAATTGGCGACGGGAGCAGGACAGCGGAGAATTGGAAGCGCTCATACTTCTCATTATTGCGCTCCAGCCAGCGCTAATCTAGCAAGGGCAGGCTATGGTCTTGACCCTCACGCAGCGTCATACTGAAAACTCTGGAGTCATGTCGGAACAAGTTGAACTCACCGTTGGCGAAGCGGCCGATTTCCTGGGAGTGAGCGTGCGCACGCTGCACCACTGGGATCACATCGGGCTGCTCTCCCCAGGGTGGCGAACCTATGGGAACTATCGCCTCTACACGCCCGAGGATATGGAACGGGGTCAGCTGATTCTCATGTACCGGGAAGCTGGAATGCCCCTGAACCAGATCGCCGAGGCGCTGGAAAGTGGCGCAGATCTCCGCACTCACCTTGTCCGGCAGAAGCAACTACTCACGCAGCGACTCGGCAACGTGCAGCGCATGATGCGCGCGGTCGAGGAACTGTTGGAACTCCAGGAGGAGAACATGAGCGAGAACATGAACACCCAACAAATCAAGAACATCCTCGGACCCGATTGGGACCCGGAATACCAAGCTGAAGCTGAACAGCGCTGGGGAAACACTGAAGAATGGGAGCAGTCCCAGCGCGTGGCCAAGTCCATGAACAAAGATGACTGGGCTGCCACCAAGGCCGCCAATGAGCAGTTGGCGAAGGACTTGGTTGAGGCGGCGGAGGGTGGCGTCGAACCAGGAAGCACGCGCGCGAACGAATTGGCAGAACAACATAAAGCCACCGTGGACCGCTGGTACCCGTGCTCTTATGCCAAGCAGGTGATCCTGGCGCGGATGTACGTGCAGGACGAGCGCTTTGCCGCCACCTACCAGCAGCAAACGGAATACCTGCGGGACATCGTGGAGGCGAACGCGCAGGCCCACGGGGTGTGCCTCGAGAACGTGGCGTGGGAGTAGCATGGAAGCCCATGTACACCCCTGAAAACATCGGTACCCCGCTGTCAGAAAACGCCACCACGGTGTTGCTGCTTGGATCGGGAGAACTCGGCCGCGAAGTGAGCATTGAGCTGCAGCGGCTGGGTGTGGAGGTGCACGCGGCGGATCGTTACCTGGGGGCGCCGGCGCATCACGTGGCCAATCACGCGCACGTCATCGATATGACCAACGCCACTGAGTTGCGAGAATTGGTGGAAAAGGTACGCCCGGATTTCATCATCCCGGAGCTCGAATCCCTGGCCACCGATGAGTTGGAGCGCATCGAGGAGGCCGAGTTGGCTACGGTGGTGCCCGCTGCTCGCGCGGCTCGGCTGACGATGGACCGCGAGGGCATCCGCACGCTCGCGAGCGAAGAGCTGGGCCTTCCCACCAGCGCGTATAGCTTCGCCTCGACCTATGATGAGCTGTACCGCGGCGCGGAAGAAGTGGGATTCCCCTGCGTAGTGAAGCCACTGATGAGCAGCTCCGGCAAGGGACAGAGCTACGTGGGAAACGTGGATGAACTACCGGATGCCTGGGATGCGGCCATGCGCGGCGCGCGGGTGAGCAACCAGCGGGTGATCGTGGAGCAGTTCATCCCGTTTGATTACGAGATCACGCTGCTCACCGTGCGGTCCATCGACCCAGAGACCGGCCGCGATGCCACGTGGTTCTGCGAGCCCATCGGCCACCGCCAAGACCGCGGGGATTACGTGGAATCCTGGCAGCCTGCGGCCATGAGCGAGATCGCGTGGGATAACGCCCGCAGCGTGGCAGCCCGCGTGACCAGCGCTCTAGGTGGGCGCGGAGTCTTCGGGGTGGAGCTGTTTGTGAAGGGCGATGACGTCTACTTCTCCGAGGTCAGCCCCCGCCCGCATGACACCGGCATGGTCACCATGGGCTCGCAGCGCCTGAGCCAGTTCGCCCTGCATGCGCGCGCGATCCTGGGCCTGCCCATCGATACCACCCTGGTCTCCCCGGGTGCCTCCGCCGTGATTTACGGCGTGCAGAGCGAAGGCCCCGTGACCTATGGCGGGCTGGCCCAGGCGCTGAGCCTCCCGGAGACTGACGTGCGCCTGTTCGGCAAGCCCGTTTCTTATCTTCGACGCCGAATGGGCGTGGCTATTTCCACTGCTGAATCAGTGGAACTGGCGCGCGATCGCGCCGGGGCAGCCGCCCGCCTGGTGGAGGTTAGAGAGAGCTAGCCGCCATCTGCGCTCCAACTTCTGCGCATTCCGCGCGCCCGCAGTGTGCGGTGGCGGGGTTGGAGGCACAGTCATCGCACATGAGCTGCTGCTTGCGGCACTCCTCGTTGATGCAGTTGTGGAACAGGTTCGTGGGCGCCTCACAGTGAATGCAGTGTCCCAGCTGCTTGGAATCATTGGAAAACTCCATGTGCATGCGCTTATCGAAGACATACAGTGAGCCCTCCCACAGGCCCTGATCTCCAAACTTTTCGCCGTAGCGGACGATGCCACCGTCGATTTGGTACACCTCTTTGAAACCGCGGTTCTTCATCAGCGAGGAGAGGATCTCGCAACGGATGCCACCGGTGCAGTAGGTGACCACTGGCTTGTCCTTGAGGTCATCGTATTTGCCGGATTCCAGCTCGGCGATGAAGTCATGCGTGGTGTTCACATCGGGGACGATGGCGTTCTTGAACTTGCCGATCTCCGCTTCCATGGCGTTGCGTCCGTCGAAGAACACCACTTCATCGCCGCGCTCTTCCACCAGCTTGTTCACCGCTTCTGGCTTCAGATGTGTGCCGCCACCGACAATGCCATTGGCATCCACCTTGATCTCATCGGGGGAGCCGAAGGCCACGATCTCATCGCGCGCCTTGACGGAGAGCTTGGGGAAGTCCTTCGCGCCACCCTCGGACCACTTGAATGACATGCGGGCAAAGCCTGGGTACTCGCGGGTCTTGCGCGTGTACTGCTTGCAGCTGCCCAGCTTGCCGCCGACCGTGCCGTTGATTCCGTGCTTGCTCACGATGATGCGGCCGGTGAGTCCGAGCTGCTCACAGAGGGTGCGCTGCCACAGCATCACCGCGATGGGATCTTCGATCGGGGTGAAGCAGTAGTAGAGCAAAATGCGTGATTCTAAGAGGTCGGATGCGCTAGTGGCCATGGGGAAATGATAGTCTCGGGCAGGACAAGACCTCAAAAAACCGGCCCTGCGGGAAAGCAGAACCGGTGAGAGTGAGCGGGAACTAGTCCAGCTGCAGGTGCATTTCTACGTGGCGGATGCCATCCACGTCGAACTCCTCGCCGATCGGCTCGAAGCCGTAGCTGCGGTAGAACTCCGTGAGGTGAGCCTGCGCCTCGATCTTCACCACTGCCTTCTGCGTGGAAGGGTCCAGTGCAGCGGCGCGTCCACGGCATACGTCGAGGGCTTCATCGATGATCTGCCGGGAGATGGCGAATCCGCGCATATCCGAGCTCACACACAGGCGGCCAATGTGCTGTTCTTCTGGCTGGCCGTAGATGCGGGCTGTGCCGACCAAGCGCAGGGGGCTGGCGGGGTCAGGGGCTCCGAAGGGGAAATCTGGCCCGGAGCCGGGGTGCACATAGGCCAGAATGTGCTGGGTATTCGGGTGAATATCCACATCGTCGATCTCCGCGAAGGGTGCACGCTGCTCGCTGACGAAAATATCAACGCGCAGTTTGTACAGCGCATGCACCTGCTGCGGGGTCATGTTCAGTAGTGCTCGGCCTGTGAGGTGAATCTTGGGCGTCTGCATATCCGGCTGCGTCATAGGAAAAGATTGTAGCGGGGCTGAAGTCTCTTGGTTTAGTTATCTTGAGAGAACTTAACCATTTCGTCCCAGTCGCGAACCTTCTTGCGCTCGCGACCTTCGGCCTCGCCCAGCTCGCGTTCGTGCTTATCCAGCGCGTACCAGCCGTTCCAGGTGGTGAAGGTGATTCCCTTGCTCTTGAGGAACTCGTCCACCGCTTCCAGCTCTGGGGTGGCGGGGGCAAAGCCGATGCCCGCGGCGTAATCCTCCAGCAGGTTGGCCACTGCCTCGTTGGCATCGCCCTTGGTGTTACCGATCAAGCCCACTGGGCCACGGCGGATCCAACCGGTGGCATACACGCCCGGGAGGCGCTCGCGCTTTTCTGCCTCGGGATCAGCGGATCCAGGCACGCCGGCGATGCCGTCTGCGGTGGGGCCTTCAGTGAGCACGCGTCCACCCACGTTGGGCAGCACGTTTTCCCGTTCGTCCCATGGCAGGTCAGCTTGCTGGTCAGACTTGTAACCCACAGCGCGGTAGACAGCACCCACGGGCCATTCGGTGAACTTACCCGTGCCCTCGACGCGACCATCACCCGTGAGCTGGGTGCGCTCGGTGACCAAGGCGGTGACCTTGCCGCTCTCGTCGGTCTTCACCTCGTGCGGAGACTCGAAGAAGTGCAGGTAGAGCTTGTGTGGCGCGCCCTTTGGTTCCGCGATAGCGTACTGCTCTAGCAGGGTGCAGACCATGTCCTGGATCTTTGATGAACGACGCGCTTCTTCCGAGCCTTGGTCGTAGTCAATGTCCTCTGGATTAACCACTACCTCGATGGTGTCCGAGTGGTTGAGTTCCTTGAGCTCCAAAGGCGTGAACTTTGCCTGTGCCGGGCCGCGACGGCCGAACACGTGGACTTCCTTGGCCTGGTTGTCCTTGAGGGAGTCATAGACATTGTCGGGGATTTCCGTGACGCGGAGTTCGTCACCCGTCTTGGCCAGTACGCGAGCCACGTCCAGACCCACATTGCCCACGCCGATGACTGCCACGGAATCGGCCTGCAGGTCCCAGGAAGGCTCGAAATCTGGGTTGGCATCGTAGAAGCCGACGAACTCTCCGGCGCCGATGGTGTGCTCGCCACCCGGGAGATTAAGTTCGCGGTCGTCGGTTGCGCCGGTGGCGTAGATGACGGCGTCGTAATACTGCTTGAGCTCATCGAGGGTGATGTCCACGCCCACGTTGACGTTGGCAAACAGACGAATTTCCGGCTTGTCCAGCACCTTGTGCAGGGACTTGATGATGCCCTTGATGCGGGGGTGATCGGGTGCCACGCCATAGCGAATGAGGCCGAAGGGGGCCGGCATGCGCTCGTAGATGTCCACTGCAACGTCCTGATCTGACTTGGTCAGGGCATCGGAGGCGTAGATTCCGGCGGGGCCGGAGCCGATGACGGCTACTCGGAGCGGGCGATTGTCAGCCATGGGTTCCTTTTTGCTTGGGGAAATGGATGGTTCTTCGGTTATTAGTTCTTAGGTTAACCGTACTGAAACCAGCACTGTACACACTAGGGCTGAACTATAGACAGAGTGGTCTAGGAGTGGCAAGTCTCGGCTGCCTTGATTAGATGAACCGAGCGGTCTATTGTGGGCATTCGATAGACAGATTGGTCTAGGAAACACCTGGAAAGGCGACGATGACTACTGCCAAGCGCAAGCCCCGCCCACAAGGGCAATGGCTGGTCGATGGAACCGACCCCCTCAATGACGATGAGCGGATCAAGCAGGAGGATCCGGGCATTGCCGTGATGAGCCGCGTGCGCGAAACGTACTCCAAGCAGGGATTCGCCTCCATTCCTCCGGAGGATCTCGCGCCCCGCCTCAAGTGGGTGGGTATGTACACGCAGCGCAAGCAGGGCCTGGATGGAACCCAAACCTCCACGCTGAGCAACGCGGAACTGCAAGACAACTACTTCATGATGCGCATTCGCCTCGACGGCGGCCAGGTGAGCACCGAGGGTCTGCGCACCATCGGGGAAATCTCCAGCGAGTTCGCACGTGGAACCGCGGACTTCACCGACCGGCAAAACGTGCAGCTGCACTGGATTGCCGTGGAAAACGTTCCCGAGATCTGGGACCGGCTGGCAACCGTGGGTCTGGATACCCGCTTCGGCTGTGGCGATGTGCCCCGCGTGATTCTGGGTTCACCCGTGGCGGGAATTGCCGCAGATGAGATCATCGACGGCACCCCGGCACTCATGGACATCAAAGAGAACTACTTGACCCGCCCGGAATTCGGAAACCTCCCCCGCAAGTTCAAGTCCGCCATTTCCGGCAACCTGCGCCAGGACATCACCCACGAGATCCAGGACCTGGCCTTCATTGGTTCCGAACACCCCGAGCATGGTCCTGGTTTTGACGTCTGGGTCGGCGGCGGCTTGTCCACCAACCCGATGCTGGCACAGCGCCTCGGCGCCTGGGTGCCACTGGAAGACGTGGCGGAAACCTGGGCTGGAGTGGTGGGGATCTTCCGCGATTACGGTTACCGCAAGGTGCGCAACCGCGCCCGCCTGAAGTTCCTGGTTGCGGACTGGGGAGTTGAAAAGTTCCGACAGGTGCTGGAAGACGAATACCTGGGTAAGAAACTCCTCGATGGCCCAGCGCCAGAGGTGGCTCCCGGCTACCGCGATCACGTGGGTCTTTACCCGCAGCGGGACGGCAAGTTCTACCTGGGTGTGAAGCCCACCGTGGGTCACACCGATGGCGAGCAGCTGCAACAGCTGGCTGACCTGGCGGATAAGTACGGTGTTACCCGCTTGCGCACCACCCCGGACAAGGAGCTGCTGTTCCTGGATCTGACGCAAGAAAACGCGAAACTGCTGGCCGAAGAGCTAGAGGTGATGGGGTTCAGCGCTAATCCGAGCGCGTTTAGGCGGGACATTATCTCCTGCACCGGCCTGGAGTTCTGCAAGCTGGCACACGTGGTGACCAAGCAGCGGGCAATCACGCTGGTTGACGAACTGGAAGAGCGCCTGGGCGATCTTGATGTGCCCCTCAAGATCAGCTTGAACGGCTGCCCCAACTCTTGTGCGCGCACGCAGGTGGCGGATATCGGCCTGTCCGGCAAGATCCTCACTACTGACGATGGCGAGCGCGTGGAAGGTTTTCAGGTGCACCTGGGCGGCGCGGTCGGCATGCGTGCGGGATTCGGCAGGAAGCTCCGCGGCAACAACGTGTTCTCCGCTGACCTGGGGGATTACGTGGTGCGCGTGGTGGAGAACTTCAAGGCTGGCCGGGAAACCGGGGAATCATTCGGCGAATGGGTTGTCCGCGCCGATGAGGAGCTGCTGGTATGAGCGTCCCCGATGAGGACTCCTTGCCTTCGGTAAATAAGGAGATCGGCGGCAAGGAAGGCCATCCCAATGGCCGTCGAGCCACAGTGAATAACTGTCCTTATTGCATGTCGGAGAACCTGTTTCCGGATGCGGAAACTGATAACGCCTGGCAGTGCCGCGAATGCCTGCGGGTGTTCTCGGTGAAATTCCACGGGCATCTCAACCTGAAATAAAACCGCGGCAAACCTGGTTGCGCAGGGTGATGGACTAATCGGTCTATTCAAAGCGCAGCACAGGCTAATTTTCGCGAATTCCAATTGTAGAACTGAACCGATTGGTCTACTGTTGTGCCCAAGCAAACAGACAGATTGGTCTGTACGAATTTTTCCACGACGTGATGAGAGGAACGCATGAACTTTGCAGATGCCTCCGGCCTTAAGGGCGGAGGATTCATCGGCAGTAGTCGACGCACCACGGACGCGGATGACTACCGCGATCCCGCGGTGAGCCCTCCGGGTGATACCACCAGAACTACGCCGTTGAGCGAGGAGCAGCGTCGGGTTCACGAAGAGCTGGTCTCCACGTGGAACGAGAAGCTGGAAAACGCCACGGCTGAAGAGATCTTCGACTGGATCCACGAGCATGTGCCCGGCACCGTTGCCGTGACCATGTCCATGCAGGACACCATCCTCGCGGAGCTCTCCGAAGGTCGCCTCGAAGATGCCGAGCTGGTGTTCTTGGACACCGGCTACCACTTCGAGGAAACCCTGCAGACCAGGGACAACGTCCAAGAGCGCTACAGCCTGCCGCTGACCAACATCACGCCCACCTTGAGCCGCAAGGAACAAGACGAGGTGTACGGCAAGGATCTCTACCTGCGCGATAACACCGCGTGCTGCCGCATGCGGAAGGTGGAACCGCTGGCTCGCATGCTGGATCCCTTCGAGGCATGGATCACCGGGGTGCGTCGGGTAGATAGCGAACTGCGCGCCAACACGCCAGTGCTGGAAGTGGACCGAACCGGGCGATTGAAGATCAACCCGATCGTGGACTGGACGGACGAAGACGTGAACAACTTCATCCACGACCACGACCTGATCATCCACCCACTGACCACCCAGGGTTACCCCTCCATCGGCTGTGCCACGTGCACCCTCCCCGTTGCCGAAGGCGAAGATCCACGCTCCGGCCGCTGGGCTGGCTCCAACAAGACAGAATGCGGGCTACACACCTAATGACTACTCAGACCTCTGTACTTTCCCCACACCTGGCCTCGCTGGAGGCGGAATCCATCGAGATCCTGCGCGAGGTGGCCGGCCAGTTCGACCGCCCTGCACTGCTTTTCTCCGGCGGTAAGGATTCCGTGGTGGTGCTAGAGCTGGCCAAGCGCGCCTTCGCCCCAGCTGCCGTTCCCTTCGAGCTGCTGCACGTGGATACCGGCCACAATTTCCCGGAAGTCATCGAGTTCCGGGACAAGATCGCTGCCGATCCACGCGTGAACCTGCGCGTGGCTCACGTGCAGGACTGGATTGATTCCGGCGTGCTGCAGGAGCGTCCGGACGGTACGCGCAACCCGCTGCAGACGGTTCCTCTGGTGGAGACCATCCAAGAGCAGAACTATGACGCAGTGCTCGGTGGTGCCCGTCGCGATGAGGAGAAGGCGCGCGCCAAGGAGCGGGTATTCTCCGTGCGCGATTCCTTCGGCGGCTGGAATCCCCGCCGCCAGCGCCCCGAACTGTGGGGTCTGTACAACGGCCGTCACCAGGCCGGCGAGAACATTCGCGTGTTCCCCATCTCTAACTGGACCGAAGCCGATATCTGGGACTACATCCGCGACCGTGAGGTAGAGGTTCCCGGTATTTACTACTCCCACCAGCGCGAGGTCTTCGAGCGCGGTGGCATGTGGCTCACCGCCGGCGAGTGGGGCGGCCCGAAGGAAGGCGAAGAGCTGGTCACCAAGACCGTGCGCTACCGCACCGTGGGTGACATGAGCTGCACCGGTGCCGTGCTTTCCGAAGCCACCAGCATCGACGACGTGATCGACGAGATCCGCGCATCCACCACCACCGAGCGAGGCGCTACCCGCGCCGATGACAAGCTCTCCGAATCTTCCATGGAAGACCGCAAGAAGGAAGGTTACTTCTGATGACCGCTCTGCCCACCCTGCGCCTGTGCACGGCCGGATCCGTAGACGACGGCAAGTCCACCTTTGTGGGCCGTCTGCTCTACGACACGAAGTCCATCCTCGCGGATCAGTACGAGTCCGTGGAGCGCGTCTCTGCGGCCAAGGGCTTGGACAACCCTGACCTCTCCCTACTGGTCGATGGCCTGCGCGCCGAGCGCGAGCAGGGCATCACCATCGACGTGGCCTACCGCTACTTCGCCACGGATAAGCGCAGCTTTATCCTCGCGGACACCCCCGGTCACGTCCAGTACACCCGCAACACGGTGACGGGACTTTCCACCTCTGAATTGGTCATCGTTCTTATCGACGCCCGCAACGGCGTGACCGAGCAGACCCGTCGTCACCTGCGCGTTGCAGCCATGATGAAGATCTCCCACGTGGTGGTGGCCGTGAACAAGATCGACGCCGTGGATTTCTCCCAAGAAGTCTTCAATAACGTGGCAGCAGATATCACCCAGCTGACTGGCGAGCTGGAGCTCAACCACGTGGATATCGTGCCCACCAGTGCATTGTTGGGCGATAACGTGGTGGAGCGATCCTCCAACACCCCGTGGTACGAAGGCCCCTCCGTGCTGGAGATCCTGGAAGAAGCCACCCCAGGCGCGGAAAACCAGGGAGTGGAACGCGAGCTGCGTTTCCCCATCCAAATGGTGATCCGCGAGCACGCCACCGATTACCGCGGCTATGCCGGACGCATCACTGCCGGAGCCGTTGCCGTGGGGGAGACCATCTCCGCCGGTGGCCGCGAGGCAGTGGTGGAGGGCATCGACTCTCCGGACGGTGAGCTGGATCGTGCAGAGCGTGGACAGTCCGTGGTGATCCGCCTGGATCGGGAGATTGATCTTTCCCGCGGTGACATCATCGCTGGTTCAGACGTGCCCGAGCCCACCAATCAGCTCACCGCCACGGTCTTCCACCTTTCGGAAACCCCCGTGCGCCTGCGCGGAAACGTGCTGCTGCGCTACGGCAGCGCCACCGTGCGCGCCCGCGTTGATGAAGTGATCGAGCGCATCGATGCACCCCAGGGCACCTCTGAAGAGCTGGTGCTCAATGACATCGCTCGCGTGCGCATCACCGTGGCCGAGCCACTGCCCTTCGAGTCCTACCGCCGCGGCGGCCGGGTGGGCAGTTTCCTTCTCATCCAGCCGGGCACGGGTGACACCGTGACCGCCGGTCTGATCGACTAAAAGGCGCGCAGACGTGAACACTCCCCGAATCGTGCTGGCCCATGGGTCGAGGCACCCATTGGCGGACGCGGCCATCCACCAGGTGGCCGATGAAGTGGGAGCTCACGCAGCCTTTCTCGACTTTTCCCCGCGCACCCTGGAAAACCAGGCGCGGGTTCTGGCCGCGAGTGGACACAGCCACGTGGACGTGATTCCACTGCTGTTCACAGATGCATTCCACGCGCGCCATGATGTCCCCGCCGTGGTGGCAGAAACCGCCGAAAAGACGGGAATCACCATCCGCTTGACCAGCACCCTGGGCACCGGAGGGGACATCGCTGAAATCCTTGTGAACCAAGTGAAAACGGCAGGGGTGGCGTCGAAAAATCTTGCCATCTACGCAGTGGGCTCCAGCGATGAGGCGGCCAACCAAGCCGTCCGTGAGCTCGCCGAAAAAGTGGGGGAGACCCTACGAATGCCCTGCTCGGCTCTCTTTGCCACCGGAAAAGGTGTGGATAGGGGAGTCGCCGGACTGCGCGCGTACTGCGCAGAAAACGGGCCCACCCACGTGATTCCGTTGTTTGTTGCCCCCGGAAAACTCTGGGACATGGCCGTGGAAAGCGGTGTCCCCAACGCGAGCTACGGCAGGCCACTGGGCACTGCACTCGCGGGAGTTATAGAGCGCAAGCTCACTTAAAAACTTAAGGATTCGATCAACGATGTACAAGCTATTTCTCTTCGCCATCGCCGGACTACTGGCGCAACTGGTGGATGGCGCGTTGGGCATGGCCTTCGGTGTCACCGCAACCACCGTCCTGCTGTTTTCCGGGCTGACTCCCGCCCACGCCTCCGCGGCTGTGCACTTCGCTGAGATGGGCACCACGTTCGCCTCGGGTGCATCGCACTGGAAGCTGCGCAACGTGCACTGGCCCACCGTGTTCTTCCTCGGTGTGCCGGGAGCCATCGGCGCGTTCTTCGGCGCCACGCTGCTCTCCAACCTCTCCACCGATGCCGCCAAGCCGGTGATCACCGCGATACTCGCACTGCTGGGCTTCTACGTGATGTTGCGCTCCTTCCTCCTGCCGTGGAACCGCACGCAGGCAGCGGAAAACACCGCGAAGGGCTACGGCCCGGGTGGCGCTCCCACGCGCAAGTCCAAGCTGAGCCTGGGCGTGCTGGGACTGGGCGGCGGATTCCTGGATGCCTCCGGTGGCGGCGGCTGGGGTCCCGTGACCACCTCAACCCTGATGGGCCTGGGTAAGGCAGAACCGCGCAAGATCATCGGTACTGTCAGCGCCTCCGAGTTCCTGGTGTCCGTGGCGGCTTCCCTCGGCTTCATCTTCGGCCTGGCCGGGGAATTGCAGGAAGTGTGGCGGCCCGTGGTGGGACTGCTGATCGGTGGCGTAATCGCCGCTCCCCTGGCCGCGTGGCTGGTCACCAAGATCAAGCCGCAGATCCTCGGCGGTTTCGTTGGTGGGCTGCTGATGCTCATCAACATCCCGCGCTTGCTGGCGGCCTCCAATGAGGTGAGCATCGCTATCGCCGTAGTGGCAGCCTTGGGAATCGTGGCTCTGGTGCTGACGCGGCGTCGGAAATTGCTGGGAGAACGGGCCGCACGGACGACCAATCCAGCCGAAAACCTGGGCGAAGCAGAGCCGGGAGACAGCGAAGAAAAGGTGCTGGCACCTGCGTATTCGCACGCGAATCATCGGGAGTAGATGAAGGATAGGGTGAGCTCAGGCACAATGGGAAAGACAATTGCTAACCTGCACTATCCCACCTGAAAGGCACTTACCTGTGACTTCCGCACAACAGCCCACCATTCGCACGGTCCTCACCCCAGTAGCTAGCGCCACCACCCGCCGGGAAGACATTCTGCAGGCAGCGGATAATGCCCAGGATTTGTTCTCCAACGTAGACCCCGTGACCGGAGAATTCTCCGATTACCTGGACGCTGCACTGCAGGCTGACTCCAGCCTGCTGGTGGGATCCGGCGCTCCCGTTAACGATGCTCGCTTGGCTGATGCCACCGGCGCCAACCTGGTGCTCGTGGGTGCAGGCGAGGCAGATATTGAACACATCAGCATTCTTAACGATCGTCTTGAGCGCATGGGTTACTCCGTAGCCGGTTATGCACTGCTGGACGCGCAGGATGCCGCCGGCGAGCACCAGGTGAACTTCACACAGGCAGCAGAGCTGAACCGCCGCGAGCAGAAGGTGGGTCCAGAGCTCTTCGAGCGCAACCTCATCCTGGAAGCCCGCCAGCGCCAGGCACACATCGTGCTGCCCGAGGGCGATGATGACCGCATCCTCCAGGCTGCGCACCAGCTGCTGGAAGACGAAGTATGCCAACTGACCATCCTGGGTGACCCTGAGTCCATGAAGTCCCGCGCCCAGGAGCTGGGCCTGAACATCGAGGCCGCCACCCTGGATGACCCCACCTCCGGCGATCAGCTGGAAGAGTTCGCCCAGGATTTCGCCGAGCTGCGCAAGCACAAGGGCATGACCGTGGATGAAGCCCGCGAAACCATGAAGGACATCAGCCACTACGCCACCATGATGGTGCACAAGGGTCTGGCCGATGGCATGGTTTCCGGTGCAGCGCACACCACCGCGCACACCATCAAGCCTTCCTTCCAGATCATCAAGACCGCCCCCGGTTCCTCCGTGGTCTCCTCCATCTTCCTCATGGTCATGGACGGTGTGCTGTGGGCATTCGGTGACTGCGCCGTGAATCCTAACCCGACGCCAGAACAGCTTGCGGAGATCGCCGCAGTGTCTGCACAGACCGCCAAGCAGTTCGGAATCGAGCCAAAGGTGGCCATGCTTTCCTACTCAACCGGTGCCTCCGGCACTGGTGAAGACGTGGAATCCGTGGTCAAGGCCACCGAGCTGGCACAGCAGAACAACCCAGAGCTCTCCATCGATGGACCGCTGCAGTTCGATGCCGCAGTGGTGGAATCAGTTGGACAGAAGAAGCTCCCCGGCTCTGATGTGGCGGGCAAGGCCACCGTGTTCATCTTCCCCGATCTGAACACCGGCAACATCACCTACAAGGCAGTGCAGCGCACCGCCGATGCGCTGGCAGTGGGCCCAATCCTGCAGGGACTGAACAAGCCAGTCAACGACCTCTCCCGCGGAGCTACCGTGCCGGACATTGTAAACACTGTGGCAATCACCGCTATCCAGGCTAAGTAAATCCGCTAGTTCAGCGGGCAGTAATGTGCATTCAGCACGAATAGCCCGCTGAAAACTGATAATCATTAGCCAGCACTAAAACGCTTTTACAAAAAGCACAATGAGCAGAAAAGAAGGAGTAGCACTATGTCTACCCAATACGCACTCGTCCTGAACTCCGGTTCCAGCTCCATCAAGTTCCAGGTTCTGGATCCCAACGCAGCTGCCACCGATGAACCATTGGTCTCCGGCCTGGTGGAGAAGATCGGCGAGCCAACCGGCCTGGTGAGGGTGAAGATCAACGGCGAGAAGCAGGAAGATACCAGCGCCGTTGCCTCCCACGCCGTTGGCCTCAAGCGCGCCTTCCTCATGATGAGCGAGAAGAACGTGGGTCCGCAGGACCTGGACCTCATCGCAGTGGGTCACCGCGTGGTGCACGGTGGGGAAGAGTTCGCTGCTCCGCAGCTGGTCGAGGGCGATGTGATTGAGCGCCTGAAGAAGCTCATCCCGCTGGCACCCCTGCACAACCCAGCGAACATCGAGGGCATCGAAACCGCCCAGGAGCTGCTGCCGAACGTGCCTCATGTGGCCGTGTTCGATACCGCTTTCTTCGCCAACATGCCTGAGTCTGCCGCGAACTACGCGATCAACCGCGAGGTAGCCAAGGAGTACGGCATCCGCCGCTACGGCTTCCACGGCACCAGCCATGAGTACATCTCTCAGCAGGTCCCATCCCTGCTGGGCAAGGAGCCTTCCGAGGTCAAGCAGATCACCCTGCACCTGGGTAACGGCGCTTCTGCATCCGCAGTGGATGGTGGCCGCGCAGTGGACACCACCATGGGCCTGACCCCGCTGGCCGGCCTGGTCATGGGTACCCGCTGTGGCGATATCGATCCCGGTATCATCTTCCACCTCTCTCGTTCTGCGGGCATGAGCGTGGATGACATCGATACCCTGCTCAACCGCAAGTCCGGCATCAAGGGCCTCTCCGGAGTCAACGACTTCCGCGAGCTGGAAACCCTGGTCAACGATGGCGATGCAAACGCCAAGCTGGCATTCGACGTGTACATCCACACCCTGCGCCGCTTCATCGGTTCCTACATGCTGAACCTCGGTGGGGTAGACGCGATCACCTTCACCGCAGGTGTAGGCGAGAACGATGTCAACGTGCGCAAGGCAGCCATGGCAAACCTGGAAGCATTCGGCATCAAGCTGGATGATTCCCGCAACGCCAACACCGAGGGTGTGCACGGAGCTCGGGAGATCTCCACCGATGACTCCACCGTCAAGGTCTTCGTGGTTCCTACCAACGAAGAGCTGGCCATCGCTCGCTACGCCGTGAAGCTGGCTAAGTAAACGCTCTTAAGTGAGCGTCTGCGGGCGAATCATGTTCGCCATCTCTATCAGGCGATAGCGGTGGCGGGCAAAGGGGGATTGCCGGGCAAGGGAACGCAAGCTGGCTTCCACGCCGGTGCGCAGCCCGCGCTCGCTGAAATCTACATCGAATAGCCGTGCTCGGCTGATGGGGGAATTGCCGGAATTCCGGGGATCGCGCAGCCAGGTCAGACCCGCGGACATCACCGCGAGGCGCACCTGCTGCAGCCGGGGTTCGTTGGTGGGGAGAAGCTCCAGCCGACGCGCAGCTCGGCGAATCCGGGACTCCGTGAGGGAATCCGTATCTCCCACCAGCAGCACAATCGTGGTGAGGCGAGCCAGGCGCTGATGCCGAGAGTTGGACGGAACCCGATCCAGCGCCGCAACGGCGGTATCCACCATCCCCTCGGCCTGCAGCTGCCGCGCCAGGCCAAAAGCGCTGGAGACAGTGGTGGGGTTGGTGGCCCACACCAGGCCATAGAGTCGCATGGCGTGGAAGCGCAGGGCGACCGGATCCTGGGTGATGTGGTTCCACGAGGGCACCTGAGAATAATCATCCACGGGCACGCGCTGTGCGAAGGCCAGGGAGGACGCGGCTCGGCACACTTCCTGGGTGAGCAGGCGCGAATTATTCATCCCCTGCTGCTGCAGCAGGAGCTCATCGGTGGCAGCCAACGCCAACTTAGGGGCGGGCTCGCCGGGCAGGATGTTCAGCACCCGGTTGAAATAGGATTGCGCGCCCACGAAGTCCGAGGAGAGCAGTGCCGCTACCCCGGAGTGCCAGTGGTAGCGCCAGTCGTTATCCAGCCTGTGGGAGAGCTCCTCCAGCTGGCGTTTGGCCTCGCCGGTCATGCCCAGGTCCAGCTTCGCGCGGACCATGGACAGCGGGATCTCCACGGAGTTGCTCATCTCCGGCTGCTTCAGTGCGAGCTCCAGCGTGTAGAGCATTTCCGAGGGCTCCGTGAACGAGGCCGCGGAGAGCAGGCTGGCACCCGGATCCTCGGAATCCGTCAGCGGGGTGGGCAGAGCCGCCACGATCTCCGGCGCGGAGATCTCCACGGAGCGCTTGATGCCATCCAGCAGCTGATCGGTGCGGAACACAATGTGCTTGGTGCCGAAGGTGGAACGCTGAGCCGTAAAGCGAGTGTACAGATGCGGGAAGTGCCGGCCATCGCGCAGGGCCAGGATTTCGCGCAGCACGCCCATGAGCTGGTTGGACATCGCGCTGGCGGAAGGGAAGCGCGCCTCCGGATTGGGATGCGTGGCGCGCATGAGGAAGCGGTAGAGGGAGAGGTACTCGCGGAACAAGGGCTCCTCATCCGGGGTGGGCAGCCCGGAGACATACACACCGTTTTCCACCGGCAGCTTCACGATCAGGCTGGCCAGGGTGCGTCCCACAGTGAAGATATCGCTGGCCACCGTGGGACCGGTGGTGCCCACCTCCGGAGCCTGGAATCCCTTGGTGCCGAAGATGTGCCCAAAGGCGCCGATGCCCGTGACGGCACCGAGGTCGATCAGCTTCACCTGATCCTCGGTGATGATGATGTTGTCCGGCTTGAGGTCGTTGTAGACCACTCCGCGCGCGTGCAGATAATCCAGCGCGGGGAGGATTTCCAAGATATAACCGATGGCGATATCCACGTTCAGCGTGCCGTTCATCTTCCGCCGGCGCGAGCGCAGGGAAGGCCCACCCACGAACTCCATGATGATGAATCCACCCTCGGAGCGCGGATCATCAATAAAGTTGAAGATCTTCACGATTCCCGGGTGGGTGATCTCCGCCAGGAAGGCTCGCTCGGATTCCGCAACCGCCCGCTCGTGCGCGCTGTGCGCGGCCATCATGCCCTTGAGCACCACGTAGCGATCCGCCACGAAGTGATCCATCGCCAGGTACACCCAGCCCATGCCACCGTGGGCGATGGGACCCAGCACCTCGTACTGGTTCGCGAGAATATCCCCCGGCTGCAGCGTGGGGGCTTCCACACCGCGCTTGATGGATTCCGACGGATCCACGATGGCCGCCTCGGGCTCCGTGGGAGTCACAAACGGCAGCTTGACCATGCCACCGGCTACGGTCGCTCCGGTTCGGTAGACACCGCGGCGCTTGCGGAACGTGGAGAGAGCCTCGCGCCGGGATTTCTCACCCGAGTCAATCTTCATCGGGTTGGTGTCTTCGGTATCGAACCCGTCGTCATCATCGTCATCATCGGCGAAGGGATCGAAGGGCACGGCGGAGGTGGGCGCCTCGGTCTCCGCGGAATCCTCGTGGATCTGCGGGTCGGTGACCTGGGAATCCTCGTCCCGCTCGGGCAGGTCGGATAGCTCATTAGTCATGGAAATCCTCCCTGTTGATGGTTCCCGCGATCCGGCTCACCGGAGACTCGGTGTTGTTGCGCAGCCACTGCACACGAGACTCGTAGATCTCCTGATTCTCCTGCTCTGAGCGGTATTTCAGCGGCAGTGACTTCGGATCACCCAGATATTCCTGCATCCATTCTTCGTACAGCCTGTCCCACGTGCCATCGGCCTTGATGCGCTCGATGGTGGAGTTGACCTGCATCACCAGGCCCTCAGCGCGGCGCCCCGTCGTCGGGGCGGGCATACCCACGCCGTAATAACTGGTGGACTCGCCCGTGTCGATCACCGTGGTGGAGGGGTCCTGGGCCTGCAGGCCGGAGAGGATGGCGTCGTCGGAAAAGATCGCGTCAGCCTGGTTGCGTTGCATGGCCAACAGGCAATCGGTCCACGTGCGGGTGATGAGGAGGCCGCCGATATCGATGCCGTCGATGGTGCGCGTGGGCGCGGAATCCCGGGTGGCGCAAATGGTCTTGTTCTTCAGGTCGGCCTTTTCGGTGATGCCGGAATCGCGCATGACCATCAGTTTGCTGCTGATGCCCAGGTAGGGCACGGAGAATTCCGTGGTGTTTTGGCGAGGTTGGGTGATGGTCCAGGTGCGCACCACCATGTCCACGTCGCCGGTTTTTAGGGCTTCTTCTCGACGCCGATTCTCCACGTAGCGGAATTCCACCTTCGAGGGATCGCCGAAGATGTCCTGCGCGATTTCCTTGGCCAGGTCGATCTCAAAACCTTCCAGCTCTCCGCTGAGGGGATCGCGGAAACCGAGGCGGTTGAGGTACTGGCCCACGCCCACCACGATCCGGCCGCGCTCGATGATGTCTGGAATGCGCTGTTCCACCGGGCGGGCATCGGGGCGGATGGAGCCCCAGGGAGGGGTGCTGGAGACCGTGCCATCCACCAGTTCCTGGAGCGCGCTGCGCTGCAGGAGCTCGGCACCCACGGGAAGTTCCTCCTCGGCACCTTCCACGTTGACCTCTGGCCACTTCGGTGGGGCAGAGACGGTGGAGGCACAGCCGGAGAGCAGGCCGAGGATAGCCAGGGAGGCGAGGACGGCTCGGGATTTCTGGTTCATCACACGTACTCCTGCAATCGGGGGCGCATGCCGAAGAGCACGGAAATGGCTGCCAGGAGGGTCAGCAGGGCAACGATGTTGGTCACGCGGTTGGCAGACCTGCGGGCGTCGTTGAGCAGATCGCGCAGATCCTCGCGCTGGTCAGAGATCAGAGCCTGGAGCTCTGAATCCAGGATGGCGTAATTGGGGCCGGAGGATTTGGGATCAGAGCTGGTCTCAAAGCTGATCTTGAGCGCCTCGTTGTAGTGGCCGTTGTTCATTTGGTACAGCATTCCGGCGTGTGCGGAATCCCAGAGACGCAGCGCTTCCCGGGCGTTATCTACGCGCGCTGGGGATTCCACCACATCGCGGGAATTCTCCAGGGCCTGGCTGATCTGGGTCATCCGCAGGGAGAATGTCTCCTGGCGGCGCATGTCATAATCGCGCTGCACCAAGCCCAGGGCCTCATCCGTGCGTGCCTGCTGGGAGGTGATACGTGCCTGCGTGAGTTCCTGCAGGGGTTGCACGGTGCTCTCCACCTTTTGCGCACCATTGGCCCAAAGACTCAAGGAATTTCCGGAGGCCCACAGCAGCGCGCACACCATGAGCGCGGTGGCCAGCAGAAAGCCCAGATTAAACCGGCGGTGAGTCTCCGCAGAGAGCCAGATCTGCACGATGAACAGGATGATCACTGCGGCTAGCAAGCCCGAGATGGGGAACCACAGTGGTCTCATCAACGTGGCTTGCTTGTCCGCCACCTGGCGAGATGTGATGAGGTGCAGCTCTTGGGCATGGGGGAGCAGGGTGCCCTGCATGAGCGCGGAAGCCTCGGTGAGATAGCTGGCGCCGATGGGATTGCGCATCCGGTCATTGGTCTGGGCCTGCGCAATCAGCGTGATGTATTTGGGCAGTTCCTGCTGGATGTGCAGGGCGATCTCCATCTCCCGGCTATCCACTTCCGAGATTCCGTGGCTGGCGCGCAGCACCGCGAAGGAGGCATCTCGGATGGCCCTGGTGTATTCCGCTTCGGAATCGTTATTGCCCTGGCTCTGCTTGAGGAAGCCCGTGGTGGCGATGGAATCCGCCACGGAGAGGTTGTTGAAGATCTCCTGGGCAGCATCCGCCAGCGGCTCATTGCGCGTGATGAGCGTATTCACCTCATCCTGCTGGGAACTCGAGGTGGAGACCATCGCGCCGCCGGCGGCCAAGATGGCCAGCACGCACATCATGGAGACTAGGGTCATCACTCCCGGGGGAGTGACCACGAAGCGATACAGCCGCTTGGGAGCGTGGCGCGCGGCCACAGCGACACCCAACAAAGACCGGGATGGACGGGACCGGACAGCATCTCGATCCATCCACCGGTCTGCATCAAGCGCCGGGAGGGAAGGCATGCTTTCAAAGTATAGAGATGAGTCAACAGTCCTCAACCAAAATGCGCACACGGGGCTAAAATGGCTTGTCTATGGCACTATGGAACGCATGATTGAAGCCCGTTCCCTCACGAAACGTTATGGCTCCACTACTGTCGTTGACTCCTTGGACTTTGCAGTGCAATCCGGCATTGTGACAGGTTTTCTCGGCCCCAACGGAGCTGGTAAATCCACCACGATGCGCATGATGGTGGGGCTAGACGCACCCACCTCCGGCTCCGCCACCATCGATGGCAAGCACTACTCGGAATACAAGCACCCCCTGCGCAAAGTAGGCACGCTGCTGGATGCCAAGTGGCTGCACCCCAGCCGCAGCGCGGCCAGCCACCTGAAGTGGATCGCCGCCGCCAACGGCATCCCCTCCAAGCGTGTTGATGAGGTGCTGGATATCGTCGGCCTCACCGATGTGGCCGGACGCAATGCCGGCAAGTTCTCCCTGGGCATGGGACAGCGCCTGGGCCTGGCAGGCGCACTGCTGGGAGACCCCGAAGTGCTGATCCTGGACGAGCCAGTCAATGGCCTGGACCCCGAAGGTATTCGCTGGGTGCGCTCCTTCGTGCGCTCGCTAGCGGACGAAGGCCGCACCGTGCTGATCAGCTCCCACCTGCTCTCCGAGATGGCACAGACCGCTGACCACCTGGTGGTTATCGGCAAGGGACAGTTGGTAGCTAATTCCTCCACGCACGAGTTCATCAAGTCGGCGTCGGAAGCCTATACGATCGTGCGCTCCGAACACCTGCAGCAGATGCGCGATGCGCTCCGCGAAGAGGGTGTGCAGTTTGCCGAGGAGCGCGATCTCGATGGTCGCGAGACCCTGGTGATCAGCGATCGCGACACCGACTACGTGGGATCCGTGGCGTTTTCCTATGGGCTCAAGCTCAACGAACTGTCCGAGCGCCGCGCCAGCTTGGAAGATGCCTTCATGAAGATGACCGGGCACAGCCAGGAGTACCAGGCGAAGCAGAACGAAGTACCCGTCGCAGGTATTCCGCAGATGGAGGGGAAGAAGTAGATGATCAATCTCATCAAATCCGAGTGGATCAAGCTCAAGAGCACCAAGGCGCTGTGGGCCACCAGTATCTTGGTAGTGCTGCTTTCCGGCCTGTTCGCCATGATGATGGGCCTGGGCTCCGGCATGTCGCTGACCGATGAAGAGGTGAAGAAGGACCCGCTGCTCTACGCACAGATGGTGGAATCCATCTCGCCGATGCAGGCCCTGTCCGGTTTTAGCCTGTTCGGCATCATCGTGATCATCATCCAGGCTTGCATGACCGTGACATCCGAATATGGCAACGGCAGCGCCAAGACCACGCTGCTGGCCACCCCGAAGCGTTGGCCGGTGCCCGTGGCGAAGTTCGTGGTTTACGGGATCATCGCGGCGATCGTGGCTTTCCTCGCGCAGGTCATCTCCGTGCCGATTGCTCGCTGGGCGCTGTCCTGGAACGTGGACGATAGCTCCCTGCTGGATCGCCTGAGCTTTTCGGCGGATGACACCTGGCGCTTCATCGGTCTGAACTGCCTGTATGCGGTGCTGGTGGTGATGATCGCCATCGGTGTGAGCTACCTGATCCGCCACACCGCCGGAGCGATTTCCGTGCTGCTGATGTGGATCCTCATCGTGGAGCTCATGCTGGTGGGCCAGATCCCATGGGTGCGCGATTGGCTGCCCCCATACCTGCCGTTCAAGAACATGGACGCGGCAGTGCAGGGCACGGAAGTCCCCGATGCACCGTGGGGACCAACCGGATCCCTGATCTACTTCGTGGTCTGGGCCCTGGCGATCTTCATCGCGGGCATCGTGGCCCTGAAGAAGCGGGACGCTTAAGAGTTTTCCGGATGCCGCTGGATATCCTCGATGAGGGTCTCCGCGGCGATAGACAAGTTGCGCAAGGCGGGAACTCCGCGGCGCAACTTTGCTATATCGCGGGCATCCATGCGCTGGGTGGCATCCGCGATGAGCAGAGCCCATTCATCCATCACCGAGTTGAGCATCTCCACGCCCGCTGAGGCCATGTAGAGATCCTGGGCGCGCCGATCGAAATCGTTTTCCCGGCGCACCAGCAAACCGGAGTTGATGAGTCGACGCACGGTGGCGGAGACGTTGGAGGCGCGGAGGAAGCGGAGGCGGGCGATATCCGAGACGCCACAGCCGGGGTGCTGGGAAACGAACTGCAATACTTCGATCTCCGATTGGGAGATGTTCAGTTTCTGGTTCGGACGTTCCATGAGGCGCCGGGTGGCGGAGAGGAACTCGTAGACGCTGGCGGCGATCTCCGAGACGTCGACATCGGGTAGAACCTCGGGTGCGCGGTGCCCACGGATGGTTGGTACGTGGGTAGCGTTGTTCGGGGTAGTTTTGCTTGTAGTCATTTCATCCAGCCTTTCCTTGATTGTTTTGATATTAAAACATCTAGGGGCGGGAAATGTGTGAAATTACTGCAAAGCGCTGGTTAATCGCGCCACGTTATCAACGTAGCGGTCGTACCAAGCCCGGGATTTCCACTCTTTCACCGTGAGCCGGCGGCATTGATCGTGATAATCCGCGCAAAGTTTGCGCAGCTCAGTCATCAATTCTCCTTCGCCTGACATGAGCGTGATTTCATAATTCAGGCCAAAAGAGCGCATGTCCATATTGGAACTACCCATCACGGACACTTCATGATCCGCAATGGCGAACTTGGAATGCAGCACGGCCGGTGCGGGGAAAAGATAGATCTCCACCCCAGCGCGCAGCAGTTCGCGGTAATAACTGGCCTGCGCCCTGCCCACCAGGAACTGATCTGATTTCTCGGAGACATAAAGCTGCACCTTGACCCCGCGATAACACGCGGTGGTGATGGCCTCCATGAGAGCCTCATCCGGGATGAAGTAGGGACTCACCAACTGCAGGCGCGTCTTGGCATGGTGCGCGATGGAGGTGAACAGGCGCAGGTTGGGTTCCGTGGTGAATCCCGGGCCGGAAGGGATGATCTGCATGATCTCCTGGCCGGTGTCCTGCAGATCCTCTGAGAGGCGCTCCTTGAACTTGCGCGGCGGCATCAAGTCCAATTCCTCATTAGTCTCCGTGTACCAGTCCACCGCGAACACGGAATTGATGGTGTTCACCACCGGGCCGGTGACCTCAGCCATCACATCAACCCAGTGCCGACCAGCCTTGACGTTGGATTTCATCAAGTAGCTGGAATCAATCATGTTCTGCGATCCCATGAACGCCGTGCGCCCATCCACCACCAAGAGCTTCCGGTGGTTGCGCAGATCCGGCCGGCGGAAGCGCCAGCGCAGTGGCTGCAGGGGAAGCATGAGGTGCCAATGGATGCCCAGCGCATCAAAGCGCTTGCCCAACTTGTGACTACCCGGGTACTTCAAGCTGCCGATGTGGTCATAGAGCAGGCGGACAGACACACCACGCTCCCTTGCCCGGCCCAGCGCCTCGAAAAAGGGGCGGGTGGTGGAATCCCAGGCCATGATGTAGATCTCCACGTTGACAAACTTCTCCGCCCGATCCACGGCGCGGGTCATGGCCTCGATGGATTTCTCGTAGTTCGGGTGCAGCGCAACTAGGGAGCCATCAGTGGCGGGGAGAGAGGTGAGCTTGCGGTTCAGGTGAACCAAACTCAGCAGTTCCTCGGTGAGAGACGCGCCTTCCGGGATGTCTGGCTCATCTTTGCCCAGTTCCCGCAGCTGCTCGTTGGCGCGGTTCTGGATCCGGTGGCGGCGTCGATTAATATACGGCGAGCCCATGAGGAAGAACAGGGCGATACCCACGAAGGGGACCAGGAAAATAGCCAGCAACCAGGCCATCGCGCTGGTGGGGCGACGATCCGCGGGCACCCAGCCGAGCGCCACGAACTTCAAAATATAATCCAGGACGATCAGCGCGACCTGCCACCACTCGAGGTTATCGGTGGCGCCGAAGACAAAGCTGTTGAGTGAGAGCAGCGGTTCGTAGAGCCATTCCATGGTGTGGGCCTACTTCACTGCATAATCGACGATCACCGGGGCGTGATCCGAAGCACCCTTGCCCTTGCGTTCATCGCGGTCAACGCGCGCCTCCGTGGCTTTCAGGCCGCGAGAGTATTGCAGATCGATGCGGATGCCCTCGCCCTTTTGGAAGCGCAGCGCCTGGTAATCCCAGTAGGTGTACTCATCCTGGATCAGCTCGGTGGCTTGGGTGAGCCCGGCTTCCTCCAGCTTGGCCAGGGCCGCGCGCTCGCGGGGAGTGACGTGGGTTTTGCCCTCGAAGTGGCGGCGATCCCACACGTCTTTATCGCGGGGGGCGATGTTGAAATCTCCCACCAGGCAGAGCTTGTCCGGGCCGTTCTTGGCGTATTCCGCCAGCTTGTTCAGCCACGCGAGCTTGTAGGTGTAGTGCGGGTCATGAATCTCCCGGCCGTTGGGCACGTACAGACTCCACACGGTCACGCCATCGCATTCGGCACCGATCGCGCGGGCCTCCACTTCCTGCGGGGCGGTGAGGTCTTTATCAAAGCCCGGCTGGCCGAAATCATGGGTCACATTCTTCAGGCCCACGCGGGAGAGGATGGCCACGCCATTGAAGGAGTGCAGCCCGAAGTGCGCCTGCTCATAACCGGTGTCCGTGAAGTCCGGGAACTGGGCATCCGTGCACTTGGTTTCCTGCAGGCACAGCACGTCCACATCGGAGCGCTCCAAGAAATCCCGCACCCGATCTTCCCTGGTGCGGACGGAGTTGATGTTCCACGTAGCAATGCGCATGTGAATTACTCTAGCGCGCTAGGAGACAGCCACAGTGCGATGCCGATGATGAATCGAAAATCCCAGGCGGTGGTACAGGGCCTGGCCTGCGGTATTGCTGTCGATGACCTCCAGGTACGCGTGATCCGCACCCTGTTCAGTGCCCCATCGCAGCATCTCCTGGCCCAGGTAAGTTCCTAAACCTTGTCGACGAAAAGGCTCGGCAACTTCCACCGCGGAATAACCCAGCCAGGTGCGGTTGCCACCTTCAGTGACTGTGCCGCGGGTGATGGCCGCGGTATGGCCATCGATCAGCAGACGGCCGAACCCGAGGGTGCCCTCAATTCGCGCGCTGAGTAGATCCAGCGCATGGCGGGGAAGGGGCTTACCGCGGAAGTGGTACATGCTCAGCCACTCTTCATCCGGTTGCTCATCCACGCGGAACTCGAGGTTTTCTATCGATGAGGGCAGGTGGGGAAGCTCTGCATCGGCGTGCGTATTCGCGATGGCAGGCAGTTCGCGCGTCATGATGAGAATCTCCGGGCCACGAGTGCCGGGGATGGATTCGGCAACGCGCCCGATCCGATCCGGGAGCAGCAGCTGGGTAGGTAGGTTGTGCTCGCGGTAAAACGCGCGGATCTCCTCCAGCGGGACCGGTTGCAGTGCTGCATTGGGGCCCACGGGGACCGCGGAATTGGAACGCTCGGTGATGCCATCGCCAGCTCGTGCCAGCCAGCCACTGATCTCCTGGTTCTCGATACCGGGGAATGCGGCAGCGATGGCCTGTTCTACCGCGCGGATATCGCTGTTGCGCACCGGCTGGGCGGAAAGGGATTTCAGGACTACAACAGTGCTGGCGTCGATCTCCACGATCTGCGCTGGTTCCGATCTGGTTGCCTGCCGGCTCTGCGGCCGCACCTGCAATGGATCCAGAGAGATGAGCTCGCCGATCACATCGGTGACCTTGGCGCCGGCAGCCGGTTGATCGCCCAGTGCATAGCGCACGATGACTCGCGCGCCGGGCACCACGCTCACCGCGGTGGTGTGCCGGGAGAGCGGAAATGCAAAGCCCTCCACGCGACGCGCACCGGCCGCGGCGGCAGTGAAGTCAGTGGCGGGAGGCTTATTCATCGCCGTAATCATCGCCGGGTTCATCATCGTGGCCAAAGGGATCCTTATCCACCCCGGGGGTCCACGTGCGCCCAGCGGTGTTCCTACCTTCGGCCTTGAACGCCTTCTTTGCCTGTCGCTTGTATCGGCCGATCAGCATGTCGGTGTAGAGGAAACCGTCCAAGTGACCCACCTCGTGCTGCAGGCAGCGGGCGAAGAACCCGTAGCCTTCGATGCTGACCGGCTGACCGTTTTCATCCACGCCGGTCACGCGCGCCCAATCGGCGCGGCCGGTGGGGAAGTCGTAGCCGGGCACGGAGAGGCAACCTTCCACGTCATTCTCATCATCGGGCATGGTCTCTGGAACCTCGGAGGTCTCCAGCACGGGGTTGATCACGCAACCGCGGCGCGTGGGTCCACCGTTGGCCTGCACCTGCTCTTCACTGAGGCGGGTGCCTCCGGGGCCTTCGATATCCGGGCAGGCGTAGACGAACAGGCGCTTGTTCACGCCCACCTGATTGGCGGCCAGGCCCACACCATGCGCGGCGTCCATGGTCACGTACATCCGCGCGATGAGTTCTTGGAGCTCCGCGCTGGGTGTGCCGTCTGTCAGTTCCACGGTTTCGGTGGGGTTGTGGAGGACTGGGTCGCCGGCGATGACGATGGGCATGATGGTGGGCTCGCTCATAGTTAAAGAGTTTAGGTCACCGGGTTAATTGCTTAAGCAGGACCGTACCTAGAATGAGCACCGTGGAAAATCTGCCGGAGTTGAATGAGCGTGAGCGGTCGATGCTGGATTTTGAGCGTCGCTGGTGGACTCAGCGCAGCAACAAGGCCGAGCGGATCAGGCAGGAATTCGGGGTGCCTCCGGTGCGGTACTTCCAGCAGCTCAACGCGCTGATTGAACGCCCGGAAGCGCTGGATTATGACCCGGTGACGGTGCGCATGTTGTTGCGACGCCGCGGGGATGAGTCTTAAACATTTCTTATTTTTCGACGCCAGCTTCAGCGTGTCGTGGCTTGTGACTCATGTGACGAGAGTTAATATTGGTGCGTGACTGATTCGAATCGACCACGCCATTCCCTCGACGACGACGATAGCTTCGACGAAGCTTTCGCCTTCGAGGATGCCCCTGCGGACTACGAAGATACTGAAGACGGCTCTGCCATCCCCGCTGAGTCGGGCCGATCTGGCAGCGCCGTGCCGATGCGCGGACTCGGAATGATCCTGCTTGCGGTGGGCATTGTGCTGGTGGGCTGGGGTGCTTTCAGCCTGTTCGGTGGCGATGATGATGCGGCGGACAATAACGCTGCGGTGACCAGCGCCAGCCAGCCAGCGGCCACCAACCAGCCCACTAATCAGCCGCAGAGCAGCGCGCCGGGAACCCCGGCAGAATCCAATGGCGCGGCCAGCTCCGCCCAGGAAAGCGCTCCCGCGGGTCAGAACCCAGAGGCAGGTGCAGCCCAGGGTGGTGCGGCTCAGCAGGGCGCGGTGAATAAGGCAGAGCAGCGCATCACCGTGCTGAACAACAGCCCAATTCAGGGTTTGGCGGGGGATACCGCCAAGCGTCTGAAAGGTGAGCAGTGGAGCAAGACCAGCTTTGGCAACCTGCCGGATACCCAGGGTGCATTCCCTAACTCCGCAGTGTTCTACCCAGGCAACGATGCCAGCGCGAAGGCAGCCGCCGAGCAGCTGGCCAAGGATCTGGGCATTCGCGCAGAGGTGCGCAACCCAGAAATCGATGGCCGCCTGGCCAATGCCCACATGCTGGAGGGTGAAGGTCCCACCGCAGTGGTGGTGGTGACCACCAACGACATGCCCCGCTAGTTGAAGCCCCGCTAGTTGAGGCGCGGTTCGGGACTGCGGATATACTGCAGAGTGCTGCATTAATCGTGCCGTGAAGCTTGAACATTCGGCACCCATCATCCTCGATCGAAGGACCGCTCAATGGATTTCCCAGGTTCCCGGCCCACCGTTGGCATCGAATGGGAAGTTGCCCTGCTGGATCCGCACACACGCAACCTCACGCCGCTGGCCGCTGAGCTGCTGGAACTGATGGATCAGAAGTTCCCCGGCCACCGAGTGACCCGCGAGTTCCTGGCCAACACCGTGGAGATGGTCACCGGTGTGCACGAGACCATCCCCAACGCGGTGGAGGATCTTCGCGAACAGCTCCAGCAGCTGTTCATCTGCGCCGATGAGCTGGGCGTGCAGCTGTTCTCCGCCGGTACCCACCCTTTCGCGGATTGGGGAGATCAGCAGCTCAGCCAGAAGAACAGCTACCAGGAGATCATCGAGCGCACCCAGTATTGGGGCCGCCAGATGATCATCTGGGGCATTCATGTACATGTTGGCGTCGGTTCCAAGGACAAGGTGTGGCCGGTCATCAACGCGATGATGACCCACTACCCGCACATCCTGGCACTTTCCGCCAGCTCTCCCGCCTGGGAGGGACTGGACACCGGTTACGCCTCCAACCGCACGCTGCTCTACCAGCAGCTGCCCACCGCCGGAACCCCGTACCAATTCGCCAATTGGGAGGAGTGGGAGCAGTTCAACGCGGATACCGATAAGTCTGGCGTGATCAACCACACGGGTTCTTGGCACTTCGACGTGCGCCCCTCCACCTACGGCACCGTCGAGGTCCGTTTCGCGGACGCCACCATGGCCGTCTGGGAACTGGCCGCCATCTGCGCGTACACGCACTGTTTGGTGGTTCATTTTGAAAGGCTTTTCGACGCCGGCGAGACCCTACCCACACTCCAGCCGTGGCATATTGCGGAGAACAAGTGGCGCGCAGCGCGCTATGGCTTGGACGCGGAGATCATCACCGACCGGGATACCACCGAGAAGTGGGTCAAGGATGACCTCAAGGCGTGGGTGGAGAAGTTGACACCTCTGGCTGAAGAGCTGGGATGCGCCGCGGAACTGCGCGATGTGCTGCGCCTGGTGGAGCGCGGTGGCGATTATGAGCTGCAGCGCCGAGCTGCCCGCGAAGCGGGAGCTGCGCTGGAGCCTGGCACCCGCACCCGTGGCGATGTGGGCGCGGAGCAGGGCTTTACCCAGCCAGAGGCCTGGGTGGCAGCAGTGGATCTCACCGTGGAGACCCTGCGCAAGAGCGTCTAAACACTCGCGGCTGCGAGGAGCCTAGAGCTCGTAGAGCCGGGAAGCCGCTGCGCACAACGCGTTGGCGATGGAGTGATCCCGGCTCGCGCCGAAGCCCACTGCCCACGCCCGCTTGGACTTGTGCGTGGTGTAGATGAAGGTGACGGTGGCCTCGAAGATGTCGTACTGGTGGAACTGCAGGATCTCCACGCGGTAACCGTGATCCGCCAGGATCTGGGTCATTGCGGAAGATGCGCCCATCGAGGTGATGGACACCTTGGTGCCGCAACCCTCTCTATTCAGCCCGGTGATGCTCATCTGGTATTCGTGGCGGCCAGCGCGCAGTCGGTTCGCGCGCAGGTGCTCAACGCGGATGGGGGAGGGGGCGTAGGTGGAAATGAACTGCTTCCACTCCATGCCACGGGCTTCCTGGCGCATTCCGCTGGGAAGGCGCAGGCCGAACCGAGCGCGGAAAGGATCTTCGGCGAAGGTGCGGGTGCGCTGGCGTCGCTTCTCAATGCGCGTGGCGGACTGCGTGGAGTAGGTCTTCGCGGTGGAGCGGCGAGCCGTGGGGCTTTGTGCATCTCGCGTCAGAGTGTAAACGGGGCGATCCCAGTCTGATTCCGCGCGAGCGAAACGGATCATGGTGGTGGCGTTCATGGTGCCTTCATCTTCTGCAAACATTGTGTGGGTGCCGGTCCTTCTCAAGGTCAGATGTGGGTGACTTTCTATCTGGACCGACGCTCATGCGGTTGACGCTAACCCCGGATATGGAGGGGTCAGTCCTCGCCTCCACCCGGGTTGGGTACTCGCATAAGAATGTTGCTCATGGGAATTAAACCTAGTGCAAACCATAGAGTGAGCGCAAGTTTCCCATCTGGTGAGATAGGCGGGCGGAGCTTAAGCCTTGTTCTCCACTGCTGTGCGGGCCAAAAACAGCAGCTCAGTGGCACCAATGTGCACGATTTCCGAAGGGTCAACAGACTCATCGGCACTGTGAATGCGACATTGTGGTTCTTCAATGCCGAACAGCGCCAGCTCAGAATCTGGGTAGGCGGTGAGCAGCTTATTGGTCAGCGGGATGGAGCCGCCGCTGCCAGTCTGCTCGGCCTTGTGCCCGTAAACATCGCCCAGCGCGCCTAGGAAACGCTGCAGCGCGGGGCCGGAGGTATCCGCGCGGAAAGCCTGCGCCTGCACGCCGCGGGTGATCTCCATCTGCGCGTTGGGCTGATGCTTCTCCAGGTGTGCAACCAGCGCGTCCTGCGCGGTCTGTGGATCCATTCCGGGTGGTACGCGCAGGCTGATTTCCGCCGCGGCGCGGCCGGGAACGGCGTTGATGGCATCCGCCACGCTGAGGGAATCCAGGCCCGTCACGGTAATGGAGGGGCGCATGACCGTGAGGTCATTGGGTGCCAGGCCCTCATCCGCGCCAAGCACGTTGACTCCTTCTAATACGCCCGCATTGCGGTGGAAGGCAGCCGCATCGGGGCCCGCGCCCTCCCAGACCGCGGAGGAAGCCAGTCCATCCACTGCCAACATTCCCTTTTCATCGTGCAGGGTGCCCAGCAACGCAATGAGCTCCAGCAGTGCATCCGGGGCAGCGCCACCATATTGACCGGAGTGCATGGGCTGCTGAATGGTCCGCAGTTCCACAGTCACGGGAGCGGAACCGCGCAAAGCCGTGCACAAGCTGGGCAGACCGAGCTCGTCGTTGCCACTATCGGCAATAAGGAAAGTATCCGCGCGGAAGAGTTCCGGCTGGGACTCCAGGAGATCCTCCAGGCCGTACCCACCGCGCTCCTCGGAGCCCTCCACCACCACGCGGATGCCGAGGTTGTCGAGTTGAGAGGAGCCGGCGTCGATCAACTGACGAAGCGCCCGCAACACGGCCAGGTGCATGACCACATGACCCTTACAATCGGCGGCGCCACGGCCGTACCAGCGACCATCTCGCTCGGTGAGGGTCCAGGGATCGCTGGTCCAATCCTTTTCGACGCCACTAGGCTGCACGTCAAAGTGTGAATACAGCAAAATGGTGGGGTAACCCTCTGCGGCTTCCTTGAGGCCAATCACGGCGCTGGAGCCATCGGTGGTGGTGATGGATTCCACGGGGATGCCCGCGGCGCGGAACTGATCCACGCACCACTGCGCTGCTCCGGCATTGTGCTCCTCCAGACCCGGCACGGAGTGCACGGACTGGAAGGCCACGAGTTCCTTGAGCGAATCCCAGATAAACGGCAGCTGGGAATCGATGAGCTCCTTGGTGAGCTCCGGGGTGATCTGATCAGCGGTAGAAGGTAATGCAGTATTCATGTCTCACACGGTACTCCCCGGCCAAGACAGGCTGGGCAAGATGTAGCGGGCCTGAGCTCGGGACAGGAGGGTGCCGTGCGCAAAGTTGAGGCGAGCACGCGCAAATCTTGCACTCGCATAGGGGGAGTGCTAAAACGGTGGTTAGCACTTGGAGCATTCGAGTGCCAATAAACGCACCATCAGAAGCAGTGAGAATGGATGTCGCGACATTCGTCCGTTCGTGCCGTCGCGGGCGCTGACTCTGAACCGCACGTGTCGCAAAACCAAACGGAGGATCACAGCCACATGGCTAAGATGATTGCATTCGACGAAGAAGCACGCCGCGGTCTGGAGAGGGGTCTTAACACCCTGGCAGACGCGGTTAAGGTAACCCTCGGCCCGAAGGGACGCAACGTCGTCCTGGAGCGCAAGTGGGGCGCCCCAACCATTACTAACGACGGTGTCACCATCGCTCGTGAGATCGAGCTCGAGGATCCATACGAGAAGATCGGCGCAGAGCTGGTCAAGGAAGTCGCCAAGAAGACCGATGATGTTGCTGGCGACGGCACCACCACCGCAACCGTCCTGGCTCAGGCACTGGTGCGCGAAGGTCTGCGCAACGTGGCTGCAGGCTCCAACCCAATGGGCATCAAGCGCGGCATCCAGGCTGGCGTGGAGAAGGTCACCCAGGAGCTGCTGAGCTCCGCCAAGGAGATCGAGACCCAGGAGCAGATCGCCGCAACCGCCGGCATCTCCGCTGCTGATGAGGAAATCGGCAAGCTGATCGCCGAGGCCATGTACCGCGTGGGCGATGGCCAGCTGAACAAGGACGGTGTGATCACCGTTGAAGAGTCCAACGCATTCGGCGTGACCCTCGAGGTCACCGAAGGTATGCGTTTCGACAAGGGCTACATCTCCGGCTACTTCGCCACCGACATCGAGCGCGGTGAAGCAGTACTGGAAGACCCATACATCCTCCTGGTGAGCTCCAAGATTTCTAACGTCAAGGACCTGCTTCCTCTGCTGGAGAAGGTCATGCAGTCCGGCAAGCCATTGCTGATCGTGGCTGAGGATCTCGAGGGCGAAGCCCTGTCCACCCTCGTGGTGAACAAGATCCGTGGGACCTTCAAGTCCGTGGCCGTCAAGGCTCCGGGCTTCGGCGATCGTCGTAAGGCACAGCTGCAGGACATCGCTATCCTCACCGGCGGACAGGTTATCGCCGAAGAGGTTGGTCTCTCCCTCGAGACCGCTGATCTGCCACTGCTGGGCACCGCCCGCAAGGTGGTTGTGACCAAGGATGACACCACCATCGTTGATGGTGGCGGCTCCGCAGAGCAGTTGGCTGGTCGCGTGAAGCAGATCCGCCAGGAGATCGAGAACGCTGACTCCGATTACGACCGCGAGAAGCTGCAGGAGCGCGTTGCCAAGCTCTCCGGTGGCGTGGCTGTGCTGCAGGTTGGCGCTGCCACCGAGGTGGAGCTGAAGGAGCGCAAGCACCGCATCGAGGATGCAGTGCGTAACGCTAAGGCTGCTGCTGAAGAGGGCATCGTTGCCGGCGGTGGCGCTGCACTGCTGCAGGCCGCCCACGTTCTGGACGATGGTCTAGGACTCGAGGGCGATGAAGCCACCGGCGTGCAGATCGTGCGTTCCGCACTGTCTGCTCCACTGAAGCAGATCGCTCACAACGCTGGCCTGGAGCCAGGCGTGGTTGTGGACAAGGTCTCCCACCTTCCAGTGGGCCAGGGCCTGAACGCTGCAACCGGCGAGTACGTGAATCTGCTGGAGACGGGCATCTCCGACCCAGTGAAGGTGACCCGCTCTGCACTGCAGAACGCGGCCTCCATCGCGGCTCTGTTCCTCACCACCGAAGCAGTGGTGGCGGACAAGCCAGAGCCAGAGGCACCAGCTATGCCAGGTGCTGATGAGATGGGTGGCATGGGCGGTTTCTAAGCCCCCTCAAGCCCGTTTGCACGCTTTTCTCAAAGCGTTACACACTGCTCGCGCCCAATGGGTGCGGGCAGTGTTTTTTGCGTTTTGCTCCAAGAGGTTCAGGAGGCGTGGTAAGGGTTCCCTTAATCGGATCCGGATAATTGTGGGTTCTAGAACTCTGGCGCATTATCGCAGCGTGCGCGCAATTATTACTTTTGGTTTGTCTGGCAGGAGCGGGAGCGCTCGGTAAATGAACGCTCCACATATTCAAAATTAACGGCAGGTTAATAGGGGGTTGAGGGCGCAAATCGGGGGTGGTGGACGGGGGTAGTTGAGGTGGTTGAGAACTGTCCCGAAATGATGGGTGTCGAATTTGCTGTCTACCTGCAAAGACTGCGCTGAGTGCCGAAAATAAATGCGCGGATCCTGTGAGTTGTTCTAGCACCAGCTGAAAATTGCTTGGCTCCAGCGGTTGAATGCTCTGCGCAAGCGATTAAAGTAATCCGCAGACAGCCTCACCGGGGGCGTCAGGGAAAACCAAAACACAATGTCCATTCGACACTCGAATGTGACGCCTCTGATAAGGGAGAAAAACATGGATTACGCAATCGTAGAGCAGCTCGGCGACTTCTTCGCAGGCTTCGGCGACATCTTCGGCGGACTGGGCGACCTGTTCTCCGGCATCTTCGATGTCATCGGTGTTATCACCAAGTGGACCGCTGCAGCTGCCTAATTGCAGTTTTAGCCATCACGGCTAAACCTGAAAATCCCAGCAACTTCGGTTGCTGGGATTTTTCTATGCCCGGATATCCCAGGTTTCCGCTCTATTGGGTGCTGACCCTCTGCGTGGCATGCCTTTCGGGCAAAAGGGGGAGCGGGGTCTCATTCGACCGGCGGGGGAGTGCCAGATCACGATAAGATGAAGCCTGCGAAAAGAACGGGTGAGGTTTCCGCCACGCCCCAGCATGACCCCAACAAACTGCAGCATAGTTCACCGAAATGCACCGAATTAAGGAGCGCCACCATGGCTGATGAGAACCAGGACGATTTCCACGATGTAGATCTCGCCGCCACCGAGGGCTACTTGGTCGACGATTCCGATGAGGATGATCCCGTACTCATCACCCCTGATGGTCACCGCGTGGATACCTGGCGCGATCAGTACCCATACGACGAGCGCATGAGCCGCGAAGAGTATGAGAAGACCAAGCGCTCCCTGCAGATCGAGCTGCTGAAGTGGCAGAACTGGACCAAGGAAACCGGCCAGCGCCACATCATCCTCTTCGAAGGTCGCGATGCCGCCGGTAAGGGTGGCACCATCAAGCGCTTCAACGAGCACCTCAACCCCCGTGGCGCGCGCATCGTCGCCCTGGAAAAGCCTTCCCCACGTGAGTCCACCTCGTGGTACTTCCAGCGCTACATCGAGCACTTCCCAGCTGGCGGAGAGATCGTCTTCTTCGACCGCTCTTGGTACAACCGTTCTGGTGTGGAGCGCGTGATGGGCTTTTGTACGGAATCTCAGCACGCTGAGTTCCTGCGCGAGGTCCCCATGCTGGAAAACATGATCCTGGGCTCGGGCATCTCCTTGACCAAGTTCTGGTTCTCCGTGACCCGCAAGGAGCAGCGCACTCGCTTCGCCATCCGCCAGGTTGACCCAGTGCGTCAGTGGAAGCTTTCCCCCATGGACCTAGCTTCCCTGGATCGTTGGGGAGATTACACCCGCGCTAAGGAAGAGCAGTTCCGTTACACGGACACCAACGAGTCTCCGTGGATCACCATCAAGTCCAATGACAAGAAGCGCGCTCGCCTCAACGCGATGCGCTACGTGCTCAGCAAGTTCGAGTACACGGACAAGGATCACGAAGTGGTCGGCGAGCCAGACCCGAAGATCGTGAAGCGCGGACGCGACCAGATCGGCGACTAGTCACGCCACAGCTCGATGGGGTTGCCCTGCCACTTGGTATTTGCCGGAACATGATCGCCGCGCATCACCAGGGAGGCAGGGCCTACTGTTGCATCCTGCGCCAATGCTGAAGCGGGAAGCGCCACGGAATGTGGGCCCATCGTGGCGCCCTCGCCCACGCTGACGGTGTCCAAGCTCATCACGCGATCCTGGAACAGGTGGGTCTGCACCACACAACCTGGGCCCACGGTGGCGCCCCGGCCGATGCTGATCAGGTCCGCTTCCGGCAGCCAGTAGGAATCCATCCACGCACCCCGGCCCACCTTGGCGCCGAGCGCGCGCAGGAACATGTTCAGGCTGCCCGTGCCCATGGTGTGCGAGAGGAACCACGGCCCAGCCACGGTTTCCACAAACTGATCCTGTAGCTCGTTGAACCACACGAAGCGGCTCCACAGCACGTGCTCACCAGCATTGATCTTCTGTACGCACAGCCACTTCATTGCGATCGTGACAAGGGCAGCGAAGAAGCCAGTCGCGATGAGGATGAGACCTGACGTCGCAAAGAGGACCTCAACTCCGTGGTTGACCAGCACCCATTGCATGGCGGCCAGGGTGCCCACGAACAACATGGCGGAAACCATCGGGGCCAGCAGGCGCAGGGTTTCCACCAGGCCTCGGGCTGCCTTGAGCGCGAACGTGGGGTTGTAGGTGCGTGAATCGCCTTCGGATTCCACTTCTACTCGACGCAACCTCTCAGGCGGCGAGCCCATCCAGTTGGTGCCTGCTTTTGCCTTCCTCGGGGTGGAGGAAAGTACGGCGACCAGGGAGTTCTTCTTCAAGGTGCGTTCTGGGCCGGCGATTCCCGAGTTGCCCAGGAAGCTGCGCTTGCCCACGCGGGTGCGGCCGGAGAGCATCCAGCCACCGCCGCCGAGTTCGTAGCCGCCGACCATGGTGTCATCGGCCAGGAATGCGCCTTCCTTCACCTCTGCGAAGCGAGGCACCATCACGGCGGTGGAGATTTCCGCGTCCTTGCCGATCTGCGCGCCCAGGCTGCGGAACCACATTGGGGTGAGCTGCGCTGCATAAAGGGGGAAGAGGTGGGTGCGGGCGGCGTCCATGAGACGCTCCACGGTCCAGATGCGCCAGCCTCGAGCCGAGCGCACCGGCACCACACCGGGCTGCAGGCCGACGGAGAGTGCGCGTACCAAGAGCCAGGTCAGTCCCATGTATACGGCGAAAACCAGCAGGCCAGCCAGGGCTCCCCAGAGCACGGAGTGCACGAAGAGCTCAGCGAAAGAGGCGCCCGCAGAGGTGCTCAAGGTGAGCGCCCACAGCACAAAGCCTGCGCCGCTAACCACCGCGACCAGTGGGAGCAGGGAAAGCAAGATTGAGGTGACGCCATAAATGCCCACCCACATCGGTTTGCGGGGAGGAGCCTCCTGCGGCCAGTGATTGCGCACCTTGCCCACCTTGCGGGCAGGGGAGCCAGCCCAGCGGGCACCGGCCTTGACCTTCTTGCGGGCGGTCACGGCGCTGCCGGCTTCCACCGAGGCACCCTCGCCGATGCGGGCACCGGGGAAGATGGTGCTGCGCACACCGATGGAGGCTTCCGCACCGATTTCGATCTCGCCCACGTGCAGCTGATCGCGCTCCACCCAGTAGGTGGAGATATCCACTTCCTGCTCCACGGAGCAGTAATCGCCCAGGGTGAGCAGGCCCGTGACGGGTGGCAGGGTGTGCAGCTGCACGCCCTTGCCCACATCCGCGCCCAGCCAGCGCGCATAGGTGGTGATCCAGGTGGCACCGGAGACATCGCGAGCACCAGCGGTGTTAGCCAAGCGTTCGGCCGCCCAGATGCGCAGGTGTACCGAGCCGCCGCGTGGATACGTACCGGGCTTGATGCCGGTGGTGATCGCGCGGATCAGCAGGGCAGACAGCGGCAGGCGACCCAGCGGGGTGGCGAAAATGAGCACGGACAGCAGGATCAGCCACCAGGAGATATCCACGGTAGGCACGGAACCCACGACACTTACACCTGAGCCAGCAGCGTGCAGTGCGCCGTTGGCCACCAGCAGCCACGTCACCCACTGCGCACCGGCCAAGGTCATGGCGGGAATCTGAATGAGTGCCTGCGCGATGCGCGTGCCCATGCCCACGGGCTTGACCGGTGGAAGTTCAGCCTGAGGTGCAGTGTTTGCGGTATCACCTAGGAATTCATCCACGTGTGCAGCGAACGCACCCAAGCGGGCGTGATCGTAGAGGTCGCGCACGGATACCTCCGGTGCGCGCTCGCGAACCCTCGCGATCAGCGTGGCCGCTGCCAAAGAGGTGCCACCGAGGGTGAAGAAGTCCACATCGGGGCACAATACAGACGTGCCCAGCGCGTCGGAGAACAACCCGGCGAGCCATTCCTGCGTCGGAGTTTCAAACTCCGCCTCGCCATGAGAAGGCAGTGGCCACGGCAGGGCCTTCTTATCCACTTTGCCGGAGGTGGTGACGGGCAGGGAATCCAGCGCGCACAGGCGCGGGATCATGGCTGCAGGGAGGTTATCCCGCAGCTGAGTCATGGCAGCGGCGGTATCGAATTCCTCCGCGGAGCCTTCCTCGGGGGAGATGTAACCCACCAGGACTTTGTCTCCACCGCCGGTGGTCTGCACCACCACGGCACCACCGCGGACGTTATCCAGGGCGCTGAGGGCGGCGTCTACTTCACCGAGCTCAATGCGACGCCCGCCGATCTTCACCTGGTCATCCACGCGACCCACGAAGTACAGACCATCTTCTTCCAGCCGCACGTGATCACCCGAGCGGTAGGCGCGTTCCCAGCCGAGTTCCGGCATGGGAGCGAACTTCTCCGCATCCTTTTGCGGATCCAAATAGCGGGCCAGGCCCACACCACCGATGATCAGCTCGCCGACCTCGCCCATGGCCACGGGCTGGTTGTCCGCGTTGACCACGGCCAGATCCCAGCCGCGCAAAGGCAGGCCGATGGAGACGGGATTGATTCCGTCCATCGTGGTTCCACAGGCCACCACGGTCGCCTCGGTGGGGCCGTACGTGTTCCACAGCTCACGGGTATCAGTGGCCAGACGTGCAGCCAGTTCCGGCGGGCATGCTTCACCGCCGAAGATGAGCAGGCGCACGGCATCGAGAGCCTCATCCGGCCACAGTCCCGCCAGGGTGGGAACAGTGGAGACGGCGGTGACGTCCTTAGAGATCAGCCATGGTCCCAGGTCCACACCGGAGCGGACCAAAGAACGCGGGGCGGGCACCAAGCAAGCGCCATTTCCCCAGGCCAGCCACATTTCCTCGCAGGAGGCGTCGAAAGCAACGGACAATCCCGCGAGCACGCGATCCTCCGGGCCCAATGGTTCAGCCTGGAGGAACATTTCCGCCTCGGCATCCACGAAGGCCGCCGCGCTCCGGTTGCTCACGGCCACGCCCTTGGGCTTGCCGGTGGAGCCAGAGGTGAAGATGATCCAGGCGTCCGTGTCCAGATCCGGGCCGGTCAGGGTGTTTTCCCGACGCCGCAGCTCCTCAGCCGGAGTGCTCAATTGCAGACCATCGGCAGTGAAGATGCCCTGCACGTCCGCCTCGCCGAAGACTAATTCTGCGCGTTCCTCGGGGTCATCTGCGTCTACCGGGACATAAGCTGCGCCGGCCGCGATGGTGGAGAGGATGGCGATATACAGGCTGCGCTGACCGCTGGGCATGCGGATACCCAGGCGATCGCCCCGGCGGATGCCCTGGGCGGCCAGGGTCTCGGCGGTTTCCGTGACCTCAGCGAGGAGCTCGGAATAGGTGACGATCCCGTGGCCATCATCGATCGCCGGGGCTTCCGGATAGCGTTCGGTGGTGGCGCGCAGGACGTCGAGCAGCGTGCGGGGCGCGGGGGCCTCGGCAGCGCGGAGGTACTGGGGCGGGATGTTTTGGCTAGGGCTATTTTGGGCAGAGTTATCTGAGGATTGGGTCATGGGTGTGATTAGTCCTTGGATCCCTCGATGGCATCGGGAGCATCCGCCGCGATGATGGACTTGGCTAGCTTGCGCAGGTGCTTGAGCTGCTTGGAGGTGGATTCATCCAGCGCTTTGTCTTCCGCGGTGGTGACCAGCGGGCGCAGTTGTGCGTAGGCCTTGGTGCCCTTTTTGGTCACGGAGATGATTTGGCGGCGTCGATCCTTCGGATCCTTGACCCGCTTCGCCAATTGGCGATCTTCCAGGGAATCCACGAGCCGGACCATGTCCGAGCGGTCTACACCCAGGATTTCTCCGAGGGTGGCTTGGGAGGCGGCGTCGCCATCAACCAAGCACGTGAGCACCCAGTACTCCCGCAGGTTAAACCCATGTTCCTGCAGCGCGGTTTCCACGAATTCGCGGGTGCGTCTGCGCAGTCTTTCCAGCTGGAAAGACGGAGAACTGAGGAGATCTGCCGGGAGTGGGAGAGTTTCATGCATGTGACCCAGAATAGTCCCATACAGTGGGAATTGTCTAACTGTAGGCAATCCCCATTATTTAGCGAGGAACTACTTGTCTTCTGGGTAAACCATGGGCAGGTCGGCATCGCGCCAGCCGGCGGTGCCGTTGGCCACATTGATGGCCTCGATGCCGTTGGTGGACAGCCACTGCGCGGCTCGCGCGGAGCGTCCACCGGAGAGGCAGATGAGGTAGATGTCTTCGTTCAGATCCAGCTCGCCGTACCGAGCCTGTAGCTCGGAGAGGGGCAGGTTGATCGCGCCCTTGGCGTGCCACTGGGCATATTCATCGGTTTCGCGGATATCCACCAGTTGGGCATCGGCGGGAACTTCGGTTGGTTGCACTGTTTCAAAGTCGCTCATGTTCAACCATCGTAGGGGGTAGAGGGGGCGGTGTGCCTAAATCCCCGTGTTTCGGCAGGTGGGTATGCGATTCTTGCCAGGTCTAAATCAGGATTAAGTTAGGCTTACATCAATTAGGCTTGACTAACCTAATGGCAATTTTTATGATCACTCCTGATGCTGAACCGTGCCGCACACACGGAAAGAAACACCAGCTCACCAACCTCATTGCCGTTTCCTGCGTCTCAACCCCGAGAGAAGCGTCATCAGGGCGACGATTCACCTCCTAGGAGAATCGCGTTCGTTTTCCCCAAGGATCAACACCTCCCATGAAGTCTCTCAACGCCAGCCGCGTTGCTGGCAAACGTGCCATTTCTGCGCTCCTGACCGCAGCAGTCATCACCTCCGGGACCGCCGTCATTGCGGCTCCCGCGGCCACCGCAATCCCTGCTCCTGAAAACGGAGTTTCTGTCACCGGGGCGAAGCCCAATGAAACAAATGGGCAGGGTGAACTCAAAACCGTCGCACCCTCCGTAGTGCCAGGTGGGCTTTTGGAACTCGAGGGCACCGGATACGAAAAGCGCCCAACTGATGGATTTGTTAGCTTCCTGATCAATGATGGAAACATCAACTGGCCGGATCAAAAAGACCAGGCTGGAAACGCCACAGGTTCTGGCCGAGCGATCCGACTTTCAGCTAAGGAATGGACAAGCGAGTCTTCCTTCACCGCGAAACTCCGTCTACCTGCGGATTTGCAGCCTGGTTACTACTGGATTCGGGCTCTCGCCGGGCAGGATAAAGGCCCCGCCGCTTCTCGCGTGGAGTGGTTCAAGGTCGAAGAAGCTAGCGCCACTACCGCTCCAACCGAGCAGACCACCACCGCTCCAACTACCACCGCGCCGAGTGAACCAACCACGACCGCGCCAAGCACCACTGAGCCGACTACCCCAACCACTACGGCTCCGAGCACCACCGAGCCAGCCACTACTGAACCGACCAGCACCACCCCAACCACGCCTCCCGCGGACGTGAAGCTGAGCACCAGCTTCTCTGCCAAGGTCGCGAACACCGCAGGTACCGGACGCGCTCCGGGAACCGAAGGCAAGGTACTCGTTAAGGGCCTGCCGAAGGGCGCTGTTGTGGATTTTGTTGGCGTCGAAGAAGGAAAGAACTGGACCGCCGAAAAGGTAGAAGCGTCCGAAAAGGGCGAGGCCACCGTCAACTACACCGTGGCCAAGGATGCCAAGGTAGGCACGGCAATCGTCGTGGGTTACACGCTGGACGGCAAGGCAGTCCGCTACACCACTACCGCCAAGGTTGCTCCTGCTGAAGTCGAGCTCAACATTCGCAACTTCACCGTCACCCGGCAGGATCTGGATTCCGGTCTGTACCAGTCCGCGTACTTCGCTCAGGACAACACGCTGATCGTTAGTCGCACTGCCGGTCGCGCACCAATTACAAACGCCAGCATTTACAAGCTGGATGCAGACACCCTCAAGGTGAAGAAGACTGTAACCCCAGCTCCAGCCCCTGAAAACACTCCAGAAAAGCCATCTCTGAATGGCGCGTTCGGTGTGGCCGTGGACAACACGCGCGATGTCCTCTGGGTCACCAACACCCGTAATGACACTGTGGCTGCCTACCGGGCTTCCACCCTCGACCTCATCTGGCAGGGCGAGCCGGGCTTGGCCGAACATTCCCGTGATGTGGTCGTGGACGAAACCACTGGTAAAGCTTATGTTTCTAAGCCAACCGGTACCGGAATTGAAGTTTTCCAGCTGGGTGCGGACAACAAGGGTTCCAAGGTAGAAACCATTACCGGCGTGGATAACACGATGTCCCTGACCATGGATCAAGCCACCGGCGATCTCTACACGGTGAACCGGAATGCAGCCACGGCGTACAAGATCGCTACCCGCTCCGGAAACGCAGTCACTACCTACGCCCTGCCTGCCGAACGCGCGGTCACCCCATCTGGCGTGGCGTGGGATGCCGAGAACCAGAACCTCTACATCGCCAACCAGGGTGTGGACAACGTGCTGGTCTTCAACACCACCCAGAACAAGGTCGTTGCTGACATCCCAGTGGGCGGCGGGGCACTCAACGTGGTCTTTGAACCAAAGAACAACGTGGTGGTGGCCACGAACCGCGGTGCAGGTACTGCCTCCATCATCAACACCAAGAACTTCAAGGTTGTGGGCAACCTGAAAGTGGGCCGCAATGGAAACCACGCTGCCGTGGATAACCGCGGAAACATCTACGTGGTGAACAAGGCATCCCTAGCTGGTGCTGATGGCTCGACCAAGGATCAGGTCACCAAGATCTCTTACAAGGGCGATGGCCTGCTGGGATCCCTCGACGGGCTCGGCAGCTCCAGCGACGCAGTCAACTCTCCCGTGTTCAAGATGCTCGCTGGCTTGGCCGCTGGTGCCGGCTTGGTGGGAGCGGCCGTGGGCGCGCTGAAGTTCGCTGCTGATCACAAATTGTTCGACGTCAACGTGCTGCCCAGCCAGCTGCGCGCACTGCTGAATCTCTAGTACCGAGTACCTTTCCCTTCCTTCACCGACACCTGAACGGTGAGGAAGGGGTGGGGTGCCCGCAAGCCCGTGCTCGTCAACCATCCACACCTCCACCTTTGTGCAAAGGCGGAGTTCGCTTCCATCGGGGTAGCAGTGGATTTGGCGAGTACGGCCTTGTGGACATCCCCAGTGAGTATCCCCAGTGAACACACCAGTGGACACACCAAGTGGGCATCCCCGATGGATAACCCGCAGGAAATTTCAGGCCGCACACCTAACAAGAATGTTGAGAATTTGCCGTGACACGTTTCGAGCTTGACCGTAGAAGTTTCTTCCGCCTGAGCAGCATGGCCGCTCTGGCCACCACCGGAGCTGTAGTTCTTTCCGCATGCGGGGATGGTGGCAGCGGCCCGGAAGTTAAGGGGGAAGCGCGCACGGTCAAGGACATCAATGACCAAGACGTGCAGGTCCCAGCCAAGCCGGAGCGGGTGGTCTCCCTCTCTGAGCCCACGCTGGATAGCTTGCTGGCGCTCGGGATCACCCCAATCGGCGCGGTGACCGGTCGCGGGCAATCCTCCTTTGGCTCATATCTGGGCAACAAAGCCGAGGGCATCGAGGTGCTGGGAACCGTGGCCCAGCCCAACTTTGAAGCCATCGGAGCGGCCAAGCCGGACCTGATCCTGGTGGATGGCACCTCGATCAACAACAACCAGCCAGTCATCGATTCACTCAAGCAGATTGCCCCCGTGGTGATGACCGGCAACGCGGGCGGTAACTGGCGCACCAACTTTGAGCTGGTGGCTGATGCCGTGAACCTCGCGGACAAGGGCAAGCAGGTCATTTCCGATTACGAAGCCCGCACCGCGGATATGCATTCCAAGCTGGGCGAATACACCGATTCCACGTTCAGCATCGTGCGCTGGGAGGGCAACTCCGCGGCATTGATCCTCAAGGAGCTCCCGGCCGGCGTGGCACTGACGGACCTCGGCCTGAAGCGGCCCGCCAACCAGGACCGGGAGGGGCGTGGTCATTCGGAGCCTGTGTCCGCAGAAAACCTTCGGGATATCGACGCCGACTACATCTTCTTCGGCACCCTCGGAGGTTCCAGCGTGGCCAATCCAGAGGCGGGTGGCACAGCGGATACCGCCGCCGCTGAAGCTGCATTGGCCCAAGCCGAAGCCACGGCCGGTTTCCCGGAGCTCAAAGCATACAAAGAGGATCACATTTACCCCGTTGATGGTTCCGCGTGGACCTCCACGGGTGGCCCGCTGCTGATGAATCGCATTCTCGATGACATCCACAAACTACTGATCGAAAAGGCCTAAAACCCCATGAAGCGCTCACAAACCACCACCCGCTCACCGCTGAAGTCGGGTGCCGCAGCTCTCGCGCTGATGGGCCTGTGCCTGTCCACCGCTGGTTTCGCCACCGCGGTGGAAATGCCCACGGCTCAGGCACAAGCCGAGCAGATCACCAACACCTCCACTGGGGAGAGCCCTGCCTCGGTCACTTCGGAAAACAAGGTAGCTGCCGATCAGAAGCCGAACTCAAAAATCTCCACCGATTCCATGGTGGTCAACGGGGTGCCTTCCACACTGCAGACCGCCGACACCGTCACGTGTGCTGCTACCACTGATAAGCCCACCATCGATGCGGCAGATCATCCCAATGCCGATAACACCCTGACCATCACTGGCAAGGGATACTGCAACTCCATCTCTGGTGGCGCGCTGGTTTCCTTCAAGATCGACGAAGGAAATATCTCCCGGCTGGACGATTCCGTGAATAAAAACCGCACTATCTGGGCGCAGGTTAAGGCGGATGATCACAACGGCACGTTCACGTACAAGATGCCGCTGCCAGATGGAACCACTGCGGGAAAGAATGGCTCTAACCCAGCTTTCGTGGCGGAAGGTGAGCACACCATCCGTGCGCTCACCGGCAGTGCGCAAACAGGTGACCCGAAATCGAACGAGGCGGATCGTTTCGTCATCGGCAAGTACGCACCCACCGCAGACCCGGATCCGATCAGCCCCAATGATGATTTGACGGCGGCTACTGGGGGAGGGCTTGGCGTCGAAATCAAAGAGAATGCCTGGGTTGTCACCGTGCCCAAGGGCAAGGAGGGCGATTGGGTCTACCCGTCCCTCTACCTCGCGGACACCTCACCCCGCGCGCCGTGGAGCGGCAAGTACTTCCAGCTGGACAAGGACAAGAAATTCACTGTGCCAGTGGCCGGTAAGGATTTGGGCGAAGGCACCCGAAGGTTCGTGGTGCAAGACGTGAGCCAGGGTGCGGGTGGCAAGGTGTTGGGTTGGACCACCATCAAGGGTGGAGAGACCAACCCGGATGGAACTACCAAGCCTTATCAAGAACTCGGCGATGTGTTCGTGAGCAGCGTCAATGAGCTGAATTCGGCCATTGGCGAGTGGGCCGAATACCTGGAGAGCAAGAAGGGATCGGAAGCCACTGACGGGAATTCTGCTGACGGAAACCCAGCCGACGGAGTGGCAGAGCAGGGCGAAGTGCTGACCCTGCCCGAGAATGCGAGCGCTGTGAACGTGCCGCACATCGTCACTGCCGAGGGTGCCGCGATGGTCAGCGCTCCCGTGATCGATGGAGTGGCCACCGGATCTACCACTCCAGCCGTGGTGGGGGACGCCGCTGCCGTGGAAGCCGCACCCATCGAAGACATGCCGCAGGACGTGCCGAAACCTCCGGTAGAGCGCATGCGTGACCTGAAAGATGACATGCGCGGGCCCGTGAAGGTGACCGTGAACGGCACCGCGATCGACGTGGCCATCGAAGGCGCTCAGCAGGGCCAATGGGTTTACCTCACCGTCTATGCTCCCGAGGAAACCATCGGTTTGGGATGGGCGCAGACAGACGCAGAAGGCAAGGTCTACGCAGACCTGGTGGGCATGAAGAGCGGCTTGTACAAGATCGCCGTGCAGGACAGTGCGGGCGAGCTGATCGGTTGGGATCGGGCAGATATCAAGGTCGATCTGGCCGCTCAGGAAAGCTCCACCGGTGCCGCAGCTCCCGTGGCTGCAGCGAAATCCGGCCCACTGACCAGCACCAATGACTGGCTCATGATTCTGGGCGCGGTGGTATTGGTGCAGGCCATGGCGATGGGTGGCTACGTCTTTGTGAATCGACGCCGCGCTTAATTCGCTTGTTTCTAGACCTCCGCTTTTCCTTCGCAATAGTTAGTGAGATTTCGATGAGTTCTACTTTTTCTTCATCCCGTAGTGGTGTCTTCAGGCGGCGTAGCTCGGCGGGCGTGGTGAGCGCAGTGGGCGCGATGCTGGCGAGCATTGCCCTGGCGGGCGCCTCCGCCTTGCTGACCATCCCAGTTGCCGAGGCCCTTCCACCGGGAGGTGCCAATGACTCCAATACGCCCGGTACCAGCTCTAATGTAAGCCCATCCTCGCTGAAAGCGGGGGATACGCTGAGCTACGCCGTCTCCGGTTTCCCGGCGGGCGAGGTGGTCTCGGTGAAGATCGATGACGGCAAGGGCCAGGGTGATCAATCCACGCAGGGCGCGGGAGTCTCCGCCCAGCAGCGTATCGATTCCAGCGGTACGGCACGCGGCACCATCAAGCTGCCCGCCAATATCGCCAAGGGAAGCCACTGGCTGCGGTTCTTGGCCTCGGCCAAGGCCAAGGATGGGGTGGTTGGCTATTCCAACCGCTCTGCCAATTTCACTGTCACCGCTGCAGCTACTGGCGGCACCACTGGGGGAACCACCGGAGGCACCACGGGCACGGGTACCACCGGCGCCACAACGGGAGGAACCACTGGCGGCACTACAGCCGGTGGAAAGACCAGCACGGGTACCGCTCAGAACCGGGTGACCGCGCCGGGCGCAGCTGCCACTGGTGGGACAGCGGCCAAGCCTGCTGCCGTAAACTCCAGCAGCGTGGCTGGTGCCGCGGGTGCGAGTACTGCCGGTGGATCTGCTGCGGGAGGATCTCCAGCCACCGTTCAACTGGCGGATGGTGGCACCGTGACCGGCACTGCGGGCACCGTGGACGAAAACGGCAATGTGGTGGACGCGGCAGGAAACGTACTGGCCACCGGCGCGGGCGGCGATCTCGCCGCGGGTGAGCAAGTGGTGGTGGGTCAAGACGGCACGACCGTGGCCACCACTGCGCTGGCAGCTAATACCGGGGCTCGCTCTGCGCGTTTCGGGATGTACGTGGGCGGCGCGATTCTTATCGTCGGCCTAGCTGGAGTTGCCGCGTATGTGTGGTTGAACCAGAGGCGCCGATACACCGGCAGCGGTGACGATTACCTGTACGAAGAATAACGGGACAACAGACACACCCATTTATGTATATGACTCGTCGCGCCACGGGAATCGTGGCCTGTTTATCCCTGCTGGCGGTGCTGATCTGCGGATCACTAGCGGTGGGCTCCAACCACATTCCGCTGGCAAATGTGTGGCAGTTGTTGCTCCACCCGGATGAGACTTTCGAATCCGTGGTGGTGCATCAGCAGCGCATCCCCCGAACCATCCTGGTGATCCTGGTGGGTGCTGCCTTGGGAGTCGCGGGTGCGCTGATGCAATCGCTGACCCGCAACCCGCTGGCGGATCCAGGCGTGCTGGGTGTGAACGCGGGTGCTTCGTTGGCAGTGGTGTTGGCCGTGGCCATATTTGGGTTGACCAGCATTTGGTTCTACCTCTGGTTCGCTTTCTTCGGTGCTGCGTTGGCCGCAGTGGTGGTGTACGTGCTCGGCGGGATGGGCACTTCTGCTGCCACTCCTGCTCGCCTGGCTTTGGCGGGTGTAGCGATATCCATGGTGATCAGCTCGTTTGTGCAGGTGGTGATCCTGAATGACCAAAACGTGTACAATGAGTTCCGCCTGTGGGCCGCGGGATCGCTGGAAAATCGGGGCTACCCGGTGATTCTGGGTGTCGGGGGATTCATCGCCGCTGGATTGCTTCTCGCATTCCTCTGCGGACCAGGCCTGAACGCGGTGGCCTTGGGTGAAGAGGCGGGGAAGGCTTTGGGCGTGCGCGTGGTGCGGCTGCGCGTGATGGTGATGATCGCCGTGACGCTGCTGGCAGGTGCGGCCACCGCCGCGGTGGGCCCCATCATGTTTATCGGTTTGGGCGTGCCCTACATCGCCCGCATTTTCAGCGGCCCAGACCAGCGATGGATCATTCCCTTCAGCGCGCTGATCGCCCCGGCGGTGATGCTGTGCGCAGATATCTTCGCGCGCGTGGTGGTGATGCCCCAGGAAGTGCAGACAGGAATCGTCACCGCGATTCTCGGCGGCCCGGTGTTCGTGATGTTGGTGCGCCGCTCCAAGATTGAGGTGGCCGCGCGATGACATCTCACAAAGCGATGCAGTCCCGGCACGTGGTGCTGCGGCTCGGCCCATTCACGCTCCGCGTGGAGCGTCGATCTCTGCTGGTCGGAGCCATCCTCACCGCGATCATGGCCACCGCTGCGGTGTTCATCATGACGCTCGGTGATTACCTACTGAGCCCCGCGGACGTGGTGCGTGCCGTCATCGGTACCCACTCCAATCCGTTGGCTATCTACTTCGTCCAAGAGCTCCGCGCCCCGCGCGTGGTGCTGGCAATTCTGGTGGGCGCGGCACTGGGCATGTCCGGCTGCATCTTCCAACAGCTCACCGCCAACCCGCTGGGATCCCCGGACATCACCGGCTTCACCACGGGTGCGGCCGCGGGCGCGTTGCTGCAGATCATCGTGTTCAACGGCGGCCCCGCTGCCATCGCATTGGCAGCCATCATCGGCGGCTTCGCCACGGGCGCACTGGTGTACGGACTTTCCGCGGGCGCGGGCATGTCCGGCACCAGGTTCGTGCTGGTGGGAATCGGTATCGCTGCGGTGCTGCAGGGCATCAACCAGCTGCTCATCGTGAAGGCATCGCTTTCCGCCGCGCAGACCGCGCAACAGTGGTTGGTGGGTTCATTCAACGCCACCACCTGGGGCGAAACCACCACCTTCGCCATCGCCATCGCGGTGCTCTCCCCGTTGGCCCTGGTGTTAGCGCGCTCCCTGAGCATCATGATGACCGGTGCCGAGATGGCCGTGGGCCTGGGCGTTCCCGTGGGTAGACGCCGGCTTCAGCTCATCGCTATGGGGGTCATCCTCGTGGCGATCAGCGTGGCCGCCGCCGGCCCCATTGCCTTCGTGGCACTGGCCGCTCCGCAATTAGCCCGCACCCTCAGCCGCACCTCCGGGGTGGGCTTGGGACTTGCTGCCCTCATGGGGGCAACGTTGGTTCTTCTTTCCGACGCCATTGCTCAGCGACTTTTCGCACCCACGCAACTACCAGTGGGGGTAGTCACAGGAGCTGTCGGTGGCGTGTATCTAGTGTGGCTCCTGGCCATGGAATGGCGCAGAAAAAGATGAAAACTATGAACAATGACGAGCTTGGCGTCGAAAAAAATCGACTGCAGGCGAAGAACATTTGCGTGGCCTACGGGAACAAGGTGATCATCGAGGACCTGAGTCTGCAGATCCCCGATGGAGAATTCACGGTGATCGTGGGACCGAACGCGTGTGGCAAGTCCACGCTGCTCAAGGCGCTTTCTCGGATGGTGGAGCCCGTGCGCGGGGAGGTGCTGCTGGACGGGAAACCGGTGGGGGAGCTGCCGCCCAAGGAGGTGGCGCGGCAAATGAGCTTGCTGCCGCAATCACCGGTGGCGCCTGAGGGGATCGTGGTGGAGGACTTGGTGGGGCGGGGTCGGTATCCGCACCAGGGATTCTTCAAGCAGTGGAGTTCCGAGGACGAGCGCAAGGTCAAGGAAGCCATGGCTCGGGCGCACGTGGAGGAGCTGGCGCAGCGATATGTCACCGAACTTTCCGGTGGGCAGCGGCAGCGCGTGTGGATCTCTTTGGTGCTGGCTCAGGATGCGCCGATCGTGTTGCTGGATGAGCCCACCACGTACCTGGATATCGCCCACCAGGTTGAGGTGTTGAACCTGGCGCGGGCGCTCCAGCGCGAAGGCTTCACGGTGGTCGCGGTGTTGCATGAGCTCACGCTCGCGTTTCGCTATGCCACCAATTTGGTGATGATGAAGGAGGGGGCGATCGTGGCGGAAGGGCAGGTCAACGACGTGGTGACGCCCGAACTCATGGAGGATGTCTACGGCCTGCGCTGCGAGCTGTTGCACGATCCCCGTTCCGGGCGGCCCATCGTGGTGCCGGTGGATGAGGAAAGCTAATCGGGGTTTAATCCCGGAGGATCTCTGCCACGACCTGGAATCCGAGCGGGCCCACCATCCCCGGGTGGGTCACGTCCAGCGCAAGGAATTCCGTGCATTCTCCCAGCACGTCGGCCCATTTGTTCGCCTGTAGCGCGGTGCTCTGCACGTCCGGTTTCTGCAGGGCGGTGAAATGCCAGGTGGGGACCTGCGATGGTTGCGTGGTGTGCTCCCGCATGGCTCGAGAGCTGGCCTCCACCACCTCTGGCAGCGCCTTGAGCACGGAGCTGGGTAGGTGCGCATACACGCCCTGAGAATCCGCGAGTAGCTGGGCGATTGCCTCCTGGTCCAGCGTGGATTCCTCCACCTCCACCGTGGAGATTCCCGCCATGTCCAGAACCGCGCGCCACATCTCCTGCTGGTTAGGCATGGGAAGTTGGCGCCACGCTGCGGCGGGGTAGGCGTCGAGAAGAAGGAGGCGAGCCACCACGGACGGCCGAGTTGCCGCGAGATGCTGCGCGAGGACCCCGCCGATGGACCAACCCACCACGTCCACGGTGTCGCAACCTGTTTCGGTGAGTAGATCCTCGATGAGCGTCGCGGCCCGCTGCACGGCAGCATCGATGGAACGGGGTAGTTCACCGCCGGAAAAAGCCGGGGTTTGCACCACGTACACGCCCACATCGGGGCTGTGCAGGTGCGGGAGCAAACCGGCGTACACCCAGCCCAGGCCGCCCGCGGGATGGACACACACCACGGGAGTGCCGTGGCGATGCGGGCGCAACGTGAGCAACTCCGCATACGCCGGGCCAAGATCCGAACCTGTGGTGCGAGGTTGTTCTGCCCGCTGCGCGAGGGCCACGGGAGTGGGGTGGGCGAAGACATCCGCCACGGTCACGTTGGGGATCTCCGCGGCCAGCAGCACGGCGGAGAGTGAGTTGCCGCCGAGCTCGAAGAAGTTGGCATGGGCCAGGTGTTCGCTGTTTGTTTCGGCTGGTAGTTCCAATATTCGACGCCAGGCTGAGATGACTTGCGGCAGATAAATGCTCGCTGGGGTGCTTGGATGCGGGGAGTGCTGCGCTGATGAACTACCCAGCGTGGGGAGCTCGGGAGCGGGGAGTTCTGTGGCATTCAGCTTGCCGTTGACGGTCAGCGGCATGGATTCGAGCGGGACTACGAACGAAGGGACCATGTAATCCGGGAGGTGTTTCGCGCACCACTGCTTGATGGTGGCCGAGAGGTTCTGCGGGTTTTCTGTTTGCGGGTTTTCTGGCGCGAGAACCACATACGCAACCAGTGCCGGGCTGCCGGCAACCTCGCGGATGACCGTGGCGGCGCGAGCGATTCCCGGCGCGGATTCCACAACAGAGGTGACTTCGCCCAGCTCGAGGCGCTGGCCGCGAAGCTTCACCTGGCCATCGCTGCGCCCAAGGTAATCCAGGGTTCCCGATGGCCTCCAACGTGCAATGTCACCGGTGTTGTAGCAGCGCTGCGGTGCGGAACCGGGAGTGGATTCTGCAGGCGGGAAGGGATCTGCGATGAACTTTTCCGCAGTGAGTTCGGGCTGGCCCATGTACCCCAGGGCAACTTGACGGCCAGCGATATGCAGCATGCCGGGGAACTGCGCGGGGACGGGCTGATTCCACCGATCCAGCACATACAGGGCGGTGTTCCACACAGGAGTGCCGATGGGAATGACCTGATCGGAATCGTCGACGGTGTGCGCGCTGACGTCGATGGAGGCCTCGGTGGGGCCGTAGAGATTGTGCACCTCCACGTCCAACGCCTCGCGGGTTTGCTGCGCCAAGTGAGCGGGCAGTGCCTCCCCGGACGTGATGATCTGCTGCAGGTCTGGGAGATCACACACCTGCGGGAGGAAGGCCGCCAGAGCCGAGGGCACGAAATGACAGAAGTTCACGCGATGATCCCGCAAGAGGCGTTCGATGTGCTGCAGATCAAGGTGTGCCTGTGGCGGGGCGATGACCGTGGGGATGGAATGCGTGAGCGGTAAGAGGTACTCCCACACGGAGACATCGAATGTGAGGGGAGTTTTGTGCAGCATCCTCTGGGCGGGCAGATCGTAATACGCGCACATCCATTCGAGGCGGTTCACGATTCCTTCCTGAGGCACGGCCACTGCCTTGGGTGTGCCGGTGGAACCCGAGGTGAACAGGACATAGGCCACATCGATGCCTTGGGTGTCTTCTACTGCGCGCGAGGGAGCGTGATCTTCTGGCTGAGTGGAACTGAGAATCCAGGGGGTGAGATGCCCATCGTCGCTGGTGAGGATGGTGGGTAGTTCCAGTTCCGCATTAGGGTATGCGGAGACCGCGAGGCGCGCGTTGCACCTGGTCAGCATGCTCCTGCGACGAGCAACCGGGATGTCCGGGTCAATCGGAACCCATGCCGCACCGGCCAAAATGGTGGCAGCCACCGCAATGATGAATTCTGGGCTGCGCCGCAGGTGCAGGGCCACCACATCGCCGGGGCCGATACCGCAATCCTTGAGTTGTTGAGCTCCAGAAGTAGCTAGCTGCCATAGCTCGTCATGGTTCAGGTGGGCCGAAGTGTCTGTTTCCGGGTCATGGAAGATCAACAGTGGTTGCTGTGCGAGTTCTGAACTGCGATCCGAGCCGTGATCCGTGATGCGCGCATGTTCGGACAGCAGCATTTCTCGCAGGGTTCGGTGGCCGGGCAATTCATGCTCAGTGGCATTGAAATCGTTGATGACCTGCTGGAATTCCTCGGGAAGCACGCATTGTACGGTGCCAAAATCTTCCGCTGCGGGATCGAATTCAGATTGGGCAGTGAGCTCCGCGGCTTGGGTGAGCACATGGGCCAGCCGATCCGCATGGGCTTGCACGGCGGAGCTGTGATGCACACCGCGTGCCATGACCATGATCTCCAGCGCGCCACCGCGGGCGGATTGGAAGATGATCTCGATATCCTCCAGCGGACCCACAGACAGTGTGGACAACGTGCCCGTTGCCGAACCGCACCTGAACGCAGGTGTGAACGGGCGGAAATTAACGTGCGGGCCGGTCACGCTCAGCGTGGGATCGGTGCGCTGCGTGAGAGCGCGCAGCTGATCCACCCCAATGGAACTGTGTTCGCGAATGGCGCGCAGCTCACGGCTCAAATCTTGGAGCAGCGCAGCAGCGCTTGAAGCGGCCGCAAAATTCACGCACAGCGGCATCACGCTCACGGCCGGACCGCACTCCACCACCTTTCGCCCAAAGGTGCGGTTCATCAACGGGATGCCGATGCTGAGCTCTTCGGCGTTACTCAAGGATGCGATATACCTACTGGTCAGCAGCATCACTAGATCCAGCTCAGTCGGGTGTTCAATGGGGTGTTCCGAGCCTGGAGCAGTAGATTCAGCCACGGAGTTCAGCCCCTGCAGCAAGGTGCGTAGTTGTTTGCGCGCATCAGCTGGCAGAAGTGCTGCACCGGACACCACCACGTCTGCATCCACGGGATCGGGAGAATCAGCCACATCCGGAAGCAGAGAAATCCCTGGTTCTGGGAGCGTGTGCTCGCGCCAAAATTCCACCGTTTCAGGTGACACCGCGCGATCAGCAGGCTCCGGCAAAGTGAATGGGCTTTCCGGCAGCTCCTCGCCCCGGCTCTCTGCTGTGTAACACTGAGTGATCCACGTGAGCAGGGCATTGAAGGAGAAACCATCACCAGCGATGTGATGGAATCGCGCCACCCACCAGAGCCTTCCATCGGCGTGCGTGATGAGCTGATGCGCGGTCAGGTCGGCTCCCCGCAGTTCAGATCCGGTGGGCCGAGCGATGAACCTCCGCGCCGCCAACTCCACCTCGGCATCCAGGTCCGCATCCGGGTCCAGGTCTCCGCCTGCACCAACGATCTGCGCAGAATCCAGCACCTCAACCGAGATGCGAGCATCCTCATCACCGCGCCGGGCGATCGGTCCTGACACTCCCCCATCCACATACTCCGCCGTGAAAACCGGCAGTTGAGAAATGCAGCGCCGAATGATTCGCGCCAACCGCGCCGCATCGACGTCGCTCCCCGAAGGGAAACGGATCAACTCACCGCATTGGTATGTGGCGGTGCCGGGACAGGTGGATTGGCCGAACCAGATGCTTCGCTGGCCTGCGGAGAGCTCGAAAATGGGGGAGGAGTTCATGGCTAGATGTGCAGCAGTTCGTACCACTCGTTCAGCGTGTCCGCCTCCAAAAACGCATGAAAATCGATGTCCGCGCCATCGGTGCGCCATTCCTCGATCAGCGTCACCAGCCGGAGGGAATCAAGACCCTGATCCACCAGGGATTCGTTTTCCTCCACCTGATCGGCGGGGATATTCATGATTTTTCCGACGCCAGCCTTCATACTTTCGCGCGTCAATTGTGGCTCGTTCGTGTGGTTGTTTACGGCGTTTTCTTCAGTCATGTTTTCCTTCGGGGTGATGGGTGGGTGGTTTAAGAGTCAAAAGTGGCGCCGCCATCCACGCGCAGGTCATGCATGGTGATGTGGCGGGCGGCATCAGAGAGGAGGAACAGGCAGGTCTCTGCAACTGCCGCTGGATCGGCGATGCGGCCCAGGGGGATGCCCAGGCGGAAAGTCTCCGGGGTTCCGGCAATGACCTGGCGGAAGGCTTGCTCAGTTTGCTTGGGTTCGAACATGCCGGTGAGCATGGGAGTTTCGGTGGATCCTGGGGAGACGGTGTTGCAGCGCACGCCGTGCCCCGCGGTTTCCAGCGCCAGCGTGCGCATCCACGAAGCCGCGGCTGCCTTTGATGCGCCATAGGCGGCCATGCCCTGCCGCGGGGTGGAATGCGCATTCGAGGTGACGGTAACGATGGATCCCCCGCAGCGCTCCACCATGTGTTGCGCCACTGCAGCGCATACATTGACCACGCCGAAGAAGTTCACCTCCATGCTGTGCTGCAGGGTGGAGAGCTGCGGGTGCAGCGCTTCATCGGCCGCCAACACTCCAGCGCAATGCACCAATCCGCTGATGGGGCCGTGTTCGACGATGGCCTTTTCTAGGGCCACGTGTACGGCTGCTTGGTCGGTCACGTCGACTTCGGGGAGGTCCCAAGCGGAAACCTGATGCCCAAGATCGCGGAGCGCGGAGACGCACGCGCTGCCGATCCCGCCGGTGGCGCCGGTGACAATGGTGTGAGCCACGATAGGTGAATCCTTCCTGCTGCGCGTTGGCATGACAGGACGACTATACCTAACAGTTTTAAGTTAGCCTAAGCTAACTCAAATGGGGGTGTTGGTTTGTTCCGGGTTCGCGGAGGCTGTCGACGCGTTGAGGATCATGCCGAGCCGCTCGACCAAGGAAAATGCCCACCACAGCTGATCATGCCCGCCATCCATCACCCGGAAATGGGTGTCGCGCCCATTACCCGCCGCGGCAGCCAACAACTGGAAAGACTTGGAGACGAGCAGGCCTTCGCGGGCGCCGGCGTCGATAAATAGGGGAGCGTGGCTGGGGGAGCTGTGTGGCTCCAGGAAATACTCGCGGGCTGCCCAATCCACTTCTTCCTGGCCCAGGTTCGCCGGGATCGCGCCGGGTTTCGGGGACCACCACACGGATGGGGAGGAAATGACTAGCGCGCGGGGTGGAGTTCCCGCGCGGGCGAGGTGACGGTCCAGCTGGAGTGCGCCCAACCCGCCCATGCTCTGACCAGCGATGATCACCCCGTTAGAGGTGTTAAGTGCAGTCCCGGATTCGGTGGCTGATTCCCGCGCAAAGTCCAACGCTTGCGAGTAGAGATGCGCCAAGATGCTGGTCTCGGGAGTTTCGGGGAGATGGGCGTAGACGTGTGCGCGATCGCGGGGGTCTAGCGCACCCGCTCCGGCCACGCACAGGGGCGGCAACAATCCGGCAGAGATCGCCCAGTTCAGCACGTCTGCTAGGTGGAACTGCTGGAACCAGGTGGGGGCGTCGAACAGGAAAACCACGGGGAGGGCAGCGTTCGCTTGTTCATGATACTCCGGCAGGTACGCGAGGATCGGGCGGTTCTTCCCATCGGGGCAGGTGGTGGTTTCTGACACGGGAGAAGCACCCACGTGGGTTCTGGTGAGCCAGTTGCTGCGCGCGGCAGGGCTCAACGGTCCGTAGAACGCGGAGAGTTCCGGTTCGCCCTCCAGAGTGAAGCGCGCAGCACCTGCGCGGGCATGCGGATCCGGGTAGCGGGTGATGGTGTGGTGAGCGGTTGCGGTGGCACTGGTGGCGGGGGAATCAGTCTCGGGGGATGGCACCACCCCGAAACCATAGGACGCCATGAGAGTCGGCGGCACGTCCAGCTCTACCGCCCACACTTGAGTTCCTGGCATGCGAGCCATTAAACCGCGGGAATAGAACTGCTTATCCGTCAACCGATTCACCCAGAGATGCGCCACGCAATCATCCGGCACCGGTTCCGGAAATACGTCGGGTTCCCACAGACAAAATGTGGCGCGGGTTCCCTCGGGAGCAAGGAGGGGAAAGCCCGCGGAGGCCACCTCCCGGAACAATGCCTCATGCTCGGATTCCGGAGTGGAAGAGAACAATTCCCGCAGTTCAGCAACGGTCTGGTAGCGAGAATGTGTTGAGGACAACGCGGGGAGGCCTTTCCCGGGGAAGTAATTCCTGGATGAAGAAATTCGAAAAACTCACTTTACTGGCGGGTAATCTTCCGGCAGCAACTGCCACTGTCCCACCCATCAACTAGGGTCGAGATCATGAACTGGTTATGGATACTACTGGGAATCGTCGTGGTTCTGGTCGGCGTGATTTTGGTGGTGCAAGGCCTGGCTAAGCGCAAGGCTGAGCAGGCCGAGAACAGCCGGCCCCGGGAACCGCAGGATCCCTTCGCCGATGTTGATGGCGCGAGCCAATTCAGCCCCACGAACATTGCTCCCGGCGCGATCATCCGGCACGGGCAGACGGACTACGTGGTGCGCGGTTCTCTCGAGATCAACCAGGGTCCCTATGTGTGGCACGAGCACATGGTGGATGGCGGTAGCGGTTCCCGGTACTTCTCCGTGGAGGTGGACGAAGGCACCCTGGAGCTCGTCCTCTGGGAAAAGGGTGCCTACTCCACCGAGCCGGAACCACCCTCACAGACCGAGGTCAACGGCGTGATCTACCGGGAGTCTGAGCGTGGCCCCGCGCACTACCGCTCCACCGGCAACACGGGCCTGGCTGAGTCCGGCGACTTGAGCTACGTGGATTACCAGGGCAGCGGTGCAGATAGTTCTCGCCGCCTGAGCTATGAAAAGTTCGGCGATTCCCCCTGGGAAGTCTCCCTCGGCCAGGTCATCGCGCCGGGCGAAGTAACCGTCTACCCCGCACCAAGCCAGTAGACCCCATGAGTATTTCTCGGCTGGCAATCGCACCACAGGACATCCATTCTGAATCCCTCGGGGTTCGCCTGGATGGCCCTGCGCCTGCCATGCTCGCCGAGGCCAGAGTGCACGCACCCGGGGCTCGCCTCCAACTCACACTGGGTATTTTGGGTGCTTCCCATGTGGTCGACGCCACGCCCGCCAATACTCAGCTCCCCGCATCCTTTCGGGAAGAGATCAGCTGCCACGCGCTAGAAGGCGGGATGGCGATGAGTGATGGCGTCGAAAAAAATCAACGATGGGGAGCCGGGAATTACCGCCTGACAGCCCGGCGGGTGGCCTACGCGCCGGAGGAATTCGCGGAGCAGGCGGAGCGGATCCTGCGAGAAGCTGAAGCTGAATCTTGGCTGGTGGGGACGTTCCCGGGAGAGGGGAAATACCACCTCACGGCGCTGTGGGGGAAGGTCGAGGGGGAGCGGGCGCAGTGGCGAACCTGGCATTTCTACCCGGCTGAATTAGTGGTGGTGGAAAGCGAATCTGAGCTGACTGTGGAGGAAAACGAGGTGGGAGAGCCATGAGCTGGAAGCTGAAAATCGCGGTGGGTGTGCTGCTGATCGTCTTCGGCGCGGTGTTCACGCTCGCGGGATTCTCCAACGGGTCATCGGTGCACACGTACCTGAAGAATTCAGACACCTTCACGCGCGTCTCGGATTCCCAGTACAACTGCACGGATGCCAAGGCGGCCTATGACGAGCTGGTCGCGGAGACGGATCCCCAAGCCCATAAAGAGGACAAGGGAACTTACTACCTCCGTTACCCCAAGGAGCTGGCCACGATCTCCCATGAATCCGGGAAGTGCGTGCTGCGCTTCGAAGACTTGCGGCGGGTCAACAGCGGCCACTTTATTTTCCTCGGAACGGGATTCTCACCCGGCTCGCCCTCGGGTTCCTCGGGCGGGACTGGCGGAAATTCCTTCGGTAACAAGTAATCAACAACACGTAGAACCCCACAGCAGAACAGGAATATCACCATGAACCAGCACATTCTTGCCGCCGAGTACTCCCTGCAGGACGGCATCCTGGCCTCCGTCGCCTACTTCTTCATCGCGCTGCTGGTGCTCGCGCTTTCCTTCGTGGTGCAGGACCTGCTCACCCCGGGACGGCTGCGAGACCAGGTCTTTGTGCACCACCTGCCGAACGCGGCGGTTATGGCGGGTAGCCAGCTCATTGCCATCGGCATGGTGCTGGTCGCTGCTATCGCCACCACCGAGCCCAATCTGGTGGACGGCATCATTCACGTCGCCGTGTATTCGCTGCTGGGCTTGACGTTGCAGACCATCGTGATGGTGGTCGTGGAGATCGCCATTCCCGGAAGGTTCCGCAACCTGGTGGAGGATCGGAAACTCCGCAGCTCCACGTTGGTTCTCGGCGTGCTGCTGGTGGTTGTGGGTGCCGTGAACGCCGTGTGCCTCACGTAATCCATGGCATCGACGGAATCTACAGTGTCTGCAGCGCCGGTTGTGGCGGAGGAGCAGAACGAACAGGTTGAGCGGGGTGAACGCGGCGAGCGGGGTTTGGTGCCGGGTCCGCGTCGCTTTCTGCTCCTACTTTCAGTCGCCGTCTGCGCAGCTTCGGGGCTGGTTTATGAACTGGCGCTGATCTCGCTCTCCACCAGCCTCAACGGCGGGGGAATCGTGGAGACCAGCTTGATCGTGGCCGGGTACGTGGCCGCCCTCGGACTGGGCGCGCTGTGCGCGAAACCGCTGCTGAAGTGGGCGGAGACTGCCTTCCTCTGGGTGGAAGCCACCCTGGGCGTGGTGGGCGGATTGAGTGCCACGCTGCTCTACCTCGCGTTTGCTGTCACGGGGCAAAGCCTGATCCTTCTGGTGCTGGCCACCCTGCTGATTGGCATGCTGGTGGGCGCAGAATTGCCGCTGCTGATGACCATGTTCCAGCGCGGCAGATTGGTGGATGCCAAGGAGTCGGGCTCCATCCTGGCTACCCTCAACGTGGCCGATTATCTGGGTGCCCTTTTGGGTGGGTTGGCTTGGCCTTTCCTGCTGTTGCCTCATCTGGGGTTGTTGCAGGGCACGGCTGCCGCGGGCCTGCTGAATCTGGTCGCGGCTCTGGTGGTGGCAGCACTGGTGTTGCGCTGGTCGGTGGCTCGCGCGCACTTGGCGCTGGTGAGCACGGTGATCGTGGTGGCCATCGTGGGTCTGGCGGTGCTGATCGTGCGCTCCGACGGAGTAGTGGCCACCGCGCGTCAGCGCCTGTTCCAAGACCCCATCATTTACTCGCAGCAATCCCAGTACCAGGACATCGTGGTGACCAAGGACGGCAAGGATCGCCGGTTGTTCCTGAACGGCGGCCTGCAGTATTCCACCCGCGATGAGTACCGCTACACCGAATCCCTGGTCTATCCAGCCATCACTCCGGAAACGGAACGGGTACTGATCATCGGCGGTGGCGATGGCCTGGCCGCCCGCGAGCTGCTGCGCATGGATCACATCCAGCACATCGAACAGGTGGAGCTGGATCCAGAAATGATCCGCGTGGCCAATACCGTGCTGCGCGAAGATAACCAAGGTTCTCTGGAAGACCCCCGCGTGCACGTGCGCACCGAGGATGCGTTCACCTGGGTGCGTTCTGGGGGAGGTGGCGTACCACCTTTCGACGCCATACTCGTCGATCTTTCCGACCCCGATAATGACACCATGGCCCGGTTATATTCCCAAGAGTTCTATGGGCTCTTGCATAAAATGCTGGACCCTGAAGGCCGGATGGTGGTTCAATCCGGCAGCGCCTTCACCACGCCCGATGTGTTTAATCGTGTGCGTTCCACTCTGAAAGCGGCCGGTTGTGCAGAGGTGGTGCCGTACCACGTGCACGTGCCCACCTTTGGTGACTGGGGATTCAACATGTGCGCCCCCGAAAATACCCAGCTGAGTGTGCCCAGCACAGCCCCAGAACTGCGCTATCTGAACACGGATACGCTGCGTGCAGCGGGTGTCTTTCCCCCAGATAACCCGCTGGTGGACCTACCGCCCAACACGCTGGATCATCCGGTGATTGTGGAGGATCTACGGCGCGGATACCGGGCGGCAGGGGAGTAAGCAGGCAATAAATCGCGCCTGCCTAGCAATACTTACTTGTAGCGAGCGATAGCCTCTTCGAGGATCTTCTGCGCTTCGGCCTTGTTGCCCCAGCCGGAACCGGAAACTTCCTTGTTGGGCTCCAGGTCCTTGTAGTGCACGAAGAAGTGCTCGATCTCGTTGCGGGTGAACTGATCGATATCTTCCAGATCCTGGTAGGCATCGAAGCGGACGTCGTCCACCACACAGAGCAGCTTGTCATCGCCGCCGGCCTCGTCGGTCATCTTGAACACACCAACTGGGCGAGCCTTGACGATAACTCCGGGGAATACGGATTCCGGCATGATGATCAGCGCGTCTAGTGGGTCACCATCTTCGCCCAGGGTGTGATCAATGAAGCCGTAATCGGCAGGGTATGCCATTGAGGTGAACAGGTAGCGGTCGAGGAAAACCTTTCCGGTCTCGTGATCGACTTCGTACTTGTTGCGGGAACCCTTGGGGATCTCAATGGTTACTTCGATGCTGTTGGAGCTCATGATGAAAGCGCCACCCTTCGCGATGGTTGGGATAAGTGAACTTAACGCGCCCCATCTTAACGTGTCTCCCAACAGCCTGTAGATAACCCAGCAACGCTAGAGTGGCTGATTGTGAGTACCCAGAAATCAACACGGACCGGTTGGTGGATTTCCCTGGCGGTTTTCCTCCTCGTGGTGGTGGCTGTCATTGTCGCCGCGCTGGTCTGGAACGCCGCATCACGTTATGAAGTGGAACCAGCAGCCGCACCTGATACCAGCGAAGCAGCACCAGTGATGCTGCCGCCGGAAGATTCCACGGGTGAAGGTGCAAACTTGCCGGACGTGAAGGCTGCCGTGAGCAAGACCTCGAAAGACCCCGCGTTGGGAGAGCTTTCCGCCGAGGTCAGCGATGCCGCCACCGGGCAGACCCTCTGGGCAGAAAACGAGAACAAGCTGCGCACGCCAGCCAGCGTGACCAAGTTGGTCACGGGAGCCGCCGCAACATTGGCCAATGACGGCGATGAATCCTTGGAAACTTACGTGGTCCAGGAAAAGCCAGGTGAGCTGATCCTGGTTGGCGAGGGTGATATCACCCTGTCCGCCGAACCCGACTCCGGATACTTCGAAGGCGCGGCCAGCATGCGTGAGCTCGCCGAGCAGCTCCGCCCGCAGCTGGAAGGTAAGGACATTCACCGCATCGTGGTGGATAACTCCGTGCGCGAAGGCGAAGTATTCAACAAAACCTGGGACACCGGGGATATCCCCAACGGCAACGTAGCCAACCTGGATTCCGTGATGCTCAATGCGGCTCGCATCGAGCCCCTGGACAACTACTCCCCGCGCTCCATGGAACCAGCCAAGGACGCAGCCAACGTGCTGGCTGCACAACTGGGACTGAAAGACGTGGATGTGGATGTGGAATGGTCCACCGCTGCCACGGGCATGACGGCCTCCACGCGCGGCAATGCGAATGATTCACTCACCGAAGGCCTGACCTGGCTGGGTGGCGTGCACTCCGCGCCCCTGGATACGCGCATCTATGAAATGCTGGTGCACTCAGATAACTTGCTGGCCGAGTCCATCGCGCGCGAAGTGGCGGAAGCTCACGGTTCCCCGCGCACCTTTGAAGGAGCCACCACTGCTGCCCTGGAAGTGCTTCGCGAAAGTGGCCTGGACCTAGATAACGCTGTGCTCAAGGACAATTCCGGCATGAGCACCGAAAGCCGCCTGAGCGCCCACCACCTGGATCAGGTGCTTTCGCACAAGGAGCTCCACCCGTTGCTGCAGCAGTTGCCGGTTGGTGGCGTGGACGGCACGCTCACCCAGCGTTATGGGGAAGGCTCCGGCTCCGAGGACTCCGGTGGCTGGGTGCACGCCAAGACCGGCACCCTATCCGGAGTGAACACCTTGGCCGGCACCGTGACCACCCAATCCGGCCGCGTTCTCACCTTCGCGTTCCTGGCCAGCGGAGATGATCCCACTGCCTCCCGCGAGGCGCTGGATCGCCTGGCAAACTCCCTGCGCAGCGCCTAGGCGCGCCAAACCCGGTACTGACACCAAGCCATGAGCCGCTCCCGCGTTTCCACCGCAGCGCACATGCAGCGCTGGCTGGACATGCTGAATAGCCAACACCCGGAAACGTTTGCCCAGCTGGACCGGGGAGTTGTGGTGGGGCTCTCCGGCGGTGCCGATTCTCTGTCCCTGGTGCATGCGGCCACGCGTGCCGGGCTGAATGTTGAGGCCGTGGTGGTGGATCACCAACTGCAGGCCGGATCGCGCGCGGTGGCTGAGCGGGCCGCACGACAAGCCGAAGGATTGGGGGCCAGCGCGCGCATCGTGCCCGTGGAGGTAGAAGCGTTTGGTGAGGGTCCAGCCCGGGCCGCTCGTTATCGCGCGCTGGGCGCGGCGGCAGAGGGGCGGGGAGTGCTGATCGCCCACACCGCCACCGACGATGCCGAAGGCTTCCTGCTGGGACTCGCGCGGGGTTCCGGCACCGAATCGCTCGCTGGGATGCGGGAATTCACCCGCGAGCATCCCGCCGTGGAAGCCGGTGCCGGTTGGGTAGGCAGGCCACTGCTGCACGCCAGCCGAGAGGACACCGTAGCTACCTGTGAGTATGCAGCGCTGGACTATTGGACCGACCCGCACAACTCCTCCCCGGACTACCTTCGCTCCCGGATCCGCACGGAACTGCTCCCGCACATGCAGGAGGTGCTCGGGGGCGCGGTGGTTGATCACCTCGCCCTGTCTGCGCGCTTGTTGCGGGACGACGCCACCACTTTGGACTCCCTGGCCCAATCCGCCCTGCAGGAAGTGAGTGAGGACGCGGATGCGGAGGGGTTGGCGTCGAAAATAAACTGCCTCAAGGTCAGTGCGCACCAGCCAGCTATGCGACGAAGGATCTACCGCGCCTGGCTCAAGGAGCCCGCCGGAGCGCTGACGAACGTTCACATTGAAGCGATCGATGCGCTGGTGATCGCTTGGAGAGGACAAGGACCCGTGTCTGTCCCTTGGTCAGCCCACTGGCATACAATGAACCCAGCTAGGCGTGCCACACACAGGCTGGTGGTGCGTCGCCAAGAAAAGCACCTGGTGCTCCACGCCCTCCCGCGTGCCGAGCACCCGGTGCCACCAGAACCACAGTGAGGATCGGATTCACGCAATGCCCACGGCGAAAATCCCCCAAGAAAAAAACCTAGACGTCCCCGCTAATCGCTATGGAGACGACCTAGAAAGCGTGCTCATCGATACCGAGACGCTGCAGGAACGCATCCGCGAGCTGGCAGCAGCCACCTCCGAGCGCTTCAAGGATTCAGAAAAAGACGTGATCCTCATCTGCGTGCTCAAGGGCGCAGTATTCTTCATCACCGACTTCGCGCGCGAGCTCTCCATCCCCACCCAGCTGGAATTCATGGCGGTTTCCTCCTACGGAAACTCCACCAGCTCCTCCGGAGTGGTGCGGATCCTCAAGGACCTGGACCGGGATATCCGCGACCATGACGTGGTGATCGTGGAAGACATCATTGATTCCGGACTCACCCTGTCCTGGTTGATGAAGAACCTGCACAACCGCCAGCCCCGCAGCCTCTCCGTGGTGACCCTGCTGCGCAAGCCCGATGCCGTGAAGGTGGACATCGAGAATCTCGCGGAGATTGGCTTCGATATTCCCAATGAATTCGTGGTGGGATACGGCTTGGACTTCGCGGAACGCTACCGCGACCTGCCTTTCGTGGGTACGCTGCACCCACGCGTGTACGAATAGCCCACCACCCCCGGGGCATTATTCACACCGATTGGGCGTTGTAGTCAGAAGCGCCCCGCAGCTCAGCTGCGCCCAGCAGTAGCGCATTTTCGGACAACCGACAGGAACTATGGAAAAGACCAAAGTGCTGAGGATCGCCGCCATCGTTGCGGCCGTTCTCATTGCCATCTACACCCTCTCCGTGCTCACGGATAGCAGCCGTGGATTCGCAGATGTGGAAACCTCCGTGGCGATGAAGCAGCTCGAGGACAAAAACGTCTCCGAGGTGCAGATCAACGACCGCGAGCAGCAGCTGCAGATGAAGCTCAAGGAGCCCATCAACGTAGAGGGTAAGGATGGCGTGGAGCAAGTCATCTCCAGCTACCCAGCGCGCGCGAGCGAGAGCATCTTTGATGCGGTCAAGGGTTCCGAAGCCGAAAAGTTCGATACCAAGGTGACCCAGGACAGCTTCCTCGGCTCGCTGCTGGTAATGATCCTGCCGCTGTTGCTGGTGATGGGACTGCTGTTCTTCCTCATGTCACGTATGGGTGGCGGTGGCATGGGTGGAGCCCTGGGCATGGGCAAGTCCCGCCACAAGGAGCTGAACAAGGACAACCCGGACACCACGTTTGATGACGTGGCCGGTGCCGATGAGGCAGTGGAAGAGCTGGACGAGATCCGCGATTTCCTCTCCAACCCGCAGCGATATGAAGAACTGGGCGCGAAGATCCCCCGCGGTGTGCTGCTCTACGGTCCTCCCGGTACCGGTAAGACTCTGCTGGCCCGCGCCGTAGCTGGTGAGGCTGGCGTGCCTTTCTACACCATCTCCGGCTCTGACTTCGTGGAGATGTTCGTGGGCGTGGGTGCCTCCCGCGTGCGCGACCTGTTCAAGCAGGCCAAGGAAAACTCTCCCTGCATCATCTTCGTGGATGAGATCGACGCAGTCGGTCGCCAACGTGGCTCCGGCATGGGCGGCGGTCACGACGAGCGCGAGCAGACCCTGAACCAGTTGTTGGTGGAGATGGATGGATTCGGTGACCGCGAGGGCGTGATTCTCATGGCAGCCACCAACCGTCCAGACATCCTGGATCCAGCGTTGCTGCGCCCGGGCCGTTTCGACCGACAGATCCCCGTGACCAACCCGGATCTCTCCGGCCGCGAGCAGATCCTGCGCGTGCACTCCAAGGGCAAGCCCCTGGGACACGACGTAGACCTGGCTTCCCTGGCCAAGCGCACCGCTGGCATGTCCGGCGCAGACCTAGAAAACGTGTTGAATGAAGCCGCTTTGCTGACCGCTCGCGTGGACGGAAACGTGATCACCGGTGACGCGCTGGAAGAGGCCACCGACCGCGTGATCGGTGGACCACGACGCTCCACCAAGATCATCTCCGAGCAGGAGAAGAAGATCACCGCCTACCACGAGGGTGGACACACCTTGGCAGCGTGGGCGCTGAAGGACATTGACCGCGTGTACAAGGTCACCATCCTGGCGCGCGGCCGTACCGGTGGGCATGCACTGACCGTCCCCGAAGACGACAAGGGCATGTACAACCGCTCCGAACTTTTCGCTCGTTTGGTGTTCGCCATGGGTGGCCGTGCCGCTGAAGAGCTGGTGTTCGGTAGCCCCACCACCGGCGCATCGGCCGATATCGAGATGGCCACCAACACCGCTCGCGGCATGGTCATGGAACTGGGCATGAGCCCCAAGATCGGTGCCGTGAAGTACGGCACTGATGAGGGAGATCCGTTCCGCGCCCAAGCCGGCGGAGGAGGCGGCGAATCCCGCCCCAGCCAGGAAGTAGCAGCGCTGATCGATAACGAAGTGCGCATGCTCATGGACAAGGCACAGGCAACCGCCTACCGCATCCTGCGCGATAACCGAGCCTACCTGGACACCCTCGCGGAAAAGCTGCTGGAGAAGGAGACGCTGCGCCGCCCGGATCTGGAAGCCATCTTCGAAGGCATTGAGCTGGAAGAGATCACGGACGTGTTCCCAATGCAGGACCTGGACCGCCCGCAGGATCACCGCGAACCGGTGAAAACCCCCGTGGAGCTGGCCCGCGAACGTGGCGAAGAACCGCCCAAGCGCAACGATTACTTCTCCGCGGCTCGGCGTGCCCGTATTGAACGACGCAAGGCTGAGCAGCAAAAGCAGCTCAACGAAGCCAAGCAGGTGGAGAATTCTGGCCAAGACCACGTGTGGGGTGGCCAAGGTCCGGGGCAGGCAAATGGCCGCGGACCGGTGACTGGACATGTGAACGGTGGTGGGCCGATCAACGGTGCTGCGCTGGGGAACGGTCCTGCAGCTCCCGAGCACAAGGCGATCCCCGTGAGTGAGCAGCGCGGTTTCCGCTTGCCGGAGCATGAGCAGCCGGAGAATGTGCGTAACGAGCAGGCGCGCGATGCGCAGGTTCGTGACGCGCAGGTTCGTGGCGAACAGGTTCGCAATGACCAGCCAGGTAATACGAACGCTCGCCGCGATGGATCGTGGCCGCGCCAGGCATTCCCGTGGGATTCGCGCCAGGGAAACCGGCCGCAGAATGACGACGCCCAGAACAACCGCGCCCAGAACAATGGCGGACCCAGCAACGGTGCGCACAACAACGAGGTGCGTACCGAGCGCGAGCTAGGCAACGAAGACCAGCCACGCGGCAAGCACCAGAAGCCGGAGAACGAGGATAACTAGTGGCTGAGAATCGGAAATTTGACCAAGCTCGCGCGGAAGCCGCCATCCGGGAATTGCTCTACGCGGTCGGGGAGGACCCAGACCGCGAAGGACTGCAAGAAACCCCTTCCCGCGTGGCACGTGCCTACGAGGAAATTTTTGCGGGTCTCTATGACGACCCCACTGAGGTGCTGAACAAGACCTTCAGCGAGGAGCACTCGGAGCTGGTCATGGTGCGCGACATCCCGTTTTATTCCACTTGTGAGCACCACTTGGTGCCATTCTTTGGCAACGCGCACATTGGATACATCCCCGGGGAAGATGGAAAAGTCACGGGACTTTCCAAGCTCGCCCGGTTGGTCGATGGGCTGGCCAAACGCCCGCAGGTTCAGGAACGCCTCACCACTCAGGTGGCACAAGCGCTGGTGGAGAAGCTAAACCCAGCCGGTGTGATCGTGGTTATCGAAGCCGAGCACCTGTGCATGGCAATGCGGGGCATCCGCAAGCCAGGCGCGAGCACCATCACTTCTGCAGTGCGCGGTGTGCTGGAATCCAGCGTGGCCTCCCGCGCCGAAGCATTCGCTCTGATTAAGGGTGGACAGTGAGCAACCCGTTGATGGCTAGCGGTTCTGACGCTGGATTGGGAGCTGGTGCCGGTGCTGTGTCCGGAGTAGACGCTGTTGCAGATGCTGTTGCAGGCACGGGAGCAGGTACCGGGGCCGGGGCTGCCACTGGCGGAGCAACGCTGCCGGGTGTACCCCGCAGAACTTTGGTGATGGGCATTCTGAACGTCACGGAAGATTCCTTCTCTGACGGTGGATCCAACCCGGATACCGAGACGGCCGTGAAGAATGCCCTGCGGATGATTGAGCAGGGCGCGGATATCATCGATATCGGTGGAGAATCCACCCGCCCGGGGGCCACCCGCATTCAGGCCCGGCAAGAAGAGCAGCGCGTGGTCTCCGTGATCGCAGAGCTCCGAGACCACCCGGCAGTCAGTGGAAATAACATCCTGCTCAGCGTGGACACCATGCGGGCCAGTACCGCGCGGGCCGCGGTTGAGGCCGGGGCGCACATCATCAATGATGTCTCCGGTGGGCTGGCCGATGAGGAGATGCTGGAAGTCGCGGCACAAACTGGAGCATTGCTGTGTCTCATGCACTGGAAAACCCCCGAGGGAACCCCGGAATTCACCGGTGCCCAGGGAGCCGCAGACCATGGGGATGATGTAGTCGCCCACGTGCAGGAATGGCTGCAAGATCGCGCAGATGAAGCCCTGGCGGCCGGGATCGCGCCGGAAAACCTGATCCTGGATCCGGGCATCGGGTTTGCCAAAACTCCCGAGGAGAATTGGACCCTGCTGGGTGCCACCAAGCAGTTCACAGGCATGGGATTTCCCGTGCTCATCGGCGCTTCCCGCAAGCGCTTCCTCGCGGCCCTGCACCCTCGTGAAGATGGCCAGCCATCCTCCCCGCGCGAAGCCGATGAAGCCACCGCAGCACTGTCCGCCCTGAGCGCCCAGGCTGGTGCGTGGGCAGTGCGCGTCCATGATGTCGCAGCCTCCCGGGCAGCGGTTGATGTGGCGTACGCGGTGGCGTCGGGAACAGGGGAACACATTGCTGAGGATTGGCGAAACCGGCTCCACACACAGTAAGTTTCGCCCGTACCCCCACCACCTTGAGGAGACCTTCATGGCTGACCGCATTGAGCTCATCGGCTTGGAAGCTTACGGCTACCACGGCGTGTTTGAGCACGAGAAGAAAGCCGGCCAGAAGTTCCTGGTGGACATGGTGGTGTGGACAGATTTCGCCCACGCAGCCAGCACCGATGCCATCACGGACACCATTTCCTACGTGGATCTGGCCAACATCGCGGTGGAGCTGGTGCAGGGTCCGGGGCATGATCTCATTGAGACTCTGGCTGCGCAGATCGCCGATCGTGTGATCCAGCTCCCTGGTGCAATGGCCACCGAAATCACTGTGCACAAGCCGCACGCGCCGATCGAATTCCCCTTCGCCGATGTGCGCGTGGTGGCGCGGCGTTCACACAAGAGCAGGTAGGCGCGCATGCTGGCGTTTATCGGGCTGGGCAGCAACATGGCGGGCGACGCACAAAGCGTCACCGACCAGCTGGTTTATGCCGCTGAAGAGATCGAACGCACGGGTGCGGGGCGTATCGTGGAACGCTCCCGCATTTTCGCCACCCCGCCGTGGGGTGTGCTGGAACAGGACGACTTCCGCAACGCCGTCATCGCCGTGGACACCGAGCTCGCACCGCTGGATTTCCTCCACGCCTGCCAGACAATCGAGCACTCCGCCCACCGCACCCGCGAGGTCCGTTGGGGCCCGCGGACATTGGACCTGGATGTGCTGGCTCTCTTTTCTTTTCTTTCCGACGCCACCTATCACCCCATCACCTCAGACGGGCAGTGGGGTAAAGAGCTGACGGTGCCGCACCCCTACGCTCATCAGCGCGGGTTTGTGCTGGTGCCGTGGGCGGATCTCTCGCTCGCGCGAGCCGAGGGCGTGCTGATCAACGGAAACAGCGTGGATCATTGGCTGGGGGAGCTGGCCAAGAGCGCGCCTGAGGAAGTGGCCGGGGTGCAACCGGTGAGCGCCGGGGAAGCTGCCCAATGGAACGGGCGCGGTTAGTGTCCTCCGTTAGGCTGAGATCATGAACGAGATGCGACCCACCCCACCCAGCTCGCTGCTCTTGGCAGCGGGGATTGCCTTGGCGATCGGATGGATGACCACGTGGGCGTTTTATCGCAATTTCCCGCCGATCAACCTGGTGGCCAGTGTTTTCCTGTTTGTGCTGGCCATTGCGTGCGTGGTGCTGGGGCGGATTGTGCGCAAGCGTATTGCGGACGGGGAGATCGGGCATGACCGTTCCCAGTTGAGCCCGGTGACCGCTGCGCAATGGATGCTGTTTGGTCAGTCCGTGGCGTGGATCGGCGCCGTGCTGAGTGGCGCATATGCGGGAATTTCCATCCACGTGCTGTTGAACGCGGGCGAGCTGCAGGCGGCCGCTAACGATGTGCCGGGAGCCCTGGCCGGAGTAGTGGGAGGGGCCGCAGCCGCCATTGCGGGGAGTTGGCTGGAGCGCGGATGCCAGGCTCCTCCGGCGGATTCTCTCAACGCAGCGATGAGTACCGAGTAAATCTAAATCCCGGAAGACGGGCGTTCCGGAGCCTTCCACAGGTAGTGGGCAGGTATGCTGAGCCCATGAGTTTCCAGCCTCAACCTCAGCATGATCTTCAGACCGCGTCCGATGGGCACGGTAGGCACGAAGGTGGCACCCGCTTGCCGCAGAGCCGCAGCGAGAGCGCAGATGCAGGTGGCGGGCTGTCCAAGCTGCTCATGGCTGCACTCATCGCCCTTGCCTTGGTGGCCAGCCTGCTGATGCTTTTCTTGGACTCTGACCTGTGGCTCAAGATTGCCGTCATCGCCGCACTGTGGGCTGCATTCCTCGGAGCTGTGTTGGTGAACCGCTACTCCAGCGCACTGTCCGCCGAACGCCAGCGGATTGATCAGCTGGAGCGCAGCCATGATTCAGAGCTGCGCCGCGAGCAGTCCGAACACCGCCAGCGCGAGGCAGAACTGGAATCCTCCTACGCGCAGCAAATGCGTGAGCAGCGCGATGCCCACCTGGAGCAGTTGCGCCACGAGCTGGCCGTGATGCGCCAGCAGCTCAGCTCCATGACCGGCCGGGATTATGAAACCGAGCAGGCCTCCGTGCACGCTCGCTCCGAGCGCGTGCGCGAGCTGTCCAATGGTTCTCCTTCCGCTGCCTCTGAGGCACCGCGCGCATGGCAGCAGCCACAGAGCCAGCCTGCCGCCGCTCGCTCCGCGCAGTCCATGCCTTCGCAGTCCGCGACATCTCAGCCGGCAGCGAAGCCAGCACCTGCCCAATCCACCAACGCGCAACCCGCAAACAATGGATTCGCAGCCAACAAACCGACTACCCAGAGTGGCGAGTGCGTGGCGTCGAAAACCCCGAATGCACACCGGAAGCCAACCCCAGCTTTCTCCACGGGATCTTTCGCTGCCGTGCGCTGGGATGGCCAGGATACGAAGGAAACCACGCAGCTTCCGCTGGTCGTGGACACCACCGCCATGGATGAAGAGCCACAGCGCACGCGCAAGCCAGAGGCGCCGGTTGCTGCCGCGCCGAAGCACGACAAGCCAGTCACCGGTGGGCGCAGGCGTAAGCCGGACGTGGAGCCGCAGGAAGAATCGCATGCTGGTCGACGCCGCGCCGATGAGTCTGGGGGGCTCACCGTGGCCGAGCTGATGGCCAAGTTCAAGAAGGACTAGCAGCTCAACAAGCAGATGGTAGATATGCAAAAACCTCGGCTGTCCGTGGGAATCATCAGCGGTGGGGCCGTGGGGACGGCTGTGGCAGAGCGATTGGCTGCTGCCGGTCATATGATTCATGGGATCGTGGCACGTAGTGATCGCTCGCAGAGGCGGGTTCAGGAGCGCCTGCCGGGCACCAGAATTCTGTCATTGGAAGAGGCTGCGCAGGCTGCGCTGGTGATTATCGCCGTGCCGGATACGCAGCTGGCCGAGGTGATTCGGCAGGTGGCGGGCATTACCCGCGATGGGCAGATCGTGGCCCACACGTCCGGAGCGCACGGCTGCGAGATTCTGCAGCCGATCACGGATACCGGGGCGGTGCCCTTGGCGCTGCATCCGGTGATGACGTTCAGTGGTCTGGCTGCGGATAACGAGAACCTGCAGGGTTGCGCGTGGGGCGTCACTGCGGACTCGGAGACCGGCGAGGTCATTGCGGAACTGCTGGTCAGCTCCATGGAGGGCGTGCCAGTGCGCGTGCCGGAGGAGAATCGCCCGGCGTACCATGCAGCCATCGCGCACGCGGCCAATCACGTGGTCACGCTGCTCTCCAGCGCGCAGCAGATGCTGGACGCGGCACTCGCGGAACCAGGCCAAGCCATCGCCCTACCTACTCCTGAGTCCGCCACGTTGCTGCGGGGCATCGTGCCCGTGGCGGTGGATCGAGCGCTGAGCCAACGCATGACGGGGCTCACCGGGCCGGTCGCCCGCGATGATGCCCAAGCCGTGAGGCGACACATCGATGCCCTGGAAGAACTGCAAAGTGCTTCACCCGTGGCCAATTACACCGGCGCCTATATCTCCATGGCAGAGCGCACAGCACAGATGCTGCATGCCATTGAGGTAGAGCGGATGCTGGGAGAATTGGATCAGCGACTACGCTAGCCTGCATGGAAAACACTCCTTCCACGCAATCAGGTAACTCCCAGCAGGGTTCTTTCACGCCCGGCCAGGCCACGATCTACAACACCATCGAAGAGATCGGCACGCTTACCCGCGCCATGCGCAAGGTGGGCCGTCCCGTGGCACTCGTGCCGACAATGGGTGCCCTGCACGAGGGACACCTATCCCTGGTCAAGGCCGCACAGCGCCTGCCACGGGCTCTCGTGGTGGTGAGCATTTTTGTGAACCCGCTGCAGTTCGCCGAGGGTGAGGACCTGGATGCTTACCCGCGGACGCTCGAAGCTGATGTGCAGAAATTGCGAGCAGCAGGAGTGGATGCGGTCTTCGCACCAAACGCCCGGGAGATGTACCCCAACGGCCCTCGGACCACCGTGCAGCCGGGGCCAATCGGCCGCATTTTGGAAGGCGCTTTCCGCCCGACGCATTTCGCTGGTGTGCTGACCGTAGTGAACAAGCTGTTCCAGATCACCCATTGCGACCACGCCTTCTTTGGAGAGAAGGATTACCAGCAGCTCATGGTGATTCAGCAAATGGTGAACGACCTGAACATGGGCGTGACCGTGCATGGTGTGCCGATTGTGCGACAGCAGGACGGCCTGGCGCTGAGCTCGCGGAACCAGTACTTGTCGGCGGAGGATCGGGAACTGGCACTGACACTTTCCGCAGCGCTGACCGCTGGCGCGTTTGTGGCTGAGGACGGTGCGCAGAAGGTGCTGGAGACAGCACGCGGGATCATCGACGCGGTGCCGGAGATTGAGGTGGACTACCTAGAGCTGCGTGGCGCTGACCTAGGCGAAGCCCCGGAGAGGGGTGACGCACGGCTGCTAGTCGCGGCACGCGTGGGCTCAACGCGGTTGATTGATAACGTGAGCCTGCCGCTGGGGATTGGGTTTAAGAATATTGAGGGCGAGGGCTAGGGGCGATCGGGATCGCTTGGAAACCTCAAAGTTCCCAAACGGTTGACGCGTGACGGAGTCGATGAATGCTGGTGTATCTCTGCTTACGAACGTAGGCGGATGATTTACCATCGCGGGAGTTTTGCAAGGGCTCTTTAAGTCTGACATGGGCCGGATCAGTGGGTCTGGATAGTAAAAATATTTGATATGTGCCGTGTCTAAATCCGTTTTGTAATCCTTGTTCCATGACGGCACCGAGTTTCCTCTCTGTGCGATCTGTGCTTGTTTTTAGGCGGTCTGCTTCAGACTGATTCCAAGTGATATTGTCATGTCTCGATTTGATCTTGGGGACATCCTGTTTTACTTCTTGATTAGCGTAGAAAGCAATGTGCTGGACGTCTTGGAAGTACCGCCCAGGTTGGCAAACGTAAGCAAAAGCTTGTTCGTAGAATTCCCAAGCTTGAGCCGCAGGCACTACCACGGTGTCCGTGTTTGAAATTGGTTTAGTCGAACCGATTTGTTGTGTTCTGTCTACGGATTGCATCCAGGTTGCCGCGTCTGTGCTGATGAGATGAGCAAGCCGGAAAACGGCGTCCATTTCGAAGGCGACATCAACATGCAATAGAGAATCATGATGAGCAACTCTATTGCGAAATTTTCTGATCTGTTCAACAAGTACTGAAACGTCTTTCCGCAAGCCAGATCCATGTGGAAATGCATGATGCAGCGTTTGACGCCACAGTTCTTCGTGCTTGGCTCCCAACCATCCTGACCAAAAACCAAAGGTTAGTCCTGCGACGATTTGATCCCTTGTCTCGCGATGTAGAGCCCTTAACCTGATTCGAACTTTCTCGATCTCAGTTTCTTGTGCGGAGATGAATGGTGGTAGAAGGAACCATGGGATGCCGTTCGCCTATTCGCGAACGAATCTTGCAAATTGTTTGTCTATTGCATGGCGGAGAAGTACTTCCAGGTGAGCAAGTTGCTCGAGCGAAGCTCCTGCCATTCGAGCATTCCATGAGTAAAGCTCAAGGGCTAATTCCTCGTCTCCATTAGCTTCGAGCAGGTAGGGGTCTAGACGAGGTGAGGGAAAAGCAGTCAATACTTGGTTTGGGTTGAGACGATCTCCTTGGTCATCCACATTGAAGATGCTAGTCTGTGGATGAACGCCCCGCGTTGCCTCTACTTCAGTAAGCAGCCGGGGCTCTTTCATGCCTAGGGATCTTGCCTGAATTGTTGAGGGTAGGAGACGTTCCAGCAGATCAGTGTGATCAGTACTCACAAAGGCAGCTGTCTGTTTGCCTACGTCATGGCTGGGCCAGTGGAGCAGGGGAAGATCTCGCTCATGCGTTGGAGCGGATTAGGGCGCTGAACCTGCTCTTACCTAAGGTTTTGGAATGCTACCGTGGGTTGCCACAACCACATTCTCTGGGTGATCTAACTCACCTCAATAAAAGGTGTATCTGACTTACATCTTTAACTGGAAGGACATAGGCTGAAGTCATGCACTTGACCACCTTTGCTGATCTTGGACTCCGGTCCATGATGATCTTGGGGGACTTGCCGGAAGGCGAGCGCCTCACGATCGGCAAATTGGCAGAGGCCACAAATGCTTCGGAGAACCATTTGGCGCGCGTGATTGCCAAGCTGGCTGACCTGGGGTTTGTGACTTCCATTCGTGGAAGAAATGGTGGAGTGCATCTGCCGGACACCGCCCGTGGGGCGAGCGTGGGGCAGATCCTCAGGAAACTAGAAGGCCCTGGTGAAGTGGTGGATTGCGAAGGTGGTAAGCCGTGTCCGTTGGCTAGTCGTCAATGCGCGCTGCGTCACCGCCTGGCACAAGCCAAGGAAGCCTTCTTTGTGGAATTGGATGGTGACACCATCGAGGATCTGATTCGCGCAACCCGAGCAGCCCAAACTCGCACTGAGGAAACCCGCGGTTCCTCTGCTCCTCTCGGCGTGCCGATTGTACGAACGTCTTAGGGTTGAACTCCTAGACTTCGCGAATAGCCCGCCAGGGGAGCTGAACACGGAAAGAACAAGAACATGTTCATTGATCAAGCTCCGCAAACCAGCCGCACTGCACTCTCCGAATCCAACGCAGAAATCATCCGCCAGACCCTGCCCGTTATCGGCGCGAACATTAACAACATCACCCCGATCTTCTACAACAAGATGTTCACCAACCACCCAGAGCTCATCGCGGATACCTTCAACCGCGGTAACCAGCGCTCCGGCGAGCAGCAGAAGGCCCTGGCGGCATCCATCGCCACCTTCGCTGCCATGCTCGTTGATGAGAACGCGCCGGATCCAGTGGAGATGCTCTCCCGCATCGGCCACAAGCACGTATCCCTGGGTATCACCGCTGATCAGTACCAGATTGTGCACGATAACCTCTTCGCCGCCATCGTCGAGGTTCTCGGCGATGCCATCACCCCAGAGGTCGCAGGCGCTTGGGATGAGGTCTACTGGCTCATGGCCAAGGTGCTGGTTGACTTCGAAAATGATCTCTACGCTTCTGCCGGTGTGGAGCCCGGTGACGTGTTCGTCAAGGCTGAGCTCACCGAGCGCACCCAGCTGAGCCCCAAGGTCACCCAGTACACGTTTGCCGCCGAGGGCTTCGCAGACACCCGCCCCGGCCAGTACACCTCCATTGGCGTCAAGCTTCCCGATGGTGCCCGCCAGCTGCGCCAGTACTCCCTCATCAGCACCGATGAGAAGTCCTTCTCCATCGCCGTGCAGCAGGACGGCGAGGTCTCCAACTTCCTCCTGGAGTCCGTGAACCCAGGCGATACCGTGGACGCCACCCTTCCTGCCGGCGACCTGGTCCTCACCGACAGCTCCGCACCGCTCGTCCTGGTCAGCCAGGGCATCGGCTCCACCCCAATGACTGGCATGCTCTCTCACCTGGCCGCAACCAAGGACCAGGTTGCGCGTGACGTGGTGGTTCTTCATGCCGACGCCTCCCCTGAGGAATACGCCCAGCACGAAACCACCGAGCTTCTCGTCTCCGCTCTGGCAGAGAATGGCAACGCCACGCACATCGCTGCCTACCGGCAGGATAACGAGCAGCTTTCCCTGATCGAATTGCTGAACGACGGCAAGATCCCTGCGGGTGCGCAGTGGTTCCTCTGTGGTGGTAACGGATTCCTGCAGGACATTCGTGACCAGCTGGAGGCAGGCAAGCAGGATCTGGTTCCTACCAGCATCCACTTCGAGCTCTTCAGCCCTAACGATTGGTTGATCAACTAGCGCTAGATTTTCGCTAGTGCTGGGTGACGGTGGGTTTCGCCAATCCGGGCGATGGCGGACTCAAATGGTCATGGGAACAGCCACGGAGTAAGGTATTGCGACGTGTTGCGCACCATGCTGAAATCCAAAATCCACCGGGCCACCGTCACCCAGGCGGATCTCCACTATGTGGGCTCCTGCACCATTGATGCTGACCTCATGGAGGCCGCGGATCTGCTCGAGGGGGAGCAGATAGACATCGTGGATGTCAACAACGGCAATCGCCTGACCACCTACGTGATCACCGGCGAGCGGGGAACCGGTGTCATCGGCATCAATGGCGCCGCCGCGCGCCTGATCAGCCCGGGCGACCTGGTGATCATCATCGGTTATGCCCAGTTCACCCCAGAAGACCTGCAGGATTATCACTCCAGTGTCATCTTCGTGGATGAGAACAACAAGCAGGTAGAAGCTGGCGAAGATCCAGCGCACGCTCCGGAAGGCTCCGGGTTACTCAATCCGCGGCACTCTGACCCAGAGATCTAAACTCCCGCCACCCGCGACGGTCAGGGGCTGTCTTGGCATGCAGTATCCTTAACAACCGTGACTGACGCATCAAATACCCCCAGCAAGGATTCCGCAAACGACCTGCCAGAACAGCTGCGCATCCGCCGAGAAAAGCGCGCGCGCATTCTCGAGTCTGGGCGGGATGCCTATCCGGTAGAAGTACCACGCACGCACACCCTCGCGGAGATTCGCGCTGGGTGGCAGGTGGTGAAGCCGGAAGATGCTGAGGCTGGCGTCGAAAATAAGGACACGGAAAACACAGACGGCGTAATTACCCTGGCGCCAGGGGAAGAAACCGACACCGTGGTGGGCGTGGCCGGTCGCGTGATGTTTATCCGCAACACCGGCAAGCTGGCTTTCGCCACGCTGCAGGAAGGCGATGGTACGTCGCTGCAGGTCATGCTGTCTCTGGCTGCTGTTGGTGAAGACGCGCTGGCCGAGTGGAAGGCCGATGTGGACATGGGAGACATGGTTTTCGTGGAAGGCCGAGTCATCTCCTCCAAGCGCGGTGAGCTTTCCGTGATGGCGAATCGCTGGTTCATGACCTCCAAGTCCCTGCGCCCACTGCCTGTGGCGCACAAGGAGATGAGTGAAGACACGCGCGTTCGTCACCGCTACACGGACCTGATCATGCGCGAGCAGGCCCGCGAGAATGCGATGACCCGCATCAAGGTGATGCGTTCCCTGCGTAACTTCCTGGAGTCCCGCGGGTTCCTGGAGGTGGAAACCCCGATGCTGCAGACTCTGCACGGTGGCGCCGCGGCGCGTCCTTTCGAGACCCATTCCAACGCGCTGGATATCGACCTCTACCTGCGTATTGCTCCTGAGCTTTTCCTGAAGCGTTGCGTGGTGGGTGGCATTGATCGCGTGTTTGAGGTCAACCGCAACTTCCGCAACGAGGGCGTGGATTCCTCCCACAGCCCGGAGTTCGCGATGCTGGAGACCTACCAGGCCTACGGCACCTACGATGACGGCGCGAAGCTGCACCAGGATCTGGTGCAATACGTGGCCAAGGACGTTTTCGGCTCCACCACGGTGACCCTGGCCGATGGCACGGAGTATGACCTCGGTGGCGAATGGAAGTCCATCGAGATGTACCCATCGCTGAACGAGGCGCTGCAGAAGAAGTTCCCCGGTCAGCCGGAAGTGACCACGGAATCCACCGTGGAAGAACTGAAGGAAATCGCCAACGTGATCGGCCTATCTGTGCCTGCCAAGGGTGGATGGGGCCACGGCAAGCTGGTGGAAGAGATCTGGGAGCTGCTGTGTGAAGATCAGCTGGAAGGCCCCATCTTCGTGCGCGATTTCCCAGTGGAGACTTCTCCGCTGACCCGTGATCACCGCAGCAAGGCCGGGGTCACCGAGAAGTGGGACCTGTACGTGCGCGGCTTTGAGCTCTCCACGGGATACTCCGAGCTGATTGACCCAGTGATCCAGCGCGAGCGTTTCGAGGATCAGGCGCGTCTGGCAGCCGGTGGCGATGATGAAGCCATGGTTTTGGATGAGGACTTCCTGGCCGCGATGGAACAGGGCATGCCGCCAACCTCCGGAACGGGCATGGGCGTGGATCGTTTGCTCATGGCCCTCACCGGCCTGGGTATCCGCGAGACAATTTTGTTCCCGATGGTGCGTCCAGAGCGGGAAAGTTAACAACACACTGACCCGCGCCGTGTGGCGCTAATCACGCTGGAGAACGTTACGTGCTTCTCGCGTGCAGCACCCCGGTGCTAACCCCCGTTTTGAGCAAAGACTCTGCTCAGCGGGGGGATTTGCTTTGTCACAGGAAAACAAGAATGGGGAAGTGCTTATCTGATGTCCTCGCCTAGTTTATGCTTGATACATATGTATTCGCGCAGTTCCAGTTTTGTGAGTGAGCCTGAGCAAGACTCCACAAACAAGAATCTGCGCGGATGGCAGATAGCTCTGAAGAAAACATAAAGAGAAGAACCATTGAAAGGTGGCCGCACAGCATGAGCGACCGTAATCGACGGAACGATTCGACTCCCGGCCTGAATAACATCAAGCGGGATGCAATCGGAACCGCAATGCGTTACCTCACTCGCTTTACCGGATCTGACCTCGCTGACAAGTACGGCTTGGGACCCAAGGTTGATCGCGTGGCGTACGAATCCACGAGGACCGGAATGCGCACCCTGGGTGCCGCAAACCGTCAGTTTAAGAAGATCACCGGCTCCGGTAAGCCCGTTCGTCTGCCAGCGCAGACCACGGACGAGAACAACGAGCCAACCCCAACTGATGCACCTCAGCCAGGCAAGGCACCATTTGACCTGACCCCAACTGAGGATCAGGAAATGATCGTCCAGGCCGTGCGCGAGTTCGCTGAAGAGCGCCTGCGCCCAGTGGCTTCCGAGTGCAACGAGGCTGCCAAGCCAGCTGAGGGCCTCATGGACACCGCAGCTGAGCTGGGTGTGACCCTGGTTAACCTTCCTGAAGAGTACGAAGGCATCGCTACCGCCTCCGGTGCCACCACCGGCGCACTGATCGCCGAGGCTCTGGCTTACGGCGACATGGGCCTGGCCGTGGCAATCCTGGCTCCAGCCGGTGTTGCCAACGTCATCACCAACTACGGTGACGATGCACAGCAGAAGACCTACCTGCCATCCTTCGCCGGTGAGACCGTTCCCGCAGCAGCTGTTGTGGTGTCCGAGTCCCGCCCACTGTTCGACCCATTCGTCCTGCAGACCTCCGCGAAGCGCGATGGCGATTCCATCGTGATCAACGGTGTGAAGACCATGGTGCCAAACGCTGGAGAAGCCGAGCTGTTCGTTGTAGCAGTGGAGCTGGACGGTGTGAACACCTTCGCCATCGTGGAATCTGACACCGACGGCGTGGTTGTGGAAGCCGATCCTTCCATGGGCCTGCGTGGCGCTGCCTTGGGCCGCCTGCTGCTCAAGGACGTGCGCATCCCCGCTGCCAACCTGCTGGGTGGCGCTGACCTGGGTGAGACCGAGCGTGCCGATGAGTACGCAGAGATCATCCGCCGCGCTCGCCTGGGCTGGGCCGCACTGGCCATGGGCACCGGCGAGGCCGTGCTGGAATACACCAAGAGCTACGTCAACGAGCGCGAAGCTTTCGGCGAGCCAATCTCCCACCGCCAGGCAGTGGCCTTCATGGTGGCAAACATCCGCATCGAGCTAGACGGCCTGCGCCTGCTGGTTCTGCGCGGCGTTTCCCGCCTGGATCAGGGCCTGTCCTTCCACCGCGAGGCTGGACTGGCACGCCGCTACGCATCCGATAAGGGCATGATCTTCGGCCTGGACGGTGTGCAGCTGCTCGGTGGCCACGGCTACACCAAGGAACACCCTGTCGAGCGCTGGTACCGCGATCTGCGAGCCGTTGGCATCGCAGAGGGCGTTGTGGTTCTCTAACCCGCTAACTCAAGTCAATTCACTAAGACGATCCGTTAAGAGGAAACATTCATGATTAATCTGGAACTTCCCAAGCGTCTGAAAGCGGGAGTTAACCAAGCTCACCAGGCAGCCGCAGAAATCTTCCGCCCTATATCCCGCAAGTACGACCTCGGCGAGCACGAGCGTCCCGTAGAGCTGGACACCATGGCCTCCCTCGTTGAGGGAATGGCAGATGCAGGCCAGTCCATGGCCGGTGCTTCCGGTGGACGCGCCGATGCCAAGAAGAAGCCACAAGAAGGCGTGAAGAACGGTGGCAACATGGCCTCCGTGCTCAACGTCATCGAAACCTGCTGGGGCGACGTGGGACTTACCCTGTCCATCCCTTACCAGGGTCTGGGCAACGCAGCCGTAGCCGCAGTGGCAAACGACGAGCAGCTCGAGCGTTTCGGCAAGATCTGGGCAGCAATGGCCATCACCGAGCCACAGTTCGGTTCTGACTCCGCAGCCGTGGCCGCCACCGCAAAGCTGGATGGCGATGAGTACGTGCTCAACGGCGAGAAGATTTTCGTCACCGCCGGTGAGCGCTGCACCCACGTTGTGGTCTGGGCTTCCGTGGACAAGTCCGCAGGCCGCGCAGCCATCAAGTCCTTCGTGGTTCCTCGCGACACCCCAGGCTTCGAACTGGTTCGCCTGGAGCACAAGCTGGGCATCCGCTCCTCCGATACCGCGCACTTCATCCTGGATAACGCGCGTATCCCGAAGGAGAACCTGTTGGGCTCCCCAGAGGTAGACACCAAGAAGGGCTTCGGTGGCGTGATGGCCACCTTCGACAACACCCGCCCCATGGTTGCTGCCATGGCCGTTGGTGTGGCTCGTGCCTCCCTGGAGAAGCTCCGCGAAATCCTGACCGACGCCGGCATCGAGATCGACTACGACGGCGCTGCATGGACCCAGTCCGCAGCTGCTGCCGAGTACATCCGCCTGGAGTCCGATTGGGAAGCTGCTTACCTGATGACCCTCCGCGCAGCGTGGATGGCCGATAACAAGCAGCCAAACTCCAAGGAAGCTTCCGAGTGCAAGGCAAAGGCCGGCCGCATGGCTACCGACCTGACCCTGCGCGCCGTGGAGCTGGCCGGTGCTTACGGCTACTCCGAGCGCGACCTGCTGGAAAAGTGGGCACGCGACTCCAAGATCCTGGACATCTTCGAAGGCACCCAGCAGATCCAGCAGCTCATCGTGGCTCGCCGCGTGCTGGGCCTGTCTTCTGCACAGCTGAAGTAATCCCAGCTGCGCAAAGTTGCGCCAGTTTTGATTTAGCTTCATAGTTTCACCCGTTTCACCAGCTACAAGCCGCCTAGGAAAACTCCCCGGGCGGCTTCGCTGTTTCTCCCCTCAGGTCGCACCCGGGACCTGAAATGGGGTTTCATGCCTCCTGCAAAATATCGGACTATGGTGGTTCAACATGCTCGCTCGTAATGGTTTCTCCACCACCTCCAGCTTCTTGGAGCTCACCGGCCACACGCCGCTCGTGGAACTGCATCATCTACTGCCGAAAACTAACCTGCGCATCCTGGCCAAACTCGAACAGTTCAACCCTGGAGGCTCGGCGAAGGATCGCACCGCCAACGCGCTGATTGAACAGGCGCTTGTGGAAGGGAAGATCCCCTCCGAAGGTCCGGTGCACCTGGTGGAATCCAGCTCTGGAAACCTCGGTGTGGCCCTAGCCCGGCAGGCCGTGACCCGAGGGTGGCGGTTTACCTGCGTGGTGGACCCCCGGACCAACCACACCACCTTGGCCACCATGCGCGCCCTCGGCGCCACCATTGATTACGTGGAACAGCCGGATCCAGAGACGGGTGACTGGCTGGTCGCTCGGCAGCGTCGGGTCGCGGAGCTGATTAGCTCTGACGAGGGCGCGATCAACCTGGATCAGTACAGCAACCGCGCGGCGTTCTTGGCACATGACCAGGGAACCATGAGCGAGATCATCCAACAATTGGGTCACGCCCCGGACGCTCTCCTGGTGGCGATGAGCACCACGGGAACGATTGGCGGATGTTTGAGGTGTGTGCGTCGAGAAGAGGCAAAAACCCTGGTGATCGGCGTGGATTCTCTGGGATCCGTGTTGTTCGGCGGGCAGCGCGGGCAGCGTTTGCTTCCCGGCTATGGGGCGGGTGCGGTGCCTGATCTTTCGGCCGACGCCACCCCTGACCGAGTAATCCGTGTCGCCGACCAGAAGGCGGTGATCGGGGCGCGCGCGCTCACTCGTGCCGAAGCCATTCTTCCCGGGGCTTCCGGGGGAGCCGTGATGGCAGCTCTGAAGGAGAATGCCGCGGAGCTGGAGCAGCAATTGGGCGCTGGTGCCACCGTGGTGGTGATTTTGCACGACGCAGGAACTGCCTACCTGGACACCGTCTACAGCGATGAATGGGTGGAGAATACCTTCGGGATGAGCGCGGAGGATTGCGAGCGCGAGGTGCGCGAATGGGGCAAGTGAAAACTGCGCCGGTGAGGCTGGGCATTATCGGCGGTGGGCCGCGCGCGCTCTGGGCAGTGGAGGAACTAGCCAAGGCGCACGCTGAGGTGGAGATTGATGTGTGGGAGCCCGAACCTCATTGCGGGGCAGGGCGCGTCTACCGGCTGGAGCAGCCGGATTATTGGCTGATGAACCTGCGTGGTTCGGGAATTTCCACTGCCATGGGAAACTTTGCCGAGTGTCATCCGGAGGCTGGTGATTTTCCACCCCGCGCTGAAGTTGGAGGGTTCCTGCAGGCCTGGTGGGAGTGGCTGCTGGAGCGTTTACCGGAGACGATGAAAGTGCGGCACGTGCAGGAGCGTGTGCAGGATGTGCGCCTGGTTTCTGGACGCTGGCAGGTCACGGGGGATTCGCGGGAGACTTATGACGAGGTCTTGGTCACCGCGGGGCATGCGCAAGCCTGGCCCGGAGCTCTGAGTGGCCCGCGAGTGATCGATGATCTCTCGCAGATCCCCGTCGGGGCGCATGTGGGCGTGCGCGGTACCGCGCTGACGTTTATCGACGTGATGCTGGAACTGACCGTGGGGCGCGGGGGAACGGTCCAGCGGGGTGGGGATATTCCCGAGTATCTACCCAGTGGTGCGGAGCCGGTGCTGCATCCGGTTAACCGTTCTGGGCGGTTCATGGAGGTCAAGCCTGTTCCTGGCTCGGCCTTGGATGGGGTGCAGTTGCCAGAGGAGGATTATGGGCGCGCCATTCTTGCATGCCAGAGCGTGTCCGAGCTGGAGAATGTGTTGGTAGAGGCAGCGCGGGACCTGCTGCGTACGGCGGGAGCGAGCGTGCCGGCGGCGGATTTGCAGGCGGAAATTCGGGGCGAGAACCGCATGGAGGATCCCCTGGCTGATCTGCGCCGAAGCTATGACGTGGCCATCGGCAAGCAGCCGCCCGGGGCACCCTGGGGGATCGGCGAAGCGTGGCGCAGGCTTTACCCCTGGATCGTGGAACGTGCCAGCTTCTCCGGGCGCGATGATCTGCCTGGGTTTTCCCGTTTGTCCCACACCATGGAGCGCGTGGCGTTTGGACCACCAGCGGAGACATCAGGCGTGATCCTGGCCGTGGCTCAGGCCGGTTTGCTCCGCGTTGATGGGCTGGGGAAACCGGGTCGCATCAATGATTGGCTAGAGCCCGAATCCGCAGAGGTCATCGGTGTGGTGGATGCCACCATTGCACCACCGGGAGTGGTACCTGGGACGGTGGTGGATCAGCTGGTCCAGCAGGGTTATGCGCAGATCAGGCGCGGTGCGGACGGCACCGGCCGCGGACTAGCTGTGGAGAAAGACGGCGCCGTTCCCGGAACCCCTGGCTTGAGCGTGATCGGGCGAGATACGGAAGACACTGTCCTGGGGCTGGATACACTCAGCAGAACACTGCACCACACCATCCCGGACTGGGCAGAACACTTCATTGCTCGGCATCAGCAAGACCACATTAACACTTAAAAACCGCCACACCTCCCGAAAGAGTGAAACAACCATGACCCATCCTTTGCCCGTGCACGGAACCCCGTCCCTGACCGCTCGCTTGGAGCCGTGGATGGACACCTTGTTGGCAGACCCTGTGCAGTGCGAGGATCTGCTGCGCACGTACGCCTCACCCGTCAACGTGGTGTATCCCGCCGTGCTGCCCCGCAATGCCCAGGAACTGGTGGATGCCGGAGCGCGCAATGGGGTGCAGGTGCGAGTGTTCTTCGCCCGCAAGGCAAACAAATCATTGGGGTTCGTGGAAGCTGCCAAGAATGCAGGACACGGCATTGACGTGGCCAGCGAGCGGGAGCTCCGCCAGGTGCTGGAGCAGGGAGTTCCTGCGGAAAGCATCATCCTCAGTGCCGCGGTGAAGCCGGATGCTTTGCTGGAATTCGCCATCGCGCAGGGAGTCACCATCTCCGTGGATTCCTTGGGGGAGTTGCAGCGGATCGCCAAGGCTGCGGAGTATCTGAGCGATGCAACGCACACGGTGCAGGCGCACGTGGCGCCGCGTATTGCCCCGGATCCAGAGCGTTTGCCACCCACTCGCTTCGGTGAAGTGGCAGGTGAGTGGGTCAGGGGTGGCGTCGGAAAACAGAACGAGCACCTGGACGTGGTGGGAGTGCATGCCCACCTGCATGGCTACGCGGAGGCTGATCGGCGGGCGGTGCTGACGGATTGCCTGCAGGTGGTGGACGCGCTGCGAGAGGCGGGGCATACCCCGCGCTTCGTGGATCTGGGTGGGGGAGTGCCGATGAGCTATCTGGATGATGCTCAGGAATGGAAAGAGTTCACTGAGCAGCGCGAACGGCGTGCGCAGGGCGAGGAAAGCACGCTGCATTCCTGGAAGAATCACCCGCTGAGCAACACTTATCCCTTCCACCAATCGCCCACGCGGGGGGTGTGGCTGGAGCAGGTGCTGCAAGGGGAGATTCCCGGATACGGCACCACTGCTGAGGCGCTACGTGATCGGGGTCTGGCCCTGCACCTGGAGCCCGGGCGCAGCATCTTGGATGGCGGCGGGGTGATCCTGGCGCGGGTGGCGTTCGTGAAGAAGCGCAGCGATGGGGTGGATCTGGTGGGGCTGGAGATGAACCGCACGCAGTGTAAAACCACGTCAGATGATATTTTGCTGGATCCACTGCTGGTGCCTAGCGCATCTGAATCGTCCGCCGGGCAGGATAATCAGGCCGCGCAACAGCGCGAGAAAACCCGCGGGCTGCAGGCCTACCTGGTGGGTGCGTATTGCATCGAGGATGAGGTGATCATTTGGCGGCGGATGACATTCCCGGAGGGAGTGGCAGTCGGGGATTGCATCGCCATCCCGAATACCGCGGGTTATTTCATGCACATCCTGGAGAGCGCTTCTCACCAGATCCCGCTGGCGCGCAATATCGTGTGCACCGCGCAGGATTCCGGGGAGCTGCACTTCCAGGAGGATCTCATCGATAGCTAGGGCAAACTAGCGCGAGCGAGCACCCAGCTAGTGCCCAGCTAGGGCAGGTTATTCCCCTGGCTGCGGCAGCTCGCGGGGAACCACCTTGCCCACCGCATTGCGGGGGAGCTTGTCCAAGAAAATGAAGTGACGCGGCACGTTGTGGCGGGCCAGCTTCTTCTTGGAGGCCGCGGTTGCGCGCTGGATGAACTCGTCCTTCTCGGAATCGCTGAGATCATCAGCCGTCTTGTCCTTGAGCACCACCCAGGCGCACAGCACCTGGCCGAACTTGTCATCCTCCACACCGCGCACGGCGGATTCGCTGACCTCTTCGAAGGTGTTGATCACGTCTTCCGTTTCCTGCGGGTACACGTTCTCACCACTGGAAACGATCATGTCATCGCTGCGCCCCGCGATGAACAGCAGGCCGTCCTTGTAGTAGCCCAGGTCGCCCGTGGCCACCATGTCATCCACGATGTCCTTGTCCGTGCCGGGGCGAGTGTAGCCCTCGAAGAGCATGTCATTCTTCACGAAGATCCGACCGATCTCATCTTCGGGCAGCACCTTGCCGTCGTCGCCAATGATCTTCAACGTGGTGGCCAGAGGTGGCTTGCCGGCGGTGCGTGGATGCTTGCGCATCTCCGCTGGCTGGGCGATGGATGCCCAGCTGACCTCGGTGGATCCGTAGAGGTTGTAGAGCACATCGCCGAACTTGTTGAAGGTGCGCTCCAACACCTTGGGTGGCAGTGCCTCGCCGGAAGTGGCGATGACCTTCACGTCGCTGCGGAAGCCCTCCGGAGTCTCATCGAGGACCCGGTTGAGCATGGTCGGCACGATGGCGATGGCATACGGCTGGTGCTTTTTGATCGCTGCCACAGTGGCTTCAGGCACGAACTTGCGCTGCATGATCATGGTGTTGCGCAGGGCCATGGCCAGCTGGATCTGTGCAAAGCCCCAGGTGTGGAACATCGGTGCCACGATGAACATCCCCGTGTGGTGGCGCAGCGGGATCCGGCTCATGATGCTGGAGGCCGGCAGGTAGGTCTTCGGCTCTGGTCGCTTGGCGCCCTTCGGCGTGCCGGTGGTGCCCGAGGTCAGGATGATGGTGCGGCCCTGACGAGGGAAACGCGGGAAAGTCTGCTTGGTCGGCGTGGTGCGCAGGATGTCGCGCAGGGAATCCCAGTCCTCGGAGCGTTGGGCGTGGTCATCGTCATCGAGTGCGTCTTGGATGTTCGACGCCCACTTGGCGTTTGCCTCCTGCTCTGGCGTGGTGCCCTGCGTATCGCCGAACTCCCAGGCCACGATGACTGGGCACTGGTTGAAATCGCGAGGCAGCAGGGGGATGAATTCTTCGTCGATGAACAGCATGTCCAGCTGCTGCTCGTTGATCACCGCGCGGGTCTGCTCGGCGGAAGCGCCGGTGTTCAGCAGCACGATGTCAGTACCCAAGCGACCGTGGGCACACAGAGCCATGATGAATCCGCGGTGGTTGCGGCACAGCACTCCGAGCTTCATGCGCTCGCGCACTCCGGCGCGGAAGAGGGCTGCGGCCAGGGTGTTGACCTGATCATTGAGCTCGGCATACGTCATTTCACCGGCATCATCGATGATCGCGGTGTGCTTGGGATCTCGGGCCGCGGCGATGGCCAGCAAGCCGGTGGGCAGGAAGCGCCACTGAGCGATTCCCTGTCCGACCTTCGGCAGCGCCAAAGGATTGATCACGCCGAGCACCCCTGAGCGGAACAGTGGTACCAACCCCTTGGCCAGATTTCCCGCCATGGAGGCGGAGTTATTGGCAATTTTGACGGCTGAGGGACGGGGCTGTGGAGACGCACTGCTCATAAATTGAAACATCCTCTGAAATGCGGGGGAAAAAGGGGGAATTACCTATATTTAGTGTTGTATATAAAAGGATAGAACAGCACCGGACAATTCGACAGAAAACCGCTCAGAAAGCACGCGAAAGTGCCCTGTTCGCTGAAGGCGTACAGCACACTTTACAAGTTACAAAAATGCGCTTGACCTCGGTTTTAGTCGATCGGAGAGGCGAAGGTTGGGTGGTTCCGCGCGGGTGCCGAGGGGCAAGTGGTGCCAACTGCTTAGGAGTGCCGTGAGCATCGCACTATGGTGGAAATCCACACCCGCAACGCAGGAGAAGAGGGAGAACACCATGTTCGAGAGGTTTACCGATCGTGCACGGCGTGTAGTTGTCCTGGCACAGGAAGAAGCTCGCGCCCTAAACCACAATTACATCGGCACGGAGCACATCTTGCTCGGCCTCATCCAAGAGGGCGAAGGTGTCGCAGCCAAGGCCCTGGAATCCATGGGCATTTCTCTGGACGCGGTGCGCACTGAGGTCAAGGAGATCATCGGCTCCGGCGGTCACCCACCAAGTGGCTACATCCCCTTCACCCCACGCGCCAAGAAGGTGCTGGAGCTCGCGCTGCGCGAAGCCCTGCAGCTGGGCCACAAGTACATCGGCACCGAGCACATTCTGCTCGGCCTGATTCGCGAGGGTGAAGGCGTGGCCGCACAGGTGCTGGTCAAGCTCGGAGCAGACCTCTCCCGCGTGCGCCAGCAGGTTATCCAGCTGCTCAGCGGCTACGAGGGCAACGATGGCGAAGATTCCGGCGAAGAGCCAGCTACCGCCGGAGTGGGTGCCTCCAGCTCTGAGCCAGCCGCCTCCAAGATGGGACAGAAGTCCAACTCTCTGGTGCTGGATCAGTTCGGTCGCAACCTCACCCAGGCAGCCAAGGACGGCAAGCTGGACCCAGTGGTGGGTCGAGACACCGAAATTGAGCGCGTGATGCAGGTGCTCTCCCGCCGCACCAAGAACAACCCAGTGCTCATCGGTGAACCCGGTGTGGGTAAGACCGCAGTGGTGGAAGGCCTGGCCCTGGACATCGTCAACGGCCACGTGCCCGAGACGCTCAAGGACAAGCAGGTCTACTCACTGGATCTGGGTTCACTGGTGGCAGGCTCCCGCTACCGCGGTGACTTCGAAGAGCGCCTGAAGAAGGTTCTCAAGGAGATCAACCAGCGCGGCGACATCATCCTGTTCATCGACGAGATTCACACGCTGGTCGGTGCGGGTGCCGCTGAGGGCGCGATCGACGCGGCGTCGATCCTGAAGCCAAAGCTGGCCCGCGGTGAGCTGCAGACCATCGGCGCCACCACGCTGGATGAGTACCGCAAGCACATCGAAAAGGATGCGGCGCTGGAGCGTCGTTTCCAGCCTGTGAAGGTTCCAGAACCTTCCGTGAAGCTGACCGTGGAGATCCTCAAGGGTCTGCGCGATCGCTACGAGGCTCACCACCGCGTGTCCATCACGGATGGCGCTTTGGAAGCTGCCGCCAAGCTGGCGGATCGCTACATCAATGACCGCTTCTTGCCTGATAAGGCAGTGGACCTCATCGATGAGGCCGGCGCACGCATCCGCATCAAGCGGATGACTGCACCAAAGTCCGTCCAGGATGTGGATGACAAGATCACCGAGGTTCGCCGCCAGAAGGAAACTGCCATTGATGAGCAGGACTTCGAAAAGGCAGCAGCCCTGCGCGAGGACGAGCGCAAGCTCACCGAAGAGCGTGCCGAGAAGGAAAAGGCATGGCGTGCAGGCGAGCTGGATGACGTAGCCGAGGTGGGCGAAGAGCAGATCGCCGAGGTGCTGGGCAACTGGACCGGTATCCCCGTGTTCCGCCTCACCGAGGAAGAATCCGCACGCCTGCTGCGCATGGAAGATGAGCTGCACAAGCGGATCATCGGCCAGGACGATGCAGTCAAGGCTGTCTCTCGCGCCATCCGCCGCACCCGCGCGGGTCTGAAGGATCCAAAGCGTCCTTCCGGCTCCTTCATCTTCGCCGGTCCATCCGGTGTGGGTAAGACCGAGCTGTCCAAGGCTCTTGCCGAGTTCCTCTTCGGCGAGGACGATGCGCTGATCCAGATCGACATGGGCGAGTTCCACGATCGCTTCACCGCATCCCGCCTGTTCGGTGCCCCTCCGGGATACGTCGGCCACGACGAGGGCGGCCAGCTCACCGAAAAGGTGCGCCGCAAGCCGTTCTCCGTGGTGCTGTTCGACGAGATCGAGAAGGCCCACAAGGAGATCTACAACACCTTGCTGCAGGTCCTGGAAGAAGGTCGCCTGACCGATGGCCAGGGACGCGAAGTGGACTTCAAGAACACCGTATTGATCTTCACCTCCAACCTGGGCACCTCGGACATCTCCAAGGCCGTGGGCATGGGCTTCTCCAGCTCCGGAACCAACGGGGAGGACACGCAGTACGAGCGCATGAAGCTCAAGGTGCAGGATGAGCTGAAGAAGCACTTCCGACCAGAGTTCCTGAACCGTATTGATGACGTGGTGGTCTTCCACCAGCTCACTCGCGAGCAGATCGTCACCATGGTGGACCTGCTGCTGCAGCGCGTGGTCACCTCCCTGGCTGCCAAGGACATGGGCCTGGAGGTCTCCGAGAAGGCCAAGAGCTTGCTGGCCAAGCGCGGATTCGACCCAGTATTGGGTGCACGTCCGCTGCGCCGCACCATCCAGCGGGAGATCGAGGACAACCTGTCTGAGAAGATCCTGTTCGGTGAGATCGGCGCGGGAGAGATCGTCACCGTGGACGTGGAGAACTGGGACGGCGAGACCAAGGATGCAGAAGCCAAGTTTGTCTTCGGCACCAAGGTCAAGCCCCTGCCTTCCGTGGAGCCTGCGGAGGACACCCGTGCAGAGGAAGCTCAGCACGCGGTAGAAAACGCCGCGGAAACCACTGTTCCGGAAAGCGATGATTTCACCCCCGATTCCGCCGCTGAGCGCGACTCGGATGAGTCCACCAGCAGCGTGGAATAACGCGAATCCACCGCACTGATTTCCGCAGCTAATGCGGGATCGGTGATCCATCCCCCACCAGCAGAACCCCGCGCCAGCATCATGGTGCGCCTCGGTTCTAGCGGGTGGGGGATCAGTGGTTTTCCGGGTCAGGCCCGGGAACTCTTCGCCCTGAATACACGACTATTTTCTCGTGAGTATCAAACATGATGTAGCAGAGCCCATGGCTTTGCCCGCCGAAAATCCACGTCCGAAATCAAATGGGCTAAAGGCCCTGATCCGCCGACTGCACTTCTATGCCGGGATGTTCATCGGCCCGTTCATCCTGGTGGCGGCGCTCAGCGGCGCGGCCTACGCCCTGGCACCGAGCATGGAGAACCTGGTCTACGGGGACATCCTCAAGGTGCAACCGGCCGAGCAATCCGTTCCCCTGCAGCAACAGGTGGACAACGCGCTTGCCTCCCAACCAGAGATGACCGTGGCGCAGGTTTGGCCCGCCACCAAACCCGAAGATTCCACCCGCGTGCTTCTCGTGGATGAAAGCCTGGGTGAAGAGCGCCTGCGCAGCGTCTTCGTGGATCCCGGCGACGGTGAAGTGATCGGCAGCGAACCGAGCTATTCCGGCCTCGGCGAGCTTCCCCTGCGCCGCGTCATCTCCTCTCTCCACGAAAGCCTCATGCTCGGCGCACCCGGCGAAATGTATTCGGAACTCGCCGCTTCTTGGCTCTGGTTCGTGGTACTCGGTGGACTGTTTCTTTGGTGGCGACGCCAAGGTTGGCGCAAACTGCTTTCCCGTCGCCGGACTGAAAAGGACAATTCCGCGGAAAAGTTGAGCGGATCCAAGAACCGGAATTGGCACGTCAACACGCATGGAGTGCTGGGCACCTGGTTGCTGGTGGCCATGCTGGGGCTCTCTGCCACTGGCATCACCTGGTCCACTTTCGCTGGTGCGAATGTGAGCAGCACGGTGAGCGCCCTGCAGGGTGAGCCCAGGAAAATTGAGACTTCGCTGGGCGGGGCACAGGTGACGTCGGAAAAAGGGGAAGACCACAGCCAACACGGTGGATCCATGCCAGGAGGGGAATCGCTGCGCGGGGAGGAGATCTCTTCGCAGGCGCAGCGGGTGCTGGATGCCGCGCGGGCTGAGGGGCTCACCGGACCAGTGCGTTTGTACCCGCCGGAGGATGGTGACCATGCGTGGCAGGCCAGTGAACGCTGGGTGCCGTGGCGGATCACTTCGGACGCGGTGAGCGTGAACGGGGAAACCGGGGCGGTGGTGGATCGCCTGCCATTCGCGGAGTTGCCGTTGTTCAGCAAGCTGACCAGCTGGGGAATCTACCTGCACATGGGCATCATGTTTGGGCTGCCACTGCAGCTGGTGCTGTGTGCCACCGGGCTGGGGATCGCCGCGCTGGTGGTGCTGGGTTATATCGCGTGGTGGAAGCGCAGGCCAACCCGCGCGGGAGTGGCCGGGCTGCCCGGATCCAGCCGGACGCTGCGCCCCGGGGAGTGGGTGATCGTGCTGGGATTCCTGCTCACGGTGGGACTATTCCTGCCGCTGTTCGGGATCTCGCTGGCGGCCATGATCCTGGTGGATCGGGTGCTGGCCGCGCGGGCCAGGGCTCAGTAAGGCTGGTGAGAGCCAGTGACGGATCCCAGGGAACCGGGGACGCCATCGACTACGGTTTCTGCCATTCCCTCGGCGCTACCGGCCGTGCTGCCAGCGGCTTCTGAACCGGTGGGCATCACGTCCAGCTCATTGGGGATTTCCCCACAAGGAGTGGTGGGGAAATTTTCCCCATTGATGACCTGCTCCAGCCACACAATCGCGGGGTTGAGGTGCGTGAGCATGGGGAAGACGTGGTTGGTCAGCGGCGGGCCCATAGGAATGTTGTGCTCTTGGTAGTTCACCTTGGTACCGGCCTCACACCACTTGTGTGCCATGACGCGGGACTGTTCCACGGGGATGCTGTCATCGTTGGTGCCGTGGCCCACGTAAACCGGCACCTTGGGAGCCAGGTTGCCGATCTGCTGGCGATCAACCAGCGACTTCAGTGGCTCCTCCTGAAGGATCTCCCACAGGGCCTTTCCATCCTTGGTCAGGGTGCGGGTGTCCACGAACGCGTGGTTGGCCAGGGACTGGGGAATGCACTCATCCTTGGTCTTAGCCAGCAGTTCCTGGCCCTTTGGATTGAGCTTGCTCTCCACGATGGGAGCGATCTCCGGGTTAGTTTCCAGGAAGCCATTGACCGTGTAGCCCAGCACGCCGGTGAGCATGGCCTTGTCCACCTGCCTGGCCACGGAATGGAGATCAGCGGGGATGCCACCCGCGTAACCGGTCACCAGATTCACATCCGGAGCATAGGTGGGCTGCAGTTCCAGCGCAGCCGCGGAGGCGCCGCCACCCTGGGAGTAACCGAAGGTGGCCACGGGGGTTTCTGCAGTGATTTCCGGCAGGTGCAGGTTATTGGCTGCGCGCGCCATGTCCAGCGTGGCATTGCCCTGCAGCGTGCGGTTCATGTAGCTGTGCTGAGGTGCAGTTCCCAGACCATGCAGGTCGGTGAGCGCCACGTTCCATCCGCGGGCGAGTGCCGCTGCCACTGGGAGTGCCTCGTACTCCACGCCGTAGGGCATGAGCTTTCCTGGGGCGCAGGCATCGCCGGAGCCTTGAGTACCCGGAGCGATGGTCAGCAGTGGGCGCGGACCCTTGCCCTTCCAGGGAGCAGTTGGGGTCAACACAGTACCCGTGACGGGGATGGACTTGCCAGCATCATCGGTGGACACGTAGGCAACTCGAGTGGCGCTGGAACCTGTCCAGTCCACCAGCGGGATGCCGAGCGCGAAGTTGGAAGGAGCGGTCTTGAGGATCTGGCCTGGCTTGCCTTCCACATTCTTGGGAATAGATGAGTAGAAGTCATCCTGGTTCAGATCCACGGAACCGGGAACCACGCCGGAGGCGCTACCGGGAGCGGAGCCCTCGGTGGAGGCCTCGATGCTGGCCTCATTGGCCTGCTCCGCGCCATCGTAGAGTGGGGAATCTTGCGCGCTGGCCAGGCCGGCGGAAGCGAGAATACTGGTCACGCTGAGCGTGGTGGATGCGAGTAATGCGGCAATCCGGTGCTGGGGCACGCGGCGGGCAGAGCGAGGTTCCGGAGACGTCATGTGGCTCAGCATAAAGTTGTGGGAGGGAAATTATCCCCAAACCAAAAACTACTGCTGGTTTACCCCTGAATAGGCGCATCAGGTGGGAAAACTTAAGAGCTCGCGGAGACTTCCGAGTGCAGGGATTCATCGATTTCCCCGGAGACCAGAGGCTCGCGCCGCTTGCGCCCACGGGTTAAGTCAACGGCCACGGCGATTAGGGAAGTGATCACCGTGGGGATCAGCCAGCCCAGCCCCTCATTGAACAGGGGGATGTGGCTGAGCAGGTTGCTCAGCGCGGGCCATTCCCAACCCAGCTTCTGGAAGAAGTCCACCGTGGAGAACACCAAAGCGGTGTATACAGCGGTGCGGTAGGTGTACGGGAGGCGGAGCTTTGGCATCAACAGGTGGCTCACGGTGATGGCGATCAGCGCGATGGCCGGAGGGTAGATCAAGCCGATGACGGGGCCAGAAATGCTGAGGATGCGCTCCAGGCCTAGGTTGGCAATCACCAATCCGATCAGCGTGAAGATGATTGCCCAGGTGCGATAAGCCACCCGCGGAACCAGCTCATTGAAGAACGCCGCGGAGGCGGCAATCAGACCCACCGCGGTGGTCAAGCAAGCCAGCAGCACCACGCCGGAGAAGACCACGCTGCCTGCGGTTCCGAGGGAAAGCTCGGAGGCGGTGGAGAGCAGTTCGGCACCATCGGAGTAGCTACCCTTGTCCGGCATCCGCGTGCCCATCACGCCCAGCGCCACGTAGACAAACAGGAGGAATACCGCTGCGATTCCCGCGGAGATTGCAGTCAACTTCACCACGGTGCGGTGCTCGGTGATGCCCTTGGAGCCAAAGGTGGAAACCACGATGATGGCAAAGGCCAGGGCAGCGATGGAATCCATGGTGAAATAGCCCTGCAAAGCGCCGCTGACCAGCGCGTTGTTCTCGTACTCCGGGGTAGCCGGGGCAGGTGGGTTATCCAACGTAGAGATGGTCACCACAGCCAGCACTGCCAACAGGATCAGCAGAACCGGTGTCAAAACCTTGCCCAGGGTGTCCGCCACCTTGCCCGGCACCAACACGATGGCAAAGGTCACCGCGAAGAACAGGCTGGTGAACAGCAAGCGCCACCAGCTTCCGGAGAGGTTGAGCGTGGTCTCAATGCCCAACTCATAGCCGATGGCCGCCGCGCGCGGGAGCGCATAGAAGCTGCCGATGGACAGATATGCCACCACGGAGAACACCAGGCCAAACACCACTCCCGCGCGCGAGGCCAAATCCTTGACTCCCGAACCGGAAATGGCCACGGCGATCACCGTCAATGCAGGTAGAGCCACAGCGGTGAGGAGAAAGCCGATGATCGCCGGGGTGAAGTGCTCCCCAGATTCTACTCCCAGGATAGGCGGGAAGATCAGGTTGCCCGCGCCGAAGAACATGGAGAAAAGCATCAGGCCGATGGCCGCCACGGTTGCCCGGTTGCTTCCCCGGGATGCCCCGTTTTCGCTGGTGGCGCTACTGCCGGTAGCAGGGCTGCTGGCCATGGGTGATTGCTCCTTGATTAGGTTTGACGAGTTTTGAATGGTCTAGAAACGGCAGAGAAAAGGCAAAGAAAAGGCAAAAAAATGCCCGTGGTTCCCCATTGCCGGGCGAGCTGAAAAATACGCAAAAAGTCCAGGCAATTAGTGGGGTAAGCGGATAGTTATATTACCCGCTGCTACTTCCACGACTACCAAGCCATCAGCCACCAGAGATTCCAGGCACCGCTCCAGCTGCACCTGGTCCGCCCAGAGCTGTGTGACATCCGCCTTGCTCACCACATCAGCCCCGCGCACCGCAGCCATGATCTTGCCGCGCACCTGCCTATCCGTCCCCGCGAACTTCTGCACCCTTCGCTTCGCCTCGTCCTGCGCTTCCTGCGTGGGCAGCGGCTTTCCCAAGGCCACCCATCGGCAGTGCTCAGAGATGGGGCATTGCTCGCAGCTGGGATTCTTGGCGGTACACACCAGCGCGCCCAACTCCATCAGCGAGGCACACATCAGGTTCGCGGCGTCCCTGTGCGCGGGATTGCCAGAAGGCTGGGGGATAGGCTGGGAGGCTCCGGGTTGGCGTCGGGAAAGGGAAGGATCCGGATCCACATATGGCAACAACGTGGCCACATCCCGCAGGTCACGAGAACGTGCCGGCCCTTGCAGGAACTCGCCATCCACCACGCGTCGGTACACGCGGCGCACGTTGGTGTCCACCACCGGCACGGCCTGCCCCAGCGCAAAGGCTGCCACCGCCCGCGCCGTGTAGCTGCCCACTCCGGGGAGGGCTTCCAGCTCGCTGATCGTGGTGGGCACCTCGCCCTGATGTTTTTCGACGCAAGCACGCGCGCATTCCTGCAGCCGCAGCGCGCGCCGGGGATATCCCAAATTAGCCCATGCGCGCAGCACCTCTGCCGTGGGAGCTGAGGCGAGAGCTGCTGGGTCTGGCCACCGCTGCATCCATGCCTGCCACAGCGGTTCCACCCGGCGAACAGGGGTTTGCTGGGCCATCACTTCGCTGACCAGAACTCCCCAAGCGCTGGTATCGGGGTGGCGCCACAGGAGATCGCGGCCGTGCACGCCAAACCAGGTGTTCAGCTTCTCGGTGAGAACAGTGGGTTCCACTGCGGGTTCCACGGGTGGCTGGTGGGGAGTGTTCATCGGGGACATTGTGCCTGATGGTTTGGAAATCTGGGTAGTTCACAGGGCACTATGGAAAGCATGACAAGTGAAATTGGAAATGAGACTCCCGAAAACACTTCAGCGGTGACCCCGCAGGAAGCGTGGGAGCGCATGCGCGAGGGTAATCAGCGGTTCATCGGCCAGCAGGCGGATCACCCTCGCCAGGATCAGGAACGCCGCGGGTTGGGCGAGCACGGGCAAAACCCTCACGCGGTGGTACTGGCCTGCAGCGATTCCCGCGTTCCAGTGGAGATCGTTTTTGACCAGGGGTTGGGGGATGTGTTCGTGATCCGCACCGCGGGTGAGATCACGGATCTTTCGGTGCTGGCTTCGCTGGAGTTTGCGGTGGATGCTCTGGGCGTGCCGCTGGTGGTGGTTCTGGGCCATGAGAAGTGTGGCGCGGTTGCCGCCGCGGAGCGCGCCCTGGAGAAGGGGGAAATGCCCAGCGGATTCCAGCGCGTTCTGGTGGAGAAAGTCACCCCGAGCTTGCTGAGCGCTCGCGCGGAGGGGCTGACCGGGATTGAGAATTTCGAGCGGAACCACGTCAAGGAGATCGCGAACCACATCGTGGATCGCTCTCCGGAGATCCGCGAGCGGCTGCAAGATGGCCGGTGTGCCGTGGTTGGTTTGCGCTACCGTCTCTCCGATGGTTTGGCAGAGCCATTGGTGGGTTATGGATTGGATATCGGCGCGGAGACCGTGCAGGCCTAAGCCTTCTTCACACGCTGCTCTCGCCGGGGTTTGTGCGTGGCCTTGGGGCAGGTTGAAGGGTAAAACTTTTGCCGCAGGGTGACTCTGTGTTGTTACACGTTGCTGCCGGTCTTGGCCGGTAATGTCAGCTGCTGTGAGTGCGGATAACCGAGTTAAGCCTTTGCCCAAGGAAGTCTATGTGCGCCGACGCGTTGCTGCGGCCGTGGCGCTGCTTCTGGTTGTGCTGCTGTTGTGGTGGCTGATTAGTTCCCTGACCGGCTCTGATGATGCGGAAAATGCTGCCGCCACGGAGCAGGCTGTCACCTCCACCACCCCGGATATGACCTCTCCGAATGAGCCTCCTAATGCCAAGGAGAGCGAATCGGAGACCACGTCCGCCAAGGAATCCGCCACGTCCACTTCTGAGTCCGCTTCGGCTGAGGCATCCGCCAAGAACTCCTGTGAGCTGGGAGACCTGGACATTACCGCTAAGCCGGGTGCCACCACTTTCGCCGATGGCAAGCAGCCAAACTTCTTCGCCGAGATTTCTAATCCCACGAAGAAAGAATGCGTGATTGATGCCGGGGATTCTCCGCTGAAGTTCGAGGTGTTCACCTTGGGCGGATACGAGCGGGTGTGGGCTGACCTGGACTGCAATAGCTCGGATGTTTCGGGTGACGTCACGATTCCCGCTGGCGAGAAGGTCAACTACGAGCTGAAGGCATGGTCACGCACCACCTCCGCTCCGGACCAGTGCGATAACCGCCAGCCAGTGGACGCGGGCGCATACCTGTTGTACGCGCACCTCGGCGATAACGTCTCTGAGCCAGCCACCTTCAACCTGAGCTAGCGAAAAGCTTGGGCAAGCGCCTGGCTGAGGTTGCGCACCTCGATTACCTGCATCCCGTTCTTCCGGCCCTTTCCTGCCTCCGCGGCCCCGTTGGCGCCAGCCGCACTGCCCGCACCATTTGAGCTCTTCGAGCCGGCCGGCACGATAGCGGTGTGAAAGCCCAGGCGCTCTGCCTCATTGAGCCGTTGCGTGATCTGGGGGACACTGCGCACCTCGCCACCCAATCCCACCTCGCCCACGATCACCAGGCCATGCGGCAGGGGAGTATCGGTGGCAGTGGAGGCCAGGGATAGGGCCAGCGCAAGATCCGCTGCAGGCTCGTTGATCTTCATCCCACCCACGGTCGCGCCATAGACCTCCTTGCGCGTGAGGTTGTGACCAGCCCGCCGAGCCAGCACCGCGAGCACCATGGAGAGCCGAGAAGCCTCAATGCCTGTGACATAGCGCTTGGGAAAATTCATCTCCACGGGAATAGCCAGGGTCTGAATTTCCCCCAGCAGCGCGCGCCGCCCATCCATGGCCACGGTCACTGCCGTGCCGACCACGGATTCCGTGCGGTGATGGATGAAAAGCCCAGATGGATCCGCCACTTCGGCGATCCCGTGTGCGTTCTGCTCGAAGCACCCCACCTCATCAGTGGCACCGAAGCGGTTCTTGATGCCGCGCAAGAAGCGCAGAGAGCTGTGCTTATCGCCCTCGAAGTTCAGCACCACATCCACCAGGTGCTCGATGGTGCGCGGCCCCGCCACCGTGCCCTCCTTGGTCACGTGTCCCACGATCACGATGGGAATGCCCGTGATCTTGGCCAGGGAAGTCAGCGTGGCCGCCACGGCCTTGGTGTGCGCCACCCCGCCGGCCACGCCTTCCACATCGCTGGCGGTCATGGTTTGCAAGGAATCGATGATCAGCAGGTCAGGCTTGATGTTTTCCACGATATCGATAGCCGTGGCCAGGTCATTTTCCGACGCCAAAAATAGCCGATCCAGCAGAGCCCCCGTGCGCTCCGCGCGCTGCCTGACCTGGCCCACGGATTCCTCCGCGGTGATGATCAGAGCGCTACGTTCCATCCGGGCCCAGCTGGCCGCTACCTCCAGCAGGAGCGTGGACTTGCCCACTCCGGGCTCACCCGCCAGCAGGATGGCACTTCCGGGGACAACCCCACCGCCCAGCACGCGATCCAGCTCCGAGATCCCCGAGGGGATGTGTTTCGCCAGCTCCGCACTGATCTCCGTGATGGGTTGAGCGCCGCCACTTCCCGCCACCAGACCACGTGAACCGAGGGAATTGCGTGATTTAGAACCGCTCCCACCGGAACGACCGACGCTTTCCCGCAGGCCAGACTTCTCCTGCAGGGTTCCCCATTCACCGCAGGAGGGGCAGCGTCCCATCCACTTGGAAATCTGATGCTCGCAGGAGCTGCAGACAAAGACGCTATGTTTGGAGGTTTTCGTGGCCATGGAGACATAGTAAAAGCCACCCCGGACAACCGGAGTGGCCGCCCCCTATTTAATCGAACAGGGGTTCTAAAAGAGTGTGGGGATTAGTGCCCGCCGTGGGACTCTTCCTCGTGGAACTCTTCGCTGTTCACCACATCGTTGGCTGGGTTGCGGTAAGCCTCGCCAGCCTGGGTGTGCTCGGCTGCCACGGGAAGGCTAGCTTCTGCGGTGCCGATGCTGAAGTTGAACTTCGCTGGCTGTGCGCCGCCTGCGTAGATGCCCTCGGTGCTGGTGAGCTTGGGGGAGATGTAGGTGGTGCACAGGTTCTTGGTGCCCTTCTCCAATTCCTTGACCTCGTCAGGAGTGGAGGCCACCAGGTTGCAGCCAGCCTTCGCGGTAGCTTCGCCGCCGAGCTCAACTTCCTTGCCGTCAACGGTGACGGAGCGCAAGTTCAAATCCTCGCCGCGCTCTTCGGTGTTGGCTGCGGTGAACTTCAGGTAGGAGTTGCCGTCTTTGCCGATGACGATGGTGGCATCGCGCACCTGAACGTTTTCCACCTCGGCGTTTGCGCCGTTTACCGCGGCAGTCTGGTTTGCGGTCTGGCTAATCTGGCCTGCACCACAAGCGGTCAATGCAAGGGCGGATCCGGCAGCAACCATGGCCAGCGCACTGCGCACGGCAATCGTCTTCTGGGACTTCACGATGTGGTCCTCCATCTGAGGCGTCAAAAGGCTAAAATCTTCTTTCCTGACAGCCTAGTCCGTGCGTGTCTCGATTACATATTAAGGTTGCCCATCCGTGGGGAGGGGGTCTAATGAACGCGAGGGATTTTCCGCTCCGGCTCGCGCTCGGCTCTACCCGCCCGCACCTGAGGAACCGCACTTGAGGTAGAATTATGCGGTATTAATTGGGCTTCTCAGCAAGTCAGAGACTCAACAAAACTCACCCGAAGGGCAGGCTAAGACACTGATGGATTTTAAGGTCGGAGATACTGTGGTCTACCCCCATCACGGTGCCGCAGTCATTGAGGGTATTGAGCAGCGCGAATTCAAGGGCGAGAAGGTCGATTACCTGGTTTTGCGCATCAACCAGGGCGATCTTTCCGTCATGGTTCCCGCTTCCAATGCCGAAAAGGTCGGTGTGCGCGATGTGGTGGGCGAAGAAGGCCTGCGCAAAGTGTTCTCCGTGCTCCGCGAAACTGACGTGGAAGAGGCAGGCAACTGGTCTCGTCGTTACAAGGCCAACCAGGAGCGCCTCACTTCCGGTGACGTGAACAAGGTTGCCGAGGTTGTCCGCGACCTGTGGCGTCGAGATCAAGATCGCGGCCTTTCCGCCGGTGAAAAGCGCATGCTGGCCAAGGCGCGCCAGATCCTGGTGGGCGAGCTCGCCCTGGCAGAGGGCGTGGATGATGCCAAGACCGATGACATCCTGAACCGCATGCAGGAAACCATCAAGCGTCACCGCGAAGCCGCAGAGGCAGCCCGCGCCGCGGGAATTGAAGTCGAGGAAGAGGCCAAGTCCGGCCCCATCGACCTCGATGAAGCGCTGGGCGAAGACGAAGACTAAAACCAGTGGATCAGGCTTATGCACTGCTGGCAGCCGCCGGCAGTGGCACTCGCTTGGGGTTTGCTAAACCCAAGGCCTTCGTGGAACTCGGAGGTCGCACGCTGCTGGAAAGAGCCCTCGATGGGCTCGCCGCCTCCGAAGCCATCAGCCACACAATCGTGCTGGTCAGCGCGGAAATGCGCGAAGAAGCCGAAGACCTCATTAACGCCGAAGCCAACCGCGCGGCGTGGGCCGGAATGGGCGTGAGCGTGGCGTTAGGCGGCGGAGAGCGCATGGATTCTGTGTTCGCCGGGCTCGAGGAGCTCATAAACCGCCAGGTCCCAGAGGACGCGGTGGTTGCTGTGCACGACGCCGCCCGCTGCCTTACCCCGCCTTCCATGATTCGCCGCGTGGTGGATAGCGCCCGTCATGGAATCACGCACTCCCTGTATTCGGGTTCCATTCCCGTGGTGCCGGTGGTGGACACCATCAAGGTGGTGGAGCAGGCCACATCTGGACCAGCTGATGGAGAAATCCTGCTGGAGCAAACCCCGGCCCGCGAACACCTGCGCGCCGCCCAAACCCCACAGGTATTCGCGCTGGGTGAGCTGATCGAGGCAAACCAGCAATACCTGCGGACGGTGGAAATTAGCTCGGCGCATGCGTCGAGAATGGGTGGCACCCAACCCCTGCAAGCAGCAACGGACGATGCCTCCCTGATGGAATTGGCGGGCAAACGGGTCACTGCGGTGGAGGGTGACCTGCTGGCCATGAAGATCACCACCGCGCTGGATTATCGCATCGCGCAGATGCTGCTGGATGAGCAGACAGAAGAGGAATAGGAACACGTCATGCACATGCCGCTCGTAGGAATCGCCACCGATGCCCACCAGGTGGAAAAGGGCAAGCTCTGCTGGATGGCCTGCCTGCTGTTTGAGGATCAGGATGGGTGCGAGGGGCACTCGGATGGCGATGTGGTGGCGCATGCCGTGGTGGACGCGCTGCTCAGCGCTTCCGGGCTGGGGGATCTGGGTTCGTTCGTGGGCGTGGGGCGCGCGGAATACGACGGGGTTTCTGGCGCACAGCTGCTCAAAGAGTGTCGCGAGCTGCTGGAATCCAAGGGTTTCCGCATCGGCAATGCGGCAGTGCAGATGATCGGCAACCGGCCGAAGATGGGTCCGCGACGCGAGGAAGCGCAGCAGGTGATGGGCGAGATCATCGGCGCACCCGTGCGAGTTTCCGCCACCACCACCGATCACCTGGGCTTCACCGGGCGCGGGGAAGGCGTGGCGGCAGTGGCAACGGCGCTGGTATTTGCGCCTGAACTAGACTAGTTACGTGACTAATTCCGTAATTAACACTGGAACTTTGCGAATTTACGATACCGCCACCCGCACCCTCCGCGATTTCGAGCCGATTCGGCCGGGACACGCCAGCGTGTACCTCTGTGGAGCTACCGTGCAGTCCATCCCGCACATCGGGCACGTCCGTTCCGGCGTGGCCTTTGACATCCTGCGCAACTGGCTGACGGCTCAAGGCCTGGACGTGGCCTTCGTGCGCAACGTGACGGATATTGATGACAAGATCCTCACCAAGGCCGCGGAGCATGGCCGCCCGTGGTGGGAGTGGGCCGCCACGCATGAGCGCGCGTTTAACTGGGCTTATGAGCAGCTGGGCGTGACTCCGCCGTCCATCGAGCCCCGCGCCACCGGGCATATCCCGCAGATGATCGAGTACATGCAGCGCATCATCGATAACGGCCTGGGCTACGCCTCCGAGGGCAACGTGTACGCCCGTACCGCCGCCATCGAGAACTACGGTTTCCTCTCCGGGCAGAAGCTCGAGGAGATGGACCAGGGTGAATCCGCTGGTCAGGGTAAAGAAGATCCGCGCGATTTCACCATGTGGAAGGCAGCCAAGCCCGGCGAACCTGCGTGGGAAACCCCGTGGGGCAGGGGACGCCCCGGTTGGCACATCGAGTGCTCCGCGATGGCCACCACCTACCTCGGCAGCGAGTTCGATATCCACTGCGGCGGCCTTGACCTGCAGTTCCCGCACCACGAGAACGAGGCCGCCCAGGCCCACGCCGCTGGTGATTCCTTCGCCAACTACTGGATGCACAACGGCTGGGTAACCATGTCCGGCGAGAAGATGTCCAAGTCCTTGGGCAACGTGCTGAGCATCCCGAACGTGCTGAAGCTGGTCCGCCCCGTGGAGCTGCGCTACTACCTCGGCAGCGCGCATTACCGCAGCATGCTGGAGTATTCCGAGGCCGCGTTGACCGAGGCCGCAGCGGGTTACCGTCGCATCGAGAAGTTCGTTTTGCGGGCTTCCTCGTTGATTTCCGGCGCCACCCCTGACATTGCCGTTCCTGTCGGAGAGGTTCTGCCGGAATTCGCCGAGAAGATGAACGAGGACCTGGCAGTTCCGCAGGCGCTGGCCATCATTCACGATGCCATCCGCCGCGGAAACAAGGCGCTGGAGAAGGCCGAAGCTGGGGATGCGGAAGCCAAGGTGGAAACCATCCGCATCGCCAGCGAGGTTCGTGCCATGACCGCCGTGTTGGGCGTGGATCCGCTCAGCGATGCGTGGCTGGAATCCACCTTGACCACCCGCGGCGGTTCAGACTCCGCGATGAGCGCACTGGACGTGCTGGTTCAGGCGGAGCTGGAACGCCGCTCAACCGCGCGTGCGGGCAAGGATTGGGCCGTGGCTGATGAAGTCCGCGACCGCCTGGCTGCCGCCGGCGTGGAGATCACCGATACCGCCGACGGCGCGAAGTGGTCGCTGAAGGGCTAATTATTCAGCCAGCACCTTGCCGCGTTGTTCCGGCAAGGTGAAGGCCGCTGCTGCAGCCACAGCAAAGGCGATGCCGAATACCCCGAAGAGCATTCCCTGTCCGCCGAATCCGATGATCACCGGCACGGAAAGCGGCGCGAGGATAGAGGCGATGCGCCCGAATCCCGCAGCGCTGCCCGTGCCCGTGCCGCGCAGGCGAGTGGGGTAGAGCTCCGGCCCGATCGCGTACAGCGCACCCCACGCGCCAAGGTTGAAGAAGCTCAGGAAGCAACCCGCCACGATGATCTGCCATTCCGTGCTGGCCAGGCCGTAAGCCCCAGCGGAAAACGCGCTACCCAGCAGGAACGCAGCCAACGTGGCGCGCCGTCCCCAACGCTCGATCAGATACGCGCTCACCGCATAACCCGGCAGCTGCGCCAGCGTGATGATCAGCGTGAACGTAAAGGACTTCACCAGCGTGAATCCCTGCGCGTGCAGCAGTGAAGGGATCCAGATGAACGCGCCGTAGTAACTGAAATTGATGCAGAACCACACCAGCCACAGGGCCGCGGTGCGCTTGGCCAGCAGTTTGTCCCAGATCCCGTCCGCATTTTCCACGGCGGAATCGTGCTCCACCACCGTTTCTTCGAAGTTCGCAATCTTCTTCGACGCCAGCGCTTTAGACTCCTCAAAGGAGCGCACAACTGCTTCTGCCTCATCGTGCTTTCCCTTGGTTTCCAGGAAGCGCACGGATTCCGGCATGCCTCGGCGAACCACCACCGAGTACAGCGCGGGGATACAGCCCAGCGCAAGAGCCCAGCGCCAGCCATCGGTGGAACCGCTCACCACAAAAGTGCCGATCACAGCGGCGAGGATCCAGCCCACAGCCCAGAATGCCTCCAGCAGCACCACCATGCGTCCGCGCACCTTGCGCGGGGAGAACTCTGAGATCAGCGTGGAGGCTACGGGCAATTCCGCGCCCAGGCCCAGACCCACCAGGAAGCGCAGAGCCATGAGCACGGCCAAGCTGCCGGCCAAGGCGGAGGCTCCGGTGGCGATGCCGTAGATAAGCAGGGTAGCGGCGAAGACTTGGCGTCGGCCAAACTTGTCAGCCAAGAGACCGCCCAAGGTGGCGCCCAGGGCCATGCCCACGAAGCCGATTGAGCCCAACCAGCTGGTCTGGGTGGGAGTGAGGGACCATTGCACAGCAAGTGCCGCCATGACGAAGGAGATCAGTCCCACGTCCATCGCATCCATCGCCCATCCCAGGCCAGAGACACCCACGATGCGCGCGTGCTTGCGGGTCACGGGCAGGGAATCGAGTCGCTCGGTGCGGGAAAGCGCTGGGTTGGCGTCGGAAAAAGAAGAGGGGGTCTGGCTGGGGCCTGCTGCAGTCATGGAGAAGGATAATACTCTTTTGTGCAGGTGGGGGTTAGACTAACGGGAGATAAAATCTATGAGGGAGAAGTATGGCTGGCAATTCACAACGTAAGGGCGCCATCCGCAAAACTGAGCGGAAGGGATCCGAAAAGGGATCCGGGGGGCAGCGCCGACGTGGGCTCGCGGGTAAGAAGGACATTCCGAAGGCAGAGGATCGGACGTATCACGCCGCGTATAAGCGCAAGAAGCAGCAGGAGCGTCGGGCCTCCGGTGCGCACGATAACCGCGCGGCGATCCGCCAGCGTCACGGTATGGACGAGCAGGTGGAGCTGGTTGTCGGCCGTAACCCGGTGATCGAGTGCCTGCACGCGCATGTGCCAGCCACCGCGCTGTACGTGGCTGAGGGCACCAAGAGCGATGAGCGATTGGCCGAGGCCGTGCACACGTGTGCGGATCGCGGCATTGCGGTGCTGGAAGTGTCCCGCCAGGAGCTGGATCGCATGACCGGCAATGGCATGCACCAGGGCATCGGCCTGCAGATTCCTCCTTACCAGTACCACCAGGTAGAGGACGTTATTGAGCGGGTGCAGGCAGATGTGAAGCCGGGGCTGATCGTGGCTCTGGATAACATCACGGACCCCCGTAACCTGGGTGCGGTCATTCGTTCCGTGGCGGCTTTCGGTGGCCACGGCGTGATCATCCCGGAGCGTCGTTCGGCATCCGTGACGGCCGTGGCGTGGCGTACCTCAGCGGGTACGGCTGCGCGCCTTCCCGTGGCCAAGGCCACCAACATGGTGCGCGCGCTCAAGCAGCTGCAGCAGGCCGGTTACCAGGTCATCGGCTTGGATGCCGGAGGCGATCACACGCTGGATACCTACGATGGCACCACTCCGGTTGTCGTGGTTGTGGGTTCCGAGGGCAAGGGCTTGTCCCGTTTGGTGCGCGAGACTTGTGACACCATCCTGAGCATTCCTATGGGTGGCAAGGTGGAATCCCTCAACGCATCCGTAGCTGCGGGTGTGGTGCTGAGCGAGTTCGCGCGTCAGCGTCGAATTAAGGACTCCAAAAAGTAGGAGTCATTGCGGCGGTCTGCGTTAGGGGCGCAGGCCGCGCAAGTACGTATCGAGCAGGTAATTTTCCAGGTCGGGGGCCTTGTTTCTTGCCATTTCCGGCAGTGGCCGGGTGATGCTGGATAGTCCGAGGTGGAACTGAAAAGGGGTCACTTCCTGCCGCAGTAATCCCCAGTGCTTGGCCTGGTTAAGTACCTCTTCCATGGCGGTAGCGAACTCCTGCGAGCGGGTCTGCAGTTCCTCCATGAATTTGCTCAGGGTGGAGAGACGCGTGAAGAGCTGGGGGCCGAACGCGCCGATCTTGAGCTCAGCTAGGCGTTGGAAGAAATCTATCCACTGCTCTTCCGCTTCCTCCTGGGTCTCCCACGGGTGCTGGTGAGCAAGGAGGATCTCGTGGACCTTCTCGGAAAGATCCTCGAAGATGCCGATGGTGAGGTCATCTTTGGTGGGGAAATGCCGGTAGAGCGTGCCGATTCCCACCTGAGCCTCCGAGGCAATCGTGCGCATGGAGACTTCGGAGCCGTGGAGGGAAAATTGCTCGCGGGCGGCATCGAGGATTGCCTGGCGGTTCAATTTGGCATCTGCGCGCACGGTGCGGATCCTCTCCACGGGTGTTCAAGGGGGTATTTCGAACTTTAGCTGCCTGCTGGGGTTGCGCCAAATCGAAACGGAGCATTATGATCCGTTTGTTGAATGGAACGAAGTGTTCCGCTTAGAGCGTCAAGCAAGATTCAAGAAAGCAATGGGGACCCCATGAACGACTCAATCCCAAACTCCGCAACCACCGCGGAAAACACATCCGCATCGGTACCCGTGTCTGAAAGCGGCGCAACAGAGCGCGCAACAGAACAGACTCCAGAGCGCGCATCAAACGGCCGCATCATCGGCGTGGTTCTCGCCCTCACCGCAGTGATCACCCTCATGCTGCTCAGCTTCCTGGCTCCCGTGATGAACTCCGGCCCCAAGGATCTGCCCTTCGCGGTCGCCGGACCGGAAGCCGCAGTCAAGCCGATGCTGGAGGGCCTGGAGCAAAAGCAACCCGGCGCGTTCGACGTGACCACCTATGAATCACCGGATGCAGCCAAGGAAGCCATCCAGAACCGCGAAGCCATCGGCGGCATGGCCGTAGAAAAGGATGGCCTCCACGTGTTCACCGCAGCGGGTGCGGGAACCCCCTACAAGCAGATGCTCACGCAGATGGCACAGGGCATGGAGAAGTCCGGGCAACATGTGACCATCGAGGAATTGGCTCCGACCACCCCGGATGATCCCAACGCTTCGGGAATCTCTGTCCTGGCTATGCCCCTGGCCTTCGGTGGCATGGCTTCCGCAGCCATGTTGACGTTTGGCCTGAAGGGCCGTCGCTGGGGCAAGATCGTGGGCTCCCTGGCCTTCTCTACCGTGGCGGGCTTCGTGGTCGCTGCGATCATGCAGTTCGGCTTCGGCAACATCGATGGCAACTATTTTGAGCTCGCCGCAGTGCTGGGCCTGGGTATCGCGGGAACGTCCATGTTCGTGTTGGGGCTCGAGTCTCTGCTGGGCGCCCCAGGTCTCGGAGTGGGCGCGTTGGTCACCATCTTCATCTCCAACCCGCTCTCCGGTATCGGTACCGGCTGGCAGTGGCTACCTTCCCCTTGGGGTCACATCGGCCAGTTCCTACCCATCGGTGCAGCCGGCAATGCCGTGCGCTCCGTGGCCTATTTCAATGGCGCGGGAATCACGCACTCCGTGATCGTGTTGCTGGCGTGGATGCTGGTTGGCTGCCTCTTCGTGGCGCTGTCTTCTGCGCGTTCCCGCAAGCGGGCGAAGTAGCCAAAGAAGTGTCAGTGGTGCGCGGGAGCTGACTCGTTGGGATCCACGTGATGGTGACCCGCAGTGGCAAACTCCCGGGCTCGTACCTCATCTGCATGGAGGCGTCGTCCACGAAGCCAAGCCACACCACGGCACAGCAGGTAAATGACAAAAGAAATGCTGGTCACGAACACACTGACCGGCAGCCCCGGGGCAAGCGAGGCGAGCAATCCGCCCACCGCCGCGGTCACGGAAAATAGTCCGGAAAGAATCACCGCCAGCACCGGGTTGGCGGTGATTTTCACTGCCGCGGCACCCGGTGTGATCAGCAGGGCAATCAACAGCAGAGCGCCCACAATCTGCACGCCCTGGCTGGCCACCAACCCGATGATGCCCGCGAAGATCAGGGAAAGCGTGCGCACCTTCAACCCGGACGCAGCCGCCACGATGGGATCCACCGTGGCGAACAGCAGTGGCCGCCACAGCAGGAACATCAAACCCACCACCACAACAGTGAGCCCGGCCAGCCATCCCAGGGAGTTGTTGGAGACCCCCACGATCTGCCCGGTGAGCAGGCTAAATGCCTCAGTGGACCTACCCGGGTAGAGGTATATGAACAGCACGGAAAGCCCCATGCCGAAGCTGAGGATCACCGCCACGATGGAATCCTGCTCCCGCCTCCCCAGCGCGGTTAGCAGCAACGCAGCCAGCACGGCACCCAGCACCGCGCCCCAGCTCACCCCAAAACCAAACAGCAGTGCTGCCGAGGCTCCCATCAGTGCCAGCTCACCAGTGGAGTGAGCCATGAAACTCATCTTCCGCATCACGATCAGCGGCGCCACCGCGCCAGACACGATGCCCAGCAGCAGTGCGGCCACAATCGCGTTCTGCACGAAATCCACGCCCAGCAGCGAGACGGTATCCGCCCACCACTCGCCCGTATGAAACTCGCTCACACCACCACCAACTTTCCGTCCACCTGCAACACGCGCACATCGGTGTGGTACAGCTCAGAGAGCGTTTCCGAGGTCATGATCTCCTCCACCGGCCCGATCACGTGCCCGTGTGGCGTGATGTACAGCACCCGATCCGTGACCTCCAGAATCGGATTGATCCCGTGAGTCACAAACACCACGGCCGTGTTTTCTTCTCGACGCCGCCGATCCAGCAATTCCACCGTCGCCTGTTGTGCCCGCAGGTCCATGGACAGCAATGGCTCATCGCAGAGCAATAGTTGAGGGTTGTTGGCCAGGGCCTGCGCCTGCCTAATCAGCTGCTGTTGCCCGCCGGAGAGCTCGCCCACGCGCAGGTTTGCCAATCCCGTGGCGCCCACTTGTTCGAGGGCATCGGCCACTTGGTGGGCCCGCGGAGTGCGGTTCTTGAACACCCCGTGGGCGATGGCCAAGCTCACCAGATCCTTGGCGCGCAGCGGGGTGTCGGGATCGAACATCCGCTGCTGCGGGATGAAGCCGATGGGTCCATTGACGCGCACGCTTCCGTGGGTCAGCGAGCGGGTTCCCAGTGCAGCGTTGAGCAACGTGGATTTACCCACGCCATTGGAACCGAGGACGGCGAGGAATTCGCCCGGCGCGACCTCGAGGTTGAGGCCGCGCCACAGGGGATCCACGGCTGCGTTAACAAATTCCAACGCGGGGGAGGGCGCGGCTGAGCGGGTTGGAGAGAGTGCCATCATGTGAGCCTTGGTGTGTCTGATCGTGCGCTACTTGCTGGCGGATTCGAGATCTTTGAGGATGCTATCGACGTACTGGAAATAGTCGCTGTCGGCGTCGGGTGTCTCGTTGATGTTCACCACGGGGATCTTCTTGTCCTTGGCGGCGCTCATGAGCTCCTGGGAGGCGGGAGTCTGGGACTGCTCGTTAGTAATGAGCACGTCCACTTTCCCATCGTTGATCGCTTGCTGAGCTGCGGCGATATCCGCGGCGGAAGGCTCGGCCTCCTTGGCTACTGCGGTGGCGAATCCGGAGGGGGTGACATCGTGCAACTTGCTACCCTCCAGCAAATGCGAGGCCACGGGTTCGGTAATGAGGTTGTTCATCGCGTCCAGCTTGCTCACCCGGTCGGAGAACTTGGCAGTCCGCTCGGTGACAGCCTTTGCATCATCCGGGATGCTTCCATCCAGCTTGTGCAGCTCGGCGGCGATCTTCTCCGCGAGCTCATCGATGGAATGCATGTCTAGCCAGACGTGCGGGTCTTCTTTGAAGGCCACACCGTGGTTGTGGCCCTTGTGGTCGGAGCCTTTCTGTTCGGAACCGCTCTGTTCTGGCTGAGCATCCCCGGTTTCCTCATGCGCATCCTCGCCATGCCCATCCTCCCCGTGCGCATGCGAGTGCCCCTCGGCCAGCTCGGCAGCGGTCAACAGGGGAGTGCCTTCGGTGACATGGTCGGTCAGCCAGTTGTCATAACCCCCGCCATTGGCCACCGCGAGATCTGCCTTGCGGATCTGGGCCACGTCCCTGGCGGTGGCTTCGTACTCGTGCGGATCATCGCTGGTGGAATCCAGGATGGGAACCACGTTCACGTCCGCGTTCTCTTTGGCCAGAGCCTCCACCAAGTCCCCGTAGATGGAGGTGGAGGTGACCACGGTGATGGAATTGGTGTCCGCGGGCTTGCTGTTGGAGCCGCCTTCCGCGCATGCCGAAAGCCCCAGTGCCAATGTAGTGATGCCAACCAAAGAGAAGAGCGCGCGTTTCATGAAAATCACATTATGGAATCTGACAACCGTTGTCAATTAGAGATCTCGCCGGGCTAGCCACCCCGCGCAACCCCCCAATACTCAACCCGCCTGCCACCCCAGACCATAGACTGAACAGCATGAACCACCCCGCCCGTAGAGGAACGCTGGCCTCCATCGCTGCCGAGCTGGGGGTTTCTCGCACCACCGTGTCCAATGCTTATAACAAGCCGGACCAGCTCTCCCCACAGCTGCGGGAAAAGATTCTCTCCACCGCCCGGGCGCTCGGTTACCCTGGTCCGGATCCCACCGCACGTTCTCTCCGCACGCGCCGGGCGGGTGCCATCGGGGTGTTGCTCACGGAGGAACTCACCTACGCCTTCGAAGACCAAGCCTCACTTGAATTCATGTCCGGCGTATCCCAGGCATGCAGCAAGATGAATGCCTCCATGTTGTTGGTACCTGCTGGCGTCGACCCAGATCCGGCCGCCAATCACGCCGCCGAACTCATCAACCAAGCCAGCGTGGATGGGTTCATCGTTTATTCGGTGGCCCGGGATGATCCCTTCCTCCAGACCGTGATCCACCGCAATCTCCCCACGGTGATTTGCGACCAGCCCGCAGATGATTCGGCCACGAACTTTGTGGGTATTGACGACGTCACCTCGATCAAACCCGTGGTTCAGCAACTGGTGGACGTGGGTCACACCAAGGTGGGGATCCTGTGCATCCGTCTGGATCGCACCCCGAACAACGGTCCGGTTTCGGCGGAAAGGCTCCGCACCGCGCAGATGCATGTGCAGCGATCGCGCATTACCGGGGCTCTCGAAGTATTGGAATCCGCAGGTATTTCTCCCGAGAGCGTGCCAATCATTGAGCGACACATCAACAATGAGAACACTTCCCGCAGCGCGGCCGAGGAACTACTGAGCACACATCCAGACATCACGGCCGTGGTGTGCACGGTGGATTCCATGGCCATCGCGGTGGCAGACGTACTGACTCAGCGGGGTGGCGAGTTTCCCCGGGATCTTTCCATCACCGGATTCGATGGCATTCCCCAGGCGGTCAGCCGGGGCATCACCACCGTGCGGCAGCCGTCCCGGCGCAAGGGGCAGGAGAGCGGGGATATGTTGGCTCAGCTCATCGAGGAATCTCAGCAGGCGCAGACAGCGAAATCGCTCAAGGGCGCGCGCACGCAGAGTGCTCGCAGGGTGTTGCTGGAAACCAGCGTGGTGCAGGGAGAATCTGTCGGTCCACCTCGTCAGGGAAATCTCCCGTTTTAGTTGTTCCCAGTTCGCGTGGCTGCCCATTCTTGGCGGGCGGTGGCTAGTTGGACCAGGAAATCCCGGATGTCCTCCGGTGTCTCTACCCGGCGGATGGCGGCAGATTCCCCTTCGCCCACCTTGATGCCAATATCCTGGCCCGGGCGGAGCATGCTCATCACTGTCTCATCGGTGGTGTCATCGCCAGCGAAAACAACCGCGTCCATCGCTGGAACCGCGCGTTCCAGGAAGGTGGAGAGATACTTGCCCTTGGTCATGGAGACCACCGCGACCTCCACGATGTCCTTGCCCATGGTCACCTTTGCGCCCTCACAATCCTGCGCGAAAGCCCGGTATTCTTCTGCTGCATCCAGGGCGATCGAGCGATCCTTGGCCGCGCGCGTATGCAACCCCACGGAAAATGGCTTGCGCTCCACCCAGATCCCCGGTTCCCGCTGCGCCTGAGTTTCGGCGAAGTGCGCGAGTTGCCCCAGCAGTTCCCGCTGCGGGTCGCTGAGGTTCACCATTGGCTGATCCGCAGGTTCCGCACCGTGGCTACCCACCAAGCGGATGATTCCATCGCCGCCAGTGGCTGCCTTGGCGGCATGCGCAGGATCAATCTCCGTGACAGCAGAGAGGAGCTCCACGTTCCGCCCGGAAATCACCATCACTGAAGTGTTGTTGATGGCGGAAAGGGAATGGAGGGCGTCGAATGATCCTTCAACCGCACGGCATTGATAGGGATCTGTGGAAAAATGAGCCAGAGTGCCGTCAAAATCCATGGCAACCAGCAGGTTCGGCACATTCGCCAGGTAGGCAATGTCCGCGGGGGAGAGTGCGCGCAAGGGGCTTCCTTAATGTGTGAAGAAAAATATTGAAGATTCCGCTGGGAATTCTACGGTCCGCTGATGAATTCCACGGAAGGAGCGGTCTGCCAATCGGGCTGATCAGCGTGGATTTGCTGGAGCCGCAATGAGGTTTCCGTGGGGCGGGAGATACTCACGGTGGAGTTATCCAAGGCCTTCTGCAAACGCTTGGCGGTATCTTCATCGGCGGGGAGGCACTGAACGCTACTGTCCTCGCCGCGGTCGATCAGCTCCGAGGAAAAGTTGGAGATGCTCACCTCGGTGGTGTCCTTGTTCCACTCCACGTCACCCCGGAGGGCAAGGCAGCCGCTGGCCCCAGTGAAGGAGGAATCTCCGAATACCAGGAATGTGCGGCCCTGCTGGGTGGGTGTGAGTTCGGTGGGGCGATCGGTGCCGTCGTACACCGAGCTCACCTGCCACTGGGTGGTGCCCAGCGGGGCGCTGTCCGAGCCACATGCGGCCAAGGCAAAACCACAGGTCATGAGACCTGCGATGACGCTTGCGCGTGCGCGGAGGCCTGCCCTCACTGGCGAGCTTCCTTGAGCTGGTGGAGGAAGGTGGAGGCCCAATAATCCACGTCGTTTTCTTCCACGTGCTTCCACATTTCCAGCATCCGCTCGCGCCGGGCCACGGTGGGCTCCTTGATGGCCAGCAGGATGGCATCGCAGATGGATTGATTATCGTGCGGATTACACAGGTATGCCTGCGTGAGCTGGGTGGCTGCACCGGTGAACTCGCTGAGCACCAGTGCGCCGCTGCCATCGGCATGGCTGGCCACGTACTCCTTGGCCACCAAGTTCATGCCGTCTTTAATGGCGGTGACCAGCATGATGTCCGTGGCCGCATACAGACCCACGATCTCCGCGAACGGCAGGCCGTGGTGGATGTAGTGGACCAGCGGACGTCCCAGCTGCGCGTAATTGCCGTTGATGCGGGACACCACGCGTTCCACTTCCTCGCGGGTGCGGCGGTAATCCTCCAGCCGCTCACGCGATGGGGTGGCCACCTGCACCATCACGATGTCCGCGGGGGAGAGGTCGCCCGAATCCATCAGGGATTCCACGGCCAGCAATCGGTGCAGGATGCCCTTGGTGTAATCCATCCGATCCACACCGGTCAGCAGGATCTTCGGTGAACCGAGCTGCGCGCGCAGTTGCGTGGTGGCAGCCATGGTCTCGCCGGAATAAGACTGATCCTTGACCTTCTGAGAATCAATGGAGATAGGGAACACGCCTACCCGCGCCACGCGCTCATCGGGCATGATCACGCGTCCCACGATGCAGCTATCCTCCGGCATGCGAGCTCCCCGCAGAAACTCGGCGGATTCCTCATCGTCATCGGTTTCTACCGTGTAATCCAGGGCGCGCAGCGTATCCAGGAAGTTCCGGGCGCCATCTTGAGTGTGGAAGCCAATCACATCGGCCCCCAGTGTGCCCTCTAGCAGCTCCTTGCGCCACGGCAATTGGCGGAAGAGTTCCGGGTTGGGGAAAGGGATATGCAGGAAGAACCCGATGCACAGATCAGGGCGCTGTTCGCGGAGCAATTGTGGCACCAGGTGCAGCTGGTAATCCTGCACCCACACGGTGGCGCCCTCGGAGGCGCTGCGCGCACTCTGCTCGGCGAAGCGCTGGTTTACCGTCTGGTAGCGCTCCCACCAATCCCGCTCGAAGCGGGGAGGCACAATCAGATCGTGATAAAGCGGCCACAACGTCGCGTTGGAAAAACCCTCGTAGAACTGGGCAAAGTCTTCCTCGTCCAAGTTCACGGGGATGGCGTGCAAGCCACCGGCTTCTTCCGCGCTGGGCATATCTTCCAGCTGCACGGGCTCGGTGGAGCCGGGCCAGCCGACCCACGCGCCACTATTGGCTTCCAACACCGGGCGCAGGGCAGTCACCAATCCGCCGGGGGAGGGAGACCACGTCACCTCTCCGGTCTCGGGATCTTTCTGGCTGTCCACTGGCAAGCGGTTAGCCACCACGACAAAATCAGCCGAGCCGAAATCAGCCTCGGAGGTGGTGTGTTCTGTGGATTCTGGAGAGGTTGTCACAGCAGCACTTTTGCCTTATCTGCGGATTATTCCGCCGCCTTCTTCGTCGCCTTTTTGGCGGTGGTCTTCTTGGTTGCCTTCTTGGCCGTCTTCTTCGCGGCCTTCTTTGCAGCCTTCTTGGTGGTCTTGCGGGCAGTCTTGGTCTCTTCGGCTTCCTCAGCTGCCAGATCTGCAACCACCTTGCGGTGGATCAAGCCCTCTGGCTCCACACCCAGCATGGACATGAGCGTGACAGCATCCAAGAAATCATCGGAGTACGTAGCGACGATGCGCTGAGCAGCCTCGGCAGTTTCCGTCTCCACTGCATGCAAAGACTCAGTATTGGCGGTCCGGTTATCGGTGACCTTAGGCGGCACGTGTCATCCCCTTTGATTGTGGCTAAAAATTTTCTACCTAACCATTCTACTCTAGCGCCAGGACGCGGAAAGGTGCGTCGTCCTCGTTCTTGGTGCCCTTAGTTTTCGACGCCGCCCTTGACCCCTTCGTCATTCGCCTCTGTGTCTGTATCTTCATCATCCGCGAGCAGCGGGGCTTCTCGGTCGGCCACTTGGGCATCCAGCTGCCACAGGGATTGCGCACCCTTGCGCTCACGGGAACGCCAGTGCAGCGGCTGGCGCACGCGTCCGGTCTTGGTCATCCGTGGCGGGATCAGGGTTTCGCGCATGCGTGGCAGGTGTGGGCGTCGGATACGACGAGCAATCCACTCACCCAGCACCACGCCACTGGCCAGTGCGGTTGCGGTAGCCAGGGCGATCGCGAGGTTGGACAGGCCGATCACAAATTGGTCGTTGAGGATGGAGCTCATACCGCGGTACAGCGCCAGACCAGGCAGGAATGGGGTAATGCCAGCAGCTGCGGTGATCTGTGGCGGGATCATGAAACGACGAGAAAGCACACCACCGGTGAAGCCCACGATGATGGCGGCCATGCCGCCGGCTGCCACGGGGGAGAGCTGCCAATCGTTGATGAACAGGTAGTAGAAAAAGCTGGCCACCAGCGATGTTGCGGATGCCACGATGGTTGCTTGGCGCTCCGTGAAGCACGCGATGCAGAAGAATGACGTGGCAACTGCGCCTGCCAGGATTTGAATGGTGGTGGAACCGAACGCACCGACAGTTTGCGAGGTATCCAGGGGTGGCAAATTGATGCCCAGGAAGTTAATCAGCTGGATACCCGTACCAATGCCGGAGATAATTCCGCCGGTGTGCAGCAGAGTTTCGAAGAACCTAGCGGAGGATGTGACGGGCGCCCCCGTGACTCCATCCTGCAGTGCCTGCACCAGAGTCAGACCTGCCAGCAGGGCAACGATGCAGGACGCGACCACCAGCGAGGGCGGGAGATACACGCCAATTTGGTCCGCTAATCGAAACGCCAGCCCGGCCGGGATCACCGCGATGAACCCGCCGATGAAGTTCTGGAAAAACACGGGCAGGGATTTCGAGGCCAGCCACGCGGTGGCGAATACCGTGAAGATGGTGGTGGCGGTGGCCAACAGCGCCACCCACCAGCCACCACCGAGCAACAGCGCCACGGCACCAGCGAAGAATCCCCACGCGCCAAGCGCATAGCGATTTCGATAAGGCAGGGGGGAGGTCTCAATCTCAAAGAGGATCTTCTGCGCTTCTTCCAACCGCACACCACCGCGCACGATGGAGCGGACCAGCCGGTCCACCTCGGTCAAGCGCGAGAAATCCGTGGTGAGTTTATGCACCACGCGGAAGCTGGACGCCGGATTCTTGGACTGGTCATACGTGGCGTACAACGTGATGGTGTTCAGGGTGATATCCACGTGCACGTAGTGCAGACCAAAGGCAGCGGTGATGCCGCGGATCTGCGCCTTTGCATCTGAATTGCCTGTTCCGGCGGCTAAGAGGAGATCGCCGATACGCGAAGCCAGATCCATCACTGCATGGATCTTGGAGGTATCCGTGAAATCAATCGGAGCCAAAATAGAGGGCGGTGGTGCCATGCGAATCGCATCGATTGTCGCCCTGTTTCCGGAGAACATGAGGTCGGCACCTTTGCGTACCGCATTCCTGAACTTGCTAGCCACGCCCTTACCGTACATGTTGGTGCAGACACCGGAAGAGCGAGGATGAGAATTGGGCGAACCCTCACGCTGCTGCTAATCTTTGGGCAGTCTGAACACGTTTTGCGTGCGTGGGCTGTGCTGGAGTGGCGCAATTGGCAGCGCAACGCACTTGTAATGCGTAGGTTGCGAGTTCAAGTCTCGTCTCCAGCTCAAAAACCCCAGGTAGAACACAGTTTCTGCTTGGGGTTCTTTGATGTTTCCGGCTGAAGTGTCTAAAAATGGCTAAAAATTTTAGGTTTTGATTGCGGCACGTTTGAAATACATTTCTCTCATGCGCTTTTCGGATGGCAAAATTTGTTCCCATCCCAACCGCTGCCAGAATCCCGCAGCCTCTTCCTCAAGGGCGCACAGGTCGCATTCGGGAAACTTTCTAATGAGCCAGTCGATAATCTGGGTTCCAACCCCGTTATTTCGAAACCCTTGATGGACATCGATGAACTGAATTTCCAGTAGGCCGTTGTTTGTCGTCGGGACTTGGTAGTCACTGCCCGCAAATCGGTTCTCAACGTTCCCCCAATCCAACTCTAGAAGCGCAACGCACCTGTTGTCTTCATTCCAAAAGCTGAAGCGCTGGTAACTATCTTGATCACGGCACTGAAGCTCAAATCTAACGCCTTCCCATTTGCTGAGGAATTGAAAGCCACCACTAACAGGGAAATTATGATCGGGAAAATGATGTTCTTTTATGGATAGATTCATGAGTCCGATTCTAGGCAGGGTCGGTGCCGGAGGATCCGATCTCCAGTTTTCTATGTGCGATTCCGCTGGGAAGAGAAGGACAAATCGTTTGCAGCTAGGGGGATCAGAGGCGGGACCGTCGCAAGAAACATGCGGGGTCTGACCAGCTCAACCCAGGACACCCGAAGTCGCGAAAGACCAGATTGTCCATAGCGGGATCTTCACAAATACTGGTTTAAAAGACTTAGTCTAGATTGCCGTCCGATTCCACCTGGTGGGTATACCGAGGTTAATTGGAGCAACTAAGTTGTTGCTGAGGAAACTGTTAGCGAGTAGATCAACGATCTTGTCGGGCCATGTTGTACCAGGTGACACTGCGCGCACCAAATGCGACATGATCAAAAGCGCTCCGAAAATTCTCTCGCTCTGCCCGGATTCTGGAAGTAAGTCCAAATTCCCATTCGATCGGAGTGCGGACGTGGATGCGGGTGTGAAAGACTTGTTCCAGAGTCGCCCATGATGGGCGCATGTATTTCTGATGATGGTGAGTTGCTCCATCCAACCCGCTAGAGGATGCCGGTTCCGAACCTTATCTTTTTGCGCACGGGACAAAGACCCGAAATCGATTGTGAGATTGAGATTCTGCGCAATCTTCATTTGGTCTCTTCCTTTGAGGCCGGCAAACAACTCTGAAATATCGCGGAAATCCATTACTTCAGCGACTACCCAAAGTGGGAATCGACCACCGTACGAATTTTTATAGTGTTTGATCGATTCACTTGATTTAGCGCGAGCCAATCTTCCGTATGCAGTGGAGATCCAGTCGGTATGATTAAATTTCTCTCTGAATAAATCCGATTTGAGGTAGGAAGTGGGATCTTCAGGCGTATACGAGCAGAGCAGCTCTACCACTTGGGTACGCATCGCGATTTCTATGCGCTCCATTCCATCGTGGATAAGAGTCCGCAATTTTCGATCCGCTTCGTAGAGACTGATTACGTCCTTAAAAGAAGTGTTTGGGATAAAGTCTTCGCGACGATTGTTAGAATGGGGATCAATCGCTCGTGCTGGGTACCAGTATGCCGAAAGCCTGTAATAGCTCACATTTTTTAGCCACTGCTCTGCTTCCTTATCGTCGATGAGCATATGGCGGGCTCTGAGCCGTTGAACATGTTCTTCGAGCGTGGCAGCAGGTTTGAGGTCATTGACCAAGGCTCTAGGCTCCAGTGGTATAAAAAGATCCAGCCCGCTCTTGAACTTGCCTTTTAAGGCTAGTCCAAGGCAGGCTGAACGATTACATGCATGTTATCACGGGGATACTGATTTGGGAAGGCAAGAACAGAAGTGTGACGCCTTACTAGCTGCAGAATGTCCATTGTCGGTGGACTGGGCCAGCCAAGCGACTAAATAGTGGAGGTTAGCTACGGATCGGTTGCTGTGTCCGCCGTGATAGTTCCTTGGCAGGCTTCAAAGACAGCCGGTTGGGGCTATTTTTCTTGGCGGCTGCCAAAGTAACCGACGATGACCGCGGCAACCAGCAGGAGCAGTGGAACCGTTGGGTTTCCTATCTTCATGAACACGACGAGGATTGAGAGGATCGCCAGAACGATTGCAGCGTAGGTGGACAGGTTTTTCACGAGACTCCTAGGATGTTTCGTGGCTTGATGAGCTCATTCATTGATGCCCAGCCAGACGGAGTTTTCCCTTAGTTCAGCCCAATTCCCAGCTGGTCAGCGGTCAACTTTGTGGCCATTAAAACCACAACCACCAACAGAACCACGCGCACGAAACCGGCTCCCCTGCCGATCACCATGCGGGCGCCGATCTGCGCACCGATCACGTTCGTGACCGCGAGTGCCAGCCCCATGAGCCACAGCACCTCGCCCTGCAGACCGAACGCCACCAGCGCGCCCAGGTTGGTGAAGGTGTTGATTATTTTGGCCCACGCGGCACTGGTGAGGAAGTCCGTACCCAGCAAGGTGGTGAAGCTCAGGATCAGGAAAAGTCCGGTGCCGGGGCCGAAGGTGCCGTCGTACACGCCGATGGCTGCGACCAGCGCAAGCACACTAAGCCAGCGCTTCCGGGTCACAGTTTTAGGCTGCGGGGTTTGCCCAAACGAAGGTCTCGCCGCCACAAAAATACCCACGGCTACCAGCATCGCGATGATGATGGGCCGCATGATGTCTTTATCCACGGAAGAGGCAATCACGGCGCCACCGGCAGCGCCGAAGAATGCCAGCGGCGCATATTTCAAGGCGGTGCGCGCGGAGGGAACCTTGCGCGCCAAGGTGATGGCCGCGCTGCCCGTGCCGAATATCGCGGCCACCTTGTTCAAGCTCAGGGCCTGCGCATTAGAGAACTGCGGGTTGAGGATCATCACCAGCGGCACCAGGATCAGCCCGCCGCCGCCCACCACGGCATCTACCCAGCCAGCAATGAGGGAGCCCACGAGCAGGACAGTGATAACAGTCGCGCTCATGGGCCTCGGTGCTCCTTAGGGGAAAATCAACAATTACTCTGCGGGATGCTTAGCGAAGTCATAGAGCATCACGTGGCAGGTGCCCTTTTCGTTGAGTCCCTGATCGACAAAGCCCTGCTTTTCGTACACGTGGTAGGCGCGATCATTGCCCAGATCCACAGCCAAGCTCACGCCTGGCTTACCCTTATCGCGGGCCACGGACACTGCTTCCATCAGCAGTTTCTTGCCCAGGCCGCCACCGGTCTTGCCGCGGGCCAGCGCGATTGCCAGCTCGGGGATTTCGGAAGAGATGAAACCAGAGGCGTGCTTTTCCTCGGTGGAATTCCGCAACCAGGATGCGCCGATGGGTTCACCATCTTCTTCGAGGATTACACCGCCTTGCTCGGGGGACCAGGCGTCGACATATAGCTTGACGTCCTCGGTAAAACTTTCCGAAACGTCCCGATCCTCGCCCCAGGTGTCCGTTTCGCGGAACATGCGGAAAAGAAAATCTCGATCTGCTTCCACGGCGGGGCGGAAGGAGATCGAGCGTGTTTCAGCAGAATCTGTGTGGTTAACCATTACTCGAGGGTAACAGTTTGGCCCACAGAGGCTGTCGAACCTACCAGATGAAGACCTGGTCTCCGGGGTTCAGGTTGTTGAAGTAGAACTCCGCATCAGGGCGGTTCATGCGCACGCAGCCAGCGGACTGGGTGCCCGTGGTGCCCTGGTGGAAAGCGTGGCCGGAGTTGGTGAAGTAGGTGGCGAAAGGCATCGGCGCGTTGTTGAACTCGCGGGAGATTTCATCGCGAACCTTGTACTGCACCCGGAAGGTACCCTTTGGGGTCTCCTGGCCGGCGCGACCGTGGGACATGCCCACTGGGCCGTAGGTGATCTGGCCGTTGTTCTGCAGCCAGGTGCGGTTGTTCTGCAAATCGACGCAAGCTCGTGCCGAAGGAGGGCATGGGCTGTTGCGAGCTGCCTCTGCCAAGCGAGCGGCTTCGCGCTGGGCAACTGCCTGGCGCTCTGCAGCTGCGCGTTGTGCTTCGCGAGCCTGCAATGCGCCGGGAGCGATAACGTCAACTGCGTTATCCACGCCCTGCTGAACAGGAGCTTGCATTTCCTGGGGGAGGCGACCGGACTCGTTCACGATTCCGTCACGAGCGTTCAGCACGCCGTTGTTGAAATCATTGCGAAGCTGACCCATCTGGGCTGGTGAGGAGCCAATTGCTGGAGTCTGTGCGGATGCGACTCCACCACTGAGGCTGGACGCTGCGACTACTGCAAAGCCAAAGGAAGCGGCACGACGACCCGTGCGGCTCGGGCGACGGTGTGTGCCAATGTAAGAACTCATAATTTTTACCCTAAACCTCTTGACAGCTCCATGCCAGTTAAACACGCTAAATTCACAGGTCAGCTCTCACAGGAAACGTACAGCGACCATTCAGGGTAACCGGACGAGGGTGAGTAATAATACTCGGCATGACAACTCCAAATGCCCAGCCAATCAAGGTGCTCGTCGTAGACGATGAAGCCAATATCTCAGACCTCATCAAGGTCAGCCTCAAGTTCCAAGGCTTCGACGTGGAAAGCGCAGACAACGGCGCAGACGCCCTCGAGCTGGCCAAGTCCTACCAGCCGGACGCTTTCATCCTGGACGTGATGATGCCCGGAATGGATGGCTTCACCCTCCTGAAGAAGCTTCGCGCCCAGGGCCACGATGCCCCCGTGCTTTTCCTCACCGCGAAGGATGGCGTGGAGGATCGCATCCACGGACTGACCATTGGCGCCGATGACTACGTGACCAAGCCCTTCTCCCTGGAAGAAGTCATCACCCGCTTGCGCGTGATCCTGCGCCGAGTGACGCCGGAAGAGGAAGCTGCCACCAGCCTCATCACCTACGAAGACCTGTCCCTGGATGATGACATGCACGAGGTCACCAAGGGTGGCAAGGTCATCGAGCTTTCCCCCACGGAATTCAAACTGCTGCGCTACCTGATGGTGAACGCGGAAGTGGTGCTGAGCAAGTCCAAGATCCTGGATCACGTATGGAACTATGACTTCGGCGGCGATGGCAACGTGGTGGAAAGCTACGTCTCTTACCTGCGACGGAAGATTGATACCGAGGAGCCACGGCTCATCCACACCGTGCGTGGTGTGGGCTACGTACTACGGAAGCCCAGGGCATAAATTCAGTGAGTGCATTTCGCCCTGATAAGGGCCCGGATAGAGCAGCAGTGCAAGTGATGGAGCCCCAAGAAAACCGCAGGTTTTCCGGGCATCTGTTGAGCCGGATGCCACTGCGCGTCTCGCTCGTGATGGTGATTGGCGCGCTGACGGCCTTCGGCTTGATGGTCTTCAGCCTGGCAATCACCACCACTCTGCAAAACGTGCTCATCCAACAAGTGGATGCCCAGCTCAACTCCGCCACCCAAACGTGGGCGCATGACACCACCCAGACCGATCCCACCCAAACCGGCTCTGCTTTCCCTGGGCCCAGCGGCTCTTCGGGTAGTACGCAGCAAGGTCAGCTTGGTGGTTCGGAGGGTTCCGTGCCGGGAAATGACGGCACCAGCCGACCCCCATCACAGTTCTACGTGCGCGTGGTGGACGGTGACCGGGCCATCGAATCCTTCAACTCCGTGATGGATTCCTTGCCGGATGTCAACTCACTCACCCAGCCAGGACAGCCGCGGACAGTGCCGGCCAGGGCCGGGTCAGCCGATCCCGCTCATTGGCGCGCAGCCAGCGTGGAGAATGCGGACGGCACCGTCACCATCGTGGCGCTCTCCCTCTCTGATGAGGAGCACACCATCGCTCGCCTGGTGTTCTTCCAGGCCTTGGGTGGCATCATCCTGCTGGCCGTGGTGATGGCCCTGAGCACATACATCGTGCGCCGCGCGCTGCGACCACTCAACGAGGTGGAGTACACCGCCTCACTGATTTCCCGCGGTCAGCTGGGGCAGCGCATCCCCGAAAGGCCCAACAATACTGAGGTGGGAAGGCTATCGGAAGCGCTGAACCGCATGCTGCAGCAGGTGCAGGGCGCGTTTGTGGCAGTGGCGGCGTCGGAAAGACAAGCACGTAAATCGGAGGCTTCCATGCGCCGGTTTATTGGCGACGCCTCCCACGAACTACGCACCCCACTGACTTCTGTTCGTGGATACGCGGAGCTTTATACATCCGGAGCCACGCAAGATGCGGGCATGGTGATGGACAAAATTTCCGAGGAAGCAGGGCGGATGAGCCTGCTGGTGGAAGATCTCCTCGCGCTGGTGCGAATGGATGAAGGCAGGCCACTGCGCTCAGATCACGTGGACATGTTGGAGCTGGCGCTGACCACCACGGAATCCACTCGCGCGGCATTCCCCGGGCGGGTGGTGAAGGTGCGAAATGAATCCGGCAGTGTGCCCGTGGTGGCGGGAGATTCAGCTCGGCTGCACCAGGTGTTGAGCAACCTGCTGACAAACTCCATGCGTCATGCGGGTGAAGACGCGGAGACCACCGTGGTGCTGCGCACCGATGCGCACCTGGCGCCCAACAGCATCATCTTGGAAATCAAAGACAACGGGCGGGGCATTCCGGAGAAGGATTTGCCGCATCTGTTTGATCGTTTCTACCGGCCGGATGTCTCCCGTTCGCGTAACTCGGGCGGCTCGGGGCTGGGGCTTTCAATCGTCAAGGGTCTGGTGGAAAAGCACGGGGGAAGCATTTCCGTGCACTCCCAGCTGGGGGAGGGCACCACGTTCCGGATCCTGCTGCCGCAACTGGCTGAGGAGAACGGCATGGATCAGGAAGAACCAGCGGATTCTGCGGAATTCGGCTCATCTTCGTAGGTCTCGGAATCCTGTGGCTGAGGCGAGCCGGGCTCGGATGATTCCGGCTCATACGGCTCGGAATCTTCCCAGTCCTCCTCATGATCCAGTCCATCCAGTAAGAATTCATGCACTAGAGCTTGGACCTGCGGGTGGCTGGGGAGCTCCTCATGGCGACAGCGAGAAATGCCCCTGTCCTGCAGGTACGTATTCTGCACCCGTGGTGAGCCATCGGAGCGGTCCCCTTCGCCCTTGAGGAACGCCTGATCGTGGGGCACCACGGTGGAATCGTTGAGCGTGGCGAAGCAGGAATAGAGGATGTGCGGGCGGGTATCTTCGCTAGCCGCCAACGTTTCCAACAGCGGTGAACCCACCACCTGCTGCATGCCCGCCGGCCCAAAGATGCGCCTCACGGTTGAGGTGGCCATGCGCTGGGTGGATTCCCGGGTCACCAGCCCGCCGAGCATGCCCAGCAACGTGGTGCCGTGGTGCGGAGTGCCCAAGGTGAGCAGATGGTGGACGTGATCCTCGCCGCCCATCTCATTGATCCAATACCGAGCGAGCAATCCACCCTGAGAGTGGCCCACAATATCCACCTGAGTGGCACCCGTGGCAGCCAAAACCTGCTCGATGTACGCGCCCACATCCGCTGCTGAACTGGGGATGTCCTGGGTGCCGTGCACGCCATAATCCGGGCAGAACACCACGAAGTCATCAGCGCGCAGGCGCAACACCAAGTTCTGCCACACGTTTTTGGAGCTGATGGTGCCGTGGATCAAGATCACCGGGTAGGGGCGGTGCAAAGGCGGGCGTGCCTGCCATAGATCGTCCGCGTAACCGTGGGAGACCTGCCGCGCGCCCAAGGGGACAGCTGCAGGCTCATTGCGCAGTTGCGGCGTATTGCTGCGGGCGATTCCCAAGTTCCCGGGGATATCCCAGATGAACTTGCCCGTGGAGGCCACGCCACTGCCCAAGCGGGAGAACAAGCCGCGGGAGACTGCTTCTTCTGCGGAGTCGTCATCGGCCAGGACCAGCTGATCTTCGAGGGTCAGCGGGTTGAGTTCATCCACTTCCCCGAGGTCGCTGTGCTCGAGGTCGCTGTGCTCGAGGTCGCTGTGCTCGAGGTCGCTGTCTGTGAAGATTGGTTCGAGTTCGGAGCCTGCAGAAAGAGCAGGGTTCATCGCCACCTCGGAGGGATCCACTTCGGGAGGCTCCGGGAGGTGGTGGTCGGGGAGATCTGGAGTGTCGTTCACCCTGCGTTATGGAGTTACTTGGCCAGCGCGGCGGAGAGCTTCTCGGCCGCCTCGTCCATCTTGGCCGGGTCGGTGTCCTCGGGGCTCATCACGTTGGACAAGCTGTAGCCGGACATATCGTTGGCCGGGAAAACGTGGATGTGCGCGTGAGGCACTTCGAATCCGGCGATGAGGTAGCCGGCTCGTTCTGAACCAAAAACGTCGATAATGGCTCGCCCCACCTTTTGCGCCACCTCGTTGCAGCGAGCCCAAAGCTGCGGATCCAAATCGGTCCACTTATCAACTTCCTTGATGGGCACCACCAAGGTGTGACCGTAAGCCACGGGTTGAATGGTCAAAAACGCGGCGACCTCGTCATCTCGGTACACGAAACGACCAGGGATCTCGCCTTCGATGATTTTGGTAAATACGCTCGTCATGTTCACCCATGCTAGCCACATTGCGCGCTGCAGGCTGGTGTCTTGGCGAGTACTACACTGTTGTCCATGCGCATTCTTGTGATTGGAAACGGTGCCCGCGAGCACGCCCTGGCCTACTCTTTGTCCCGCGATCCGCAGGTCACCGAGGTTCACGTGAGCCCAGGTAACGCCGGTATGAGTGCCATCGCCACGCTGCATCCGCAGGCTGACGCAGTTGCTCTGGCCCGCGAGATCGCGGCGGATTTGGTGGTCGTTGGGCCAGAAATCCCCCTGGTTGATGGTGTGGCTGACCAGCTGCGCGAGGCCGGTTTCGCGGTTTTCGGCCCCTCCGCCAAGGCCGCCCAGATTGAAGGCTCCAAGAAGTTTGCGAAAGACACCATGGCGCGCGCTGGGGTCAAGACCGCACGGGCCGAACAGGTGGCCGTGGGTACTTCGGAGGAGGAGATCGACGCCACCCTGGACCGCTTCGGCCCTCACTATGTGGTAAAGGATGATGGCCTGGCCGGGGGCAAGGGAGTGGTGGTCACCGATGACGTGGTGGAGGCGCGGGAGCATATCCGCGCGGTCCACGCCGGTGGCAACCCAGTGCTGCTGGAAAGCTTCTTGGACGGTCCAGAGGTGAGCCTGTTCTGCCTGGTAGATGGCGAAACCGTGGTTCCTCTGCTGCCCGCCCAGGATCACAAGCGCGTGGGAGACAATGACTCCGGACCGAACACCGGAGGCATGGGCGCGTACACCCCACTGCCGTGGTTGCCGGAAGACGGAGTGCAGCGCATCGTTGATGAAGTTGTGGTTCCCGTGGCGGCACAGATGGTGGAAGACGGAGTTCCGTTCAATGGTCTGCTGTATGCCGGGCTGGCCTGGGGCCAGGACGGCCCCAGCGTGGTGGAATTCAACTGTCGTTTCGGCGACCCCGAAACCCAGGCAGTGTTGGAGCTTTTGGAGACTCCCCTGGGCGGCGTGCTCAACGCGGTAGCCACGGGAACCTTGGATCAGCTTCCTGAACTGGAATGGAAAGACGGTTATGCGCTGACAGTCGTGCTGGCCGCGGAAGGATACCCAGAAGCACCCGTGGCTGGTGTGCCCCTGACCGGCGCGGATCCCGGAAGCGAAGCCCGCGGTGTGCGGGCAGCGGGTGTGCGGGCGGCTGAGGATGGTGTTAGTGAAGGTGCTGGTGCTGCCTCTGGTACTGGTGAAGGTGCTGCCGCCGGGCTGGTGAGCGCGGGTGGCCGCGTGGTCAATGTGGTGGCAACCGGTAAGACCCTGGAGGATGCACGAGCAGCTGCCTATGCGGAACTGAAGAACATCACGTTGCCTGGTGGGCACTTCCGCACGGATATCGCTCTGCCAGCCGTCAAGGGCGAGATTCGCATCGATGCCTGAAGGTCATGTAATCCACCGGCTGGCTCGTGAGCTGAATCGCGAGTTTGCCGGTCAAGTACTCCGCGTGACCTCCCCGCAGGGGCGGTTCGCTCATCAAGCTGCGGTGCTCAACGGGTGCAGACTGCATGGCGCAGAGGCATGGGGCAAGCACCTCTTCCTCGATTTTGACGTGCCGGACTACTCGGCAGGAGCGGGAGTGGGAGCGCGATCTGCGGAGCACATCGTGCACATTCACTTGGGATTGATCGGCACCTTCCGGATTGAGGACTATAAGCCGGGAGAAGCCGTGGGGCAGGTGCGGCTGCACATGCACCGCATCGCGGCGGAAGGCAGCGAAGACAGTTGCGCATGGGGAAACGCGCAGGCTGCGGAGCTGCGAGGACCTCAGTGGTGCCGGCTGATCACCGATGCAGAGCGGGATCACGCGGTGGCAAGATTGGGCGCGGATCCGTTGCGTACAGATGATGAGAACTTTGAGACGCTCACCGGAGTCTTACAGAAGGTGAGGAACTCGCGCCGCACCATCGGCTCGTTGCTCATGGATCAAAAGCTCTTCGCTGGGGTGGGCAACATCTACCGAGCTGAGGTGCTGTTCCGCTTGGGGATTAATCCGGAGCGGAAGGGAACGGAGTTGGCGTCGGAAGAAATGGAAGCCATCTGGGCAGACCTGGTGGAATTGATGGTGGAGGGGGAGAAGGCGGGGCGGATCGATACGGTGCGCCCGGAACACACGCCAGAGGCGATGGATCGGGATCCGCGCAAGGATGATCACGGGGGCGAAGTGTACGTGTACCGGCGGGCGGGGATGCCGTGTTACCTGTGCGGGACGGACATCGCGGAGAAAGTGGTGGAGGGGCGCAATCTGTTCTGGTGCCCTACCTGCCAGAAGAGCTAGAGGTTCGCGGATAACCGAGTGGTGGGGCGTTATGGGATAATGGCCAACGTGCAGCCAAAGAAGAAGATTTCCAACGTCCTTGCCAACCGCTATGCCTCCGCAGAGATGACCAATATCTGGTCTCCGGAGAACAAGATCATCATGGAGCGCGAGCTCTGGATCTCCGTCATGCAGGCACAGCGTGAGCTGGGTGTGGATGTGCCTCTTGAGGCCATCAGCGCATATCAGGACGTGCTAGAGCAGGTTGATCTGGATTCCATCGCGGAACGGGAAAAGGTCACGCGGCATGACGTGAAAGCCCGCATTGAGGAATTCAACGCGCTGGCAGGCCACGAGCACATCCACAAGGGCATGACATCCCGCGATCTCACCGAGAACGTGGAACAGTTGCAGATCTACCGTTCCCTGCAGCTGGCACGCGACCGGGCCATCGCGGTGCTCAACCGCATTGGCACGCGCGCCGGGCAGTACCAAACGCTGGTGATGGCAGGACGCTCCCACAACGTGGCAGCGCAGGCCACCACGCTGGGCAAGCGATTCGCCTCAGCGGCAGATGAGCTCATGGTGGGCCTCAACCGCGTGCAGGATCTGCTCAGCCGCTACCCGCTGCGCGGCATCAAGGGCCCCATGGGAACGGCGCAGGACATGCTGGATCTGGTGGGTGGAAACGAGGACAAGCTCGCTTCTCTGGAGCGCTCCGTGGCGGACAACCTGGGCTTCAACCAGGTGTTTGACTCCGTGGGGCAGGTCTACCCGCGCACCCTGGATTTCGATGCAATCTCCGCCCTGGTGGAACTGGGTGCTGCCATGAGTTCGCTCTCCATGACCATCCGCTTGATGGCCGGTAATGAAACGGTGACGGAAGGCTTCAAGGAGGGGCAGGTGGGATCCTCCGCCATGCCACACAAGATGAACGCCCGCTCCTGCGAGCGCGTGGGCGGCATGCAGGTTCTGCTGCGCGGATACCTCACCATGACCGCTGACCTGGCTGGCGCGCAGTGGAACGAAGGAGACGTGTTCTGCTCTGTGGTGCGCCGCGTGGCCCTGCCGGATGCCTTCTTCACCTTTGATGGCATGTGCGAAACCTTCCTCACCGTTTTGGATGAGTTCGGCGCATTCCCCGCGATGATCGAGCGCGAGCTGGACCGCTACCTCCCGTTCTTGGCCACCACCCGCATCCTCATGGCTGCCGTGCGTGCGGGCGTGGGCCGGGAAACCGCGCACGAGCTGATCAAGGAGCACGCCGTAGCCGTGGCATTGAACATGCGCGAAAACGGCGGAGACCAAGATCTGCTGGAGCGCCTGGCTGCGGATGACCGCCTGCCGATGAGCAAGGAAGATCTGGAGAACGCTCTCGTGGATCGCCAGGCTTTCATTGGTGCTGCGGAATCCCAGGTAGAGGCAGTGCTGCTGCGCGTCAATGAATTTGTGAACCGCCACCGCAAGGCCGCGCAGTACACTCCCAGCGAGATTCTCTAGCCTGATTCGCACCCCGGAATTACCGGGGTGAAAGTGCGCCGGATCACCCGATTTTGCACCAAATTGGTACCAAATAGTCAACGGACACAGACAGGGCTACTATTGCTACCCATGCGTCCGGAACTTTGTACATACGAACACCTTTCCGCAGGTAAGGTGCGCGAAATCTACGAAATCGATAAGCAAACTCTCCTCATGGTGGTCACTGACCGCATCAGTGCTTATGACTTCGTGCTTGAAACCGAGATCCCGGATAAGGGCCGAGTGCTCACCGCGATGAGCTCATACTTCTTCGAACAGATCGATTTCCCCAACCACCTGGCTGGCGGCCTCGATGATGACCGGATCCCCCCATCCGTATTGGGCCGCGCCATGGTCTGCCAGAAGCTGGACATGCTGCCCTTCGAATGCGTGGCTCGTGGCTACCTCACCGGATCCGGCCTCAAGGAGTACCAAGAGTCCGGCACAGTGTGCGGAATTGAGCTTCCGGAGGGGTTGACGGAGGCGTCGAAGCTTCCCGAACCAATCTTCACCCCAGCAACCAAGGCGGAAATCGGTGACCACGATGAAAACGTCACCTTCCAGCAGGTGGTGAAGGTGCTGGGCGAGGAGCGTGCCAACGAGATTCGCCAGGCAACCTTGGACATCTACTCCAAGGCAGCGGCTCTCTGTGAGGAGCGCGGAGTCATCCTGGCAGATACCAAGTTCGAGTTCGGCCTGGATGCCGAGGGCAAATTGGTGCTGGCAGATGAGGTTCTCACCCCGGATTCCTCCCGCTACTGGCCTCTCGAGGGCTACAAGGAGGGTAAGGTTCAGCCCAGCTTTGACAAGCAGTACGTGCGCAACTGGCTGACCAGCTCAAAGTCCGGGTGGAACCCGAAGGATGGTTCCCAGCCGCCACCGTTGCCAGGTTCCGTGGTGGAAGCCACCCGTTCCCGCTACGTGGAGGCTTATGAAAAGATCTCCGGCCTGCGCTTCGCCGATTGGATCGGTAGCTGCGTCTAAGACCGAATTGGGCAGGGGCTACCATCGGCAATTATGAATTCTGATTCCCCTCAGCATCAGCCCAACTCTCCCGCGGCACCCGTAGCCAAGAAGGTGCCGTATGTGCGCAGCTTCCACGGCCGGGATTTCGCCGATGATTACGAGTGGCTGCGCGAAAAGGAAAACCCAGAAGTTCAACAACTTCTGCGCGAGGAAAACGAGTACACCTCCGCTCGCACCACGCACCTCAAGCCCTTGGAAAAGGCCATTTTCAGCGAGGTCAAGGCGCGCGTCCAAGAGACCGATAAATCCCTGCCCGTGCGCTCCGGAAACTATTGGTACTTCGGCCGCACGCAAGAGGGTAAGTCCTATGGCCAGATGTGCCGTATTCCTCTTCTCGACGCCAACTCCTGGCAGCCGCCGGAGATCCACCCAGAGCATCCGGCGGACAATGAACAGGTGTTCTTCGACGCCAACCTAGAGGCCGAGGGCCATGAGTTCTTCTCGCTGGGAGCAGCCAGCGTGACCCTCGATGGAACTCGTCTGGCGTATTCCACGGACACCACCGGTGATGAGCGCTTCCTACTTAGAGTTCGCGACCTGCAGACCGGGGAAGATCTGCCCGATGAAATTCCGGGAGTCTCCCATGGCGCCACGTGGGTGGGTAATGACACCCTGTACTACCAGCGCGTGGACGAGGCATGGCGGCCGCACGAGGTGTGGAAGCACACCGTGGGAACACCAGTGGAGCAGGATGAACTGATCTACCGCGAGGATGATGAGCACTTCTGGACAGGAGTGGGCACCACCCGCTCCGAGCGCTACCTGGTGGTGTTCAGCGGTTCCAAGATCACCTCTGAGATGCACTACCTGGATCTGCACGATGATTCCGCCGAGCTGCAGTTGTTGCTACCCCGGGAGAGCGGCGTGGAATACGGCGCTGACCACGGGATTATTGATGGGGAAGACTACTGGCTCATCACCCACAATAAGAACGGCGTGAACTCGGAGATCGGCTACGCGCCCGTGGGGCAGGTGAACAGCTTGGATGACCTCACCGTGCTGGTGCCGCACCGCGATGACGTGCGTGTGGAAGGCCTGGAGATCTTCTCTGACCACCTGCTGCTGGAGGTGCGTGAAAACGCGCTGGAGACCCTCTATCTGATGGTGCTTCAACAGAATGCGGAGCCGGACAGCTACAGCCTGGGGGAGTTCCAGAAGGTGGAGTTCGCCGAAGAGCTGGTGGGAGTTAACGCGACGGGTAATTCCGAATGGGATTCCCCCGTGGTCCGCGTGGGTGTATCCAGCTTTACCCAGCCAGCGCAGATCTACGATATTTCGGTGGAGACGGGGGAGAAGATCCTCCGCAAGCAGCAAGAAGTGTTGCCGGCGCCGGATGGAACCCCGTTTTCCGCAGAGTCCTACCGCGCGCAGCGCGAGTGGGTGACTGCGCGGGATGGCGCCCAGGTCCCGGTCTCGCTGATTCACCATGCGGATGTGGATCTGAGCAAGGCAAACCCGGTGCTGCTCTACGGCTATGGCGCATATGAAGCCAGCATGGATCCCGGCTTCTCCATCTTCCGCCTTTCAATGCTGGATCGGGGAGTGGTGTACGCCATCGTGCACATCCGCGGTGGTGGAGAGATGGGTCGGGCCTGGTATGACAACGGCAAGGGGCTGCACAAGCGCAACACCATCACTGATTTCATCGATGTGGCCGACCACCTCATCGCCGAAGGGATGACCACCCCGCAGCAGATGGTGGCAGAAGGTGGCTCGGCCGGAGGCATCCTCATGGGCGCGATCGCCAACGAGGCGGGGGATCGCTTCGCGGGTATCGAGGCAATCGTTCCTTTCGTGGATCCGCTCACCACCATGCTCAAGCCGGAGCTGCCACTGACGGTGACCGAGTGGGACGAATGGGGCAACCCGTACGAGGACGTGGAAGTCTATGACTACATGGCCAGCTACGCGCCTTATGACAATGTCTCCGCGGACAAGACCTACCCGCCAATCTTGGCGATCTGTGGGCTGAACGATACCCGCGTGCTTTACGTGGAACCGGCAAAGTGGACGGCCAAGCTCCGCGCGGTGGCAGGGGCGGATGTGCTGCTCAAAACGGACATGACCTCCGGGCACGGTGGAGTCAGCGGACGCTACGAGCGCTGGGAACAAGCCGCGTTTGAGACGGCCTGGGAGCTGGATCGCATGGGTGCCACCGAGTTGCTGCGCTGAAAACCAGCCGGAGCACCAAGAATTCAGCCGGCACTAGGGCTCCGGCAAACTCTCGGTCACGCGCTGTTCATGTAGTCGGGGCACTCTACTCTTCATGATGAATCCAGCCGAGTCCCCGCAGCTTCTTCTCACCATCACGGGGATCCGGCGGGAAACAGTAGTGGGCGCAGAGGCGATGCGTGATGCCCTGCGCGGCATCGGGGCGAAAGCTGGGCTGGTTGTCACTGCTCAAGCTCCTGAATGGAAATTGCAGGCCGATTCCGCAGCCTTGGAGTTCATTCATGAATCCGTCGCGCAGAAGCATGAGCTTTTACTTGGAGGTATGGGCCTCAGCCGCGTGGGTACTTCGGAAACCAAGGGGGAATTCCACCGCCTCGGTCACCATGAGGCCCAGCTGCGTCTCACCGCGTCGCGTCGGCAGCTTTCTGCCCTGGGATTGGAGCCAGAGGTGTTCGCGCCTGATAAGTGGATGGCGTCGGAAGAAACAATGAGGGCTGCACGGCAACAGGGCCTGCTGGCTGCGGCCGATGCCTACGGAATCCGCGATCTACACAGCGGGGAACGGCACAATGTGCGCGTACTTGCCTTCGGTGATGGTTTCGGTGCGGCGCGGTGGTGGCGTCGGAATGTGTCTGCCTCCGTGGAGCGGATGGCGCAGCGCGGCGCGGATGTGCGACTGTCCATCAACGCTGGTAAGGCAGACCGGGAAAACACCAAATCTGACCTGCTGCGGATCGTGGAAGAGCTGCTGGATCGCGGCTATCAGTCCCAGCATTACAGCAAGTACGTGTCTCGGCAGCGGCTCGCAGTCGCCTAAAATCCGCGCGGAAAAACAGCGGGGGTGAAGGCTCGCGGGCGGGTGTTAGGATAGGCGGGTATTTATCCATTTTTAGTGGACTCATCCTCACAGCTGGGAGCTGAAAAATCCATGGCCCGTGTCGTTGTCAATGTTATGCCGAAGCAGGAAATCCTGGACCCGCAAGGCCAGGCCGTAGTTCGCGCGCTGGGGCGTATCGGGGTGCAGGGCATCGCCGACGTTCGCCAGGGCAAGCGCTTCGAACTGGAAGTTGATGAAACTGTCACTCGCGAAGACCTGGAAAAGGTCGCCGCGACCCTGCTGGCAAACACTGTCATTGAGGAGTTCGACGTGGTCATCGAAGGCGCCAGCGCGGTAGCCGGCGAAGGCGAGGCATAAGTGAGCGCGCGCATTGGTGTGATTACTTTCCCCGGCACCCTTGATGACGTAGACGCTTCCCGCGCGGTGCGTTACGCCGGTGCAGAACCCGTGGAGCTGTGGCACGCGGATTCAGACCTGCAGAAGGTTGATGCCGTGGTGGTCCCAGGGGGATTCTCCTACGGCGATTACCTGCGCGCGGGTGCTATTGCCTCCATCGCTCCGGCGATGCAGTCCGTGGTGGAAGCTGCTAACCGAGGCGTTCCCGTGCTGGGTATCTGCAACGGTTTCCAGATCCTCCAAGAAGCGGGATTGCTTCCCGGAGCCGTGACCCGCAATGAAGGCCTGCACTTCGTGTGCCGCGACGTGTACCTGGACGTGGAAAACACGGAGACCGCGTGGACCAATGGATTCGCGAAGAACTCCAGCATTTACGTTCCTTCCAAGCACGGCGAGGGACGCTTCCAGGCGGATGCGGAAACTCTGGAGCGTTTGGAGGGTGAAGGCCGCGTGGTCTTCCGCTACCAGGTCAACCACAACGGTTCCCGCAATTCCATCGCCGGAATCAGCAATGAAAACGGCCGCGTGGTGGGCTTGATGCCACACCCGGAGCACGCCATTGAGGAACTCACCGGGCCATCCACCGACGGCCTGGGCATTTTCACCTCCGTTCTGACCTCTCTCATTTCTTCTTAATCTTTCTGAGGTCCTGCCGCGGGACCTTTCCGCCAAGCCGCACACAGCGCTGTTGAGTCACACACCGGACTTGAAGCCCAAAGGAGCACCCACGCCATGGTTCACAACGACAAGGTTCACAATGACACCGTCGCTGATGCCCAGAACAACCCAACCGCGCCACAGCCCTACGTGGAGCTGGGCCTGAAGGACGATGAATACGCCCGGATCTGCGAGATCCTGGGGCGTCGTCCCACCGATGCCGAGCTGGCCATGTACTCCGTCATGTGGTCTGAGCACTGCTCCTACAAGTCTTCCAAGGTGCACCTGCGCTATTTCGGGGAGACCACCACGGAGGAAATGAAGTCCAAGATGCTGGCTGGCATCGGTGAGAACGCCGGCGTGATTGACATCGGCGATGGCCATGCGGTGACCTTCAAGGTGGAGTCCCACAACCACCCTTCTTACGTGGAGCCCTACCAGGGTGCGGCCACCGGCGTGGGTGGCATTGTCCGCGACATCATGGCCATGGGCGCGCGTCCAGTTGCCGTGATGGATCAGCTGCGTTTTGGCGCAGCTGATGCGCCGGATACCCAGCGCGTTCTGCCCGGTGTGGTGGCCGGTGTGGGTGGTTATGGCAACTCCTTGGGCCTGCCAAACATCGGTGGCGAGACCGTCTTTGATCACTCTTACGCAGGTAACCCGCTGGTCAACGCCCTGTGCGTGGGCACGCTGAAGGTGGAGGATCTGAAGCTGGCTTTCGCATCCGGTGCTGGCAACCGCGTGATTCTTTTTGGTTCCAGCACTGGCCTGGACGGTATTGGCGGCGTGTCCGTGCTCGGTTCTGCTTCCTTTGAGGAAGGCGAAGAGCGCAAGCTACCTGCCGTGCAGGTGGGCGATCCCTTCGCGGAGAAGGTTCTCATCGAGTGCTGTTTGGAGCTCTACAACGCTGGAGTTGTGGTGGGTATCCAGGACCTCGGTGGAGCTGGCCTTTCCTGCGCCACCTCTGAGCTAGCATCCGCCGGTGATGGCGGCATGCACATTGACCTAGACAAGGTGCACCTGCGCGCGGACAACATGACCGCTGCGGAGATCCTCAGCTCTGAGTCCCAGGAACGCATGATGGCAGTGGTTACCCCGGATAATGTGGATGCCTTCATGGCCGTGTGCGAAAAGTGGGAGGTGACGGCTTCTGACATCGGTTATGTCAACGAGTCCGGCCGTCTCACCATCGCCCACCAGGGTGAGATCGTGGTGGATGCGCCGCCTCGCACCATGGCTGAGGAAGGCCCTGTATATGAGCGTCCCTTTGAGCGCCCTGCAGACCAGGACGAGCTGCAGCAAGACCCACAGCTGGCCCGCCCGAACACCGTGATGGAGCTGCGCGAACAGTGGCTGAAGATGGTCGCTTCCCCCGCGCTGTGCTCCCGCGAGTACATCACCGAGCAGTACGACCGCTACGTGCGCGGCAACACCGTGTTGGCCAAGGATGCGGATGCCGGCGTGCTGCGTATCGACGAGGAAACTGGCCGCGGCATCGCTTTGGCCACCGACGCTTCCGGCCGCTACACCCGCCTGGATCCCTACCGCGGCGCGCAGCTGGCCCTGGCTGAGGCCTACCGCAACGTGTCCGTCACCGGCGCGACCCCCGTGGCCGTCTCCAATTGCCTGAACTTCGGCTCGCCCGAAGATCCCGCCGTGATGTGGCAGTTTAGCCAGGCGGTGCGCGGCCTGGCCGATGGTTGCGCTGTGGTTGGAACCCCCGTGACCGGTGGCAACGTGTCCTTCTACAACCAGACCGGCAGCGTTCCTATTTTGCCGACGCCAGTAATCGCCGTCCTGGGCACCATCGATGAAGTGTCTACTCGTATCCCGCAGAAGCTCCCCGCGGGTGATGAGCAGACTTACCACCTGATCCTCGCAGGTGCGGAGACCAAGGATGAGCTGGGTGGATCCATCTGGCAGCAGGCCATTCACGACGCTCTCGGTGGAATGCCTCCAGAGGTTGATCTGGGATTCGAGAAGAAGCTGGGCACTGCCATCGCATCCCTGCGCGACAACATTGCTGCAGCTCATGATCTCTCTGAAGGTGGTCTCTCCCAGGCTCTGGCTGAGTTTGCGATGAACTCCAACACCGGTCTGACGGTGAATCCACTGCTGGGCATGCACTACAGCTCATTCCTGAGCGATGCGGAATCTATCTCTGCGATGGATGAACTGGTGGCCGAGGAAATGGGTCAGGGCGAGGCGCTGACTGATGAGCGTCGCGCTGAGCTCACCGAGACCGTGAAGAACGGTGGACAGCGTTCTGCTGCTGAAGCTGCGTTCGTGTCTCTGTTCTCCGAGACCGCGTCTCGTGTGCTGTTGGCAGTGACCCCTGAGAACTACGGTGAAGTGATGCGTGCGCTGGTGGATGCAGAGCTGACCGCAGGTTGGGTGGGTGTCACCGGAACCAAGGACCAGCAGGGTCAGCCAATGGTGCGTTTGAACACTGCGGCGATGCCCAGCACCCCAATGAGCGAGCAGGCTGCATTGGCCACGGATCTGGGTCAGCCAGCAGAGGCCAGCGCCACTGTCAGCGAAGGCGAAGAACAGACTCCGGGCGTAGATATCTCGGTTAGCGTGGCTGAGCTCCGCGAAGTATGGACTGCGACTCTTCCGGCGCTGTTCTCCCACGCCGTGGGGGCTAACTCGGCGGTGTAGCGACTCCGAGTTTTAGTGCTTGAACGAAAGAAAACCGCCCCGCCGCAGCAGAAATGCTGGAGTGGGGCGGTTTTCAACCTGGGTCTTAATTCGGACTAGTAGAGATTTCCCTCGGGATCAGTCTTGTGCCAAGAACCGTTGTACGCATGAGGCTGGTAATAGGCCTGATTATCCTGATAGTCCGCGATCATCATGCCTCCGCCAAAGCCCACGCCGCTCTGTGCAGATTTTGCGCTGTCGTCGACAAATCGGTGGATTTCGTCCAAGTTGTTGAAAGATTCCGGGAACTCAGCTGCTTCAAACATCTTCATTAATTCGCCTTCCCTTTCGTCTGGGGATTCTCATTGTTTCGCGAGACCCAAACAGCAGCTTCCCAATCGAGAGGAGTTGCGTGCTCTTTAGTAGGGCCCACTAATTTTCGGAGTTCTTGCTGATAATCCCAATACTGCTTGTAAGTGAGGCGCGACCAAGCGGTACTGCGAGTCGAACTTTTCGGGTTGGGGAGTGGGCGCTTGATGCCTTCCTTTAAAGCTGCTTCATAGACGAATTTATCGATCGGCACATGAAGATATTCATAAACCCGTTGAACCTGCGGATGATCCAGTACCGCGAGGTACTTCAGCGTCATGTTGAGCCATTTTTGCGCTTGACCAGGGTGAAAATTGAACGTGTGATTAGAGATTTCGACTCGCTCGAAAAGCTTGCAAATCTTTTCACACTGATCTTGATGCTGTTTATCAAACTCTTCCTGGGTTTTAACTGCCCCTACTGTCGAGATGAATTCGCTGATTGATGCGTGAACTTCGTTGCGTAGCGACTCCCGGTCGCGATAGGATCCGAAGCCAGTCAGCGTTCGATTGAGATCTCGATATGCCCGGTGAGAGGCCGCAATTACTACTTCAGTGGTCTCAGGTCTAGACGTAGCAACCGTAGGCCCGAAATAGAAGGCGATGAGTGACTGACGCTGGGTTTCTTGATCCATGAACCATCCTCTTTTATTGAGATACTTTCCAAGAGGGAATCATAATGGTAAATGAATCATGCACAGCTGTTTTGTTTAGAAACCGCTAGTCAATCAGCTTGTAGTTTTCCCGCTCGGGCAGCACCAGCGGACGTGGCTGGTATTCACTCCGCAGTTCGCGCAGCGTCCGCGCATGCTGCTCCAAGCGCTTGTCCTCCTGGGTGACTGGCGTAAATTGCCGCGCGGCCAGCGGATCCCCATCCACGTCCGTGGCGATGTATGTGAAGGATGAGTGGATCGCCACGGGAAGGTTTTCCCGTCCCTTGCGTGGGTCTCCCGCTCGGAGGTGAACGATTACGGACATGGATCGAGTATCGGTACGGATGAGCCTGGCGTTGACCTCCACAAGATCCCCAATCTGTACGGGGCGGTAGAAGCGGATGCCACCGGCGTACACGGCAATGGTGCGCTCGCCGGACCACTGCATGGTGCAGGCGGTGGCGGCTTCGTCGATCCACTCCATTGCGGTGCCGCCGTGCACGTTGCCGCCCCAGTTCACGTCGGTGGGCTTGGCCAGGAAGCGGTTGGTGAGCTCGGGCGCGGTGGAATCATCGGAGTAGGTCTGCTTGAGCATTTCCTCTTCGATGGCCTTGCGCAGCTTGACTCGGGAAAGGGCAGCTTCGGCAACGCGCTTTTCCTCGTCGGTCACCGGCACGTATTTCGGTACTTCCTTGGGCTTGCGATCCTCGCCCATGGCCACGAAAATCACCAGGCAGTCGCTGGCGCGGGTGAAGATTCCCTCGCGCGGATCAGCGGAGAACACCTCGTTGACGATGTGCATGGAGGAACGCCCGGTGTGTGCAATGCGGCTGCGCACCTCCACCATGTGGCCGGAAGGAATGGGTCGGTTGAAGTGAATGTGCCCCACGTAAGCAGTCACGCAGTAGGAGCGCGCCCATCCCACGGCGCAGGCATATGCGGCCTTATCGATCCACTCCAAAACCCGGCCACCGTGCACGCCGATGGCTCCGGCCATCAGAATATCGGTGGGTGCGGCGAGGAAACGCAGGGTCACATTGGCCGAACGCTCCGTTTCAAACGACGTATTGTCCGCTTGTTCCTCTTTCGCGCTGTGAGCTCCCACTGTTTAACCTTTCGCTGTGCCGGGCGGCTTGCTTCTGACCGCAGAACCTCACCATCCTAACCCCAGGCGATTTCGCCTTGTGACTTCGCATAGTAGGCTCGGCTGGATGAAAAAGGGCATGACGGGTGTGGAACTCTCCGCTGCGGCACGCGAAGCGGTAGCAGAAGTGCTGGATTGGGTGCGCGATGAGTCCGCCCCGCGTCCTTCTCGGTCCGCAATGGCTAGCGCCGTCCGCCTGAGCATCCAAGTTCTTGGCGAGGTCGCCCCTGGTCACAGCGTGGAAGTACGCGTTCCTCCCTTCGCCGCGGTGCAGTGCGTGGCAGGCCCGGAGCACCGGCGTGGCACCCCTCCGAACGTGGTGGAGTGCGCACCGCGGGAGTGGTTGCGGCTTGTAGTGGGGGATGTTTTGTTGGCCGACGCCACCGCGGATCTCTCCGGAACGCGTGCCAAAGATGTGGAGGCGTATCTACCGCTGCTGCCGTTTCGTTCTGCCTAACGCGATGCGCGTATCAATTGGAACCCACTGGCGATAGGGGAGTGCCCGCTTGGTGATCGGTTGGGTTTGTCCTAAGGGGGTAGTACTCTGTGATCCGTGGCAAAAAGGAACAGCCGGGAAAACCTGCGGTCGAGCCAATTGAATCGCGACGAGCAACAAGCAGTGAGCACGCTCTCTGTTCAGAGCTCGCCATACGATGACTTGGGTGAAAATAGTCCGCGGGAAGAATGTGGCGTCTTTGGAGTGTGGGCTCCGGGGGAAGATGTCTCAAAACTGACCTACTACGGTCTCTACGCATTGCAGCACCGTGGCCAAGAAGCTGCGGGCATTGCCGTGGGTAATGGCGATCAAGTATTGGTGTTCAAGGATCTGGGGCTTGTCAGCCAGGTCTTTGATGAGCAATCGCTGGAATCTTTGAAGGGGCATGTGGCTATCGGCCACACTCGTTATTCCACCGCTGGTGGAGCGGGTTGGGAAAATGCCCAGCCGATGTTCCGCATGAGCCCGGATAGCATTGACGTGGCTCTGGGGCACAACGGCAACCTGGTGAATCACCGGGAGCTGACGGAAGAAGCCGCAGAGCTCGGACTCGTTGATCCTCGCAAGGAGCCTTCGGACTCTGATGTGATGTGTTCGCTGCTCGCGCACGCTACCCGGGAAGATCACCCGCTGGAGCAATCTGCGATGGAGCTGTTCCCCCGGGTGAAGGGAGCATTCTGCCTCACCTTCACCGATGGGGATACCTTGTACGCTGTGCGTGACCCGCGGGGAATCCGCCCGCTGTCCCTGGGCCAGATGGAAGCCGGTGGCTGGGTAGTTGCCTCGGAGACCTCTGCGCTGGATATCGTGGGCGCGAAATTTGTGCGCGATGTGGAGCCAGGTGAGATGCTGGTCATCAACGAAGACGGTGTGCGTTCCCAGCACTTCGCCAAGGCTCAGCCCAAGGGATGCGTGTTCGAGTACGTGTACTTGGCTCGTCCGGATTCAATCATCAAGGGCCAGTCGGTTAATGAGACCCGCGTGGAGATCGGTCGGCGCCTAGCTAAGGAAGCTCCCGCAGAAGGCGATATGGTCATCCCCGTGCCGGATTCCGGCACTCCCGCAGCTGTGGGTTATGCCCAGGGTTCCGGCATCCCCTTCGCACAGGGACTGGTGAAGAACGCTTATGTGGGACGTACCTTCATCCAGCCTTCACAGACCATTCGCCAGCTGGGTATTCGCCTGAAGCTCAACCCCCTGCGTCACGTCATTGAGGGTAAGAAGCTGGTCGTGGTGGATGATTCCATCGTCCGCGGAAACACCCAGCGTGCACTGGTCAAGATGCTGCGCGATGCCGGTGCCGCAGAAGTTCACGTGCGCATCGCCTCGCCACCGGTGAAGTGGCCATGCTTCTATGGCATCGACTTCGCTTCCCCGGAAGAGCTCATCGCGAACACCGTGGAGCAGGACGATCCCGTAGCACGCATCTGTGAGGAAATCGGGGCGGATTCCCTGTCCTATGTCTCCACAGAATCCATGGTGGAAGCATCCCGGCAACCCTATGATGAACTCTGTGCCGCGTGCTTCGATGGAAACTTCCCGCTGGGGATGCCCACCAACAACCCCAACGCGGAGCTCGTCCGGAAAATGCAGCAGAGAGTGGGGGGCTGCGAAACCGCGGATCCCCTGGAACAGTTCGTCGAGCAGCCAGCTCGGTGACACACAGGGGAGTCAGAGGCGGCGTCGGAAAAAATGCCACCTCAACCCCAGCGGGCCGAAGAAACACAGACCACACACAAAGTTATTGGAAAAATACTGACATGACTGAAGAGAACAACACCCAAGGCGCCTCCTATGCTTCAGCTGGCGTGAGCATTGAAGCCGGCGATAAGGCAGTGGAGCTGTTCGCCCCACTGGCCAAGAAGGCAACCCGGCCGGAAGTGCGTGGCGGTTTGGGCGGATTCGCCGGTCTGTTCGCGCTGGGCGAGTACGAAAAGCCACTGCTGGCCGCAGCATCCGATGGCGTGGGCACCAAGCTGGCCGTGGCGCAGGCGATGGATAAGCATGACACCATCGGCCGCGACCTGGTGGCAATGTGTGTGGATGACCTGGTGGTGTGCGGAGCAGAGCCGCTGTTCCTGCAGGATTACATCGCTATCGGCAAGGTGGTGCCGGAGCACGTGGCGAGCATCGTCAAGGGCATCGCTGATGGTTGTGAAGAGGCCGGTTGTGCGCTGCTCGGCGGCGAGACCGCTGAGCACCCAGGGCTGATGAAGGAAGGCGAATACGACGTATCCGCCACCGCCATTGGCGTGGTGGAAGAGTCCAAACTGCTGGGCCCAGACAAGGTGCGCTTGGGTGACGTGGTGATCGCCATGGCATCCTCCGGCCTGCACTCCAACGGTTACTCCCTGGCGCGCCACGTGCTGCTGGAGATGAACAACCTGCCACTGGATGGCTTTGTGCAGGACTTCGGCCGCACCCTCGGCGAGGAGCTCCTGGAGCCCACCCGCATCTACGCCAAGGACTGCCTGGATCTGGCTAGCGAGTGCGAAGTTCACACCTACGCGCACGTCACCGGTGGCGGACTCGCGGCAAACCTGGCGCGCGTGATCCCCGAAGGCCTGACCGCCGAACTGGAGCGCAACACCTGGACCCCAGCGCCCGTGTTCCGCACCATCGCTCGCCTGGGCAAGGTGAACCAGGAAGAGATGGAAAAGACCTTCAACATGGGCGTGGGCATGGTGGCCGTGGTGGCTGAGGACGATGCCGAGCGTGCGCTGGCCATGCTCACCGCTCGTCACATCGATGCCTGGCGCATGGGTGAGGTGCGCACCGCCAATGAAGGCGAAGAGCGTGCGTTCCTCACCGGAGAGCACAAGCGCGCTTAAAGCGTCCACCAACGCCAAAACCGCACCGGCAATTATGCCAGTGCGGTTCTAGTCCGGGGATCAGTACTTGCTATCCCAATCGTTCCAGTCTGCAGAATCCTCAGAGTCCAGGGACTCGTCTTCCACAGAATCTGCTGACGGCTCAGCTGGTTCGGATTCACCTGCGAGTTCCCGTTGAAGCCTCTGCAAATCCACGTCTGGAGCACTGTACTTCAACTGACGGGCAACCTTAGTCTGCTTTGCCTTTGCGCGGCCGCGACCCATGGCTTGACCCCCTTGCGTTTAGTGGAGTGACGCGGGGAGCGGTCACTCTTCTTCTGATGTGTGTTTCTTCCTGCTCTACACCATAGCGGGTGCGGTCTTAGTTTTCCGAAACGAGGGTTGATAAACCCACCCCAGCACTTTCAGGGTGGGTGGAATTACTCATAGTGACCTGCAACGATCATGCAGCAGGCGCGGTGAATTATTTTTTGCGCAGCGCGTTGATCGCCTCGCGGCCCGGACGGACTGCATCATCGATACGAATGTCAGCTGGATCCACCGCTGCGTCCACTCCTTCGGCGGTTAATGGAGGCACCGCGGAGGGATCCTTGGCCAGCTTTTCCACTACCGCGCGCTTCATGAGCCCGAGTGCAATGGGGCCATAGTCGGCGTCGTGCACACTGGATCCCACCCGACCCACCGTTTTCCCACCGGCTTGCAGTTCCGCACCTACTGCCGGGAGGGTGCCCGTGGAACCATCGAGGTGCAGCAGCACCAACACCCGCGGCGAGCGCCCCAGATTGTGCACTCGAGAGACCGTTTCCTGCCCGCGATAACAACCCTTGTTGAGGTGCACGGCCGCAGAGGTTGGCCCGGCATTGATGTCTTCCTTCTGGGTGGCGCCGTGCACGCCCTCACCCAGGAACGCGGGAATCTCGTGAGGAATGGTCTTCTCATCGGTATCCGCGCCCAGCTCCGGCTCGCTACCCAAAATCCGCCACGCGGTGTACGCCATCAACCCCACGGGCTCGGCGCTTTCCGCCAGCTCATCCCAGTGCTGCAGCAGCTCATCGCGCGGAACCCAGTGGTCGGTCACGGGAAGCTCGCCCAGCATGCGGGTGCGTACATTCTTTTCGACGCCACCCTTGGTCTGATCCGCCCCATCCAACCCGGCTGCACTAAATGGCGCGCCCACGAGGGTGATCTGAGCCAGATTAAGACGCTCCACGGTGACCTTTGCCCAGAAGATCATCTTCCGCAGGTAGTTCTCGAGGTCATCTGCCTGCGCACCGGGGACATCCAGCAGCAGACCGCCATCATCCAGAGCCGAAATGCCGAAGTGTTGCAGCACCCGGCCCTGGATATCCAGGTTCAATCCCCAGGTGGCCTGGCCCGGTTGGATGGCGTTGACCTTTTGCGAGATGAGGGTATTGAGCCAGGTCAGAGCCTCTTCGCCGCTGACCAACAGGGCCACGCGATCCGAGCGATCCACGATTCCCGGGCGGGAGGGTGTCACTCGGGACTGCTCCACCAGCGGCTTGCCGTAGTGCCACGCCACGGGAAGCGTGACGCCATCGGCTTCATTGCTGGCTCCCGGAACACGCTCCAGCACGGGGCTGCGATAGCCATCGGTGCTCGCTGGGTGAGGGGGAAAGTGGGCAGATGCGTTGTTTTCCACGTCTCTATTCGTACCACTCGGAGCTCCAGGAGTTTAGTGGCGGGTGCGCGGAGCAGCGGGTTTTCTGCGTGCCTGCAAAAGCCAGGCACTAGGGTTGTTAAGCATGAATCTTGAAAAACCCAATGCCCGGCCCAGCCAAATCATCGTGGATGTTCTCGGGGGAGAGCAACCGCGAGTGTGGGACCCCACCCAGCCGCTGATCTTCGTTGATGACCTGGCGGCAATCCGCGGGGATGGCGTATTCGAAACCATGATGCTGCGCGATGGGCACGTGAAGAATGTGGAGCTGCATCGCAGCCGTTTCCTGTCCAGCGCTGCGATGCTCAACCTGCCGGTTCCGGATATGGACCTGTGGTTGGCCGCCACCGAGTTGGCCGTGGAGCAATTCCATGCGCAGGTGGGGGAGTTGGCGGAATCCGATGAGGCTGCGCTGCGCTGGGTGTACTCCCGCGGGCGAGAATCCACTGGGGCGGCCACGGGATGGATCGTCATCACCGTGATGGGGGAGGAGCTCACCCGCGCCCGTACTTCTGGGCTCAAGGTCATGACCGCAGAGCGCGGGTTCCGCATCGACCTTTCGCAGCGCTCCCCGTGGGCCTTGGTGGGTGCCAAGACTCTGTCTTACGCCGCCAACATGGCTGCGCTGCGCTATGCAAAGTCCAAGGATTTGGATGATGTTATTTTCGTCTCCGATGAGGGACATCTCATGGAGGGGCCCACCTCCAGCATCATCGTGATGAAGGGGAAAACGCTGCTCACCCCGCCCATCGAGGCCGGGGTATTGCCGGGTACCAGCCAGGCAGCGCTGTTCCGGATTGCCGCGGAGCGTGGATGGGACGTGGCTTATCGCACGATGACTGTGGAGGATCTGCTGGAAGCAGACGGGGTGTGGCTGGTGTCCTCGGTGCGGGCAGCCGCGCCCGTCACAGAGGTGGACGGGCAAGCGCTGCAGCGTCCCAGCAATGCAGCCGAGGTGGAAGCAATGGTTTGGGAGGCAGTGACTAGCTAGCCAACCGTGCGCTGCAACTGCGCGGACATCCACGGCACCATTTCGCCGTTGACCAGACGCTCATCCACCCAGCCCAAGTCATTGTTGGGCATGAGGCCGTACAGGCGCTTGCCTGGACCCAATTCCGCAGGCCCGGTTTCCGTCACCATGGTGGAGGCGCTTTCCAGCTCCCACGCACGTTCCGTCAGTGGCTTGCCGTAGAGGATCTCCACGATGCCATCGGAGTGGGTGATGATCATTTCGATCGCGTCATCATCGTTGATGCGCAGCCAACCGGATTCGCGACGATCCGGGGTGTTCAGCGGCTGGCCGTCCTCATCCATCCGCCAGGTGCGGGATTCATAGCGCAGACGGTTTTCGCCATCGTGAGCGAACACCAGTTGCTGGCCGAAGGTGAACTCTTCCTCGGTGGGATGAGCAGCCTGACCCTGGCCACGCCACACTCCCACCAGCGGCAGGAGGGCGAGCAGGCCATCATGCAGGTTGGGGCCGAGGCGGAGGTTTGCGGTGTCCTCAGGCACGGGCAAGTCCGTGAAGTCTGGCAGGTTTTTGGTGCTGGTTCCCTGTGCGCGGTCTTCGGCGCGGGCGATTGCCTCGTTGGGATTTACTGGACCGGTGGATTCTTCAGTCATGCCTTGTACTGTACCGCGCAGCACTCATCGGCTTGGGGCCAGAACCCCGGAGTTTAGAGTCCAGGCTCTTCGTCTTCGCTGAGCGGGCGGGTGTTGGGCATGAGGTCTTGAATGCTGACAGAAGTGTAGAACTGCTCAGATTCAATGAACACGCCACCACCGGCCACGTACACGCGGATGGGCTTGTCCTTGAGCGGCAGGGACTTGGCACCAATGGTCAAGCGGAAAGCATCCATGATTTCCTGGCGGGTGGATTCGGAGAGTTCCTCACCCTCCACCAGATTTCCTGTGCTGTCCGCGCTGGTGGGAGCCTTGATGATTTTCTGCGGGGAGATGATCACTTGCCCCTCCACCACGCGCAATTTCATCTCTACCGTGGCAGGCTCGCGGAATCCCTTGGGAGTTCCTTCGAATACCGCTTCGGTTTCCCAGCCGCCACGGGGAGAGATGTCATCCAGGTTCTGGATCAGCAGATCATCAATTTCCATGCGGTGGCCGATACTCACTCCGTCGAGCTGCAACCGGGTGAACACCTTGCGCGCCGGGGCATCTTCGATGGTGCCGGTAAACACGTCCTCGGAAGTAACGGTGACGTACTGGGCGGAGGACTTCACACTCATGAGCCCCCAGCCGGGCACATCGATATCTTGTGCGGTGACGGTCACGGAAGGCAGCTCGTGATCAAAGGCCGCGCGGACATACGGAAACCCGGCCACCTCCACGGCTGGCGGGGTGGGGAGGTTGCTCTCTTCGTACAGCAGCTGCGAGATCCGGTGTTCGGTGCGGGCCGCCACCAGGCTGTCCGCCAGTACCGCCACAAAAAAGGTGATAACCAGCCCTATTGCTATCCGGGATAGGATTCGGTTCCGTTTGCTCGACGCGCTCATCAATCTAATTTTTACCTCAAGTGCAGCCCGAATTGGGTATTGTCGGGGGAACGGCTGGGCTCGTTTACCTGCGGGGCCCGCTTTAGTTAGTGCCAGAAAGCAGGGGAGCGAGGAGGGATGCGGCGTGAAAGTTGCCATTGTGTCGCACGCTGCAGATATCGCCTCCGTGATCCCTGCGTTGCCACTGCTTTCCCACGAGCTGGAACTTCTTTCGGCTGAATCCAAGTCCATTCGTCTGCTGAGTGACAGTGATGTGGTGATCATCGACGTCACCGGTAGCAACCTGCTGGCCGCGCGCGATTTTTGTCGCGCGGTGGCGGCAGCGCATCAGGATCTCCCCGTGGTGGCTGCGATCGCCGAGGCATCCCTCATTGCCCTGGATAGTTCGTGGGCGGTGGATGACTTCATTTTGCCCACTGCCTCGCCCGTGGAGATCGATGCGCGTTTGCGTCTGCTTCTTTCTCGACGCCCAGTTCCTGTCGAGCAGGCGGAGGATTCCCAGGTCGCAGCCATTGGCCGACTGGTTGTCGACGAGGTGACCTATGTGGCGCGCATCGGCGCCAAGCCGCTGGATCTCACGTACAAGGAATTCGAGCTCCTGCACTTCCTGGTGAAGAATGCCGGTCGCGTGTTCAGCCGGGAGCAGCTGCTGCAAGACGTGTGGGGTTATGACTATTTTGGCGGCGCCCGCACCGTTGACGTGCATGTTCGGCGTCTCCGCGCCAAGCTGGGCCGAGAGTATGAAGGCGTGATTGCCACCGTGCGCAATGTGGGTTACAAAGCAATTGATCCCGAGGATATGGAGTAGCTCATGAAAGACAACGTCACTTTTCAGGAATATCAGGACCTTTACGCGCACCCGGAGCTGGTGGAAAGGGTCCTGCGGCTTCTCGATGATGTCTCCCAGCACGATTCCATCCCCGCCCTCAGCGAGGCATTCGTCCGCGGAATCTCCGAGGATCACAGCCACCGCCACGTCCTGGCGCTGGAGGGTTCCCCCGAGGGTTCCGGGGATTCCCCAGAAGTGGTCGGGGTGCTGGGCGCGGATGCGTCCTCCACCATTGAGCTGGCCGTTTCCCCTTCTCGACGCAACCATGGAATAGGCAGCGCGCTTCTCGAATCGGTCGTGGCGAACCTAGATCTGGGGGGTGCCGTGGATGTGTGGGCGCATGGAGACCTCCCGGCAGCGCAGCGGCTGGTGGAATCGATTGGTGGGCGTCGAACCAGAGAACTTTTGAAGATGGCGGTGGAATGCCCACCTGAATCAACGCAACGACAGCAGCTGGAGCAGTGCACCGAGCGGGCGCGAGGAGCGATCGCTGAGCAGGATCTACGTGTGCTCACCTACGCAGAGGCCGCCGAGGAGTTCGGGGCGGATTTTGTGGACGAGGAGTGGGTGCGGGTCAACAATGAAGCGTTCGCTTGGCATCCTGAGCAGGGCGGATGGAGCGTGGATAAGTTGCGCACTGCTCGCGAAACAGACTGGTTTGCCCCCGAGGGCGTGTGGACGCTGTGGGCGAAAGATCCGGTCTCAGAAGAGGTGCGCTGCCTCGGTTTCCACTGGACAAAGCTGCCGGTAGAAGAGCGCGAAAAGCCCTTCGGTGAGCAGGTTGGCGAGGTCTATGTGGTGTGCCTGGCCGATGAAGCCAGGGGGCGGGGACTCGGCGGCCCGATCACTCTGGTGGGCTTGGGGGCCCTGCTGGAGGCAGGCGCGGGCACAGTGGAGCTGTACGTGGAGGGTGATAACGCGCCTGCAGTGGCCACCTATGAGCACCTGGGATTTGAGATTGTGCAGGTGGACGTGGTCTACCGAGGTGAGGCCGCCGAACAACCGGAGCAATCCGAGTAATAGGCGTGCGAGCTGAAGTGTGAGGCCTTCGTTTTAGGCTTTCCCCCAGCTTTAGGATTTCCATCTCAGCACGTGTAGTTAGAACGCTTTCGAATTTCCTGGATATATAAAGGTCTCCGCAATGAGCGAGCGGTTTTCTGGAAATAGAGAGCATAGGCGTTTATTTGTTTCTCAGAAACGGCCTATTAGGTGAACTTAAAGTGAACAACTGCATATTCAAGAACCGGGTTGGCGGGAAAATATCGGGGGTATGGGGGTGTTTTCACAGGAATTTTCATCTATTTTTCAAGGTTCTACCTGCGAATTAAAGGGCGTTAACCTTTTGTTCATTCCTAGTGCGAATTCAGTCCATACGGGGTAGTTAGATTCTTACTTGATGCAAAGGCGACTGCGCGCTCTCACCAAAATTGTTTTGGTAAAGAAAGCGTAGAAGCCGATGTGCGAGTAATCCACAACGTTTTTATGACACTGACTACTTTCGGAGGAAAAATACCGTGAAGTCTAACCTTAAGCGCACCAGCGCAGCTGCGGCTGCTTTGTTCGCCAGCTCCCTTGTTCTCGCTGCTTGCTCTAACGCTGAGCAGAACTCTGATAACAGCGAGGGCGGAAGCGATTCCAAGTACGAAATGGCAGACGTAACCGGAGAACTGCGCGGCGAGGGCGCCAGCTCTCAGCAGAACGCTATGGAGAACGTCTTCGGACCAGCATTCTCCGCGTCCGGCTCCACCTTGGCATACAACGGCACCGGTTCCGGCGCTGGCCAGGAACAGTTCATCGCTAACCAGGTTGATTTCGCTGGTTCTGACTCCGCACTGAAGGACGAGCAGGTTGAAGCTGCAGCTAAGCGCTGTGGCGGAAACGAAGCATGGCACCTCCCAATGGTCATCGGCCCAGTGGCAGTTGCCTACAACCTTGATGGTGTAGACAAGCTGAACCTGGACACCAAGACCGTCGCCAAGATCTTCAAGGGCGAGATCAAGAACTGGAACGATGAAGCCATCGCTGCCACCAACGAGGGCGTCGAGCTTCCTGACCAGAACATCGCTGTGGTTTACCGCTCCGATGAGTCCGGTACCTCTGACAACTTCCAGAAGTTCCTGACCGCTTCCGCTGGTGACATCTGGACCGACGAGGGCAAGGCATTCCCAACCGGCACCGGCGCTGGCGCTAACGGCTCCACCGGTGTTGCTGACCAGGTTGCTGCAACCCAGGGTGCAATCACCTACGTTGAGTCCGGCTTCGCCAAGGAGCGCGACCAGCTCGGAATCGCCAACATCGACTTCGGTGCAGGCCCCGTTGAGCTGAACGCTGAGAACGTGAACGCTGCACTTTCCGCTGCAGAGTTCAAGGGCGAGGGCAACAACCTGGTTGTTGACTCCAAGAAGCTCTACGCCGAGAAGGGCGAGAACCAGTACCCACTGGTTCTGACCACCTACGAAATCGTTTGCTCCAAGGGCTACGAGGGTGACACCGCCAAGCTGGTCAAGAACCTCATGTACACCATCCTGGAGAACCAGGACGAGAAGCTCGAAGAGCAGGGCTACATCCCAGTGGACGGCGACTTCAAGAAGAAGCTCGAAACTGCTGTTGACGCACTGCAGTAAGACCTTCCTTTTCTAAGGTCTCACTACATCTTTAATTGAGAACCCCCGAATGGACACAACGTTCGGGGGTTCCAGTGTGAATTCCATGCCCATGTTGCACATTGTTCGGCACTACGCGGAACAAATTTCTTAAAAGGACAACTCACATGGCAAATGCCAATAACTCTGGGGTTGAGGTAGAACCTAACCTCACGGCAACCTCCGCGCCCACTGTTGCGCGCAGCGAACCAGAAAATAGTCAGCGTTCGGGTGAAAGCGGCAGCAACGCTAAGCGCCCCGGCGATCTGATTTTCGAAGCCCTCGCAAAGGGATCGGCAATCCTGATTTCGGTCATCATTGCCCTGATCGCTCTGTTCCTCATCATCCGTGCAGTTCCCGCAATGGATCGCCTGCGCGACGGACTCTTCAGCTTCTTCACCTACGGCGATCGTTGGAACACCAACTACGCTGCAAATGATGGTGGCTCGATGCAGTTCGGTATTCCGAACCTCTTCTTCACCACCGTGCTGGTTTCAATCGTGGCACTTCTGATCGCGATGCCAGTTGCACTCGGCGTGGCAGTTTTCCTGTCCAACTACTGCCCTAAGTCACTGATCAAGCCACTGGGCTTCCTCGTTGACCTGCTGGCAGCAGTGCCTTCCATCGTGTTCGGCATCTGGGGTATCCAGGTGCTCGGCCCAGCGCTCGGCCCGTTCTTCGAATGGATTTCCGGTTGGGCCGGAGGATTCTTCCTCTTCAACTTCGATCCTTCTTCTTCCCCATCCTTCTCAACCAGCCGCAACATCTTCACCGGTGGCGTGGTGCTGGCAATCATGATCCTGCCGGTTATCGCAGCTACCTCCCGTGAGGTCTTCGTGCAGACTCCAAAGGGTCAGGTTGAGGCAGCGCTCGCACTGGGTGCTACCCGTTGGGAAGTTGTTCGCATGACCGTGCTTCCATTCGGTCTGTCTGGCTACATCTCCGGCAGCATGCTCGGCCTCGGCCGGGCACTCGGTGAGACGATGGCGCTCTACATGGTTGTTGCATCCTCCCCAGGTTTCCGCGGATCCCTCATGGATGGTGGCACGACCTTCGCTACGGCGATTGCAAACGCAGCCCCCGAATTTAATGACGACCTCAAGGCCGGCGCCTACATCGCCGCTGGCCTGGTGCTGTTCGTGCTCACCTTCGTGGTGAACGCAGCTGCCCGCGCAGTCGTCTCGAAGAATTCTTAGGAGATCGAAGAGATGACAAACGCAGTAGCAGCAAGCAAGACCAAGAAGAACGAAATGTTCGACGATATCTCCGGCGCCCGTAAGGCCAAGGACAAGATCGCATCCGGCATCATCTACCTGTCCATCATCATTGCTCTGGCCCCACTGATCTGGGTGCTGGCAACGGTGCTCATCAAGGGCCTGCCTGTCCTGCTCTCCGCTGACTGGTGGATGTTCGACATGACCGGCCAGCCAAACAACACCGCAGGTGGCGGTATTGTCCACGCCATCATCGGTACCCTCGCCCAGGTGATCATCACCTCCCTGATCTCCGTGCCCATCGGTGTCTTCACCGCTGTGTACCTGGTGGAATACGCCAACGGCAACTTCCTGGGACGTATCACCACCTTCATGGTGGACATCCTCTCGGGTGTGCCTTCCATCGTCGCTGCCCTGTTCGTCTACGCAATGTGGGTGACCACTCTCGGGTTCGACCGCTCCGGCTTCGCCGTGGCACTGGCCCTGGTGCTTCTGATGGTTCCAATCATCGTGCGAAACACCGAGGAAATGCTTCGCATCGTTCCAATGGATCTGCGCGAAGCTTCCTTCGCACTGGGTGTTCCAAAGTGGAAGACCATCCTGAAGATCGTTCTGCCAACCGCTCTGTCCGGCATCGTGACCGGCATCATGCTGGCTGTTGCCCGCGTGATGGGCGAGTCCGCACCAGTGCTGATCCTCGTGGGTTCCACCCCAGCAATCAACTGGAATGTCTTCGAGGGCAACCAGAACTCGCTTCCACTGTTCATGCTGCAGATGTACCGCGCGGGTAACAACCCAGCCGTGCTGGAACGCATCTGGGGCGCAGCTCTCACCCTGGTTATCTTGGTGGCTGCATTGATGATCGGCGCGCGTCTTGTCTCCAAGCGCTTCTCGGTCAAGGTCTAATAGCCGGTTTCACTTCAGTTAACTCACAGTCACCACTTCAAGGAGAAGGAATTCATCATGGCTAAGCGCCTTGACCTCAACGATGTCAACATCTACTACGGCGATTTCCACGCCGTACAAAACGTCAACCTGAACATCCCACCAAAGGCAGTGACCGCCTTCATCGGCCCATCCGGCTGTGGCAAGTCCACCGTGCTGCGCACCCTGAACCGCATGCACGAGGTCATCCCAGGTGCCTACGTCAAGGGCGAAATCTTGCTCGACGGCGAAGACATCTACGCTTCCAAGGTTGATCCCGTAGCAGTGCGTAACACCATCGGCATGGTGTTCCAGAAGGCAAACCCATTCCCAACGATGTCCATCGAGGAAAACGTGGTTGCCGGTCTGAAGCTGTCCGGTGAGAAGAACAAGAAGAAGCTCAAGGAGACCGCCGAGAAGGCTCTCCGCGGAGCAAACCTGTGGGAAGAAGTTAAGGATCGTCTGGACAAGCCAGGCGGCGGCCTCTCCGGTGGTCAGCAGCAGCGTCTCTGCATCGCTCGCGCAATCGCCGTGGAGCCAGAAGTGCTGCTCATGGATGAGCCTTGCTCCGCACTGGACCCAATTTCCACCTTGGCCGTGGAGGATCTCATCCACGATCTGAAGGAAGACTTCACCATCGTCATCGTGACCCACAACATGCAGCAGGCATCCCGTGTGTCCGACCAGACCGCCTTCTACTCTCTTGAAGCAACCGGCCGCCCAGGCCAGCTGATCGAGGTGGGCCCAACCACCAAGATCTTCGAGAACCCTGACAAGAAGGAAACCGAAGACTACATCTCCGGTCGCTTCGGATAAATCCGAAGTGCGGTGCCGCGCCGGTCAATGATCGGCGCGGGACTAACTGCAAGAATCACAGCTTTTCCCCGCACAGTGAATAGTGGATTATTCGTGCACAGCCCCTAATTAGCGGGGCTGCAAGAAAAAGGTGGGCACCGCGCGCAAGCGCAGTGCCCGCCTTTTTCCATTGCTTAAGAACCGGGCCCAGCTGCCCGGGGGAAATTGCCCCCGAAAGCTCGCGTGAACAGCTATGGTGGAGCCAGATAACTGGTTGCAGCAAAGCAACAGTGCGCGGCGGGAAGGAGTGCGAAAAATGGCGGGACAGCCACTACACATCGTGGTCATGGGAGTGAGCGGCAGCGGAAAGACCACGCTTGCCCGCCGCCTCGCAGAGCGCACCAACCGCCCATTGCTTGAAGCTGATGATCTCCACCCAGCCGATGACCTCGCCACTCTGCAGGATGGCCGGCTCCCGGATGCCGAAGCACGCGCGGCGTGGATGGACACCGTCCGGGATTGGATGAACGAGCACGGCGAGAAGGGTGAATCCACCGTGGTAGCCTGCACCGCTTTGAAGGGCGCGCACCGCGAGACCCTCAACCAGGCCAAGGGAACCGTGTTCTACGTTCACCTCTACGGCACGGAAGACATGCTCCAGTCCAGGATGGCTAATCGCATCGGGGAAAACATGCCTCCTGAGCTGCTGGAAAAGCAGCTGACCATGCTGGAGACCCTCAAGGCCGATGAGCTGGGGATTCAGCTTGATGTCACTCGCAGCCCAGAGCAGCTGGAGGAAGATTCCATGGCGGCAGCGAACTTCGCCGCCAAGGCTTACCAGAGCTAGACTTCGCGAATTCGGGCCAGGCGCGAACTTCGGCTAGAGAGTTCGCTAATCCTGCTAGCTCCGCCTAGCCCCCATTGCGAGCGCCCGGCAGCCCGTTAGAAGGCCCGGGCGCTTACCAATTATCGCTGTAGCGGCGGGAGATCTCATTGAACTGAGACTCCAGCGCTCGCTGCTGCTCCTTGGTCCGCTCAGCTTCCTGGTACTCAGGAAGCCGCATGCCCGTGACCATGTACACCACGCGCGAGGCGATATCCACCGCGTGATCGGAGTAGCGCTCCAGGTAGCGGGAAACCAACGTGAGATCCACTGCTTCCCGCGTGCTGTACTTCCACTCCCGCTGGGTGGTCAGGATAAACAGGTGACGGTGGATGTCATCCACCGCATCGTCATCTTCGGCCAGCTTCATGGCCTGCGTCACATCCGCGGTGACCAGGACGTCTTTGATCTTCGACGCAGTGTTGACCGCCTGCTGCGCCATTTCTTTCACATACGGCTTGATCTCTTCCGGGATCGCCGCTTGTGGGTGGCGGCGGCGGGCCAGTTTGGCCACATGCACGCTCAGCGCAGCCATCCGTGCCAGCTCTTCAACGATGTAAATGCCGCTGACCACCTGGCGGAGGTCGCTGGCCACGGGGCCTTCTAAGGCGAGGAGCTCAAAAGCTGCGGCTTCACACTTGGCGCGCAGCTCCTCGATGGAGTCAATGCTGCTGACTACTTTTTCCGCTTTTGCGAGGTCGACTTCCAACAGGGAAGTGCTCGCCAGTTCCATTGTGTTTCGCACCAGATCACCCATGATGAGGAGGTCATGTGTGAGTCGGTTCAGTTGTTCACGATAAGCGGTGCGCATGTGGAACGAGTTTAGACCTAATTGCATATGTTTGCCATATGCCAATTTTTACAATTGTGGTGTTCAGGCCATAAAAATAGAAGTATCTAACCGCCGCTGTGCATAATTTCCGCGCCGTCTGGCACGGTGGCATCCTCTGGGTCATCCAGCCATCCCTCGGGCAGAACCACTTTGCCGGGGGAGCCTTGGCGGCCGCGGGCGCCATCGGCATCCTCGGCTAGATCAGTGGCGGAGAACAGCGGGGTGAGAATCTCATGCAGTTCGCTGAGGGTGGAGGTTTGGGCGAGCTGGCGTCGTAAATCCCCTCCCGCGGGGAAGCCACGGAGGTACCAGGTCATGTGCTTGCGTAGGTCGAGACAGGCCTTGTGCTCGCCGTCGTGCTGAGCCAGAAGCTCGCCGTGGCGCAGGATGATCCGCGCCACTTCACCGAACGTGGGCTCTGCGGGGATGGACAATCCGCGCAGTTCGGCGGAGAGCTCGGCGAAGAGCCACGGGCGGCCCAGGCAACCGCGGCCCACAACCACGCCATCGCATCCGGTTTGCTCCATCATGGCGCGGGCGTCGGTGGCCTTGAAGATATCGCCGTTGCCCAGCACTGGCACGCGACCGTCCATGTGCTCCACGAGCCGGGAGATCTCGGACCAGTCCGCGGTGCCGGAGTAGCGCTGAGAAGCGGTGCGGGCGTGGAGGGCTACTGCTGCGGCGCCCTCTTCTGCGGCGATGCGTCCGGCGTCCAGGTGGGTGTGGTGCTCATCGTCAATTCCGATGCGGAACTTCACGGTGACGGGAACATCCGTGCCCTCGGTGGCCTTCACGGCGGCGGCCACGATGTTGGCGAACAGCCGGCGCTTGTAGGGGAGCGCGGAGCCGCCACCGCGACGGGTGACCTTGGGGACGGGGCAACCGAAGTTCATGTCGATGTGATCGGCGAGGTTTTCGTCCACGATCATCTTCGCAGCCTTGTAGGTGTACTCCGGATCGGTGGTGTAAAGCTGCAGGCTGCGGGGATTTTCGTCCGGGGCGAAGGTGGTCATGTGCAGCGTCTTCTCATTGCGCTCCACCAGGGCACGCGCTGTCACCATTTCGCAGACATAGAGCCCGGCCACGCTACCCATGCGCTCCCGCTCCTGCTCGCGGCACAACGTGCGGAAAGCGACGTTAGTCACCCCAGCCATGGGAGCCAGCACCACGGGGCTATCGAGGTCAAAGGGACCGATGCGCAGGGCCGGGGTAGTGGAGGCTTCAGGGGCTAGTGCTGGGGAATTCACCCGTCTATTTTCCCACTGACCCCGAAGAAACCCAAGCGAGTGGTTCTACAGGTGCTGCGGAGAAGCAATCGTTTGGGGGCGATACAGGGCACGCAGCGTTTCATTTAGGTAGGGTGAACAACGAAGGTAAAAGCAGTTTACCTGCAGAAATGCAGTTATGAATTCATCTGCCAAGGCCGAGTCGCGCAACATGCGAGGCTACTCAGATTCAACAATCACGTACAACGAGTTTTTGGAGGAAAGATGTCAGATCGCATCGCCAACGAGCTGCTTAAGGGCAAGGTAATGAGCGCCGATGAGGCAGCTCAGTTCATCAACAACGGTGACTCCGTGGGTATGTCCGGCTTCACCGGCGCCGGCTACCCAAAGGCTCTGCCCACTGCCATCGCCAACCGTGCAAAGGAAGCGCATGAGAAGGGCGAGGATTACAAGATCGACGTCTACACCGGCGCCTCCACCGCTCCTGACTGCGATGGCGTGATGGCGGAAGCCGATGCCATCAACTACCGCATGCCTTACATGGGTGACCCCAAGCTGCGCGAGGCCATCAACACCGGCCGCGCGAAGTACCAGGACATCCACCTTTCCCACTCTCCGCAGTACATTGAGCACGGCTTCCTGCCCATCAACGTGGCGGTCATCGAGGTCACCCGCATCACCGAAGAGGGCTACCTCATCCCTTCCTCCGGCGTGGGCAACAACGTGGAGTTCATGGATTATGCAGACAAGATCATCCTCGAGGTGAACTCCTGGCAGTCCTTGGATCTGGAGGGTATGCACGATATCTACCGCATCCAGAAGCTGCCTAACCGCACCCCAGTGCCCATCAACCAGCCGGGTGACCGCATCGGTAAGCCGCACATGGACATCGACCTGAACAAGGTTGTGGCCGTGGTGGAGACCAACTCCGCGGACCGTAACTCTCCATTCAAGGCTCCTGATGAGACCTCCAAGCAGATCGCAGGACACTTCCTCGACTTCCTGGATGGCGAGGTTCAGGCTGGCCGTCTGGCATATGACGGCTACGTCATGCAGTCCGGCGTGGGCAACGTGCCAAACGCAGTGATGTCTGGCCTGCTGGATTCCAAGTTTGAGAACATCAAGGCCTACACCGAGGTCATCCAGGACGGCATGTTGGATCTCATCGACGCCGGCAAGATGACAGTCGCCTCCTCCACCTCCTTCGCACTGTCCCCTGAGGCAGCGGACAAGATGAACGATCAGGCGGCTCACTACCGCAAGCACATCATCCTGCGCCCACAGCAGATCTCCAACCACCCTGAGGTAGTTCGCCGCATGGGGCTCATCGCCACCAACGGCATGATCGAGGCGGATATCTACGGCAACATCAACTCCACCCACATCGCTGGCTCCAAGGTGATGAACGGAATCGGTGGCTCGGGCGACTTCACCCGCAACGCGCTGATCTCCTCCTTCATCTCGCCATCGATGGCAAAGGGAGACGCGATCTCTGCGGTCGTGCCGTTTGCTTCCCATATCGACCACACGGAGCACGACGCCATGGTCATCATCACCGAGCGCGGTGTTGCCGACCTGCGTGGACTGGCTCCGCGTGACCGCGTGAAGAAGATGATCGCGATCGCCAACCCTGAGTACCAGCCACTGCTGGAGGAGTACGTGGAGGCTGCCAACAAGGGCAAGGCCCTGGCAACTCCTCACGACCTGTCTCAGGCGTTCGCCTTCCACACCCGTTTCCTGGAGACGGGCACCATGAAGCGCCAGTAACCCGCGGGCAGCCTTCGCGGTTGTTTTCAGCACTGAGATCCTAGTCAGCATCTGCCTGGGGACCGTTTGTTAAGGTCCGCAGGTGATGCGCTAGGATCTTAGACGTTGACGGGCCTTTAGCTCAGTTGGTAGAGCTACGGACTTTTAATCCGCAGGTCGTGGGTTCGAGCCCCACAGGGCCCACAACACGCCCCCATTCGAAAGCTTTCGGATGGGGGCTTTTCTGTAGGGTGAGCTGCTGATTTGTAGTGCTAATGGTGGGTGGTTTAGACTAAGCGAGCTGCTAAACAAAGCGGGCTTATATAAGCGCGTGGTTTAGCATTGCTCCCATCGTCTAGGGGCCTAGGACTCCGCCCTTTCACGGCGGCAACACGGGTTCGAATCCCGTTGGGAGTACGGCCCTGTGGCGCAGTTGGTTAGCGCGCCGCCCTGTCACGGCGGAGGTCGCGGGTTCAAGTCCCGTCAGGGTCGCCATATTAAACCGGATGAAGCGCAAGCGCGCGGCATCCGGTTTTTTCGTCTTTCCGGCACATTCTGAATGGGATGGATAAGTGCTGCCACCTGCTGATTTGTAGGTGTTGTGACGGGCTGTGTAAAGTACTCTTTCGTGCACAAAACGCGCCATCACGGTGGCGCAACGTGTGTGTGGCCCTGTGGCGCAGTTGGTTAGCGCGCCGCCCTGTCACGGCGGAGGTCGCGGGTTCAAGTCCCGTCAGGGTCGCATCGTTATCATCCGCTAGGGTGGTATCGAGGCCAGATAGCTCAGTCGGTAGAGCGTTCGCCTGAAAAGTGAAAGGTCGCCGGTTCGATCCCGGCTCTGGCCACAACCGTGGTTTAGGAAAGTCCCCAGTCTCATCAGAGGCTGGGGGCTTTTCTGTATTCAACTGCACTCCTTGTGTCGGAGCTCTGTATGCGGGTCACGGCGAGGAGTGCGGGTTGATGGCTACACTGGGGAACCCTAAGCCGAGAAACGCAGCCCGAGGCTGTGGGCCGTGGGTTGATTGACTCGCGGTTGGCGTCGACAAAAAAGAAGGGTGAAGCAGCATGGCACAGGATGTAAAGAAGAAGGATGACCGCTTCGTCATCGAGGTCGATGGGCAAGAAGCCGGATTCGCCGCGTTCCAGGACTCCGCAGACGGCTCCGTGCGCGATTTCAACCACACCGTGGTGGACTCCAACTTCCGCGGCCAGGGACTCTCCAAGCCACTGATTTCCCAGGCTCTGGATGCAACGCGCGAAGAGGGCAAGAAGATCAAGGCCACGTGCTCGGCAGTGGAGGGCTTCGTGGAGAAGAACCCTGACTACCAGGACCTGCTGGCCTAATTGATTGAGCTGTAGGTAATTGGGTCTGAGTAGTTTGGCTCAAGTAGCTCGATAGATAGAGCAAACCCCAGCCACCTCATTGAAGTGTGGCTGGGGTTTATCGCTGCCTGGGGGAGAGGCAGCTAGATGTTGTTCTGCATGTCGTCGATGTACTGCACGGCATCCACCAGAGGCTTGTTCTGATCCGGCTTGCGGGGGCGAGCCTTGGCCGGGATGCCGGTGACGATGGACTGCGGGGGAGCGTCCTTGGTCACCACGGCGTTGGCGCCAATCGCTGAGCCCGCGCCGATGGTGATGGGGCCCAGAACCTTCGCTCCGGCGCCCACCATCACCCCATCCTCAATGGTGGGGTGACGCTTGCGCTGAACCAGCTCAGAGCCGCCCAGGGTGACTCCGTGATAGAGCATCACGTCATCGCCGATCTCCGCGGTCTCGCCGATCACCACGCCCATTCCGTGGTCGATGAAGAAACGACGGCCGATGGTGGCTCCGGGGTGGATCTCCACGCCGGTGAAACCGCGCGTGATCTGGCTCAGCAGGCGTGCGATGCCCCGGTGACCCTTGTTCCACAGCTTGTGGGACAGGCGGTGAACCCAGATGGCGTGCAGCCCGGAGTAAATGAGCGCATTCTCCAGGTCACCCCGCGCCGCGGGATCATGCGATCGGGCGTTTGCTAGATCCTCGCGGAGGAGACCCCAGATGCTCACGTAAATACCTCTTTCGGGCTGCAGCGAATTACCGCAGCAAAATTAAGATGCGCTACTCACCTAAGTTAAAGGCGAAGCAGCGCATGGTTATTCCATCAATGATGGGGAAAGCGATTAGTCGCGCAGGTCCTCGAACAGGACGGTGGAGACATAGCGCTCGCCGAAGTCAGGAACGATAACCACGATGGTCTTGCCATCGTTTTCTGGCTTCTTTGCCTCTTCCAGAGCAGCCCATACGGCAGCACCGGAGGAGATACCGGCCAGGATGCCTTCCTGCACGGCCAGTTCGCGAGCCACGCGGATGGACTCATCCAGTGGAGCATCGTGGGTGCGGTCCAAGATGTCGCGGTTCAGGTTTTCTGGGAAGAAGTTGGTGCCCAGGCCCTGGATCTTGTGGGGACCGAAGCGTCCCTCGGTGATCAGTGGGGAATCAGCTGGCTCCACACCGACGATCTCGATGCCTTCCTTGTTCTCCTTGAGGTAGCGGCCTGCACCGGTGACGGTGCCGCCGGTGCCCACGCCAGCCACGAAGATGTCTACGTTGCCATCGGTATCGCGCAGAACCTCTGGGCCGGTGGTGTTGTAGTGCACCTCTGGGTTAGCTGGGTTGGAGAACTGACGTGCCAGGATGGCGTTTTCGGAGGTCTCCACGATCTCGTTGGCCTTGTCCACTGCGCCCTGCATGCCGCCGGTGCCTGGGGTGAGAACCAGCTCAGCACCCAAAGCGCGCAGCATTACGCGACGCTCGGTGGACATGGTCTCTGGCATGGTCAGGATGACCTTGTATCCGCGTGCAGCGCCGGCCATAGCCAGGGCGATGCCGGTGTTACCGGAGGTGGCTTCCACGATGGTGCCGCCTGGCTTGAGGGATCCATCCTTTTCCGCAGCATCGATGATGGCCACGCCGATGCGGTCCTTCACGGAGTTGCCTGGGTTGGCGGATTCCAGCTTGGCGATAACCGTGGCGTTCAGGCCCTCGGTGAGCTTGTTCAGCTTGACCAGGGGGGTGTTGCCGATGAGGTCGGTGAGGTTTTCGTAAATTTTAGCCATGAGCTTCTGAGTGCTCCTTCTGCTGAATGTATCGAGCGAGTATTCGTTGTAGACCGTTCGGTCTATATGGGTACGTGGCCGAGTCTACCTCTTTCGAGGAGGAAACGTCCACCAATTCACCTGCGCAATGCGATGTCTCTGAAATTCTGGCCGCAGATGTGGACAATGGCTCATATGAACAACTTCGAAACCATCAAGACAGCAACCGAAGGTGCAGTAGCCACCATCACCATCGATCGCCCCAAGGCCATGAACGCCTTGAATAGCCAGGTGTTGGAAGACGTGGTCGCGGCAGCCGAGCAGTTCGATGCCGATGCCAACATCGGTGCCATCGTGCTCACCGGTGGCGAGAAGGCCTTTGCTGCCGGAGCTGATATCAAGGAAATGCAGACCAAGACCTACCCAGCCATCCGCGTGGAGCGCATGTTTGAAAATTGGGAGCGTCTGGCCAAGCTGGATACCCCGCTGATCACCGCAGTTTCCGGATACGCACTGGGCGGCGGTTGCGAAGTGGCCATGCTGGGAGACATCCTGCTGGCCAGCGAGACCGCACAGTTCGGACAGCCGGAAATCACGCTGGGAATCATCCCCGGCATGGGCGGCACCCAGCGCCTTACCCGCGCGGTGGGCAAGTACAAGGCCATGGATCTCATCCTCACCGGCCGAATGATGGACGCCGAAGAAGCCGAGCGCAGCGGACTGGTTTCCCGCATCCTTCCCGCTGAGAACTTCCAGCAGGAAGTAGCCAAGGTGGCAAAGAAGGTAGCAGGCATGTCCCAGGTGGCCACCGCAGCTGCGGCCAAGATGGTCGACGCCGCCTACGAGACCACCCTCACGCAGGGAGTGGCCACGGAACGCGATACCTTCTGGGCCCTGTTCGCCACGGATGACCAGCAAGAGGGCATGGCTGCATTCGTGGAGAAGCGCAAGCCAGAATGGAAGAACAGCTAGTGGCAAAGAAGAAGAAGTTTACGCTGCACAGCCCGCTGCCGGTTCAGGAATTGCACGCGGTGTTCTCCTCCGAGCGCTACCTGCTCACCACAGACGGAGTGGTCTCGGATCGCGAAGTGCACATCGCTCAGGCCAACTCTGAGGTGCGGGAAGATGGGACCGTGGCCGCACGCGTGGAAATGGTGCAGGCCGTTCCCGTTAATGAGAACGCGGGAGGTGAGGAGGGTGGCGTCGAAAAAACGGAGACGAACGCCCCCAAGGAACTGCGCATCGAACAAACCACCACGGTGAGTCCCATCGAGCAGGCTCGGCAGGGGATGACCTTCCGCTTTTCCACCATCACCCCGCTGGCGGGCATGGGAACCATGTTCACGGACATGCAGATCCGCCCGGATTCCACTGGCCAGGGCAGCGACGTGGAGACCGAAGTGAAGGTGGATACCAGCATTCCCATCATCGGTGGGAAGCTGGCCAAGCACCTGCTGGAAAATTCCGAGCAAACCGTGGAAAAGGGTCTGAAACGGGCGCAGTATCTGGTGGAGAATCCAGTGAATTCGGACACAGCATAAGACCACTCACGCTGCGGAAATGCACCCATGAGCACGGTTTTTCTGGCGAAAATCGCGTGCCGGTTTTGGGGGTGTTCGGGGGGTGTTCTATACTCACCTCAGACGTGTCAGCAGAACAATGACATCCCCCAGTAAGGTGTCCCCCGATGTGGGTAGCCGTGCTGGATCGGGCGAGTAATTGAGAGTGATTGCGCGCCCGATCCAGTGGCTGGAGGGCCTGAGATATGTTCTCGGTTCATCCGAGAAAACCTGTAAAGGGAGTGAGTCCGTGGAGCAGCAGCGCCATCGTGATGACGAAGAAGCGATCTTGACAGCGCTGAATTCTTTGAAGAATGCCACTGGTATTCCCGCGACGATGTACGGTGCTTGTCTTCCGGAGGGGAAGCTCAAGATCATCAAGTGGGTGGGGCTGCGCACTCCCGCGCTGCAGAATTTGGAAATCAACGCCGGCGCTGGCGTGGGCGGGCGCGTGGTGACCACCCGCCGGCCAGTGGGGGTTTCGGATTACACGCGAGCCAAGTCCATTACTCACGAATATGACCGACAGATTCACGATGAGGGGATGCACAGCATCGTTGCCGTGCCGGTGATCGTGAATCGTGAGGTCAAGGGTGTGATGTACGCCGGTGTGCATTCCCGGGCCCGCATGGGGGATAAGGTGCTGGAAGAGGTCACCATGACCGCCCGCACCCTGGAACAGGAACTGGCCATCAATGAAGCCATGCGCCGCGCGGAAAATGGCCGGGGGGCCACCAACGGGGTCAAGCAGGTGCGATCCATGTCCGGCGCCGAGTGGGAGCAGGTTCGCGCCACCCACTCCAAGCTGCGCATGCTGGCCAACCGCGTGAACGATGAAGCCCTCCGCCGCGACCTCGAAGTCCTCTGCGACCAGATGGTTTCCCCCGTTCGCGTGAAGCAAACCACCAAGCTTTCCACCCGTGAGCTGGACGTTCTGGCCTGCGTGGCGCTCGGCCACACCAATGTGGAGGCCGCCAGCGAAATGGGCATCGGTGCAGAAACCGTGAAGAGCTACCTGCGCTCCGTGATGCGCAAGTTGGGCGCGCACACTCGTTACGAGGCCGTGAACGCCGCCCGCCGCATCGGCGCCCTGCCCTGATCACATTTAGTTGAGTACCCGGGAGATTTCCCGGGTCTTTTTTCTTTCCGATTTTCTTCCCGACGCCAACTCCTCCCAGCTGGCGCGGGTTGACCTGAAACCAGCGCTACTTTCTGATTAGGGTGGGGGATGTGAAAGATAGCTTCCTAGTACATGGCGGGGCGCGCCTACAGGGCGCAGTCAAAGTTGCCGGCGCGAAAAACAGCGTGCTGAAGCTGATGTCTGCGGCTCTTCTGGCCCCCGGAACTACCACGCTGACCAACTGTCCAGACATCGCGGATGTCAGCTACATGGGAGAAGTCCTCCGTGGCCTGGGCTGCGAGGTGGAGCTGGACGGCGACACCGTACACATCACCACCCCGGAAGTTGTGGAATACAACGCGGACTTCGACGCGGTTCGTCAATTCCGCGCTTCCGTTGCAGTGCTGGGACCGCTCACCGCCCGTCGGCACAAAGCCCGGGTGGCCCTGCCCGGCGGTGATGCCATCGGATCCCGCCCCTTGGACATGCACCAAAGCGGACTGGAAAAGCTGGGCGCCACCACCCGAATTGAACACGGCTGCGTGGTCGCCGAGGTGGAGCACCTGCGCGGAGCAAACATCAAGCTGGATTTCCCCTCCGTGGGCGCGACCGAAAATATCCTGACCGCGGCCGTGCTGGCCGAGGGCATCACAGTGCTGGACAATGCAGCGCGCGAACCGGAGATCGTGGACCTGTGCAACTTCCTCAATGAAATGGGAGCGCAGGTGGAGGGATCCGGAAGCAGCACCATCACTGTGCACGGAGTGGAGCGGCTGGCTCCGGTGACCCACGAGGTGGTCGGTGACCGCATCGTGGCCGGCACCTGGGCCTACGCCGCGGCGATCACCCGGGGAGACATCACCGTGGGAGGCATAGACCCCGCCCACCTGCACCTGGTGCTCGGAAAGCTGAAGATGGCCGGGGCGCAGGTGGAGACATACCCCACCGGCTTCCGGGTGATTCAAAATACCGCGCCAACGGCGGTGGACTACCAGACCCTGCCTTTCCCCGGATTCCCCACAGACCTGCAGCCGCTGGCCATCGCGCTGTGTGCCGCCAGCGAGGGAATGTCCGTGATCACGGAAAACATTTTTGAATCGCGCTTTAGGTTCGTGGACGAGATGATGCGTTTGGGAGTCGACGCCACCATCGACGGGCACCACGTGGTGATCCGCGGAGGCCGGCAACTCTCTTCCGCTCCTGTGTGGAGCTCCGATATTCGGGCAGGCGCGGGACTGGTGCTTGCCGGATTGATCGCGGATGGCGTGACAGAAGTGCACGATATCTATCACGTGGATCGCGGATACCCAGGTTTTGAAGCGCAATTGAATGCCCTGGGCGCCACCGTGGAGCGTAAAGTGGGCAACGAGGCTTAAGTTTTTGCCTCTGACCTGCGGGGTTGTGTTTGTTCAGGGTGGTGTGTAGATTAATTCAAGTCAGCGCGACCGACACCGCCACTGCAGGTCAGTGGTTGGCAGGACAACAGGCCCTGACAAGCAGAGAATCTTCTCACTTTCCCACTAAATTCCTTTGT
>NZ_JADKMY010000002.1 GCF_015351405.1 Corynebacterium suicordis DSM 45110 | reverse complement strand
GTCGGTGGTTTTAGCGGCGGGGTCACGCCCGGTCCCTTTCCGAACCCGGAAGCTAAGCCTGTCTGCGCCGATGGTACTGCACCTGGGAGGGTGTGGGAGAGTAGGTCACCGCCGGCATTTATTATTTGTGTGTGTGAATTGTGGGTCCTTATGGGCCGGGAGAGATGTGAAGTCTTTCTTGGTCTGTGAGGGCCCACTTTTCTATGCCCAAAACACGGTGCTCAAGCCGTAACAGGGGATAACTACCCCGAAAAACCGGATTCTATAACTTCAGGGACAACCCCTATATCAATTCTGTCCTGACGCTTCCTATGCTGGTGTGAGAAGTTACTTCTACGCCTCAAAGTTTTCGAGTCAGGAGAATAATGTCCACACCCGCAGCCAAGGCTGTCTCGTTATCCAAGCACTATGGGTCCGGAGACACCACCGTGCACGCTCTGCGTGAAGTATCCGTAGAGTTCCAAAGCCAGCAATTTACCGCCATCATGGGCCCATCAGGCTCCGGCAAATCAACCCTCATGCACTGCATGGCAGGACTGGATAGCGCGAGCTCCGGGGACACCTATGTGGGAGAAACCAATCTCTCCGGGTTGAAGGACAAAGACCTGACACAGTTGCGTCGAGAAAGATTGGGATTCATCTTCCAGTCATTCAACCTGGTGCCTACCCTGACCGCCCGGGAGAACATCACACTTCCGCTGGATATTGCCGGCAAGAAGGTGGATACTGCGTGGTTTGATGAGGTCGCTGAGCGCCTCGGCTTGGCTCAGCGCTTGAGCCACCGACCTTCAGAGCTCTCCGGTGGTCAGCAGCAGCGCGTTGCGTGTGCCCGCGCTCTGGTGAGCCGGCCGCACATCATCTTCGGCGATGAACCCACGGGCAACCTGGATTCCAATAGCTCTGCTGAGGTGCTAAAGATCCTGCGGACTGCGGTGGATGAGGACAAGCAGACCGTGGTGATCGTTACGCACGATCCGCGTGCGGCGTCCTATGCCGATCGGGTGATCTTCCTGGCTGATGGACAGCTGGTGAAGGAACTGCAGCATCCCTCCACGGAGGAGATCCTGCAGACCATGACCACCATTGAGGACTACTGATGGCACATTCCTCTGCAACAATGTCCAAAGTCTCGATGCGCAACATCCGCTCGCATAAGTTGCGCTTCTTCCTCACGATCTTGTCGGTGGTGCTGGGCACTGCGTTTATCGCCGGTAGCTTCATGTTCACCAACTCGCTGTCCAGTGCGTTCGATAGCATCGTGCAGAGCAGCTACCAGAACGTGGATGCAGTGGCCTCCACGAAGAAGGACAGCAATGAGGCCATTGACGATGAGTTTCGCCAGCAGCTCTCGGCGGATCCTCGCGTAGAGGATTTCAACATCTCCAGCGGCGTGCAGATCGTCGCCGCGGATGATGAGAACAACACCTTTGAGGGCGGTGGTGCCGCCCCTTCCGTCGTGCAGGCGTTCTATCCCGATGACCAGCAAGTGGGCGCGGCCACTCCCATCATCGAAGGCCGGGCTCCGCATGGCGCAGAAGAGGTAGTGGTCAACCAGTCTGCCGCTGAGCGCATGGGCATTGAAGTGGGGGATCGCATCTCGCTGATCGATCCCTCCAAACCCACCAAGGTCACAGTAGTGGGCATTTATAGCCTGGACATGGAAGCCGGTGGCTTTTTCGGTGCTCTCATGGAGGTCGATAGTTTCCTCTCCACCTTCCGCTCCGGAGGAGTGGTTGATGAACTCCTCATGACCTCCGCGCAGGACGAGAGCGCCGAAGCATTTGTGGAGTACCTGAATGGTGCGTATCCCGGCGTCGAGTTCACGACTGGTGCGGAAAAGGTCAAGGATGAAACGGCCGAGATCGATTCGGCACTGAGCTTCGTTAACTACTTCCTCCTGGCCTTTGGGCTGATTGCCCTGCTGGTGGGAACGTTCATCATCGCCAACACGTTCTCCATGATCGTGGCGCAGCGCATGCGCGAATTCGCCCTGCTTCGAGCTTTGGGCACCTCCCAGGGCCAGTTGACGGCCTCTGTGGTGCTGGAAGCAGTGGTTATCGGGCTCATCGGTTCACTCTTGGGAGTGGCCGCGGGATTCGGTCTGGCCAAGCTGATCTTTACCGTCCTGGAGAGTCTCGGAATGGGGCTTCCGGCCGCAGGGCTCTCATTGACTCCCACGAGCGTGGCGGTTCCCCTGCTGCTCGGCGTGCTGGTCACCGTGCTCAGCGCGTGGGCTCCCGCTCGCCGAGCAGGCCAAGTGCGCCCCGTGGAAGCAATGCGCATGGGGGATATCTCCTCCAACAGTTCCCTGAAAGTCCGCACCATCAGTGGTGTGGTGGTGCTGTTGCTTGGGTTGGCAGCGGCCGTTATTGGTGGGTGGATTTTGGTCGACGCCGCCACTGGTCAGCGAGCCAGCTTGATTGGCGGCGGTGCAGTCCTGATGATTCTGGGCACCTTCCTGGTCTCACCTGCGCTTTCCATGCTGGTGGTTCCGTTGATTGGCCGAGCTATCGGCTGGCCATTCGGAGCCGTGGGAAAGCTGGCGCGTACCAATTCCCAGCGCAATCCACGGCGCACGGCCACCACTGCATTCGCCCTGACCTTGGGTGTGGCATTGGTCGCGGCGATCGGCATGTTCGGTGCAACGATGAAGAATTCTGTTACTGAGTTGACGGAATCCAGCATTGACTCGGATTACATTGTCGCGGGCCCATCAGGTGCAGGGCCCGGACAATTTCCGGTGCAGCGCGGGGCGATCGCCAAGATCAAGGAACTCGATGGTGTGCAGGAAGCCGTTACATTCGGGGTCAGCGGAATCACCGCGGGTGGGGGAAGTGGGGCTGCACAGCCGGCCTTCACTTTCGTGATGGATGGCGATCCCTCGGCAGTCACCAACATCGAACCAGTGGCGGGAGACGTGGACTTCCACGAACCCGGCGTGCTGGCGGGTGAAACCTTTGCCAAGGAGCAGGGATGGACCGTGGGACAGGAAGTACCGCTGCGCATGGGTGGCAGTGGCCCAGAACTGGCCACCGTGCCACTGCGGGGTATTTACAAGGACAACCAGGTGCTGGGTAACACCGTGCTCAGTGATGAACAGCTGACCCAGGTCAAGAAGGACGTGCCTCCTCTGGCCGGCAATAGCGCTGCGGCCACCACCGTGCAGCTTGTTGCAGTCAATGGCAAAGACGGAACAGATCTGCAGCAGCTGCGGCAAGACTTGGAAACTGCGGTGGATGACTTCGTGATCCTCACCGTGCAAACCAAGACAGAATTCGCCGGGGCCCAGGCCGTGATGGTGGATCAAATGCTCAACATCCTCTACGGGCTGCTGGCTCTGGCCGTGGTGGTGGCCATCCTGGGCATCATTAATACTCTGGCGCTCAATGTGGTGGAGCGTCGTCAAGAAGTAGGAATGCTGCGCGCGGTGGGCACCAAGCGGATGCAGATCCGCACCATGATCACCCTGGAAGCCGTGCAGATCTCGGTATACGGCGCGCTGGTGGGCACGGTGCTGGGCGTATTCCTGGGCTGGGCGTTCATCAACGCGATGGAGAAGGAAGGTCTCACCAACCCCGTGGTGCCATGGGATCAGCTGCTGTTCATGGTGCTGGGATCTGCAGTTGTCGGAATGATCGCTGCCGTGTGGCCGGCTCACAAGGCAGCGGCCACCCCGCCGTTGGAAGCGATCGCGGACTAGCCGCCCGGTTGGTTCTGCGAGCCCGCGTTCTAGAATGGATTTATGACGGAGAACTCGCAGAACCAGCCGAGCAAGCCAGCCAACGCGGAGTCCAGGCAGACTCCGAACTCGGATATCCTCGGCCTGCCGCACAGTGGCGGGGATGTGCAGGATGGGGTGGTGCCACTCACTCCTGAGCAGCAGGTGACCCAGCTCAGCGATTTCATCGAGGATAACTACCCGGAGATCTTCCGCTCCTTAACCATTGATGAAGGCAAGGAATTTACGGGTGCGGGGCAGCCTGTGCCTGCGGAGCTGAAAGAGTCCACTGAGCGCATGTGGGCGAAGATCCCCGATCTTCTGGCGCACTCCAGCCTGTTGGTGCTCGGGGCTGGGTTGGACCACGCCATGCCGCACGTGGCTTTCCTCCGCACGGGCCCCAGCGCAGAAGAGCTGGAACTTGCCGATCTCTCCGAGGACGTGCGCGCCACAGTATTGCGGCCTTCAACCCCGAACGGTGCTCTCGCCTTTTCTTTCCATGGCGGGCCGGGCTGGTTCGGTGATGGCCTGAGCCATGATCAGTTCTGGTTGCCTATGTTCGCAGCCCTGGCAGAGCGATCCGGAGTGACCGTGGTGGACCTGTGTTATCCGCTCCCCGGCGCTGGGGCGTGGGAGGGCACGCAAGCTGCGGTGGCTCAGGCGGTGCGGGTAATTCGGGAGCATTTGGGTGCCGACGCCAAGCTCACAACCGAGCCAGGTAGTGCACGTAGTTATGGACTCATCACTTTCGGCACGGGTTTCGTGGCAGCTCGGGATGTGGCGGGGGATGCCGACTTCCATTTGTTGTTGACCCCGCGGATTCCTGATGGCTTCGATGCCGACTTGAGCGGATCGCAGAACTATGTGAGCCTGGCTTCCCTGGATTCCCGCGGCACCCCAACTGCGGAAATAACGGCCTGGCTGGAAGCGCGCGGTGTTGATTACTCTCTTCAGGTATACCCAGCCGAGCACATTATCGCGGCACCAGCCGTGTGGCGCCAACGCGTGGAGGAAGCTGCGCAGTGGCTCGCGGGGCAGAGGGGGTAATTTCCCGCAAGGCTTCATTCAACAGAATCTTTACATATTGTTGAACAATAACTTAAAGTGACATCCATCACTCAAGATGGAGGGCAGAACATGTCTCACAACAATGCTGGTGATGCTGTTAGTGGGCATGAGCCCAGCGCAGCAACCGCCACCGCACACGCAACCCCGGAAGGGAATCCTCAAGCGGCCGCTCGGAGCGCAGGCTTCGTAGCTTCGCTCGGTGCGATGTTCCTCATGGCCACCAGTGCCATCGGACCCGGATTCATCACCCAGACCACCGTTTTCACCGTGCAGATGGGTGCGGCTTTCGCGTTCGCCATTCTGGTGTCAATCCTGGTGGATGTCGCCATTCAGCTCAACGTGTGGCGCGTACTGGGAGTCTCCGGACTCCGCGCCCAGGAACTGGGTAACACCGTCCTCCCAGGATTGGGATGGGTCATGGCCGCCTTCGTGTTCATCGGCGGCGCCGTGTTCAACATCGGAAACATCGGCGGCACCGGGCTGGGCATGAACGCCATGTTCGGCATCGATGCTCGCATCGGTGGTGCCATTTCCGCGTTGATCGCTATCTTCATTTTCGTGTCCAAGAAGGCCGGACTGGCCTTGGATCGCATCGTGGTGGCGCTAGGTGCCATCATGATTCTGCTGATGATCTACGTGGCAGTAGTCAGTGCTCCGCCAGTGGGCGACGCCCTGAAGAACACCGTCCTTCCTGAGGAAGTGGACTTCCTGGTGATCACCACCCTGATCGGTGGCACAGTCGGCGGATACATCACCTTCGCAGGTGCGCACCGTCTCATCGATTCCGGCCTGACCGGAGTAGAGAACGTCAAGAGCATCACGCAGGTGTCCGTGTTGGGCATCATCGTCACGGGCATCATGCGCGTGCTGCTGTTCCTCGCCATCCTGGGCGTGGTGGCATCTGGCGTGACTCTGGCAGGCGACAACATGGCTGCTGATGCCTTCCGCCACGCAGCTGGTGAAATCGGCGTGCGCTTCTTCGGCGTGGTGCTGTGGGCCGCTGGTCTGACCTCCGTGGTGGGTGCTTCGTACACCTCCATCAGCTTCATCACCACCCAGGAAACCAAGGCACGTACTCGTTCTTGGATGACCATCGCATTCATCGCTGTGTGTGCCGTGGTCTACCTCTGGCTGAACCAGGCTCCGCAAAAGCTGCTGATCTTCGCCGGTGCATTCAACGGCTTGATCCTGCCCATCGGCTTCGCTGCCGTGCTGTGGGTGGCGTGGAGGCGCCGCGACTTGCTGCAGGGTTACAAGTACCCAGCGTGGCTGCTCTTCGTGGGCGTACTCACCTGGCTGCTCACCCTGTACCTCGCCTGGTCCTCGCTCTCCAAGCTGGGAACCCTCTGGGCATAGCCCAAACTCAAAAAGCGCTCCGACCCGGATACAGGATTATCCGAGCCGGAGCGTTTTTCTTTTGCCTGCAGGCTGGCTGACGTGAACCCTTAGCGCCCCCAGTTCAGCGCCCCTACTTCTGGGGTTCAGCAAAGATGCTGGCTAGCCTGTGACGCGTGGTGCTCAAAGAATGCGCCAGCACATCGGCCGCCCCGGGAAAATCCCCCGCGCTCACCAGATCCGCCACCTTTCGATTATCCGCAATGAACCGAGTATGAAAACTCGGATCCACCTGGGTAGCGTGCAGAAACGCCAGGCGCATCTGCGCCAGCACACGGCTCATCACCGTATCGAGGTGCTTGGAGTGAGCGCTGGCCACAATGGCGCGGTGAAATTCGTGATTCGCATTGGAGACAGCGGTGGCGTCGATAAGATCAGGACCCGCCGCATCGCGGGCACGCTCTGCCCGCCGGACAATCGCGTCCAGGTTGTCCAAACCTTCCCGCGAACCCCAGAGGAGCGCGCCGGGCTCGATGATGTGCCGCAGCGCGTAGATCTCCTCCAGCTGGGTGAGCGTGGGTTTGGTGATGAAAACCCCGCGGTGGGGGATGCGCGTGACCAAGCCCTGCTGCACCAACGTGGCGAAGGCTTCCCGCAGGGTGTTGCGGGAGATGTTGAGCTGGGTGGAAATGGCAACCTCGTTGAGCTTTTCCCCGGGCATGAACTCGCCGCTGGAGATGCGGCGGGTGAGCTCCTCCGCCGCCAAGTCAGACTGGTTGACAGCGGGCCGTGACTCAGACGGCTTCGGCTCTGAAGGCTTCGGCTCTGCGGGCTCAGCCTGCGGGGAAATTGCGGAGGTCATACCTCCCAGTTTAAGCCTCCGCGATGGTGGCGAGCGTATCGCCTTGGTTGAGGTTTCCACCCACCTGGATGTCCGCGCGCGTGACGGTTCCCGCCACGGGAGCCTCCACGGCGGACTCCATCTTCATGGCTTCCACGGTGGCGATGGCCTGCCCGGCCTCGACCTGCTCGCCGTCCTCCACGCGCCAGTTCACCAGCACGCCGGTGTACGGGCAGGGAACTGCGGTGCCGCCTTCATTCTTATTCGACGCCACCTCGGACTTTCCCGCCTGACCTGCAGCTGCACTCTGGCCGGCCTGCGGGGAAGGACCCGCGCCGATCAGAGAAACGGGCAGAGACATGCGGTGCAGGCGGCCATCAATCTCGATGGTGACTGAGGTGCGCTCATCATAAGCGGCGTTCATTTCCTCGGCGGAGCTACCGGTATAGCCGTTGCCCACGCCCGGCTGGTATTCCTTGTCCACCCAGTCGGTGTAGACCTCCAGGGAGTCCCCGGTGAATGCTGGGTGGGTCACGATGTCCTTGTGGAACGGCACCACGGTGCGCACGCCCTCGATGCACAGTTCATTGAGGGCTGCCTTCGCTCGCTTGAGCGCGATGTCACGAGAAGGGCCGGAGACGATGAGCTTGGCCATGAGGGAATCGTAGAAACCCGGGATGGTGGAGCCGGAGCGCACACCGGAATCCACGCGGATGCCTGGGCCGGTGGGTGCCTCAAAGCGGCGCACGGTACCGGGGGAGGGGACAAACCCGTTGGCGGCATCCTCGGCGTTCAGGCGGAACTCGAAGGCGTGCCCGTTGGACTGCGGATCCTGGTCAAAGCTGATTTCCAGACCAGCGGCGATGCGGAACTGTTCAGCGATGATGTCCACTCCGGTCACGGCTTCGGTGACGGGGTGCTCCACCTGCACGCGCGTGTTGACTTCTAGGAAGCTCACGGTGCCATCTTCGGCGACGATGAATTCCACGGTGCCAGCACCGGTGTACTTGGCCTCGGCGATGATGTCGCGGGAGCCCTCGATGATGCTGGTGCGCTGCTCATCGGTGAGGAATGGCGCGGGGGCCTCCTCCACCAGCTTCTGGAAGCGGCGCTGCACGGAGCAGTCGCGCGTTCCCACTACTCGCACGTTGCCGTGGGTATCGGCCAACACCTGGGTTTCCACGTGGCGGGGCTTGGTGAGGAACTTCTCCACGAAGCAATCGCCCTTGCCGAATGCCGCGATGGCCTCACGACCCGCGGAAGCGAAGGCCTGCTCGATGTCTTCGTACTCGTAAACCACCTTCAGGCCGCGTCCGCCGCCACCGAACGCAGCCTTAATGGCGATGGGCATGCCGTGTTCATCGGCGAAATCGCGGGCTTCTTCCCAGGTGGCGATGGGATCTGGCGTGCCGGGAGTCATGGGCGCACCGGCGCGGGCAGCGAGGGTGCGAGCGGTGACCTTGTTGCCCAGATCTTCGATGGCCTGTGGGGTCGGTCCGATCCACACCAGGCCGGCATCCATGACCGCGCGCGCAAAGTCCGCGTTTTCCGAGAGGAAGCCGTAACCGGGGTGCACGCAATCTGCGCCGGCACGCAACGCAATATCCACCAGAGCGGGGATGTTCATGTAAGTTTCCGCCGAGGTATTACCAGGCAGGGCGTAGGCCTCATCGGCGAATTGCGGGTGGAGGTTATCCACATCAGCTTCGGAGTACACCGCGATGGATTCGATACCCATGTCGCGTGCGGTCCGCGCGATGCGCACGGCGATCTCACCGCGGTTGGCGATCAGCACCTTGCGCAGGGGGAAAGTTTCTTGATTCATGGCGGATTCTCCTTGGGTACTCATGATTTTTCTCCTGCCGGGGCAGTATTTTCTGCGGTTGTGCTGTTTTCGGCGCTTGGGTCAGTCGCAGTGTCGGTGGGTGCCAGCGTATCTGGATCAACGGGCACAAAACGGACGGTCTCACCCGGGGCCAGCTGCCCGGCGATGTCCAGATCCTCGCTGATCACAGTGGCAATAACTGGGTAGCCACCGGTGACTGGGTGATCGGCCAGGAACACCACGGGCAGACCGTTGGGCGGCACCTGCACGCAGCCGCTGACCATACCCTCGGAGGCAAGTTCGCCCTCGTGGGAGCGTTGCAGACCCTTATTTTCGGCATCTTCTTTTTCGACGCCGCCCCTGTCTCCTCTCGGTAATTCCAGGCGGAGCCCAACGCGGTTGGATTGCCCGGAGACGATCCAGTCGCGCGTGCAGAATTTGCTGAATTCTTCGGAATTGAACCAGTTATCGCGGGGGCCGGGGATACAGCGCAGTTCGCGGGAAGAGCGCAGTGGGTTGATGGCTGGCTCACCGATAGCTCGGGGTGCGGCGCGGTGTCCGATCTTCAGCACGTCGGCTTTCTGCACTGGGGCTGGGCCCAATCCGGAGAGCACGTCCGTGGAAGCGGATTCCAGAACCGTGCTGGCCACGAACCCGCCGCGAGCCGCGAGGTAATGGCGCAGCCCAGTGTGCGGTGCATTCGCTGGTGTCAGAGAAATGCTCTGACCCGCCCGCACCAACACGGGAATGGCCAGTGGATGGGTCTGATCCTGCACCTTCAGCGTGGCTTCTGCACCGGTCGCGCATACCACCACGTCGGTGGTGGCGTGCAGCGTGAGGCCGCCGATATTCTCCAGAACTGCTGCATTGCCTGCATTGCCGACGACGTCGTTGGCAACCCACGCACTGGTTCTATCTGCAGCTCCGGATCGGTTGACACCCATGTCTCCGTAGCCACCGCGGCCGGTGTCCTCAAGCAAGGTCTGCATGCCGGGGTTGTCCACGGTGAAGGCCGGACGAGCGGGAGCCAGCGGGGTAGACGTGCTCTCCGAAGCGGAAGCCGGAGTGGATGCCGTAGAGGAAGCTTCATCGGAAGCCGCAGGCGTGTCCTGCAACTCAATGTTCTCGCGCACCGCGCGGTAGCTGACGCTGTCCCCAGGCTGGAGCAGCGCAGGTGGGTTGGCTGTGGTGTTCCACATCTTGGTTTCGGTGTGGCCGATGAGCTGCCAACCACCGGGTGAAGTGCGCGGGTAGACAGCCGAGAAGTTTCCGGCCAGACCTACCGCGCCGCTGGGCACGGCCGTGCGGGGCTTTTCCAAGCGGGGGATATCCCACGAAAAGTCATCCCCGGCAGGGACGCAGTACGTGAATCCGGGGGCGAAGCCACCGAAGGATGCCTTCCACTCCTGCTGGGTGTGCCGCTCAACGAGCTCAGTTGCAGAGATACCCAGCAGCGAGGCCACCTGCTCCAGGTCTTCACCGTCGTAGATCACATCGATGCTCACCGTGCGGGAGTCAGTGGCCTGGAGGGATTGCGGAGCCAGAGACTCCAGCAAAGGCTTGGCTTGGATGGTGTGCTTACGGGTAGCGAAGAGCACCAACACCGTGCGTGCTGCGGCAATGGCCTCTTCCTGGCCGGGCAGTGGGTGCTCGGAGAGGTGGGCGTGCCACGTCATCACGGTATCCAGATCGGGCAGATCCACGAGCCATGCGCGGGTGCCTACTGGTCGCAGCTCTGGCCGTGAGGCGCGCTGATCACCTGAGTTATTAGCACTGCTCATGAGAGGAAGCTTTCCACGCTGATCTGGTTCTTCTCCAGCGCTTCGCGGATCTGCTGCGCCATGGTGACCGATCCCGGGGAATCGCCGTGGACGCACACGGATTCTGCCTGCAGCTTCAGGATCGAGCCATCAATGGCCTCGATCTCTCCTTCGGTGACCATGCGAACCACGCGCTGGGCGATCGCTTCGGGATCATGTAGCACCGCGCCTGTCTCGCGACGAGAGACCAGCGTTCCATCTGGGTTGTAGGCGCGATCAGCGAAAACTTCCTGGATCACGCGGAGGCCGCGAGATTGCGCGTATTCGCCAGCTACTGCTCCGGGCAGGAGCATGACGGGGAGATCACCGAAGGCCTTGATGCCGTCAATCACAGCCTTGGCCTGGGCTTCGTGATGCACGATGGTGTTGTACAGCGCACCATGTGGCTTCACATAGCGTACCTGGGTGCCCTCGGCTCGGCAAAGGGCATCGAGCGCACCGATTTGGTACAGGGTTTCCGCAGCTAGTTCTTCCGGGACGTAGTCGATGAATCGACGTCCGAAACCGCGCAGATCGTTATAACCCACGTGGGCACCGATGCTGACTCCGTGGGAATGAGCTGCGGCTACGGTCTGCGCAATGGCGTGAGGGTCGCCCGCGTGGAAACCGCAGGCCACGTTCGCGCTGGAGACGATGCCCACCATGGCCGCGTCATCACTCACGGGGTTACCCGCGGTGGTTTCTCCCAGGTCTGCATTGAGGTCTATGTGCAGCTCTGCAGTGTTGTGTGCCATGGATTGTGCTCCCACTTTCGGATCCCAGTCTCGGATTGTTCCAGTCTCGGATTGTTGAACAATCTTCAGGACATGTTAGCGGGTGCATCCCGCAATGTGTACCTGATCACTCTTTCTGATCCAGTGTGGCACGGAGCAACTGGGTTTCCGCAGCTAATCCTGATTTTTCAAGCGAATCCCATGCTTTTCCGGATCCAGCAGCAGCAAATTACGCTTGGTTGCCAGCACCTCGTCCAGCAGATTCATTCGCCCTTCCAGTGCAGCCCACTGGTCAGCGGGGATCTCTTCCTCAGCGCGCTTCCACACTGATTCATCCTGCGTTCCCCAAGCCACGGGCATCGGTGAGATCTCTTCATAAAGGCCCTTGGAGTGCAACGTCTGCATTCCAGTCACGGCCATTGACGGCACATGCGCTCCCACTTCCCGCGGCACACCGGGGATAGACGTGACTGCTCGCGCCGCCAAAGCTGGGCGAGATGACTTGGAGGGGTCAGAGTTGGCGTCGGTCAAAGAAAGAAGGACCAGATCCCGCGGGTTGACCTGCGCGACCACGGCGGGGACCAGGTCATAAGAGTCGTAATAGTGCTGCGGGGCACCCATCTTGCGCGGCAGGATCGGGATGATGATGAGGCACAGCAGCGCGAAGAATCCGAGGGTCATGCCGAATGCCACGGACACCAGCGTCACGCCGAGGGTGAGGAAGAGCGCGGCTGCACCCGCCACCGAAATCAGTGCGAGGATGCCGGCGGAGAGCTGCAGGCGTTTGGCGTCGCGGAAGAATTCATTGTGCTTGCGCGCGTAGTTTTCATCAACGGGGAAATCGAAAGGGGTCATGAAAGTGTTCATGGAGTGTCTCCATCTGCGACCTCAGGGAGATCGAAGGAATCGATGATGCGGTAACCGTAGCCCTGCTCAGCCAAGAAGCGCTGGCGATGGGCGGCGTAATCAGCATCCAGTGTGTCACGGGCCACGATCGAGTAGAAAAACGCGCCGCCACCATTGGGCTTGGGCCGCAGGATGCGCCCCAGCCGCTGTGCCTCTTCCTGGCGGGAGCCGAACGTGCCGGAGATCTGGATGGCCACGGACGCGCCGGGCAAGTCCACGGAGAAGTTGGCCACCTTGGACACAGCGAGCACGCGGATCTCACCCTCGCGGAATTGCTGATAGAGCTTCTCGCGCGTGGCATTACCGGTCTTGCCATCGATCACGGGGATATCGAATTCCTCGCTGATCTCATGCAGCTGATCCAAGTAGGCGCCGATGATGAGCGTGGGCTCATCGGGGTGCATGGACATGATGCGCCGCACCACCTTGTTCTTGGTGGGAGTGGTGGCGGCCAGGCGGTACTTATCCGACTGCTCCGCGGTGGCATAAACCATGCGCTCGGCATCGGTGAGCTGCACGCGCACCTCGGTGCAATCCGCGGGCGCAATCCACCCTTGGGCCTCGATGTCCTTCCATGGGGCGTCGTAACGCTTTGGGCCGATCAGGCTGAACACGTCGCCTTCGCGTCCATCTTCGCGAACCAGGGTGGCGGTCAATCCCAACCGACGCCGCGACTGCAGGTCAGAGGTCATGCGGAAGACCGGGGCGGGGAGCAGGTGCACTTCGTCATAGATGATCAATCCCCAGTCGCGGGAATCAAAGAGCTCCAGGGCGCGGAATTCACCCTTGGTTTTGCGCGTGACCACTTGGTACGTAGCGATAGTTACCGGGCGGATTTCCTTGCGCTCACCGGAGTACTCGCCGATCTCATCCTCGGTCAGCGAGGTGCGCCGAATGAGCTCATCCTTCCACTGCCGCCCAGCCACGGTGTTGGTCACCAGGATCAGCGTGGTGGCCTGCGCCTTAGCCATGCTGGCCGCGCCCACCATCGTCTTGCCCGCGCCGCAGGGCAGCACCACCACTCCGGAGCCGCCCTCCCAGAAGCTATCCGCGGCCATCTCCTGGTAATCGCGCAGCTCCCACTGCTCGTGCTCGCGGCTCAGCGAAATGGGGTGCTTTTCGCCATCCACGTAACCGGCCAGGTCTTCAGCCGGCCAACCCACCTTGAGCAGTTCCTGCTTCAGCCGCCCGCGTTCCGAGGGGTGCACCACCACGGTGTCCTCGTCCAGAACCTCACCCAGCATCGGCTTGATCCGCTTGTGGCGCTGGATCTCCGTGAGCACCGCGCGGTCAGTGGTGGTCAGCGTGAGCCCGTGAGCCGGATCCTTGTGGAGAGTCAAGCGCCCGTAGCGCTCCATCGTCTCCGCAATATCGATGAGCAGCGGCTGCGGCACGGGGAAGCGGCTGTACGTCTCCAGCACATGCATGACCTGCTCCGCATCATGACCTGCGGCGCGGGCGTTCCACAGCGCCAGCGGGGTAATGCGATACGTGTGAATGTGCTCGGGGGCTCGCTCCAACTCCGCGAACGGGGCGAGCGCATTTCTGGCTTCGGTGGCCTGCTCGTGATCGATCTCCAGCAGCACAGTCTTATCCGATTGCACAATGAGCGGTCCGGTTCCAATGCTCAAGCGTGACCCCTTCTTCCTTCTTCTTCGCAACCTTTTTCCCGACGCCAACCCGGCCGCCGTCTGAACAATCAATCAAGTTTACTTAAATTGGCACTTCCAGGGCGGCCACGCGATGTGGCTGCACCACCAGGTTGTCTCCGGAATCCTCCACGACTGCCGAAATTGTGGAGGGGCTCATCATGACGATGGAGATCCAGTCCCGCGCCCGGGCACCGGCATGGTCCACGTAATGCAGGCGCACCTTCGTGCCCGCGGAATAGGCGCGGCGCAGCTCGGACATGATTTCCCGGGAGGTGCGCACGGTGCGGGTATTGGCGGTGCTGGTGCTTCCATCTAGCGCCTGGATGCTTTCGCTTTGCAGGGTGCGGCGGAAACTTTCCACGGCCTCGGCGAGCTCGCGGGAGTCCCCCGCTTCGTAATCGTGGGTGGTTTCCAGCGTATGGCGCTGAGGGGTTGGCACCCGGTGGGCGATGGCGTGTGCCTGTTGGCTGAGTGCCACTGTTCCTTCGGCAAGGGCGCGGTCTGCATCCTCCAGCAGATAGCGCAGAGATTGGGGAACCCCTGCCTCACCACCCGGAGTCAGCCGGCTCAGGAAAACCAAGATGGAGGATGCGGAATCACCGTGGGACAGCGCGCGGTGAACGGAGCTCTTGCTCACCCGCCACACGCTGGCCATACCCGTGGATTCCGCGTCTGCGAACCGGGCGAGCATTTGGTGATCTTCCGAGCGCAGAATGCCCGGGGCCATGATGGTGTGATCCCCCTGCACGATGAGCATATCCACCGGGTCGGGGAGCAGGGCCTGCAACTTTTCGGCTAGCTCCCCCAGAACCTCAGCGAAGCTCAAGGCCTGATCAGCAGCAATTTTCTCCCGGCGATCCACCAACACTTCACTGAGGGCGCGCAGTGCGGACGTGCCGCTGGGTGCGGGGTTGGCACTGCGGGCGGAACTGTCGGTGGCTAGCAAACCAAGTTGCGTGGCCTCCTGCACTAAATGGGTCCATGCCACGTGGGTGGTCTCCGCGGCGAGTGCTGGCCGTGCAGCCCAGAGGAACCCGGCGGAATTGGGTGCCGTGAACGCGCCGGGAAAGAACGCGCGCAGCTCTTTGGCGATGGGAGCATTGAGTTGTGGTTCCAGCGGGCGGGATTCCTCTTCGCGTGCCCGCCACGTTTGATACGGAGAACCCGCCCAACCCAGTAGGAGGATTGCCCATTGGGTGGCCAGGGGCGCTTCGAGGAAATCCAGCGCCAATTCCGTGATGCTCCACTGGGTCTGCCCGGCATTCTCCCGTGGCGGAGGTTCCGGGAACTCCCGGGCCAGCAGGTTACAGAGATGGAGTTCGGTGAGCCTTTGCAAGACCAGCTCCGGGGCGAAATCCAGCCGCCGCGCCACTTTACCCAGCTCGCGAGTACCCAAACCGCCGTTGGTCAAGGGCTGAATGGGATGGGCGCCGATATCGTGAATCAGCGCACTGAGCTCTTGAATCGTCTGCACTGCGGTGGCGGAGCCAGCGGAATCGGCCTTCAGAGTGGGGGAGAAGGTGGATGGGGGAAGGGTGGCGTCGGCAACAAAGGAAGGAAAACTCCCGCCAGCAGGGGCGATGAGGCCACCCCGCAAGTACGTGGCCACGCGACCGGAGAGCCGAGCCGTGGAATCGTCCAATTGATCCAGCACGCCCAGGCGGACCATGGTGGGCAGTGGTGCTTCAGGGTCGGCATCGGGGCGCAAGGTGGCCGAATGCCCCACCCCGCCAGCCATGGACAACGTGCCCAATAGCCGACGCTGACGCGGTGGCAGCCCCTCCACCGTGCCCGGCAGTTCGTCGGTGGGAATGGGGCAGCGGTGGCAATCGGCCAGGCGCCAGAGTTGATCGGTAGTGGGATCGAAGAGCGCGGGAAGATGCGCGGGAATCTTCAGTTGGGCTTCTGGATCCAGGTCTGCAGAGGTGAGCGAGAGCTCCGGGGCAAACAACAGGCCCAGGTGGGTGAGCTGCAGGATGTTCTCAGAGACGTCTTCGGTAGAAGGGCGAGCCGTGGCGGGAGTGCCGGAAATATCGAAAAGCTCGGTGAGGGTGGCGCGCAGATCTGGCAGGGACACCGGGTGAAAGGCTGCGTCTAGTTCCACCGCGGCGTGGAGAATAGCCAGCTGAAGGGCGGTGAGGTGCCGCAGAGAGGGCTCAGCAGGGGTTCCGGGGAGCGGTTCATTGGTCCAGGAAACGCCCTGGGCGCGGGTGGTGCGCAAGAGCTGGGCGATGTCTTCATCCGAATGCCTTGCCAGCCACTGTGGGTAGGTGAGTGGATGAGCGGGGGACTGTTCCGGAGTCTCCGAGTGTGCAGTCATAATCGTTCTATTCTAACGCCCTCGGCCATAGGGGGAACGGGGGAACGTGGAGATCTCCGAGTATGGGTAAATCTGCCGGTGATGTGGAATGATGAACGGTATGTCAAACGTATCGAAAAAGGGCTATGTCGATCCGGGCTGGCCGACCAACGTCCCCGAAGGTAAGCATGCAGTCACGGAATTGGTTGCGGGCACCGCTGGTGCCCTGAGCCCATACGGTGATGTCGATCTCCCCGTGGATCCTTCCACCCTGAGCTACGTGCATCCCCACACCGTGATCAACAAGTAGGTTTGCGCTTCACCACTTGATTCACCGCAGCTTTTGGGCGGTGAATTTTTTTGTGTGCGGACGCGGAAAAAGCGGGTAACAGCACGAAGCTGCTACCCGCTTATTTAGTGCGCTAGAAGAATAGCGCCGCGGTGAAGTCCGTTTTAGCGGATCACGCCAGCCTGAGCGACGAAATCATTAACGTTCTCGACCTGCTCGTTGATGTTTTCCACCTGAGCGTTGTACTCGGTCAGTGCGCCGTTGAGCTCGTGGCGGTGAGCCTTGTAGAGGTCGGCGACCTGCTGAGGAATAACGAAGCCCTGAGCCTTAGCCTGTGCCTCCAGGCCGTTGTAGATGGCATCTACGGCCAGCACGTCGCGCTGCTGCGCGATCTGCTGGGTAGCGCGCTGGATCTGCTGAGCAGGTGCAGCGGCAGGAGCGCCTGGAGCGGTGCGCTGGGTTGGGGCGGAGTTCAGGCCCAGACGGCTGGAGCAGGAAGGCCATGCTCCCCAGCCCTGACCGGCCAGAACGCGCTCTGCAACAACGATCTGCTGCTCGCGGGATGCACGGTTTGCGGTGGGAGCGAACTCGCCGCCGCCGTAACCGGACCAGGTGGAAGGAGAGAACTGCAGGCCACCCTGGTAGCCGTTGCCGGTGTCGATGGCCCAGTTTCCGCCGGACTCACACTGTGCCAGGCGATCCCAATCGGAATCAGGTGCAGCCTGTGCTGCGGTTGGAGCAAGTGCGGTGGCTCCGATGATTGCAACGCCGGCGAGGGCGATGCGGGAGGAGCTGGAGAAAGAGTTGCGCTTTTGGTGGCGTCCCATGGTCTGTGAGTTTCCCTTCCGAGGTGCCGCGGTATCGCGACAATATGTAGTCCTCGTTTAAATGTTTCTCTTGAGATTTCTGAAGCCGCCACCACAGGCAGTGGTGGGGTCCTCGTGCAGTACCCCGGGAGGGGTGCTGCGGTTGGTCTTGGCCAAAGATAACGGTTTATAAAGATTGAGTCACGTTGTTACCGGAATAGGTGTGGGAACGAACATATTGCGAAAACGCACTGGCCTGCGCTTTATACAAAAGAGACCACTTCGTTACCTAATCGTAATGTGAGGAAGATCACAAGTTGCCCTCGTGCAATTGGGACGAGAGTGACATTTGGGACTTGCCCTGCGCTTATGTATGCTGACTGTTCATTTATTGCCCGCATTCGTGTGCACACCCAGCACCCGCGTGCGCGGCACTCCCCATGAGTGCCAAAGTATTGAGACGGAAGTTAAAGGTGACAGCATGCCTATCGGCAAAGTGAAGTGGTACGACGCCGCTCGCGGCTTCGGGTTTGTATCCAACCCAGGCGATGAAGACGTCTATGTGGGCTCCCAAGTTCTCCCCGATGGAGTCACCGAACTGACACCGGGTCAGCGACTCGAATACGATTTCGCGGCCGGTCGACGCGGCCCGCAGGCGCTTCGCGTCACCGTGCTGGACGAAGGCCCCCGCAAGGCCAAGCACAAGTACAAGCCTGCAGAGCTGGCTGGAATGGTGCAGGACACCATCACTGTGCTGGATTCGCGCGTGCTTCCAGCCCTGGAAGCTGGCCGCCGTCCTGAGTCCAAGGAAGCCCACCAGATCGCCGAGATCCTGCGCACGATCGCGCGCGAGCTGGACGCTTAGAGCTGCAAACCGCTGAGTGCTACCGGCCAGCTACTGGCTCGGAGCGATGGACCAGACCACGTTGTACGGGGTCTGGTCCCCATTGCTATCTAGGCCCACCAGCATGCTGTGAATCTCCAGCACGGCCAGTTTCGGCTTGGCGTTCTCAGCCGTGGTTTGCTCGGACTCCAAAGGAATAGTTACTTCCTTGGCCTCATCTGCCTTGTAATACTTTTCCTCGTTGGCCCCGGGGTCATCGAAGATTTTTAGCATTGCCCAATCGTGGTCATACACATCCTTGGGAAGCTTCAGCGTGATCTCGCTGGCACCGGCGGTGTCCAGCGAGACGGGCTCGCCGTTCTGGCAATCCTTATCATCCAGCTCGCAGGCGCGGTACGGCGCCAACGCAGTTTCTTCTCCATTGACCACCGCGGTGATCCGCTGATCCTGGGGCAAGGTAGCCACCCGGTTGTCCTGCCATTTGGTGTAGGCAAAGACCGCGCCAATGATTGCCGCGGCAACCGCGGCAATCGCCAGAACGGTCAACAGCTGCTTGCGCTGAGCCCTGCGCCGCTTCTGCTTCTTCGTCAGCTTCTTCGCTGTTCCTGCCGTTCCTGCTGTTCCCGCCGTCGCTTTGGCAACTGGCTGGCTGTTTTCGGGCTGCTGGGAAGTCTCACTCACGTGTTTCATGCTAGGACATGGCCGGCGTGAAGCGAACTTCGTACAGGGTGTCCCAGAGCTTTCCCGTGAGTAGGTAACGGTCCGTGCCGGGGATCTGCGCGATGCCATTGAGCACATCCGCACCAGGCTTGTCCTGGGCGGGGAACACACCCGTGGTGTCAATTACCCCGGTTACCTCACCGTTTTCCGGGTTGATCTCATAGATCGCATTTGTCTGCCACACATTGGCCAGCACCTTGCCGTCTTCGGTGCACTCCAGCTCATTGAGCTCAGAAGTGGCCTTCCCATCCAGCCGGACTTCCTGCGAGCCAATCTCCGCGAAGGTTTCCGGATCGCGGAAAGAAAGCGTGCCGGAGCCATCAGACATGATCAGCCTCTGCCCATCGGAGCACAGCCCCCAGCCTTCACCCTCGTAAGAGGCAGTCGCCTTTTCCTCCAAAGTGTTCAGATCCCGGCGAAACGCAGTGCCTTCCTTCCACGTGAGCTGCCACACGGAATCACCGTGGATGGTGATGCCCTCCCCGAAATACTTCGGATCCAGTGTCTGTGCATCGCTCTGCACGCCGTCCACCGAGGTCCGATAGATCCGCGATTTCCCATTCAGCCCGGTACCCACCACCAGTTCTCCGCTGAGATCCATCTCCAACCCCTGGGTGAAGGAGTTGGAATCCCACGGATGCTCAGCGGTGATCTCTGGAACAAGATGAGCGTAGGAGTCAGGGTTGGCGTCGGGAATACCGGGAAGCGAAGAGCTGCCAGGCGCAGCAGAATCGGAGCCACCGGTAGATGAGGAATCGCACGCGGAAACACAGGTGGAGACCAAGGCAACCGCCAGCAAAGGCGCCAGGCAGCGGCGGAAACGGGAGAGGCTTACAGCGATCATGTGAACAATAGTGCCCCACCGGTAGGCATAATAGAGAGCGTGAGTAGTAAAAATTCCGGAAAAACCAGCGTGAACCCCATCCTTTTCACCGAGGATGCAGTGCAGGTGGCCCTGGAGGCACTAGGGGAAATTGCGGATTCTTCCGACGCCATAGGGGAGCACCTCGCCGCGATTGTCGAAGGGGATCTGGTGGTGCACCGCTTCCGCTGTCACATGGCGGGATACCCGGACTGGGAATGGGTCGCAGTGCTGGCCAGCGTGCCGGGGACGCGAGCGATCACCATCAACGAGGTGGGACTGCAGGCGGGAAAGAAGGCCACTCGAGCTCCTGAATGGGTGCCTTATGAGGATCGCGTGCTGCCGGGCGACCTCGGGCCGGGAGACACCTTGCCGCCGCGTCATGATGATGAGCGCCTCAGCTCGTGGCGTGAACTCACCACCAACGGTGGTTTCCCACGTAACCCGGAGGCCGCGCAGACGCTCTCCGAGCGCGGGCTGAAGGAAACTGTGCAGCGCTGGCGCACGGGAGAATACGGTCCGAACAGTGAGTTCGCCGAGCAAGCCTCGATGATGTGCCGGACGTGTGCCTTCTACCTGCCGTTCAACAGCGTGGAGACCAATTTCGGGGCGTGCACCAATGAGTTCTCCGCGGACGGGCACGTGGTGCATGCCACCTTTGGTTGTGGCGCGCATTCGGCCACCAAGGAGCAGTCGGAGTCCGCCGCGAGCCCGGTGCCCTATGGCGCCTTTGATGATGAGGGAATTCAGCGGTTCAGCTAACGGCTGCATGCCGCTCTTGTGCAACCCTCGCGCGCCTCTCTCACACCCTCAGCGCAACCATCAAGGCGCCCTTAAATCCCCCGGGTGGGTGCCTGAATGTTGTGAAATGCTGTGTCTTAGTGGGAATCTATGATTCGTTCATATTCTCGTGGGCATTTTGACGTTCGTGAATCAAGAGAGACATTCATCAAGCTATGGCACAGCCACACTCCGCGGATCAGCCTGCGGCCACTAAATCCCGCGGCGCACTAGACCGCTACTTCCATATTTCCGAGCGTGGCTCCAGCTACTCCACCGAGGTTCGCGCCGGGGTGGTGACCTTTTTCGCGATGGCCTACATCGTGATCCTCAACCCGCTGATCATCGGCACGGGTGCGGATATCAATGGAGATGTCCTCGGTGGTTCCCGCGTGGCTGCTGCCACCGCCTTCGCTGCGGGTGTCATGACCATCCTGTTCGGCGTGATCGCCAAGTACCCGTTCGGCATCGCCACGGGTTTGGGCATCAACACGCTGGTAGCGGTCACGTTCGTGGCAGCCGAGGGGCTGACCTGGCCAGAGGCCATGGGCCTGGTGGTCATTAACGGTCTGGTCATCGTGGCGCTGGCTCTCACTGGTTTCCGCGAGGCTGTCTTCAACTCCATTCCTTCCTCCCTCAAGGCGGCCATCGGCGTGGGCATTGGTTTGTTCATCGCCATGATTGGCCTGGTGGATTCCGGGTTTGTGCGTCGCGTGCCAGATGCCGCCCACACCACCGTTCCCGTGAGCCTGGGCATTGATGGCTCCTTGGCATCGTGGCCCACGTTCGTCTTCGTGCTGGGTCTGATCATCTGTGGCGTCATGGTTGTCCGCAATATCCGCGGTGGCCTGTTCATCGGCATCGTGGCCACCACCATCATCGCGATGATCGTGGAAGCGTTCACCGATTCCGGCCCTTCATTCAAGGACGGCCAGGCCAACCCCACCGGCTGGAACCTCGCTGTCCCAACCCTCCCGGATTCTTTCGGTGGCATCCCGGATCTGTCTCTCCTGGGAGCAGTTGACCTGCTGGGCGCGTTCAGCCGCGTCGGCGTTTTGGCCGCTACCTTGCTGCTGTTCACGCTGGTGCTGGCCAACTTCTTCGATGCGATGGGCACCATGACCGCCCTGGGCAAGCAGGCGAACCTCATGGATGAGGAGAACCGCCTCCCAGATCTCAAGCGCGCCCTGGTTGTCGAGGGCGTGGGTGCCGTGGTCGGTGGCGCTTCCTCTGCCTCCTCCAACACGGTTTACGTGGACTCCGCCGCCGGCATTGCCGATGGCGCCCGCACCGGCCTTGCCAACGTGGTCACCGGCGTGCTGTTCCTGCTGGCCATGTTCCTCACCCCGCTGTATGACGTGGTGCCCATCGAGGCAGCTGCCCCAGTGCTGGTGATCGTGGGCGCGATGATGATGAGCCAGATCACGGAGATTGATTTCTCCGCGTTCCACATCGCTCTTCCGGCTTTCCTCACCATCGTGATCATGCCGTTCACGTATTCAATCGCCAACGGCATCGGCGTGGGCTTCGTTGCCTACGTGCTGATGGGCCTGGTCGCGGGCAACGCCAAGAAGATCCACCCACTGCTCTACATGGTGGCTATCTTGTTCGTGGTCTACTTCGCCGTGGATCCCGTGATGGAAGCCCTCCAGTAGTCTTAACCGCATGTCTGAACTCATCGAGCCCATCCATATCGAGGATCCCGCAGACCCCCGGCTCGATGACATCCGCCATCTCAACTCCTCCGATTCCCGCCCGGATCTCCCCGGCGGCAAGGGTCTGGTGATCGCCGAGGGCAACCTGGTGGTTCCTCGCCTGTTGAACTCCCGTTACCCGGTCAGGTGCGTGGTCGGTTTTCCGGAGAAACTTCGTTTTCTTATCGACGCCACCTCCCCCCGATCAGAAAACCACCAACCGGGACTGGCAGCTGCCCTTTCCGGGGTTGCCCTGTACTCCGTGAGCCGCGAGACTCTCCGAGAGGTCGCGGGGTTTGATATGCACCGCGGGCTAGTAGCCGCCGCGAATCGGGCTGAGGAATTGAGTGTCCAAGATGTGCTGGATGCCGCGAATGCGGATGATCAGCCGCACGTGCTCTGCGTGCTCGAGGGCGTGGGCGATCATGAGAATATCGGATCAATCTTCCGCAACGCCGCAGGCCTAGGGGTGCGCGGAGTGCTGTTCGGGGCGGGAACAGCTGATCCCCTGTACCGCCGGAGCGTCCGCGTGAGCATGGGGCATGTGCTCAAGGTGCCGTTCGCGCACTTCTCTGGGACGCCCACCACCTGGCAGCGCCAACTCACCGAACTGCAAGACCGCGGGTACACCGTGGTGGCTCTCACCCCGAACACGGAGAATGAGCTGCGGGACGTGGTTGGTGGCGTCGAAAAAAATAATGGCAAAGTGGCCATCATGGTGGGTGCCGAAGGACCTGGCCTCACTGAACATGCCATGCGGGCTGCGGACGTGCGGGCGAAGATCCCGATGCAGCCTGGCACGGATTCGCTTAACGTGGCCACCGCAGCGGCCATCGGTTTCTATGCGGCCACAGAACGAAAGTAGGAGAACATGCAAGAGATTCCACGGGTGCTATCCATCGCCGGCACAGACCCCACGGGTGGGGCGGGAGTGCAGGCGGACCTGAAGTCCATCGGTGCCGCGGGAGGCTATGGTATGGCCGTGGTGACCGCGCTGGTGGCACAGAACACCCAGGGGGTGCGCGAGGTGCACGCGCCGCCGCAGGAGTTCTTCGAGGCGCAGCTGGCAAGCGTGTTCGACGATGTGACCGTGGATGCGGTGAAGATCGGCATGCTGGGGGATGTGGTGACTGCGGAAACTATCTCTCGTTGGCTGGAGCGCCAGGACGTGCCGATCGTGGTGCTGGATCCGGTGATGGTGGCCACCAGCGGGGATCGCCTCCTTTCCGAGGAAGCTGAGCAGGCGGTGCGCGAGCTGACGCGTCAGGCCACGGTGGTGACCCCGAACCTGCCTGAACTGGCCGTGCTGGTGGAAGGCGAAACCGCGGGCACCCTGGAGGAGGCCATCGAGCAGGCGACGCGCTTTGCCGCGCAGATGAACGTCAGCGTGCTGGTCAAAGGCGGACACCTGGCCAGCGGCCGGGCGGATAATGCCCTGGTGCAGGCAGATGGCAGCGTGCACACCGTGGAAGTGGAGCGCGTGGAAACCAAGAACACTCACGGGACTGGCTGCTCACTCTCCTCGGCTCTGGCTACTCGCCTGGGAGCTGGAGATTCGCCCGAGAAGGCAGTGGAGTGGGCCAGCGAATGGCTCCGCGAATCCATTGAGTTCGCCGATGAGCTGCACGTGGGTCAGGGCAATGGGCCGGTCGATCACTTCCACCGGATGCGACGCCTCGCGCGCGATAACGGCGCTGCTGAGTAGCTCTCGCTGAGGTTCGCTGCTCCTGTGCCGGTCTATTCCGGCGCAGGTCTATTCCGGGGCGTCCGTGGGCGGCTGGGGGGACTTTTCCTGCTTGGGGCGGTCCGTGTTCCGGGCACGGCGGCGCACTTCATCGCCGATCTTTCCAGCCAGCGCGCTGAGCTTCTTCGAGCCTGCCCCAATTGCGCTGCCTGCAGCCTTCGCGAGGTCCACAGCCAGCTGTTTATTGCTGGGTTCCTCGCTGCGAGATGAGCTGCGGAGCTCGGAGTAATCGTCGTACCCTTGCTCGTTGCTGGAGCTGGCGATCTCCTGGGACCTGGAATTACCCCGGCCAGTGAGTCGCTCTGGCTTGATCTCAGCCTTCACCTCTGGCCGGCCATCCGTAGCGAAAGCGCTGATGGGGACGTCCAAATCCGCATCAGCTGGAGAGAATCCCAGCCATTCCTTCTCCGCGGCGCGCGCCAGCTGTGCCGGGATGAAGGGGAGCTGGATGCCTGTTGCGGGAGCATTGCCCGCCCAGAACGAGGACTCGAAGGCGTAGGGGAGACCCTGGTCTTCAAAGACCGTCTCCCGGGTGGCGGAAAACGCGCGCTTGAGCGTGCCACCGGCCCAGTGAGCGAAGGCTCCGTATTCGGCGAATTCCTCCGGGGAGTCGCTGGTCCCCACGGCCACCGCGTACACATCCGTGGAGTTCACCAGGGTGCGGTAGCGCTCCGGGATCTCCGAGATGACCGGCTGGCCGGTGAACACGGTCTGCACCACGGAGAGGCCACCGTAGCCACCGATATAGAATTCATCGACGCCAGGAGGGGCGCTTCGGGTCATGTCAAAATCCCCGATGTGGGTGAGTGGCCAACTGGGGTTGTACTGCGCGAGGTATTTCCGTGCGAACCCGCGATCAGGATGCGGTTCAGCCTCCAGAATGGTGCGTGGCTGGGCGGCCGAAACAAACCAGAGCGTGACCAGAGTCTTGGTGTCTTCCATGGCCGCTAACCCCTACTTCTTCTTACGCGGGTTGGTGCGCACGCCGAGCAGGACGTCTTCCCAATGCGGGGTGACAGACTTGCGCTTGCGCTTGCTGCGCGGGGCATCCGATTCATCATTGGGGTGCAGGAGGAAATCCTCGCGTGGCTCAGCTGGGGAGTCCTCGCGGAGCTCGTTGCCTTGATCGTCGTAGTTATCGTATTCGGAGAAATCATCCTCCGTGGGGTTCGCGTCTAACAGCGGGGTCACCGCGGAAATCCGACGCACCGGTTGACGATAACGAGGATCCACCAGGTCGCTGGCCACTGAATTCAGTGGGTGGGCCAGGGACGGGCCGGAGACCGCTTGCTCGAAGTGGAAATCCGCTTCATGCAGGGAAGCCTGGCCCGCGGATTCCTTTTCCCAGCGCACGGAAATTACCCAGCGACGGGCGGAGTCCTGGAAAGCCACCCATTCGGTATCGCTCACGGTGGAACCGCGGGCGGCCAGAGCCGCTGCGAGAACTTCCCATAGGGTCTGCTTAGAGGGGCCTTCACCGGTCACGGGGTGGGCGGAATGCGCCAACTCCGCGATGCGTGCCCGCTCCTGCAGGATTGGCCAGGCGTAGGGCTCGATCCGGGACTCATCAGTATCTGCCTCTGCCGCCAACTCTTCAATGCTCGCACCATGACGAATGCGATCCTGAATGGTGCGGGGGGTCATGTTGATGCGGATGCGGTGACGCCGCTTCTTCTCTGATTCATCCCTGGCTGCATGGCCGGAGTGGATGGAGCTTGGCTTCTCTGCGCCGGTCGCGTCGGTGCTGGCTGCACTGGTGTTGGTCGTATTGGGGCTGGTGGTGCCAGCGCTGCTGGAACCGGTGCTGAACGGCTCGGTGCTGGTTGCATCGACGCTGCTTGCACCAGCACTGGAGGAAACCCCGGCAATCCCCGCGTCTGGTTGCGCTACATCTGGCTGCTCAGAAGGCTCGTCATCGGTAGCGAAGTTGCCCGTGGACAGCGCGCTGGGAGACGAGACGCTGGAAGCGAGTGCACTGGACGAATCGCTCGCATTGGGCACGCTGCTCAGATGAGAGATACCGCGCCCCAGCTGATCCCCACCAGCATCTGTGTACTCAGATGCTGAGGGGACAGGGTTGGCGTCGGAAAGAAGAGAACACAATTCCTCCGTGACGGGGAGGAAGAACTCCGCTCCGGATTCCACCTCGCGCAGCACCAAGGAGGCGGTATCGCTTTCGGCAAGGATCAGCTTGAGCTCCTGCAAAGGGGGCCTCCTGGGTGAATCGGGGAAGTAGATAGTGGTTCTACCTTAGTAAACGCAACGCGCGCGGCGTGGGAGCAACAGTCCCTTCGCCGCGCGCGATTGCAAAAAACTTCGAATTACGCCTGAGCGTGGCCACCGTCGATGATGAAATCGATGGCTGAGGTCAGCTTGCGCACGTCCTCGGGGTCGATAGCCGGGAACATGCCGATGCGCAGCTGGTTGCGGCCCAGCTTGCGGTAAGGCTCGGTGTCCTGCACGCCGTTAGCGCGGAGGATCTTGGCGATCTTCGCTGCGTCAATCTCATCGGAGAAATCGATGGTGCCCACCACGAGAGAGCGGTTTGCAGGATCCTGCACATAAGCGGAAGCCTCGGGGCGGGACTCGGCCCACTTGTAGAGAATCTCGGAAGACTCGGTGGTGCGCTTGACCATTCCGTCCAGGCCACCATTGGCGTTCATCCACTGCAGCTGGTTATCCAGCATGAGCAGCGTGGCCACCGCTGGGGTGTTGTACGTCTGGTTCTTCAGGGAGTTATCCACCGCGGTCTTCAGATCCAGGAACGCTGGGATGTAGCGATCAGATGCGGCGATTTCCTCCACGCGCTCCAGAGCAGCAGGGGAGAAAGCAGCCAGCCACAGGCCACCATCAGAAGCGAAGCACTTCTGTGGGGAGAAGTAGTAAACGTCCGCTTCCTTGATATCTACGGGAAGGCCGCCGGCGCCGGAGGTGGCGTCGATCAAAACCAAAGCGTCCGTGTCAGGGCGCTTGACCGGCACCATCGCGCCCGTGGAAGTCTCATTGTGAGCCCACGCAACCACATCGGCATCCGTGCCATCCAGCTCAGAAGGGGAAGGAGCCGTTCCAGGCTCAGCCTTCACCACCTGAGGCTCATCCAACCATGGAGCCTGCTTGGAGACAGTGGCGAACTTGCCGGAGAACTCGCCGTAGGTGAGGTGAGCGGACTTCTTGCGGATCAGACCGAAAGATGCGGCATCCCAAAACGCGGTAGCGCCACCCAGGGAAAGGATGATCTCGTAACCCTCAGGGAGCTGGAACAGCTCAGTAAGACCCGAGCGGATAGAACCCACGACATCCTTGACACCCGACTGGCGGTGCGAGGTGCCCATGATGTCTGCGTGATCCTGAATGGCCTGCAGCTGTTCCACGCGCACCTTGGACGGGCCACAGCCAAAGCGTCCATCGGAGGGAATCAGGTCAGCGGGAATGGTGGGGAATTCGTTGCTCAATGCTCTGGGTGCTTTCTACGAGTTTGTTTCAGAAGGAACGGAAACTTCCAACAAGGTTAGTCGGTGGGTAGTCACCCACGCGAGAGTGTGAGAAAAATAGACAAGAAAATATATGGAATGCAGTGGTGAGTGCAGGTGCCTGCAAATGTGGTGGGGGTAGGGGCGAAGATCGTTGGCGAAAGTCCATGTTGTTCAGTTCACAATTTCGCTATTGTGTGGTGAGTCCCATGAATAGTCGCTCCTCCGCACACCGGAGGACGCGCGCCCCGATCCACCAGCGGCACAGCCCACGGTGAAGCAGGGCAAAGGAATAGGGCGAAACAGGGCTACGTGCTAGGCGCTACACTGGAACGCGCTGAAACACTAAGCAAGCGAGCTTCAGAAAGGGATCTCACATGGCTTCCGAAAATGCAGAAAAGGCCGTCCTCCACTACCCAGGTGGAGAATACGAAATGGACATCGTCAAGGCCACCGAAGGCAACGACGGTGTAGCGCTTGGCAAGATGCTGGCCACCACGGGTCTGACCACCCTGGATCCCGGATACGTGAACACCGGATCCACCAAATCCGCCATCACCTACATCGATGGCGACGCCGGAATCCTGCGCTACCGCGGATACGACATTGCAGATCTGGCCAACAAGGCCACCTTCAACGAAGTCTCCTACCTGCTGATCAACGGCGAACTGCCTAACTCTGAGCAGCTGGAAGAGTTCAACCAGAACATCCGGAAGCACACCCTGCTGGACGAGGACTTCAAGTCCCAGTTCCGCGTGTTCCCACGCGATGCCCACCCAATGAGCGTGATGGCATCCTCCGTGAACATCCTGTCCACCTATTACCAGGACAGCCTGGATCCCCTGAACGAGGATTTCCAGAAGCTCAACACCTACCGCCTGATGGCCAAGGTTCCAATGCTCGCTGCTTACGCCTACCGCGCGTCCAAGGGCAAGCCATACATGTACCCAGACAACAAGCTGAACGCGCGCGAGAACTTCCTGCGCAACATGTTCGGCTACCCGACTGAGGACTACGAGCAGGATCCAATCCTGACCAAGGCGCTGGACAAGCTGCTCATCCTGCACGCAGACCACGAGCAGAACTGCTCCACCTCTACCGTGCGCATGGTTGGTTCTTCCCAGGCCAACATCTTCGTTTCCATCGCGGCTGGTATCAACGCGCTGTCCGGCCCGCTGCACGGTGGCGCTAACCAGGCTGTTCTGGAAATGCTTGAGGAGATCCACGATAACGGTGGCGACGCCACCGACTTCATGGAGCGAGTCAAGAACAAGGAGCCTGGCGTGAAGCTCATGGGCTTCGGCCACCGCGTGTACAAGAACTACGACCCACGTGCTGCCATCGTCAAGGAATCCGCACACGAGATCCTCGATCACCTCGGTGGCGATCACCTGCTGGACCTGGCCATGAAGCTGGAAGAGATCGCGCTGGCTGATGACTACTTCATCGAGCGCAAGCTCTACCCGAACGTGGACTTCTACACCGGCCTGATCTACCGCGCCATGGGCTTCCCAACGGACTTCTTCACCGTCCTGTTCGCAATGGGTCGCCTGCCAGGCTGGATCGCTCACTACCTAGAGCAGATCAACGATCCAACCGCGAAGATCAACCGTCCTCGCCAGATCTACACTGGATACCCAGAGCGCAAGCTGCCTTAATCCCGGTTTCTTTCCCCTCCCAACTGGGGAAAGTCACAGTCCCGCGTACTTCCTGCAGCAGTTTTGCACGGAGGCAGCGGGACTTTTTGTTACGCTAGGTGAGATTCGTGTTCGAAAACCGGCGATTGATATCAGTCGCCATGGCACTAAACCCAATGGCCGGGTACCCCGGCTGTGTGGTGCCAGACCACGAGACATACAAGGAGTACTCCCATGAGCAAGCCACAAATTCCCGCCCAGACCGGCCCCGCGCCAGCAGAATTGATCATCGAAGACCTGAGCGTGGGCGAAGGCCCAGAAGCGCTGGCAGGCGGCATGGTGGAAGTGCACTACGTTGGCGTGGACTTCGAGTCCGGCGAAGAGTTCGATTCCTCATGGGATCGCGGACAGTCCATCAAGTTCCCACTCAATGGCCTGATCCAGGGTTGGCAGGAAGGTATCCCCGGCATGAAGGTCGGCGGACGCCGCCAGCTGACCATCCCCCCAGAGTTGGCTTACGGCCCAGCGGGCATGGGTCATCCTCTTTCTGGCCGGACGTTGGTCTTCATCATTGATCTTCTCGACGCCCAAAGCTAGATTCTCTTCCACTTTTCCCGAGATTGACTGCTGATCTCGGCTGACCCGCTGATTTGCGGGTGACCCGCTGCTGTGTGCTTATGCGCTCATGGTGGCGGGTTTTTGCTGTTTGGGGCGGTGCGGGGTTGTGTGGGGGGTGGTTGTTTGATGGTTTATGGGGCTGGTGGGTGGTTTATCGGGGTGCGGGGAACGTTCGTCGGGCTTAGTCGCGGACATCAGTCTGCGAACTGCGATTTTGTTGGCGTGGGTGCGGATATACGGGACGTTTGTACGGATCGGGGTGAGCTGCCGCGCTGAGGGGAGTGCTGGTGGTGAACTGCTGGGTTGGGGGTTGTGCTGGTGGAGCGATGGCGTGCATTGCACCCCTGAAATAGGATGAGCAGCATGAACCAGGCTGGGGGGCCGTTGATCTCAACGCGGGGCAAGGAGCCGAAACATAGGCGGAAGATATTTCAGATGGCCAGCGCAGGTTCCCTGACCAAGTTGGAAAGAGGCGTTTACGTAGATTCCCAGACACTCCCGTATAGAGAGCTCGCGGACTACGGAATGTGCATTGCGGCTGCGGCTGTAGCCAGGCCACAGTGTCTGGTGGTGGGTCGATCAGCTGCCTGGGTATATGGGCTTGCTGAGGTGACGAGGTGGCGTCGAAAGAAAGAAAGAGAAGAGGTGGAGCTAGGGCATACTGAATCTCCCCGGCAAGAGCGCACGGAGGTAGCGGGCCGGGCGGTCATGCATCGGATGGTTTCGACGGACGTGGTGCGCCGGTCGAGGGCGTTGAGTTGGGGATATGGGGAAATAAAAGTATGTGGGGTGGCGGAGGCATGCGCGCAGCTGGCGAGATGGCACGGGATTGAGCAGGCTGTGGTTGCCGCGGAGGATGCACTGCATCGTGGACTGATCAATATGGATGAGGTGAAGGGTGCCTTCGCCAGGCGTGCTCATGGGGCGCCACGGGCGAAGGAAGCGCTGAATCTGATCACGCGCTGGTCCGAAAGCCCGCGAGAGTCTGAGCTGAAGGTCCTCATGAAACTGGCGGGGCTTCGAGCGCCTTATCAGCAGGTTTCTATCTTTCGGGCGGATGGGAAATTTCTCGGCCGCGTGGATTTCATGTTCGCCAATGGAGTGGTGGTGGAGTACGACGGGGAGAGCAAGCATCGCGAGGCGGATCTAGATTATGCGGGAGACTATCAGGGAGAGGAGAGTATCCGGGCGGAACGGCAACGCGAGCGGCTGATCCTGAACGAGGGATTTACCGTGGTCCGCGTGGATAAATCCAGTTTCCGGGACGGCTCGTGGGTTCGTGCGCTGAAGCTGCGGCTCGCACAGTGGGATGAACGGCCGGTGGATCTCAGTGACGTGAGGGTCTCTGCGCGAGGGAAAGCGTGGAAAGTCCGAGGGGACGAGGGGTTTTTGAGACGTTAGTTCTGGTGGTGGGTTGTGTGGCGGTGTTGGTAATCGCAGTGGTGGGTTGTGCGACGGGGAAAGATAGCTGAGGATCGTTGGGGACGATCGTCGGGATTACCCGCAAGCCGGATCTCATGAGCTGGGCTTTTGGAGGTGCCGGTGCGGGTATTCGGGACGTTCGTCTGTTGGTGGGCTGGCTGGCTGGTTGAGGGGGGTGCCGGCCAGCCAGGGAGTAAGACGCTGGCTAGGAGCCCTTCAGCGCCTTCGCCCACGTCAGCTTGGAGCCGTTGTGCAGGATGGCGTTTCGGTAAATCTTGGCCACCAGCAGCATCACCAGCACAGTGGCGACGGCCGCCACAGCGAAGGAGGCCATAACCATCGGCATGCTCATATTTCCGCTCGCATACTGTACCGGCGCCACGGTCAAGCTGAATGGCGGAATCCAGGTCAGTACCTGCATCACGGTGGAATCCAGCATGGACCAGCCGAATAGCGGCGCGTAAATCATGCCCATCACGAAGATGAGGATCGGGGCCTGGGTGGACTGGAGGTCTTCGGTGCGGGAAACCATCGAGCCGGCAGCAGCGTACAGGCCGCCGAAGAACAACAATCCGAGGATGAAGGACAATGCCATCATCGGCATCACGGTGAGGTCCAGTTCGAAATCATCCAGCAGTCCGGTGGCGGACACTGCAATCGCTCCAGCGCCCAGGATCAGCACGCTGGCAGCGATGCCCATCAGTGCATTCGCCAGCAGTTTGCCCGCCAAGAAGTCCAGCGGACGCACGGATGCGAGGATGATCTCCACCACGCGGGAGGACTTCTCCTCCGTAACGCGAGAACCGATATTGCCCGCGAACAGCATGATGATGAAGCTCAGCAAGCTCACGCCGATCAACACCGTGACAACCGCGCCAATATTGGCTTCGGTGGAGTCATCCTTGCTGATGTCCACGGGAGTGAACGTGCTGGCCGGCAGAGCCGCATTGAAGTCCTGCGGGTTCACATTCAGGGATTCCAGCGCTGAGTTCTGTGCGTTGGCCGCAAGCACGGTGCTCACCGAACTGACGATTTCGGGATCCGCGGTGCCGTCGCTGAACAGCTCATATGTAGCTTCTGGGCCGGTGCCTTTGGCGACAAGGGCGGCGTCGGTCCCATCTTTAACAGCTTGCTTGGCCGCATCCGGCGAATCAACGGTAGAAACGTCCAGGTCGCCGGCCTGCGCAAAGGAATCAGCGGGCATTCCGACCACCGCGAGGCTCTGCTGCCCCTCGTCCTTGCCCATGAAATAGCTGGCGGCGATGGTGCCACCGATGGTGAAGATGAGGGTCAGCGCGATGGTGAACATGATGCCCTTGGAGCGCAGGAGCACCGAAATTTCGCGGCCAGCGACCGTCTTGATGGTGTTGGCGCTGGAGTATTTTTGGGTGCTCATGCTTGGACTACCTCTCGGAAAAGTTCGGTGAGATCTGGAACCTTGCGGCCGAATCCGTGCACAGGTCCGGCGTTCAGGGCGGCTTGGAGTAGTTCTTGATCGCGCTCGACGGAATCCACTTCCACCAGCACAGATTCGGGAGTTTCGGAGACCAGCCGCGCCCATTCGGGCAACCAGCCGCGGGCTGGGGTGAGCACCTCAAAGTGGATGGGTCCGCGGGTGCGCAGCTCGTTCACGGTGCCTTCGGTGCGCATGGAACCGTTGACGATGATGCCCACGCGGTCGCACAAACGCTGCACCAGATCCAGCTGGTGGGAGCTGAAAATCACGGGCACGCCCTCATTCGCGCGCTCGCGCAGCATCTCGCTCATTACGTTGACGGCCACGGGGTCCAGGCCGGAGAACGGCTCATCGAGGATCAGCAGCTCCGGATCGTGGATCAGCGACGCGGCCAGCTGCACGCGCTGCTGGTTGCCCAGGGAGAGCTCGTCCAGCTTGTCGTTCATCCGCTCGCCCAGGCCGAGGCGTTCCAGCAGGCTCTCGGCATTCTTCTTCGACGCCGCCTTGTCCATGCCGTGCAGTCGACCAAAAAAGGCCAGCTGATCGGCCAGTTTTTCTTTCGCGTACAGGCCGCGTTCTTCCGGCATGTAGCCAATTTTTCGACGCAACGTATCGTCCATAGGCTTCTCGCCCAGGCGAACTTCTCCCGTATCGGAGGCAAGCACGCCGAGTGCAATACGCATGGTGGTGGATTTACCGGCACCGTTGGATCCGACAAAGCCGTAGAGCTCGCCCGGATGGACGCTGAAGGTCATGTCTTTGAGGACGTGTTTGTCACCATAGCTTTTATTGAGGTGATCAATGTGGAGGGCTTCCATGGAGGCAAATCCTTTCTAATTATTTTCGGGGTAACTCGCGGGGAAATTCCTCGCGTACCCAATTGCGGGCAATGATGAAAAGGTGATGTAGAGCAGCAGGCTGATCAGGCCGAGGAAGTACATCCAGCTTGAGGTGTTTTTACCCAGGAACTCGGAACTGGTTTCGCCGAGGCCGAGGGAGACACCGATGAAAACCAGCAGCCCACCCATTGCCAGCAGGCTCCAGGACACTCCGACGTAGGCACGCCGACGCCAGTGATCCAATACCGCGCTTTCGTATTCATCGAGCACGTCCAGCGGTGCGGTATCCCGGGAGCCAATGGTGATGCGGAGCATGGTCCAGGAAACGCACATGATCACCGTGAAGGGGAGCCACAGGAAGAGTGCTGGGACGTAAAAGAGGAAAGCGAATGCGGTGAAGAATCCCAGGCCGAGAGAGCCGATAAAAATGTTGATGAGCAGTTGTTGGCGCTGCGGGGTGCGCCAATTGGGGATCATCTTCTCGGTTTTCTCTTGATTCTTCTGCCAGCGAATTGATGCAGCGGAGCGGGAGCGAAAGTGGCTGGAGGGGGCTTCGATCATGAGTTTTCCTTTCCGACTCCCGCGTGGAATGGAAGGGAGTTGTAGATTTCGGTGGACATGGGGTGGAAGGATTTCCGACTGAATACGGCTTCGACTGGGAGTTCAAAAACCTCGCAGATCTTGAAGGCGAGGTCGAGACTCGGAGAGTGATCTCCGCGTTCGATGGCGCCGATGGATTGGGGGTTGACGTCGATGAGATTGGCAAGTGTGGCGCGTGACATGTCCCGTTCAGCACGCAACACGCGAATCCGGTTGTGGATTGGTCGCTCGGGTTTCTTACGGGGGGACATGCAACATAGTGTTGTATAAACGCAACGGTTTGTCGACCTGAAATGAATCTTCCCCCCCTGTGCAACGTGCGCCTGGCATGCGCGCACTTTGCAGGGTGGGGCTGACCGGGAAGAATCCAGGTAGTGCGCACCTCAACACGGATAGAGTGAGTTTATGACTGTGGAAGTGGGGCGCGATGGCGCTATCGGCATCATCACGTTGAATGATCCGGATCGGCGCAACGCGTTGGATGCGGCGAAGGCTCAGAAGATTGCCGAGGCCGTGCGGGGATTCGCTGGTTCGCCGGACGTTGCTGGCGCGCCAGCTGGGGAGGCTGGGCAGCCCGTGCGCGCGATCTTGCTGCGCGCGCAGGGCCCAGCCTTTTGCGCAGGCGCGGACCTGGCCGGGGGAGTGTATGCCACGGAGTTTTTCGAATCAATCACGCAGATGCTTCAGGCCATTACCAATAGCCCACTACCCGTGATTGCGGACGTGCAAGGCCCGGCGGTGGGTGCCGGATGCCAATTGCTATTGGCCTGCGACCTGCGCGTATTCGGCGAAAAGGCCGCGATCTGGGTGCCGGCCGCAGAGCACGGTTTCGCGCTGGATGCGTGGACGCACGAGCGCCTCAAGGAAATGCTCGGTGGTGCCGTGGCGCGCAACGTGATGATTGGCGCGGCCAAGGTGGGCAGTGAGCAGGCGGTGGCACTGGGGTTTGCGGTCAAGATTGGGGACGACGCCACAGCTCTCGACTACGCCCACTCCATGGCTGCGTTGTCACCGCTGTCCATGGAGCACTCCAAGCGGGTCCTTAACTCACCCGATCCCTCCCAGGATGAATCTCTGGAAAAGCTCTTCTACGCCGCGTGGGCCAGCGAAGATGTGAAGGAGGCGCGGGCAGCTCGCAAGGAGCGCCGCGCGCCGAAATTCACCGGGCGTTAGGGATACCGGGCGCTACGGGTATCGGGCACTAGGGGCATCCGGTCGCTAGGGATACTGCGCGCTAGGAATATCGCGTTAAGCCTTGCGCGCGATGACCTCCACGTGCGGCATCAAGAATAGAGAGCCGGGGGTTTGTGCCCAGGTATTCCAACCGTCCACGATCTGCTCAATCGCCTCATCGGCAGATTCTCCGAGTGCCTGGGCGGCCAGCTCGCGGTAGTTTTCCTCCTGTGTGCGCTGACTCCATGAGCTCGCCAGAGTCTGCTTTTCCTCGGCGGAACCATAGGTCCAGTTGCTGGAGCTCACCGTGAGATCACTCAGTCCGGCCTGCGTGAACCAGTAGGGAAGGTGACGCCCGGCATTCGGCTGGTTTCCGTTGAGGTCGGAGATCACGCTGAACACTGCGCGCCAGCGGGAAAGCCCAGGAGTGGGCGGGTACCAGAGCATCGCGCCGTAATCGATTTCCCGGCTAGTGATCAATCCGCCAGGGCGAGTGACTCGCGTAAATTCTTTGAGGGCGGCGATGGGATCGGATACGTGGTGCAGCATCTGGGAGGCGAAGACGATATCGAAGGAATTGTCTTCGAAGGGCAGGGAGCTGGCGTCGGAAAGAAAAAATTCTGTACCCAAACCACGGTCAGTGGCCAGATTAAGGGCGGTAGCAATGGCGGATTCGGAGGAATCGGCGCCGGTGACCTGCGAGGAGGAGCCGCCGAGTTGGGCGATGCGATCGGCCAGATCCAGGGTGATGGTTCCGGGTCCGCAGCCGACGTCCAGCAAGCGCGTGTCCGCCGTGAGGTGGGGAAGGAGGAAGGCGGCGGAATCCTCGGCGCTGCGAGCTGCGTGAACGTGCTGGGCGTGGCCTTCGCCGTGCAGGTAAGTGTGATCGTGAGACATGCGAAATACCTTACGCTTCCTGCTTAAATCGAAAGTAGTTGACACGTCACCTAACTTGTGTGATACTTGAGCCATGCAAATAGGAATTTTCACAATCGGAGATGTCACCCCCAACCCAGTTACCGGTGAAACCCCCTCGGAGCACGAGCGCATCGAGGCCACCGTAGCCATCGCCAAGAAGGCCGAAGAAGTAGGCCTGGACGTGTTCGCCACGGGCCAGCACCACAACCCGCCATTTATCGCTCCTGCCAACCCACCGATCCTCATGGCGCACCTCGCGGCGCAGACGGAAAAGCTGCAATTTTCTACCGCGACCACGCTGATTACCACCACGGATCCAGTGCGCATCGCCGAGGATTACGCCTACGCACAGCACCTCACCGGAGGTCGCGTGGATCTGATGATGGGACGCGGCAACACCGGCGCGGTTTACCCATGGTTCGGCGCGGATATCCGCAAGGGCCTGCCATTAGCAATCGAGAATTACCACCTGCTGCGCCGGCTGTGGCGCGAGGATGTAGTGGATTGGCGCGGCGAGTTTCGTACCCCGCTGCAGCAGTTCACGTCCACCCCTCGCCCGCTGGATCACACCCCGCCGTTCGTGTGGCACGGCTCCATCCGCTCCCCGGAGATCGCCGAGCAGGCCGCGTTTTATGGCGACGGATTCTTCCACAACCATATTTTCTGGAACATCGAGCACACCGAGCAGATGGTGAACCTGTACCGCCAGCGCTTCGAGCACTACGGTCATGGTTCCGCCGACCAGGCAATCGTGGGTTTGGGTGGGCAGTTCTTCGCTGCTGATACCGAGGCAGAGGCCAAGAAGTACTTCCGCCCATTCTTCGATAACGCGCCGGTGTACGGCCATGGTCCTTCTCTGGAGGACTTCAGCGAAATGACCCCGCTGACCGTGGGCACCCCGGAGCAGATCGCCGAGCGCTACGTGGGTTACGCCGATCGCGTGGGCGATTACCAGCGCCAGATGTTCCTGCTGGATCACGCCGGTCTGCCCCTGGACGTGGTGCTGGAGCAGGTGGAAATCCTGGGCACGCAGATCGCGCCGGTCATCCGCAAGGAGATGGATCTGCGCCGCCCAGCTCACGTGCCGAGCGATCCTCCGACCCACGCTTCGTTGGTGGCTGCCGGTCCGGATAGCCCTCACCACCTGGTTCAACCTGCACAGACCCAACCTGCACAAACACAGGAGTAAGACATGAAAAAGCTAGTGGTTCTCACCGCGGGCCTCTCTAGCCCGTCGACCACCCGCATGCTGGCCGAGCAAGTGGCCGCGGCCGTGGAAGCCCAGGTAACCAAGCGCGGCGAGGGTGTGGAGGTGGAATTCGTGGAGATTCGCGAATACGCCCAGGACTTGGCGCAATTCATGACCACCCATGTGCCCACCCAGCACTTGCGGGCCGTGCAGGAAAAGGTGACGGCGGCCGATGCGTTGGTCGCCGTGACCCCCGTTTTTTCGGCCAGCTATTCGGGCCTGTTCAAGATGTTTATCGACGCCCTCTCCACCGACTCACTCAATTCCATGCCCGTGCTGATCGCCGCCACCGCGGGAACCCCGCGCCATCAACTGGTTCTGGATTTCGCCATGCGTCCGCTGTTCACGTACCTGCGGGCCACGGTGATGCCCACCGGAGTTTTCGCTGCAACCGAGGACTTCGGCGGAACCACCGACATGGCACCACGCGTGGAGCGAGCTGCCTCAGAGCTGGCTAGCTACATGGTCCGCGCTGATGGAGAGGTGGCTGGGTTGGCACCAGCAGAATTCACTGGCGGTACTCCGCGCCGGGATGCGGGAACACAGGTGAGTGGCGGAGGCATGGATTTCGCCTCACTGCTGAAGGGGCATACGGGGGACTAGCCTGTGATTTTCTAGACAAGTTGGCTGGATACGCATGCTCCGGGAAGTACGCTGAACAATTGTGCTCAGTAATCTTCCCGCCCAGTCGCCGTACCGTCCAGCCAGATTGAGTTCCGCGCTCATGTGCGCGGGACTCTTCTTTGCATTCACCGGTGCGCCAGTTGCAGCAGCAGGAGCTCCGGAAACGTTGAACCCTGCTGTGCCTACGGGGGTCTCCGCACAGAATCAAGGAATGAGCGGGCTGGGCCCGGTTGGCACTGCCACCATGCATGGCGATGCCCAATCCAGCGACACCACCCCGCATCCTGGGCCGGGCAACCGTGGTCTTTCCGTCGTTCACAAGACCAAATTCGCAGCGTGCCCCACCATTCTCATGGATTCCACCGGCATGGTGTGGACGCTGTGCACCAAGATCGCTGGGCGGGCTCCGGTAGCGGAGATCCTTGACCCCGCAACAGGGGACACGCTTGCCTCGCTGGATATCGAGAAAGGCGCGCTGCTCGGGGGCGTGTACGCCTACTTGGATGATCACGATAGATTGGTGCTGGTCAACGGCAAGAATGAACTGCTCAAAATCAGCAAACACCACAATCCGGATGGAACGTGGGGCTTGGCAGCGCAGCAGCGCATCGATGTCTCTCACTTTGTGAATAGCGGAGGGAGCCAGGACGATGGGGTGGTGGGGCTGACCCCAGATACACAGGGCAATATTTGGCTTGCTACGCGCGAGGGCAAAGTTGGCATTGTCCCCGCAGAAGCGGATGGTTCCCGCATCCCAGAGATTGAGCACGTGAATTTCCCGAATGGTGAGCGGGTGGATAATTCGATTTCTGCTTCTCAACAGGGCGTGGCAATCGCCACTTCACACGCGCTTTATCTACTGGATTCTGAGACGGATCAGAAGTCCGGTGCTGTGACTCCGCGCATTGCCTGGAGAAATTCTTATGACCGGGGTAGCGCGCGTAAACCTGGCCAATTGAGTTGGGGAAGTGGGGCGACTCCCTCATTTTTCGGCCCAGCGGGTAACGACGAATACGTGACCATTACCGATAACGCCGATGGGCAGAGCAATTTGCTGGTGTTTAAATCCACGGACGGATCCCTTGTCTGCAAACAGGGGATATTTGGCACTAGCGGCAGCGGCACGGAGAATTCCGCAATTGCCTATTCAGATAGCGTGATCGTGGCCAGCACTTATGGTTATCCATATCCCACCGTTCCGGAAGGAGCTGGCCCTAGTAATCCGCCACTTGCCCCCTTTGTGGGTGGCATGGAGAAAATTCAGGTGAAGGCTAATGGGGAGGGCTGCGAGAAGCAATGGGATAAGCCAATTGCTTCTTCCGCAGTGCCGAGGTTATCCACTGCGGACAACACTATTTACACAATGGAACGCCCCAGTTTTCACGGGATAACTGGCCTGGGGTTTGATGCGATCACGATTGATGCAAACACGGGCAATGTGACTTCCCGGACGAGGATAGCGGAAACTCCACTGCAGGATTCATTGCAAATGGTGGGCACTATTTCTCCGGATGGCGTGTGGTGGCAGGGCACCATTTCCGGAGTGGTTCGTATGCAAGCAGTGGAGTGATTTCATACAGACTGTTTAATTTGCCCTGACGAATGTGACTTTCTTCGCACGTAGGATGAAGGTCATGGAACATAAGGCAGAGATTTTCTTCAATGCAGAACTCGATCCAGGCAAGGAACATTTCCAGCGCGCATTCCTCCAGAGCGCTGGAAAGTTAGCAGAAGACGAGAAATTCGATGTGCATTCTGCGTGGCGGATGGTAGATCCCGATGGGGTAGTGGGCATGGAAATTTTTCTCGCGGAAATCCCCGGCCAGCAAGCCCTGGTGCAGATACCCGTGACCTATCGGCCAAAGCCTTTGGGCCCTGAGCTGGATGGGGCGTTGTTGGGGAAGATGCAGCACTCCGAACTGGGCGAGCGCTGGGTCTACGATGCCCGCCAGGATCCCGTTTTCCAACGCGAATTGACCCGCACCATTGAAGAGCAGCTGCCCGCTGCATGGAACAAGGACATGGAAAATGGGGAGATCACCCCTCCTGACGTGGAACTGCTCAGCGCGCCGAGCGGCTCTGCACCGGATGGTTCTGGAACAGATGGCGTCGGTGTGACAGATCTGAAGATCACGCTGGAGCTCAGCGAGTCGAGTACTCCTGCGCCGGGAGAACTACTGGCCACGTGGCAGCGCGGAGATGAGCAGGTAACAACCGTGGTGGCTCAGAAGCGCTAACCCAGACGCGCTAACCCTGAAGCGTTTTTTGGAATTGCCTATGAGCGTGGCAGGCTCCTTGCTTGCGCAAAACCCGGGATAGCCTGCGTGTTCTCCCGGTATTAATCCAATGGCCCCCGGGTGTTCATTGAGTGTGGATAGGTTCAAGAGGTCGTTTTCAAGAAACTCTCAGGAATGGAACATTCATGACCCGTCGCAGTCTTGCTGCCGTGCTCACGGTGGCTATTGCCACCAGCGTTTTTGCTGTCCCCGCCCAGGCAGCACCCACCAGTCCGATCGTGATCAACGAGGTGGAATCCAACGGGGATCCCGTTGGCGACTGGGTAGAGCTGGCTAACACCAACCACAATGAAACCTTGGATATCAGTGGATGGAGCGTGGTGGATAACGATGACAAGCACCAGCGCATCGTGATCCCAGAAGGCACCACCATCGAGTCCGGTGGATACTTCAGCCTCTACACGGAGGGCAACGCTCTTCCCGGTGGCGGTTTTGGACTCGGCGGCAAGGATTCCGTTCGCCTGTTCAACAAGGACGGCGAGATGGTTGAGCAGACCACGTGGGATGGACATGCTGAGACCACCTGGGGTCGCCTCCCAGACATGACCGGTGATTTCGGAGTGACTCGTGAAGCTACGCGCTCAGCGAAGAACGTTGGCGGAAACACCCCAGATCCAGTGGTTCACCAGCCTTGGCCATTCGATCCGCAGGAGATCCAGAACGTGGATCTGGGTCCAGAATTCGCTGTTGAGGACATGTCTGGCGTCGATTTCGATGCAAACGGCCGCGCATGGATCGTCAACAACGACCAAGGCACCCTGTTCGCCCTGGATTACAAGGAGAACAAGTACTCCGTCGCAGGAACCTGGAACCTGAAGTATGCCGATGGTTCCGGACTGCCAGATGCCGAAGGTGTCACCGTGACCAAGGACGGCCTGTACGTGGCTACCGAGCGGGATAACGCGAACAAGAACACCTCCCGTCCATCCGTCTTGCGCTTCAACATCCCAACCCAGACCGGTGGAGACCTCTCCGCCACCAACGAGTGGAACCTGGGCCAGTTCTTGCCAGCAACACTTGGTGCGAATGCCGGCCTCGAGGCTATCTCCGCAGTGCCCGGCGGATTTGCAGCTGGCGTGGAAGGCACCGGCGAGGTGCTGTTCGTGGACCTCGCAGGAGCAGAGCCCACGCTGGTTCAGCGTTACCAGTCACCATTCAAGGGCGTGATGGCCCTGGATTACCGTGAGAACCAGCTACGCGTGATGTGTGATGAGGCATGTGAAGGTGCCTCTATCCTGCTGGAAAAGGGCACCGAATGGGCACCTGTTTCTGAGGTTCAGGCTCGCCCCGCGGCAATGGGGAACTTCGCAAATGAGGGTTTCGCTTCCTACAGCGATGGCTGCTCCACTCGCTTCCTGTGGGCGGATGATGGAGTGTCCAATGGCACCTCAATGCGCGCGGCCATGACCGGCACTCCTTGCGTGGATGAAGATGAATCTTCCTCTCTGGGAAGCCTGGATGGTTCTACCTTCAAGCCATTCTTCGAGTTCATCTTCGGTGTGCTGTCCACCGTTGGTGGAACTGAGTTCTTCGAGTGGATTAAGTCTCTGCTGAAGTAACTCAGCTGCGCGCCGAACTCTAGAGGCGCATAGCTAAAGGGTGCTACCAGGAAAGTATTTCCGGTAGCGCCCTTGTTTAGTTTCCGGGGCTTTTCGCAAAGCCTTTGAGGAACCAAAATCTTGCAGATTCAGCGAGCCCCAGCTGGCGTTATGTGGCGCTCACACCGCTGCCTGGGATCAACGAAAGAAGAAAGCCACCCACCAAGATGGGGATGATGACCACATACGCGAGTGGCGCGAACGGCCCCTTGAGCGTTTCCGAGAGGCCGCCGAGCATCCAGCTCAGAAAATCTGTCACAAACGCTGGCTGCTGGAAGGTTGATCCTCCGGAAGTGATCACGGGGTCTTCAGCTGGAGCGTCCAGAGGCGCAGCCAGAACCTGATACGCAGGCTCAGCAGCGGAGGCAGGAGCCACTGCGCCGAAAGTAAGCGCCGTTGCAGCAGCGACAGAAACTAGGGAAGCGGAAATGCGTTTCATGTGAGGACTCACTTCATGTGGATAAGCTGCACACGAAAGCGTGCAGGGGTGGAGGGGTTGAAGCCGGTGAAGCTGCGCGGTGGAGCCGCAGAGAGCGGCAAGCGCTAGAGGCTACCTTCTCCGCAGTTGCCGCTGGCGTTCAACAAGCTACAACCGAAGCCGAACAGGGAGAGGATAGTTCCAATAATGAAGGCGCCGAAAAGAAACGGAGCCGCAATGTAGGACCATGGTGCAGGCAGACCGAACACGTCATAGTACGAGCTGCCGGTTGCGGGGGCATCGGCAGCGACATACTGCGTGGCTGCAGCGGCGACATATTGGGTGGTCGCAGCAGAAACGTGCTGGGTGGTGTCAGCTGCAGAGGCGGGGGAGACCGCTGCGAACGCGAGTGAGGTGGCGGCAGTCAGTGAGAACAAAGTGGCGGAGGCACGCTTCATGGCAGAATTCTTTCCTTATTGCGGAACTTGGGTGGATAACCTGGGAGTGAAAGCTGAGTGTGAAACCTGGGTGTAAAAGCTTGAGTCGAGTACACCGATGTGCCCGTGTTTGAGGTTTCCCTCTGGAACATCTACTGCCTTCATCGGTTGCCAAAGCCCTGTTGTTAGCAGCGCAAAATAAGCAAGACCCCTGCGAATCACTTCGCAGGGGCGCTTCACCGGTTGACGGCTGACAGCCGCCGATCAGTCAAGACGGGAGCTGTGGCCGAAAACTACTTCTTAGCAGCGTTCGAAGCCAAGGCTCCCAAACCTTCGTTGGTCATATGGAACGTGAGGTTGTGAGGTCCGGAGCCGGTATCAATCAGGCCAACGGTCCATCGCTTGTTTCCAGGAGCGCACATATCGTGGCCTTGGCTGATGGCCTTGGAATCCACGAAAGTTCCTCCCGCGCGCTGAGCGCCATTGATGCCGGCGCGCTGCAGGATGCCCTCGGAGTCACGCACTGCGGGGATCGGGGCCAGCGGCATGGTGTTATCGCCGATGTTGACCAGACACACATCACCGTTTGGAGCGGCGATCTGGTTGAGTCCGATGATCTTCACCCGCGCGTTGGGCGCCAACTTCTTTGCGTGATTGATGGTGTCTGCAAAACCATTGGTCAGGTCCGTCTCGATCTGGCCCAGCGGTACCTGGTTGAGGATGTGCGGGTAGGTGTCATTGGCGCCGGCCATGATGACAACCTCTCTGGTGGAGGCGTTCAGCTTGCCGGCCATCGCAGCATTATCCAACTGGGCGGTCACGTGCTGGCCACCGGTGCGGATAGAAGCTCCGGCACAGGTGTAATCGAAGGTTTCCAGGCCTGCAGCTGCGCCATACGCAGCCGGCATCTGCCCATCAGTGGCGCAGCCGTTCAAGTTGACGTGCGCGCCTGGGATCGGCACGCCCGTCTTGACCGCGAGGTAGCTCGCCACCGTTGGGTTCGCGGGAATGGAATCGCCCACAAACACAGCAGAGTTAGGGGCTGCCGAAGCAGTTGGTGCCGCGATGGCCAGGGGAGCGATTGCGGTGATGGCCGCAAGAGCAAGACGAGTAACTTGGCGCTTCATATTTACTACCGTTTCTTCCGTCTCGGGGTTGTTCGGGTACAAACTCACCGGTGCGTAGACGGCACGCTCCGTGAGAAATCTTCCTGAGCTGGTAATTCCTTGTCGGAATGGCGCTTAGGATCGTATAAGCTTTTGTTTTCCTTACATACGTACATCTCAGTTTCCATACGCTTTGTTACGAAACTGTGTTTGTTTTTATTTTCGACGCCAAGCGCGGACCCCCTCCGCGCTGAAAAATATGGTGGCATGATTATTCGCAATTCGCAAAAAAGCGGGGCGCCCCGTTTCGAAAGAAACGAGGCGCCCCGCGTTGGCGTCGAATAAAAAACGGCCGCTATCCTGCGAATATTTAGTGATCCACGGCAGCTTCCACGCCCACACCGGTGAGGGAGCGAACTTCCATCTCGGCCTGCAGGTCATCGAGGTTATCCGGCTTGCCAAGGTAGGTGCCGACGATGCCCGCCAAGAAGCCCAGCGGGATGGAGACCAGGCCTGGGTTGGCCAATGGGAACCATGCGAAATCGGCGTTCGGAAGGATGGAGGTTTCCGCGCCGGATACCGCAGGGGAGAAGATGATCAGGAAGATTGCGCTCAACAGGCCAGTCCACAGGGATGCCACGGCACCCGTGGTGTTGAAGCGCTTCCAGTACAGGGAGTACAGGATGGTCGGAACGTTCGCGGAGGCCGCGATACAGAAGGCCAGGGAAACCAGGAAGGCCACGTTCTGGCTCATCGCGCCGATGCCCAACAGGATCGAGACAATACCGATCACAACCACGGTGATGCGGGAGACGCGAACCTGCTCCTCCGGGGTGGCCTGACCCTTGCGGATCACGGAGTTGTAGAGGTCGTGAGCCACGGAGGCGGAGGCGGTAATGGCCAGGCCGGCAACCACGGCGAGCACGGTAGCGAAGGCCACCGCGGAGATGATGGCCATGAAGATTGGTCCGGCCAGCTCCAGCGCGAGCAGAGGTGCAGCGGAGTTCGCGCCACCCGGTGCGGCCTTGATGCGCTCTGGTCCCACGTAAGCTGCAGCGGCGTAACCCAGCACCAGGGTGAGCAGGTAGAAGCCACCGATGAGCACGATTGCCCAGGTCACGGACTTGCGAGCGGCCTTAGCGGTAGGCACGGTGTAGAAGCGCATCAGCACGTGAGGCAGACCAGCCACACCCAGGGACAGGGAAAGACCCAGCGCGATGAAGTCCAGCTTGGTGGTATCAGACTTACCGTACTTCATGCCCGGCTCCAGGATGGCCTCATTACCGCCGTGCGCTTCCACAGCGCGGGCGAGCAGCTCGGAGAAGTTACCCTTCACCATCACGGCGATGATGATCACCATGATGACCACGCAAGAACACAGCAGAACGGCCTTGATCATCTGCACGATGGTAGTGCCCTTCATGCCGCCGATCAGCACGTAAGCGATCATCACCACGCCCACCACGGCCACGATTGCGGCCTGGGCGGTCTTATCGTGAATGTCCATCAACACGGCAACCAAGGAACCGGCGCCAGCCATCTGGGCGACCAGGTAAAACAGGGAGACGCCCAACGTAGCGAAGGCAGCCGCGACACGAACGGGGCGCTGCTTCAGGCGGAAGGAGAGAACGTCCGCCATGGTGAAGCGACCGGTATTACGAAGCGGCTCCGCGACCAGCAGCAACGCGATGAGCCACGCCACGAAGAAGCCAATGGAGTACAGGAATCCGTCATAACCCGTCATGGCGATAGCGCCGACGATGCCCAGGAAGGATGCAGCGGAGAGGTAATCGCCCGCGATGGCCAAACCGTTCTGGGTGCCCGAGAACTGTGCGCCGCCGGTGTAGAAGTCGGAGGCGCTCTTTTGTGGGCGTCGAGAAGCATAGGTCACAATGCCCAAGGTCACCACGATGAAGGCGACGAACACGGACATGTTCAGCGTGGGGTTGCCCGCGCTCGATTCTGCAGCAAGGTTAAACATTAGGGGCGCTCCTGATTTTCCAGAGCTTCGCGGATCGCGCGAGAGCGGGGTTCTAGTTGCTTATTGGCGAATGACACATACAGCCAGGTGATGGCGAAGGTGGTGACGAACTGCAGCAGCCCCACCAGGATTCCCAGGTTGATGTTGCCCAGGATCTTGATGGAGAGGAAGCTAGGCGCGTACATCGCGACCAGCACATATGTGATGAACCAGAGCAGACCCGCGATGGTGAGCGGGAAGGTGAATCCGCGCTGCTTGGAGCGCAATTCTTGAAATTCTGGGCTTTTTTGGGCAGTCCGGAACTCTTCAGCGGTGGGACTGTGTTTGACGTGCGAAGGCACTGATTGGCTCACGCGGATTCTCCTTACTAAAAGACCATCGCCGGATTACGACAATGGTCGCGATTAAGCTAGTGCGGAACGCTACCGTGCACGCGTGGGAAATTTGGGGCTAATGTGGTTTTTCATGCGAAAATAGTTCGCGGCTGCCAGCGACGTGCGCAAACGTGCAGCAATTTTCGGGGGCAATGGGGGAGGATCGGGGTGCGATCGGGGCCGAGACGGCAGGTGGCCGCGATATTTACTTATAGAAAGTGGCGTTTATTTCTCTTTGTTTTCGACGCCAGCCCGTGGCTTTTCCGCGGGAAATCGTTGGCGGGGGTTTCAGTTGCCGCGTGGGCTCCGGGGGAGCTTAGGCGAGCTCCGGGCAGAAAAATGTGCCCCAGAGAGGAATCGAACCTCCGACACCGGCTTTAGGAGAGCCGTGCTCTATCCACTGAGCTACTGGGGCAATGTGCTTGAAAAAGCACTTCTAGGATTGTACTAGGTTTGGATTTTTCCTAGGCCGTGGCCGCCCGCTACTTCCGGGTCCACTCCACGATTCGGTAGTGCAGTGGCTCATCATCATCCACTGCGTGGCCCTTTTCCGAGGTGAGCCACTCGCCGGCGTTTTGCGTGAACGTGTCTTCGGGAATCTCCGGGGCGAAGACCTGGAAACGCTCCGGCGCGGTCATGTCGATCTCCGTGATGACGATCCGATCCGCCACATCCATGCACTGCTTGTACACGGTGCCGCCGCCCAAAATCCACACGGTATTGCTGATTTCCGCGCTGGAATGCGCTTCCATCCATTCCGCGGCTTTCCCAATTGCCTCGGAGAGGTTGGTGTAGACGTGCCCGCCCGGCGCGTCATAGGACGCATTACTGGTCACCACGAAATTCTCTCGCTTGGGCAGTGGGCGATATGCATCCCCCAGCGCCTCCCATGAGGTGCGGCCCATCACCACGGCGTAACCCTCGGTGGATTCCTTGAAATGCTGCAGATCCTCCGGCAGGTACCACGGCATATCTTCGCCGTCTCCGATCACCAGATCCGTGGTCTGTGCCCAGATCATGGCCACTTCCACGCCCTCATCCAGGTGCTCACGCAGCTCAGCGAGTGAGAGATTGGGGTAATCCTGCGCCATTTACACGGCCACCTTTCCCTTGATTGCCGGATGTGGGTCATAGCCGGTGAAGTTGATGTCGCTGAAACCGTAGCTGAAGATGTCCGCAGCCTTCGTGAGCTCCAGCTGCGGGTACGGGCGAGCCTCGCGGCTCAGCTGCAGGCGCACCTGATCTTGGTGGTTGTCATAGATGTGGCAGTCACCGCCGGTCCAAATGAACTCGCCGACCTCCAACCCAGCCTGCTGCGCAAACATGTGCGTGAGCAGAGAATAGCTGGCGATGTTGAATGGCACGCCCAGGAACATATCCGCGCTGCGCTGGTACAGCTGGCAGCTGAGCTTCCCATCCGCCACATAGAACTGGAACAGCAGGTGGCAGGGAGGCAGCGCCATGTTGGAGATCTCCGCGACGTTCCAGGCGGAGACGATGTTGCGTCGCGATTCCGGCTGCGTGCGCAGCATTTCCAGGCTCTGCGCGATCTGGTCGATGTGCGCACCATCTGGGGTGGGCCAGGAGCGCCACTGCACTCCGTAGACCGGTCCCAGCTCGCCGTTTTCATCGGCCCATTCGTTCCAGATGCGGATGCCGTTTTCCTGCAGCCAGTGCACATTGGAGTCGCCGCGCAGGAACCACAGCAGTTCGCCCACCACGGATTTCACGTGGACAGACTTGGTGGTCAGCAGCGGGAAAGAGTCCGCCAGGTTGAAGCGGATCTGTTTGCCGAACAGGCTGGTGGTGCCGGTTCCCGTGCGATCGCCGCGGTGCGCTCCCGTCTCCAGAATCTCCCGCAGCAGATCCTCATAGGGGGTCGGGATCGGGGACTCGGTGTTCTTGTTATCCGACGCCAACACGTCTCTCCTCGCGCCTTATTCCAAAATGTTCTGCTGGCCGTCAAAGATTAAAGTAGCCAGCGCTGATCTGAGTGACAGCCTAACGGAGCCTAGTGGGCGCGGTGAACTGGGACAGGGGATCGCGTGCGGAGCGCACTCTGCTCAGCGTCCGAGCCCGGGGAATGCCCGGGAAGGGCTAGGCGTACTCGCCGTGTCCTGCGTGGAACTTTTCCACGGCTGCCAGGATCTTCTCCGCGATGTTCTTGCGGCTGATCAGCAGGTCTGGGAGGTAAGGATCCTCTTGGTTATAGACGATCTTGGAGCCGTCCAAGCGGCTGGTGTGCAGACCGGCTGCTTCGGCAATGCCCACGGGTGCGGCGTTATCCCACTCGTACTGGCCACCGGCGTGGATGTACGCATCGTTATCTCCAAGGATCACGGAGACAGCCTTGGCGCCACAGCTGCCCATGGTGACGAGCTCCATGCCCAGCTCATCTGCCACGAACTGGCCGATCTTCGGTGGGGAGTTGCGGCTCACCACCAGGCGGTTGGTGGCAGGCCCATCAACGGCGCGCACCTCGGAGGTGAGGAACACGGTTCCCAGATCAGGCATGCCCACGGCAGCGTGGGTAATTTTCCCGTTCTCTGCCAGCGCGATATGCACGGCCCAGTCTTGGCGAACCGAAGCAAACTCGCGGGTTCCATCGAGCGGATCAATGATCCACACGCGCTCCATCCCCAGGCGTTCCTTGGTATCTGGAGCCTCTTCGGAGAGCATGGCATCATCCGGGCGGTGCTGCTCCAGGCAGCGCGCAATCCAGTCCTGAGCTTGGGAATCTCCGGCGTCTCCCAAGGCCTCGCCGCGCAGGAGACCTACGTTTCGCACACCCTTGAGAATTTCTCCGGTGCCCAGTGCAAGACGCAGGGCGAGGGTTTCATCATTGAGATCAGCCGTCATAACCTCCGATTTTAGCGTTGGAATAAGATAGTCACATGCTCCACGACCCGCTGGATAAATTTCATGCCCCCGTCTCGGCATGGTTTCGGGACGTGTTTGTCGAGCCCACGGTGGTACAAAACCAGGCGTGGGAGGCCATTTCCACTGGCCACAACGCCCTCGTTGTTGCCCCGACTGGTTCGGGTAAAACATTGGCAGCTTTCTTGTGGGCGCTCTCTGAACTCACCCGCGGGTCGTTCTTGCAGGAATCGCCGAACCCCGCCGCCGCGAAATCCAGCACCAAGAAATCCAATGCCAAGAAATCCAGCACGCAAAAGGCCGGCACCCGCGTGCTGTACATCTCCCCGCTCAAGGCCCTGGGCGTGGACGTGGATAGAAACCTGGCTGCCCCATTAGCAGGTATCGCGCGCACCGCGGCCGCCATGGAAGAAACGGTGGCGCCAGTTCGAGTGGGGGTCCGCAGTGGCGATACCCCGTCCAGCGAGCGCGCGAAGATGCTGCGCAACCCTCCGGAAATCCTCATCACCACTCCGGAATCTCTCTACCTCATGCTCACCTCCAAGGCGGCGGGCACGCTGAGGGGAGTGGACACGGTCATCGTGGATGAGGTCCACGCCGTGGCGGGCACAAAGCGTGGCACGCACCTAGCTCTGAGTTTGGAGCGCCTGGAAATGCTCACGGAGCAACCCGTGCAGCGCATCGGGCTTTCCGCCACCGTCAACCCGATCGATACGGTGGCCAGCTTCCTCGGTGGGGATCGGCCCGTCACCGTGGTCAACCCCCGCTCCTCCAAGTCCTGGGATGTGCAGGTCCGTTCAGTGGTGGAGGATTTTCAGGATCCGCCCGCGTATGAGGACGTGGCGGCGTCGAGCTTTGAAGATGCTTCAGCCATTTCGGAGGGGGATTCAGAGCTTATCGACGAAGCCCTCCTCGGACCTTCACTCATGGGAGAGGGGCTGGGAGGAAACACCTCAGCGGGCTCCGGCGCGCGAGTGGCCAGCGGGGTGGATAAGGAATCCGCTCTGCCACAGCAAAAGAGCGTGTGGCCACACGTGCAGCGCGCGGTGTACGAGCAGATCATGGAGAATCACTCCACGCTGGTGTTCGTGAACTCCCGGCGTAGCGCGGAGCGACTCACTGGTGCGCTCAATGAGGAGTGGGCCAAGGAGCATGATCCGGACGCGCTGGCCAACCCCACCAGGAGAGATCCCGCCCAGCTCATGGCGCAGTCCACCGCGGTGCGCGGGGTGGAACCGATCATCGCCCGGGCGCACCATGGGTCGGTGTCCAAGGATGAGCGCGCGGACATCGAGGAAGCTCTCAAGGCCGGGCGATTGAAGTGCGTGGTGGCCACCAGTTCTCTGGAGCTGGGCATCGATATGGGTTTGGTGGATCACGTGATCCAGGTGGGCGCGCCTCCCAGTGTGTCTGCAGCAATTCAGCGTTGTGGTCGCGCCGGGCACACAGTGGGTGCAACCAGTGGCGCGACTATTTATCCGCTGCACAAGCAGGATGCGGAAGCCGCCACGGTGATCGTGGACAAACTCCTCAAGGGTGAGCTGGAACCGCTGCACGTGGTGAACAACGCGCTTGATGTGCTGGCCCAGCAGACGGTGGCGGCGGCTGTGCAGGCAGATGCCGTGCCGCAGCTCATGGGCCGGGGAGAGGAAGATCCCGTTGAGACTGAACTGGAGACCTCGCTGGATGTGGAGGAATGGTGGCGGGTGGTGCGCCGCGCGCATCCGTATGCTGCCCTGCCACGCGAAGCCTTCGATGCCGTGGTGGAGCTAATCAGCGGGCATTACCCATCCACGGATTTCGCGGACCTCAAGGCGCGCGTGGTCTATGACACCCAAGCGGGCACGCTGACAGCTCGCCCGGGCTCGCAGCGCCTGGCCGTGACCAGCGGTGGCACGATTCCGGACCGGGGAATGTTCGGGGTCTTCCTCGCCGCAGGTGAGGAAACCGGCGCCCGGCGCGTGGGTGAGCTGGATGAGGAGATGGTCTACGAATCCCGTGTGGGAGATGTGTTCACCCTCGGGGCATCCAGCTGGAGAATCCTGGAGATCTCGCGGGATCAGGTGATCGTGGCTCCTGCGGCTGGGCACACTGGCCGACTGCCGTTTTGGACAGGCGATGCGGAGGGTAGGCCCATCGAGCTGGGGCGGGCCATCGGTCAGCACCGGCGCGAATGGGGCACGCAGAGCCTGCAAGACCTGCGGGGTTCCGACTTCATTTGCCACAACACCCGGGGAAACCTGGATGCGTATTACGCCGCGCAAAAAGAGACCGCGGGCATCATCCCGGATGAAAAGACACTGCTCATCGAGAGGTTCCGGGATGAGATCGGCGATTGGCGCGTGATTGTGCACAGCCCATTTGGTCGGGGTATCAACGCGCCGTGGGCCATGGCACTGGCCGCTCAACTGCAACGGGAAACGGGGATTGACGCGATGGCCGTCGCCGGGGATGACGGCATGGTTCTGCGCCTTCCCTATTCGGAACAACCTCCGGGGTTGGAGTTGCTGTTGGCGTCGGAAAGAAAAGATGAAAGCAACACGGGGGACGCGGCAGACAACGTGCTGGCCGACGTGATGGACAATGTGGGTTCATCGGCGCTGTTCGCGGGGCGTTTCCGGGAATGTGCTGCTCGTGCGCTGCTGTTGCCGCGGCGAACCCCGGGCAAGCGGCAGCCGTTGTGGCAGCAGAGACAAAAGGCTTCGCAGTTGCTGGATGTGGCGCGCAACCACCCGGAGTTTCCCGTGATGGTGGAGACGATGCGCGAGTGCCTACACGATGTGTATGACCTCGATGCGCTGAAAAGCCTGGTGCGGGGATTGGAGACGCGCGGTGGGCAGGACGCGCTGCGGGTGGCTGAAGTCACCACGGAAGCGCCGAGTGCCTTCGCGGAGTCTTTGCTGTTCACGTACACCAGCGCGTTCATGTACGAGGGCGATTCCGCCGAGCGTGCCGCGGCTTTGGCGGTGGATCCAGCGCTGCTGGCCAAAGTGTTGGGCAAGTCCGGCGAGGGCTTGCTGCTGAGCTCGCAGGTAATCCGCAACGTGGTGGAGGGCGCGCAATGGCTGGCGGAGGGGCGCCGGGCCGTGCACGTGGAGCAGGTGGTGGACATGCTGCGGATGCTCGGGCCCATGACCGCCGAGCAGGTGATGGAGCGCCGAGAGATGACGGGCGAGGACCCGCTGGCAGACATCCGTGCGTTGATGCCGCAGCGGATCGTGGAAGTCAGCTTTGGCGGGGCCAGGAAATTGGCCGTGGTGGAAGATTTACCCCTGCTACGTGATGGTTTGGGCGTGCCGGTGCCGCCCGGTGCCGCCGCAGACCCGCAGCCGGTTGCGGACGCGGTGGATCAGTTGTTGCTGCGGTGGGCTCGTCATCGTGGGCCGTTCACCGCAGCCGAGGCCGCCGCGGAGTTCGGCTTGGGTGTGGCCACGTCTGATTCCTTGTTGCGCAGGTGGGTGGGGGATCGACGCCTCGATTCCGGCACTTTCGTGCTTGACGAAGACTCCGCGGGGGAGCCGCCCACGCAATACGTGGACGTGGGAATGCTGCGGCGTTTGCGCTCTGCCACGCTGGCCGCTGCCCGGGGAGCGCTGGAGCCGGTCAGCCGTGCCACGTATGCCGAATTCCTCCAAGCATGGCACGGGTTGCTGGAGTCCGAGCGGGAGGATCTGCCGAGCGTACTGGAACAGCTGGCTGGCGTGGCCCTGCCCGCCAGTGCATGGGAAACCGTGGTGTTGCCGGCGCGCATCCCCAATTATCAGCCGGAGGACTTGGACGAGCTGCTCAATTCCGGCGAGGTGTTGGCCGTGGGAGCTGGCAGCGCGGGAAGTAATGACCCGCTGGTGATGCTGCTTCCCGCCGAGCTAGCGCCAGCGTTGCTGGAGCCCGAGGAGCCCATCACCACCACCGTTGCCGCCCAGATCCTGGAGCATGTCAGCCATGGCGGAGCTTTCCTCGCCAGCGAATTAGCCCAGGTCACGGGCGCCAATCACGCCGAAGTTGATGCGGCCATGTGGGAGCTGTTCGATAGTTCACTGCTGGTGCCGGATTCCTTCGCCGCTCTCCGGCGTCGCTTGCTGGATGCCGGGGCCAGCGGAAAATCCGCCCACCGCGCACCCCGGAAGGATCGTGGTAGAGGATCTCAGCGACGGTTGCGGATGGGGCGCACCTCCTTTGCCCAGACGGCCAAGAGTGAGGAGGCCCGGGCGCGCCGGGCGGCGGTGAATGCGCACGCTTCGGTTCCTGGCCGCTGGGCTGCGGTTCCGCGGGGTGCCGCGCATGCAGCGAGCGCCGCGGACCGGGCCGTTGCCCGGGGCGAGGCGTGGCTGGACCGCTATGGAGTAGTCACGCGGGGATCAATCGTGGCGGAGAAATCCGCCGGTGGTTTCGCGGATGCGTATCGCACGCTTTCTGCCTGGGAGGATTCCGGAGTGGTCCTGCGCGGCTACGTGGTGGAGGGGCTGGGTGGAGCCCAGTTTGCCCCGCGCGGGGTGATCTCTCAACTGCGGCGGATGGAAGACGGAACGGACAGCACTCAAGCCATCGGACCAGCCCACGCAATCATCCTGGCCGCAGCTGATCCCGCCAACCCCTATGGCTCCGCACTGCCTTGGCCAGAAGTGGCAGAAGAGGTACCCAGCCCACACCGGGGCGTGGGCTCGCTGGTGATTCTGCGCAACGGTCAGGCTCTCGCGCACCTCAGCAGAGGCGCCCGCGGGCTCAGCATTCTGGGACAAAAACAGGCTGTGAGCTTTGGCGATGAGGATGCGGGGGTGGCGTCGGGAATCATCACCCACGTCGTGGACGCGATCACCGCGGCAGTGCGCGCCGGGAAGCTGGCGCCGGTGGTGCTGGAGCGGATCGATGGCGTGAGCGTCATGGGGGCCGATACGCGCGCGTGGACCGCTGCTGGCGCGCGGCTGACACCCAAGGGGCTGAGCATTAAGTGAGCCCGCAGATCCCCGAAGTGGAGGTGAATCATGCCTGAAGGCGATTCCGTGTTGCAGCTTTCCGAGCGCCTGCAATGGATGCAGGGCCGTACGGTCACGCACACCGATATTCGTGTGCCGCGCTTTGCCACCCACAACCTGGACGGGCAGGTGGTCCATCGCGTGTGGCCCTATGGAAAGCACCTGTTCATGCAGGTCGGGGATACAATCGTGCACACCCACCTGAAAATGGAGGGTGTGTGGGCCATTCATGCGCGAGGGACGCGTTGGCGCCGCCCGGGTTATAGCGCGCGGATCATTCTGCATCTGTCCCCGCAGCACCAAGGTGGCTCCGATATTGAGATCGTGGGCCATTCTTTGGGGTTCGTGCGGCTCTTTCCCGTTTCTTCTTACGACGCCACCATTGAGCACCTTGGGCCGGATATCTTGGATTCCCGGTGGGAGCTGCCGGAGCAGGATCCGCGCTGGGATGGGCGTTCCGGCAGAGATGAAGCCATCCGGCGGGTGATGCGGCGGCCCGAGCGCAGCTTGGGCGCGGCACTGCTGGATCAGAAAAATGTGGCGGGTGTCGGCAATGAGTACCGCGCGGAGATCATGTTCCTCATGGGTCGGCACCCCGCGGTTCCAGTTGGTGCGGTGGGCGGCCGAGGAGTGGAAAAGGCGATAGATCTGGCGCGCCGAGTGATGTGGGAAAACCGCATGGAACCGCACCGGATTTTTACCGGTGATAGGCGGCCAGGCATGAGCACGTTTGTGTTCGGGCGCGCTGGAAAGGCCTGCCGGCGATGCGGGGAAGCGATCGAGCAATCGACGCTGGGTGGCCGCTGGGCTGGGGGAGATCCAGACCTCGATGATGCAGAGCTGGAGCGCATCATTTGGTGGTGCCCCAACTGCCAGGCGTTGGAGCTGGGGGAGCGTTAGGCACTGGACATCTGCGCGAAGTTTTTCGGCTGGGTAGGTCTACGCATGGATCCACGCTGAAGAAGGTTGCGATCTCTGCTGGCTAAAAGCGCAGGTGAAAACGGTTATTGCAGCGGAGTGAAGGAAATTTTCGGGGCAGCGCTCATGCGCGGGTGTTTTCCCCTCACGATGGGGGTAAAAAACTGCGTTCCGTAGGCAATGAAGCGCGTTTTTTCGCCGTCTTTCAAATGTTTACCTCAATTTAATGTTCTCCCGGAAAACTGTTTTGCGGATTTGCGGCTTCTTAGGCTGTGTTGGGGGGCGGGGAGTAGCGGATCCGATGCATTGCGGCAGCAAGACCGGGGGATTGTTGAACAGTGATCAGCGGGGAGTGGAAAATAGGTGAGGCATCCCTAAGTTTCTTTGCTTATTTTCTTATAAAGATTTCGCCGCAATTTGACCAACAGTAAATGGACGGCTTCAAGTTTGCGGAATTGTGCAACCTAGCGCCTCTTCCTTTGGCGTAACGCGCTCCATAGTGTGATGTTCAACCAGCCGAGAGGGCTCGTTGCTATCGAAGAGATCACGCGACAAAAGCCCACAAACGCACCTGCGTTCAAGCGATTGTCCAGCGCTTTTGAGGAGAAGAACCATGACCCACAAGTCGAACCTGCGCATCGGGGCCACCCGCGTCCTCGCATCCGCAGCCACCGCACTCGTTTTCACCGCTGGTCTTGCAGGCGGCGCTCAGGCCGTTACCCAGGATGATCACTACCCAGAGACCCCAAAGCTCAACCCCACTCTGCCGATCATCAACACCTACCACGGCTCCGATCACATCAAGGCCAACATCCTGAACCCAGAGCCAGTGTGCAACGCTCTCGAGGACTACCGCACCGTGGTGTACAAGGTGAAGGATAACTTCAGCCCAGCCGGCACCATCTCTGCCACCAACAAGAGCCAGCACACCATCCCGCTGACCCAGGAGCTGTCCCGCTCTGAGACCATCAGCCTCACCGTCAAGGGCGATCGCACCAACTCCACCACCGCAAACATCGGTGGTTCCAAGGATGGCATCTCCGCCTCCATCACCCAGGAGCTCGCTTCCACCATTGGTGCTGAGTTCTCCTACTCCCTGTCCTGGAACGTCGGCCAGACCATCGGCCCATACGACGTCCCAGCTGGCCACACCGGTGAAGCCAAGTACGGTTTCCGCACCATCGACATGACCGGCACCCAGCAGTACTGCAAGTCCAACGGCACCTGGTCCACCCCGACCTTCTGGTCCGCACTGTCCCCAGTGAAGAACGAAGTGCAAGTTCGCTTGTACGACAACCCAGCTGATTCCAACAAGTAAATCGCACCAGAAGGAAACATCATCATGAACATTCGCAAGACTTCGCTCCGCAGCGGTTTGGCAGCAGCTCTGCTGGGCGCAACCGTCTTCGCCGCAGCTCCGGCCACCGCCGCTCCTGCTGTGGAATCCCCAACCCCGGCCGATGAAACCCAGGTCGATGTCCTGGATCTCAAGCCAGAGATCCGCGTGGCTGCTGGAAAGGCCCCAGGTTTCGCTGGTCTGGTCTCCATCTCCGCAAAGAACGTGGGAAACACCACCTACTACCAGGAATTCCCCCTGACCACCTTCCGCATTGAGGTCAAGACCGCCAAGGGCCCTAAGGGTGTGGATCGTCTAATCACCCCAGGTTGGTTCAACGGCGCGTACACCCGCGACCTCGGTTTTGACCGCGCGACCTCCACCCGCACCTTCGAGGTCACCCTGTCCAACCCAATCCGCGAGGGCAAGTCCAGCCTCATCGCCAACCTGGACTTCGGCGATGGCAACACGGATCGCGGCCGCGTGGTCAACTACATCACCGTCACCCAGGTGGGTCGCCCCCAGGCTGATACCTCCACCGCCAACGATCAGAATGATGACTCCCGCACGGCGACGCTGACCGATGGTGGCCGCCCCAACGCTGGCCTGTTCTGATCTTCCCCCTCGGAATGACACAGCGCTAGGCATCCTGCCCTAGGCACGAAACACCCCGGATATCTCGGAAAAGAGATAACCGGGGTTCTTCGTATTCTTCGCCGTTGGCGTGGCGTCGATTAATTTATTCGACGCCACGCCCCACCGGCCGGGTGTTCTACTGCTCGCGCAGGCTGCGGTAATGAGCAATCAGGGAGTCCGTGGAGGAGTCGCCAGCATCACTGGTCTCCTTGCCCTGCACGGAAGCCAGCAGGTCATTTGCCTGCTTCTTGCCCAGTTCCACACCCCACTGATCGAAGCTATTGATGCCCCACATCACGCCCTGCACGAAGGTGATGTGTTCGTAGAGTGCGATCAACGCGCCGAGGGTGTGTGGCCGCAGTTTCTCGGCGAGGATCGTGGTGGATGGGCGGTTGCCAGGCATCACCTTGTGGGGGATGAGCTTTTCATCCACGCCCTCTTCGCGGAGCTCTTCGGCAGTCTTGCCGAATGCCAGCACGCGGGTCTGGGCGAAGAAGTTACTCATCAACATGTCGTGCATGCTGGTTTCGCCGTCTGCGGACAGCGTTTCATTGTGGCTGTTCACAAAGCCGATGAAGTCCGCGGGAATCAGGTGGGTTCCCTGGTGCAGCAGCTGGAAGAACGCGTGCTGGCCATTGGTTCCGGCCTCTCCCCAGTAGATCTCACCGGTCTTGAGGTCCACTGGGCTGCCATCCAGGCGCACGGACTTGCCGTTGGATTCCATGGTCAGCTGCTGCAGGTAAGCGGGGAAGCGTGCCAGATCCTGGTTGTAGGGGAGCACGGCGTGGGATTCTGCGTCGAAGAAGTTGGTGTACCAAACCCCCAGCAGTCCCATCATGACCGGGACGTTCATCTCCAGGGGCTCGGTGCGGAAGTGATCATCCACCGCGTGGAAGCCCTCGAGGAATTCCATGAAGTCCTGCGGGCCAATGGATGCCATGAGGGTCAGACCCACGGCGGAATCCACGGAGTAGCGGCCGCCGACCCAATCCCAGAAGCCAAACATGTTGGCGGGATCGATGCCGAATTCGCGCACCTTTTCCTCGTTGGTGGATACCGCCACGAAGTGCTTCTCCGTGATTGCCCGGATCTCTTCTTCGGTCTCGGTGGGCACGCCCAGCAGCTCCAGCTCCTTGATGAGCCAGCGCTTTGCGGCATGGGCATTGGCCAAGGTTTCCGAGGTGGTGAAGGACTTGGAGGCGATCACGAACAGCGTGGACTCTGGGTCCAACCCATCCAGTTTGGCGTGCAGATCCGTGGGATCCACGTTGGAAATGAAGTGCGGGGTGATGCCCGCGGTCTGGTACGGACGCAGTGCCTTGGAAGCCATGGATGGCCCCAGGTCAGATCCGCCGATACCCAGGTTCACCACGTTCTTGATGGTGTGCTTGCTGATTCCCTGCCACGCGCCGGAACGCAGGGCGCGGGCGAAATCGCGCATCCGGCCCAGCACTTCATGCACATCGGCGGCAATGTCCTGGCCATCGACGGTCATCTCGCCATCCACGGGGATGCGCAGCGCGGTGTGCAGGGAAGCGCGATCCTCCGTCACGTTCACATGCTGGCCCTCGAACATCGCCGCGCGGTATTCCTCCAGGCCCATGTCCCGCGCCATGCCCGTGAGCACGCGGAAGGTTTGCTCATCAATCAGGTTCTTGGACAGATCCACGCGCAGCGGGCCTACGTCAAAGGTCATGTCTGAGGCGCGGCCAGGTTGGTCTGCGAACAACTTCCGCAGTGTGGTTTCGTGGAGAATCTTCGCCTGCTTTTCCAAGGTTTCCCAATCGCGAGTGTTGGTCGCGGAACTGGAAGTCACTGGGATGTTCACGGGAAAATCTTCCTCCTGGCATGGTGCGAGTCCGCGTGATGTGTCGCGGCGGAGTAGCGGGGCTTAATGAGAGCAGTACGTGTGCAGCTTTTCGCGAGCAAAGAACTGCCTAACACCACGCTAGTGTAATTGCGCCGTCCGTGTGGCTGCTCGCGAGCGTGCGAAAAGTGGCACAGTGGAAAGCATGACTGAACAACAGTTCCAGACCACAGTCCGCGCAGGGGACCGCGAGATCACCGTCCCCACTGGTTTGTTCCTGGGTGGAAAGTTCACCTCTGGTTCCGAGTCCGAGACGTTCGCCGTGGTGGACGCCAGCACCGGCCAGGAATTCGCATCGGTAGCCAGCGCCACTACTTCCGACGCCAACACGGCAATGGACAACGCAGCTGCAGCCCAGAAGACTTGGGGCGAAACTTCGCCCATGGAGCGCAGCGAATTGCTGTACAAGATCTTCGAGTTGATCAAGGAAAATACCGATGACTTGGCACTCCTGCAGTCCCTCGAGCTCGGAAGGGCACTGAAGGACTCCGTGGGCGAAGTGGCCTACAGTGCAGAGTTCTTCCGCTGGTTCTCCCAGCAGGCCATGGCCATCACCGGCGATTACCGCGTGGCGCCCAAGGGGGATAGCCGAGTGGTAGTGTCCCACCAGCCGGTGGGACCAGTACTGGCCATCACGCCGTGGAATTTCCCACTGGCCATGATCGCCCGCAAGGTGGCACCAGCACTTGCCGCCGGTTGCACCATCGTGGTGAAGCCAGCGCAGATGACCCCACTGAGTGCCCTGTACCTCGCGAATCTGATGCGTGAGGCAGGGGTTCCGGAGGGCGTGGTGCAGATCCTGCCTACTAAGTCCGCGAAGAACGTCTCCGTGTTGCTGGATGACGATCGGTTGCGAAAGTTCACCTTCACTGGATCCACTGAGGTGGGGCAGAGTTTGGCGTCGAAGGCAATGGAAAAGACCATGAGGGTGTCCCTTGAGCTGGGTGGAAACGCTCCGTTTGTGGTGCTCGAAGATGCGGACATGGACAAGGCGGTCAGCGCTGCCATGGAGGCGAAGATGAGGGGTGCGGGTCAGGTGTGTATCGCTGCGAACCGCTTCCTGGTGCATGAATCCCTGGCTGCGGAATTCACCCAGCGCGTGGTGAAGGAAGTCTCCGAAATGACCATGGGCCCAGGCGTGCAAGAGGGCCTTGATGTGGGCGCGATGGTGAGCGAGGAAGAGCGCGATAAGGTGCGCGACCTGGTGGAAGGTGCCGTGAAGGAAGGTGCGAAGGTCGAGCACGGTGGCGTGGAAGAGCTGGAAAATCTCCGCGAGACGCACCCGGATCTGGACCCAGAGGGATTCTGGTTCCCACCCACGGTTCTCTCCGGTGTGAAGCCAGACGCGGAGATCGCAAACACGGAGATCTTCGGTCCGGTCTTGGCGATCCAGACCTTCGCTGACGCAGAAGAAGGTCTGGAACTGGCCAACAACACCCCGTTCGGGCTGGCCGGCTACGTATGCGGTGAGAACCTGAAGGAGACGCTGCAGTTCGCTGAGAAGATGGAATGTGGCATGGTCGCAGTCAACCGCGGAGTTCTTTCCGATGCATCTGCACCGTTTGGTGGTGTGAAGGCATCCGGCGTGGGTCGCGAAGGTGGCTTCGAGGGAATCTCCGAGTTCCTGGAGCCTCGCTACATCTCGCTCGAGGGCTAGAGTCTCGCCAGTTTGTATGCTGGTGAGGTTCAGAAGAAGTCTAAAGAAAGAGCCAGGATGAAGATCACCGCGATCGTTGGAAGTATCCGCAACAGCAACACCGGTAGCCAGATTGGCGCCTGGGTGGAAGCTCAGACGGAGTCCGTGCTCAATTCTCTGGGTGGGGAGTACGGAGAAGTGCAGCTCGAGGTGGCGTACCTGGGAGATTTCGATCTTCCCAACGGCATCCACGAGCTGCCTCCAATGATGCAGAACAAGCAGTACGAGGATGAGCGGGTGACCCGTTGGTCTCAGGTCATCGATTCTTCCGATGCCTTCTTGTTCGTCACCCCGGAGTACAACCACAGCGTGCCCGGGCCATTCAAGAACGCGGTAGATCTGCTGGGCGGGGAATGGACCGGCAAGGTCATCGGCTTCGTGGGTTACGGCTTCACCATGGGCGCCCGGGCCGTGGAGCACTGGCGCCAGATTGCCTCCAACTTTGAGATGCACGATGTGCGCTCACAGGTGGGCATCGATCTGGCCAGCTCGCTGGATTCCGAGGGCAAGTTCACCCCGGCTGAGCAGCACAATCAGCAGCTCGCAGCGACCGTGAAGTCCATGGCCAAGGCTGCGCACCAGCTGGCTAAGTAGTTAGCTCGACGCCCGGTTTTTGAGCGCTTAGTTTTGAGTGCTAGTTCTTCAGCGCCGCGACGGTTTCCTCATGGAGGCGACCGTTGGTGGCGATGGCCGAGCCTCCGTGCGGACCGGAGTTGCCGTCGATATCGGTGAAGCGCCCGCCGGCTTCCTCAACGATCGGCACTAGAGCTGCCAGATCCCACAGGCTCACTTCGGGTTCCGCAGCGATATCCACCGCGCCCTCGGCCACCAACATGTAGGACCAGAAGTCACCGTAGCCGCGCAGGCGCCAGGCCTTATCGGTCAGCGCCAGCAATTGAGTTCGACGCCCACAGTCGGCCCACCCAGACAATGAACTAATGGCCACGGAAGAATCCTCAATTTTCCCCACCGAGCTCACGGAAAGCTGACGTGGCTGAGCCGAGGGGACATCCGTGCCTGCGGGAACTGAAGGGCTGGCAAAGCTGCGCCATGCGCCCATGCCTTCTGCAGCCCACCAGCGGCGGGACAGTGCTGGGGCGCTGACCACTCCGAGGACGGGCTTGCCGTCCTCCAGCAGGCTGATCAGCGTGGCCCATACGGGAACCCCGCGCACGAAGTTCTTGGTGCCATCAATGGGATCGATGACCCATTGGCGGCCTTCGTGGGTTACCTCTCCGCCGAATTCTTCGCCCAAAACCTCATCATCTGCGCGGTGTGCAGCCAGCACTGCGCGGATTTCTTTCTCCACCGCGGTATCGGCATCGCTGACCGGGGTGAGGTCTGGTTTGGACTCGATCTGCAGGTCAGTGGCCTCGAAGCGGTTCATGGTGATGGCATCGGCAGTGTCCGCTAGGGAGAGTGCCAATGAGAGGTCATCGGCATAGCGCGTGGATTGTGGGTCCGTCATGTCTCTTAGTGTAGCCATTTCCCCAGTTCGCTGTGAAAGCGGTGACTCATGTGACTCAGGAGAGTAGTTCGCGCACGGCCTCAACACTGGCTGCAGAACCGGCGATGGACCACTGAGTGCCACCGGCCTCCACGCGGATGGCAGTGCCGCCCGCACCCTCGATGAGCGCCCGCCCGGGCAGCCAATCCCACGCGGCCACGCTGCGCTGCATCCAGCAGCCGAATTGCCCGCCGGCCACCCCGGCCATGTCTACCGAGGCGCTGCCCAGCATGCGCACCGTGGCGAATTCCCGGGTCACCCGCGTCCATGCGCCGGTGACATCCTCGCGCTGCAGGTCGCTGGGGTGCAGATAAGAAGCAAGGCACGTGCTGCTGGGGGAAGCATCCGCCTGCACAGAGATGGGGGAGTTGTCCTGCGTGGTGGGGATATCCGGGCCACCGAACCAGGTGTAACCCATGGTGGGGCGGTGGACAGCGCCGAAGATCAGCTTGTCCGGATCCTCGGGATCGCCCTCCACCAGCGCCAGCGCGCTGCACCAGTAGTCCGAACCGGTAGAGAAGTTATACGTGCCATCCACTGGGTCAACCACCCAGGTGCGGCCAGACGCGGAATCTCGGTGGGAACCCTCTTCACCGAGAAGGCCGTCGTCGGGACGAATCACGGCGAGTGCTTCGGCGATGAACTTTTCCGCGGCTCGATCCGCGGCCGTCACCACATCGGACACGCTGGTCTTGTGCTCGGTGGTCAGCCCTGATTCCCGCATGCGCCATGCCAGACGACCAGCGTTGAATACCAAGGCTTGGGCCAGATGAGCATCCGTGTCATCCACATGCGCCACGATGAACGTCTTGATGATGGCGTTCAGCATCTCCTCGGGGATTGGTGAATCCTGCGCGGAGGAGGGAGACGAAGACTGGTCAGATTGCGGATTGGTATTTGGAGCCATGCGATCCATTGTGCACGTCGGAAGGTAGACTTGCGCACTATGCAACCGGAAGTTACTGCAGATCTGAAGGACTTGGATGGCACTCTCACCACCATTGAGAAGGTGCTCAACCTCGATGAGCTAGCCACCCGCGTGCGCGAGCTGGAGGAACAAGCCGCAGATCCATCCCTGTGGGATGACCCGGATCACGCGCAGACCATCACCAGCGAACTCTCGCGAGTCCAGGCGCAGCTCAAGCGCGTGCGTGGCCTGCGTGAGCGCTTGGAAGACATCCCAGTGATGTACGAAATGGCCGAGGAGGAATCCGGGGACGCCCCGGAGGAAGCCAAGGAAGCCGCGGGATTGGCCGATGACGAGCGCGTGGAATTGCGCAAGGAAATCGAGACGCTGGAAGTAACCACCATGCTTTCCGGTGAATACGACCAGCGCGAGGCCGTGGTGAATATCCGCTCCGCTGCCGGTGGTGTGGATGCGGCGGACTTCGCCGAGATGCTGCTGCGCATGTACACCCGGTGGGCGGAAAAGTCCGGCCACAAGGTGGATCTCTATGACGTCTCTTATGCAGAAGAGGCCGGAATCAAGTCCGCCACCCTGGTTGTCCACGGCGAGTACATGTACGGAACGCTGTCCGTGGAGCAGGGAACCCACCGCCTGGTGCGCATCAGCCCATTCGATAACCAGGGCAGGCGGCAAACCTCCTTTGCTGAGGTTGAGGTGCTTCCCGTGGTGGAGACCACCGACCACATCGACATCGATGAAAATGACTTGCGCGTGGATGTCTATCGCTCCTCCGGTCCTGGCGGCCAGTCTGTGAACACCACGGATTCCGCCGTTCGACTCACGCACATCCCCACGGGCATCGTGGTGACGTGTCAGAACGAGAAGTCCCAGATCCAGAACAAGGCATCGGCCATGCGCGTGCTGCAGGCCAAGTTGCTGGAACGCAAGCGCTTGGAAGAGCGCGCGGAAATGGATGCTCTCAAGGGCGATGGCTCCAACTCCTGGGGCAACCAAATGCGTTCTTACGTGCTGCACCCCTACCAAATGGTCAAGGACCTGCGCACGAACCATGAGGTCAATGATCCGACCAAGGTGTTGGATGGAGACCTCGATGGATTCCTGGAAGCTGGCATCCGCTGGCGGATGGCGGAGCAGCAAGAGCAGTAGGGGCTTGGCGACGCCGAGTAAAGAACGCCGGGGAATATTCTGCTCGGCTGCGGTCTTGGACATGAGTGGGACCACGGTGCATTCGCGCCGGAGATGCGTCCCCGAAAATGCATTCCGCTGTTGAGGAGAACCCATGCCAGAGCTTTCACACCAACTGTTCCAGCCCCTATCCCTGGGCCGCTATAACATCGCTAATCGCGTGACCATGGCCGCCCTGACTAGGCAGCGCGCCGGGCGTTCCGGAATCCCCAATGATCTCCACGTGGAATATTATTCCCAGCGCGCATCCGCTGGATTGGTGGTGACTGAAGGCACGTTCCCCGCTCTTAGCTGCAGGTCTTTCCCAGGCCAGGCCGGCATTGAGACCGATGAGCAGCAGGCAGGATGGGAGCGGGTGGCGCAGCGCGTTCATGAGCTCGATGGCCTGATCTTCATGCAGATCATGCATGGCGGGCGCATGTCTCACCCAGATCTCTTGGACGGAGCACTTCCCGAGGCCCCAAGCGCCATTGCCAGCGGCACCCCGGTGCACAATTTTGAGGGAAAAGTCGAGGCCCCAGTTCCCCGCGCTTTGGACGCGGAGGAGATTCCCCGGGTGGTGGAGCAGTTCCGAGCTGCCGCTCGGCGCGCGATTGATGCGGGGATCGATGGAGTGGAGATCCATGGCGCAAATGGTTACTTGCTCCATGAGTTCCTTGCTCCTTCATCCAACCAGCGCGAAGATGAATTCGGAGGCAGCGTGGACAACCGCATCAAGCTGCCAGAGATGGTCATTCGCGCAGTGGTGGAAGAAGTAGGCGCTGATCGCGTGGGTATCCGCTTCTCCCCGGAGCACAATGTCCAGGGCGTGATTGAAGGCGATGCAGAAACCACTCGGGCAACCTACGTCCAGCTGCTGGAAAACATCGCAGATCTGAACCTGGCCTATGTTTCCCTGCTGCACAAGGATGCCGCGACCAACGAGATGATCGGTGAGCTGGTGCAGGCGATCCGCTCCAATGGAGAAACCAAGGTCATCTTGAACACCGGCTTTCTCGAGGTAACGGATCTGGACGATGCGAATAACCTGCTGAACAGCGGGCGAGCTGATGCCGTGGCCGTGGGCCGACAGCTCATCGCTAACCCGGACTTGGTCTTGCGCTGGGAAAAGACCTTGGAGCTCAACGAGCCGAACGCTTCCACCTTCTATGTCGGGGAAGCCAAAGGCTACACGGACTATCCCTTTGTCAATGAGGACTCCAGCTCTTCCCAGTAGAGTCGGACTTCACACGCCGGTGAGTTGCTTGCGTGGCTTCAATCCCCATTTGTCTTTAAGAGGAGAAACACATGTCAATCAACGGCGCACCATACTTGGGCTTCCGCGGCCAGGCCCGCGAAGCAATGAACTTCTACCAGGAAGTATTCGGCGGAGAGCTGGACCTGTTGGATTGGATGGATCCAGATGCTCCAGCTACTGAATCCGGTGAGAAGCTGGTCATGCACGGCCACCTTTCCACTGCTGCTGGCTGGGCACTCATGGGTGCAGACAACATCGAAATGGCCACCGAGGATTCCGGCGCACAGCGCATGAACGTGGTGGTTTATGGCGATGACGTGGACACCATGGTGGAGCAGTTTGAGAAGCTCTCCGAAGGTGCATCCGTGCACATGCCGCTGGAGAAGCAGATGTGGGGCGACATGTTCGGCGGTCTCAAGGACAAGTTCGGTATCGACTGGGGCTTCAACGTAGAACTCCCCAAAGAGAACTAATTAAAGCTCTCCTCGGGGAGTTTTTTCTACTGGCGCGGTCCAAAAAGGGGCTCGAGCGAATTAACGCTCGAGCCCCTTTTTCAGGCCCTTAACCGACTAGCAGCCAGGCCAGCACAGCCTTAAGGCGTGAGGCCATGGATGTAACCGAAGCGGTGCTCCGTGGTGGAAATCGCCTGCTCCAGCAACATCGGCAGCAGCTCACGTCGGCCTTCTGCCAGCACATCCTGATCCAGGATTACGCTTCCGGAATCTGCGGCGGCTTCGTAGAGCTCGTCCGGTGCTGTGCCCACCACGCGCACACGGGCGGACTGCGCTGTGGAGACTTCCTCAGCGAAGTCAGCATCCGCGATGACGCGCATGGACTGGCCAAGCTCGCCCAGGTCATGAGCCACCTGATGCTCAGCAGAGATATCCAGCTGAGTGCCGGTCATTGCTGCACCGAGCATCAAGCGCAGGATATCCCGCGGGTTCGCATCTGCATGGACGCGCACGCGCAGTGGCTCCAGAAGTGGCTTGTAGCGGAACACGTTGGATTCCACGATCAGCGCGGTCTTATCGTGCTCCACGCCGAACTCGGTTTGCATCGCATAGGCATCGGACTCCGCTGCCTGGCGCAGCCACGCAATGTCTGCCTTGGAGAGCTTGGGTGAGCCCAAACCTTGAATCTCGCGCAGCAGCTGCGTGATGTGGGTGGGCAGCGTTGCGGAGTTCAGCTGGCTGAGGTCACCCTCGGTCCAACGACCCTGCTGGGTCACGTAGTTAGGTCCGCCAGCCTTGGCGCCATTGCCGATTGAAGAGTTCTTCCAACCGCCGAAAGATTGACGGCGCACGATTGCACCGGTGATGCCGCGCTCCACATAAGCGTTGCCCACCTCAACCTTCTCGCGCCAGATCTTGGTCTCATCCTGGTCGATGGTGTGAATACCGCCGGTCAGGCCGTAGCCCGTGGAGTTCTGCCATTCGATGGCTTCCTCGAGGGTCTCGGCATGCATCACACCAGCCACGGGGCCGAAGCACTCGTGGGTGTGGAACCAGCTGCCGGGCTTCACGCCATCGCGCAGGCCAGGAGACCACAGGGTGCCTTCATCGTTGAGCTTTTCTGGCTTAACCAGCCATTTCTCACCCTTTTCCAGCTGGGTGAGGCCACGCATGAGCTTTTCTCCTGGCTCGGAGATCACGCCGTTCATCCACGTGGAGATGTCTGAGCCTGGGCCCACCTTGATGGACTTCACTGCATCTACCAGCTGACCCATGAAGCGCTTGGAGGTGCCCATGGATCCCACGGTGATGATCAGCGATGCCGCTGAACACTTCTGACCAGCGTGGCCGAATGCGGACTTGTAGATATCCGCAACTGCCAGGTCAGGATCCGCAGATGGGGTCACGATGATGGCGTTCTTACCGGAGGTTTCCGCGTTGATCACCATCTTTGGCTTCCATCCGCGGAAGAGCTTCGCGGTTTCGGAGGCACCGGTGAGGATCACGGATTCCACGTCTGGGTGGCTGATCAGGCGCTTGCCCGCATCTTCCTCATCCGCATTGACCAAGGTCAGGAGATCCTCGGTCACTCCGGCCTCGCGCATGATGTCCACGAAGACCTCAGCGATGCGCAGCACCTCTGGCGCTGGCTTGAGGATGACACAGCCACCGGCAGCAAGAGCCGCCAGGCAGCCGCCCACCGGAATGGCGATGGGGAAGTTCCATGGGGGAGTGACCACCACGGTCTTGTATGGGGTGAACACGCTGCTGCGCTCGCGATCCAGCTGGCGTGCGGATTCCGCGTAGTAGCGGGCGAAATCGATAGCCTCGCTGACCTCGGGATCGGTTTCCGCGATGGTCTTGCCGGCCTCAAACACGGCCGCGGAGATCAGGCGGGAGCGATTGTTGGCCAGGGCGTCTGCCACCTTGTCCAGCAATTCTGCGCGCTCATGCCCGGACTTGGAGGACCAGGATTCACCGGCCCGCTTGGTGTTCTCCACGATGGCGTCGATCTCAGAAGGATCCGTAATCAGGGGAGACGTGGTTGCTCCGGGGTCAGATTCCGGATCCAGGATGCGGCGGGCCCATTCGCGGTTGCCCGGCAGGGTGGGGTCGGTGTCCGGCTCGTTGACGAAGTTGCCTTCGCTTCCCTCACTGCGGCAGCCGAGCTTCTGTTCTTCTTCTTCCAGACGGTTTTGTTGACGACGCCGTCCCGCGAAGGTTTCCCAACGGTCCCGTACGGAGTTGCGGAAACGCATTTCCTGGGACTCCATTGGGGTCATTCCGGGGGTGTCGGAGTCTGAATCCTTGTCGCTGAACAGCGCGTAGAGGAAGTTCTGCTTCGCGCCGTTTTCTTCGAGTCGGCGAACCAGGTAGCTCACGGCAACGTCGAAGTTCTCCTTCTTCACCACTGGGGTGTAGAGGATGATGTCTCCCACGACCTCGCGCACTGCCTTGGCCTGGGCTGGTGCCATGCCCTGCAGCATCTCGATATCCATCTGGGATTCCACGCCGCGTGCCACTGCCAGCTCGTGCGCCAGGCCCACATCGTAGAGGTTGTGGCTGGCCACGCCGATGCGCAGAGAATCTCCGTGCTCGGGGCGCAGGGCCACGTCCAGGAGGCGGACGTAGTTCGCGTCCACGTTTGCCTTTGTGAGGTAAGGAGCCTGTGGCCAATCGTGGATTTCCGAGTCAACGCGCTCCATGGAAAGGTTTGCACCCTTCACAATGCGCACCTTGATCTTGCCGCCACCCTGGGCGCGACGCTTCTTGGCGAAATCAGCCAAGCGTTGCAGCGCGGCGAGGGAATCTGGCAGGTATGCCTGCAACACGATGCCGGCTTCCAGCTCCAGGAACTCTTCTTCGCTCAACAGTTCGGTGAACAGCTGGAGGGTGAGATCGAGATCCTTGTACTCCTCCATGTCCATGTTGATGAATGGGTGAGGGCTGCGTTCCATGGCCTGGCGGTACAGGGGGCGCAGGCGGTTCTTCAGGCGCTCGATGGAACCCTGCATGTCCCAGTGGTTCAGCTGGCTGACCACGGAAGATGCCTTGACGGAGACATATTCCACGCGAGGGTTCTTCAGCAGATCCAGGATGTCATCCAGGCGGCTCTGCGCTTCGGACTCACCCAGCACGGCCTCGCCCAACAGGTTGAGGTTGAGGGTGAAGCCCTCTTCCTTGGCCTTGTCCAGCATGTCGTCCATAGCCTGGGATTCCGCGTCCAGCACCAGGTGGCCCACGGTATTGCGCAGGTAGGCACGAGCAATTGGCATCACCACGTTGGGCAGGATGGGTGCGGCGATGGAACCCGCGGAGACCAGGAAGGTATCCAGCAAGCCCATGAAGGAAGGCGCCTGGGTGTCCTTGTTGAATGGGTTGGCGATCTTCCCGAATTCGCGGGCAGCCACGGAGTTATCTTCTGGGCGAGCCACGCGATCCACGAATGCGAAGGTGAATTCCACGCCATTGGGGTCATGCACCATGTCCGCCAACTGCTTGGTGGACTTGGAGGTTTCCTCGACCTGCAGCCACTTTTCTGCCCGGCGGATAGCGCTACCAACTGCGGCTTCCACGTCCTTGGACATGGGGTCTGCAGCGAGCGCGGAAATATCTGGCTGGGCGGGGGTGGACTCGTGGCGCGAATTTTCGGGGCTTTGGGTTGTAGGCAAAGCGTGGCCTCGCATTCTCTCATTGGATCCGCGAGTTAAACCCCAAGGTGGAGGGGTTCCTCGCGTGAAGTGCTTGTCCAGCCAGCCTACATATGCCCCAGGACAGCGGGGGTGAACCGCTATTGAGGCAAGGAGTAGTCCATGGGGGTTCCGGGGCCCAGAGGCAGTCCGGTGAGCCACCAGATGCAGAAGAACAAGAACCAACCGATGAGCATGGCGATGGAGTAGGGCAGTGCCAGGGACATCAAAGTGCCGATACCCGCAGGCTTGTAATAGCGCTGGAGGAACGTCAGCGCGAGGGCGAAGTATGGGCTCATTGGCGTGATGATGTTGGACGGGGAATCGCCGATGCGGAAGAGCATCTGGGTGACTTCTGGGGAAATGCCGACGTACATGAACATGGGCACCACCACTGGAGCCATGAGTGCCCACTGGGCTGATCCGGAGGTGATGAGCAGGTTGATGAGTGCCACGAGCAGCACGAACGCGCCGAACAGAACCAGCGGCGGGAGATCCCATTTCTGCAGCAGTCCGGCACCCGTGATGGCGGTCCAGTTACCCAGGTTGGACCATTGGAACCAGGCCAGGAATTGGGCGATGGCGAAGAACAGAACCATCATCGGGACCAGCGTGCGCAATCCTTTGGCCATGAAATCGGGCACGTCCTGTGCCTTGGTGATGGTTCCCGCGAGTACACCGTAGAGCAGGCCCAGCACGAAGAATCCGAGTGCAATGGGTACGGCCACCTGCTTGATGAGTGGGGATTCCATTACTTCGCCACCAGGACCCTGCAGCGGGGAGCCGCTGATGAACATGAGCGCGAAATACCCCGCCAGCAGCACCACGGAGGCGATGCCCGTGATGATCAGCGCGCGATTCTCCTGTGGTTCCAGCTGCAGGCTTTCCTTGGCCACCTCTCGGCTGTCGGTGTTGCCGTCCGCGTCCGCATCGCCAGCATCAGACTCCGCAGCCTGATCGGTTTCCACCTCCAGCGGATCCACTTCGTCACCCTGCGAGCCACCAGCCGCGCGATCAAAGCTCAATTCCTCGTAACTGATCTGCTCATGATCCACCAGCGCGTAGGCCTTTTTGTTCATGTACAGCTCAGTCACAGCGGTGATGATCAGTGCCAGCACAAACGAGGAGAAGAACACTACGAAGTAGTTGGCCAGCGCGGAAACGTGATAGCCGGGCTCCACAATCCCCGCGGCACTGGAGGAAATGCCACCCAGCAAAACATCGGTCGCGTTGAGCACCAGCGACGCATTGAATCCCGCGGAGGATGCAGCGAAAGCCACAATCGCACCCACGATGGGCGAGCGCCCGAGAGCCCTAAAGGACATGGCACCCAGTGGAATGAGAATCACGTAGACGGCGTCGGACGCAACAGATCCCGTAACGCCCGCCAGCGCGACAGCGAACGTCAGCATGCGCGGCCCCACCTTCGCCACCATCGCGCGAATTACCGCGCTGATCAGGCCGGATTGCTCGGCTACCGCTACACCGAGCATCACCGTGATGATCAGACCGAGCGCGGGGAAGGTGATGAAGTTTTCCACTGCATCGTTGACCATCATCTGCAGGCCCTCGGTGGAGAGCAGAGACTTGACCGCGACGGCCTCACCCGTGGCGGGATCCTCTGCGCTCATGCCCACCTTTGTGCCGATCCACGAGGTCACAGCCACAATCCCGCCGATGATCACGAACAGCCAGAATGGATCCGGCAGCTTGTTGCCGATCTTCTCCACCACGCCGAGGAAACCCGAGGTGGTCTCCCTCTCCGGGCTCTTCGCGGGGGAATCCGGGGATTCCTTTTCCTTGTGGGTGATCGGGCTGCTCATGGTGCTTTCCCCTTGTTGTTTTTTCTTTTCCGACGCCCACCCCCGCCATTTCCGCGCATCCTATTAGTTCTGGTGCTGGCGGGGAGGAGGTGAGTGCTGGGTGTGCCGTGGGCGTTAGTTAATCACACGTGAGCTGGATTCGCGCTTCCTTTTTGCACAATGCAATTTTTCGGCAGATTCTGGGAAGGGCATTTGAGTAAGGCCCAGAGCATGGTTTGGGGTGCAGGAAAATGTGACTGAAACCGGCAGAAATTGCCTTATTTACTCCTGAGACATCGGCAACATCAGCCACAGGGGTTTCATATGCAGTGGTCGGTTGGCTAGACTGTCTGCCTGTGATCACTTTTGACAAGGTTTCCAAGAGCTACCGGACATCCACCCGTCCGGCGCTGGACAATGTGTCGATAGAAATAGAGAAGGGCGAATTCGTCTTTCTCATCGGCCCCTCCGGTTCAGGCAAATCCACGTTCCTCCAATTGATGCTCCGCGAGGAAGCGCTGGATTCCGGCGATCTTCACGTGGCTGACTTTCACGTCAACCGGCTCAAGGGCAAGGACGTGCCGAAGCTGCGTCAGCGCATCGGTTATGTCTTCCAGGACTTCCGTTTGCTGCCCAAGAAGAACGTTTTTGACAACGTGGCCTTCGCCCTAGAGGTGATCGGCAAGCGTCGCTCCGAGATCGAGAAACTGGTCCCGGAAGCATTGCGGACCGTCGGTTTGGAAGGCAAGGAACGCCGCTTCCCCCATGAGCTTTCCGGAGGTGAGCAGCAGCGCGTGGCCATCGCCCGGGCGTCGGTCAACCGTCCGCTGGTGCTCCTGGCCGATGAGCCCACCGGCAACCTGGACCCAGATACCAGCGCGGAGATCCTGCTTCTGCTCAACCGAATTAACCAAAATGGCACCACCGTGGTGATGTCCACGCACGATAACGTGGCTGTGGACTCCATGCGCAAGCGTGTCATCGAACTGTCCAAAGGCAAGGTACTGCGTGACGATGCCCGCGGCCTGTACGGAGTGGGGCGCTAAACCATGAAAACTAATTTTGTTCTCCGCGAAGCCTTCACCGGCCTGCGCCGAAACGCCACGATGACCATCGCCATGATCATCACCACCGCCATCTCTCTGGCGCTGCTCACCACTGGTTTGCTGCTCACGCAGATGACCGAGCGAACCAAGGATATCTACATCGATCGCATCGAAGTCATGGTGCAGATGGATGATGCCGTGTCCGCGCAAGACCAGGACTGTTCTTCACCCGAGTGCGCGGACATTCTCAGCAAGCTGGAATCCGATGATTCCGTGGAATCCGTGACCTACCGCAATAAGCAGCAGTCTTATGAACGGTTCGTGGAGCTCTTCCGGGATTCTGATCCGCGTTTGGTGGAGCAGACCAGCGAGGATGCCTTCCCCGCGGCGCTCCACATCCGCTTGGTTGATCCCACGGAAACCCAGGCCATCGATGACATCCGCGAGGCTCCCGGGGTAATCAACGTGGTGGATCAGGGCGATGACCTGCAGGCCGCCACCAACAACCTGGATGCCCTGCGCAATGCAGCATTCCTGGTGGCTGCGGTGCAGGCTGTCGCCGCGGTGTTCCTCATCGTGAACATGGTGCAGATCACGGCATTTAGCCGCCGCAATGAGATCTCCATCATGCGCATGGTGGGTGCCTCCCGCTGGTACACGCAGGCTCCATTCGTTCTGGAAGCCGTGATTGCCGCGGCCCTCGGTGCGTTGGTGGCGCTGGGTGGAATGTTCACCGGCAAGTTCCTGGTGGCTGATCACGCATTGCGTTCGCTGTACGACGCCAACCTCATCGCCCGCATCACCACCGCGGACATCTGGTTGGCGGCACCGTTCATGCTGCTCGTCGGCGTCATCGTGGCAGCCATCACCGCTCAGGTGACGCTGCGCTGGTACGTGAAGGACTAGGAAGGCTGAAGGCAGAAGTTCCGGAAGTTGGCGGGGTCTTCCGGATTGTCGGTTCCGGTTGGAACGTGGAGGGTGTAAATGTCGGTGGCTTCGGGGAAGCCATTCTCCGCACAGAGTTGCGAGGTCTGTTCAGAGACTGATCCATCTGGATTGATCTGCGGAACCGAGATGCCCAGGCTGTTCCAATCTTCTGGAATCTTGTTATCAATCCGGCCGATGATCTTCCGCGAATTTTCTGTTCCGCAGTCTACTTTCGTTTGCAACTTCGTTGAGCTTCCTAGCTCGTAGCTGATGCAATCGCCCTTATCTAGGGTGTTGACGGACTCATCCGGATTCACGTCAACGTCGCCGATGCAATAGGTGAACTGATAGGTTTCCCCGTCGTAATACTGGCTGGTCTCGAAAGTGTTGTTGGCTCCCGGTACATCGATGCACTTCTCATCGGAGCCCTTATCGACGTTGGCGAGGATCTTTGCCTTGGCTTCAGGAGAGTCGCATTCCCGCTTCATCTCATCCGGTGATCCCGTAGAAATCAATCCGATCTCTTTGATACAGGTGCCGTTAGCCAATGGCTCATCCAGGGATGTCTTGTCCCTGTTGAAGAAGTAGTAAGCGCCCGCGAGGAGTGCCAGGATAAGCGCAATGCTCACTACCGTCAGGATGGTGCGCATTGAACCGGACTTCTTTACCGGCTGTGGGGCGGCTGCATGGGCGCCGTTGAACTGGTTATTGGCACCGTTGAACTGCTGGGCGTGCATTCCCTGCTGGTTGTGCGCGGCGAACTGATTCCGCGGTGCTTGTGAATTCTGTGGTGTCTGCTGGCCATTCTCGGGCTTCTGTGGTGTCTGCTGGCCCTGCGGTGCCTGGCCGTTAAGTGGGTTCTGTGGATTCTGTGGGGAGGAAGGATCCCCCGGGTTGCGTGGAGTAGTCATGGGGACAAGATTTGCAGGGTTCAGCAGGATATTCAGCGGAAACTACTCAATAAATTTTGCACGGGTGGGGCGGTATTCCTGGCCACAGTGCAAGAAACAAAGGGAAAGTTGAGCCCGTCGCGGGTTTTCAATCTCCTCATGGGGAGCTGCTAGGCTGTCGGAATCATGGCGAAAAAGAGCATCCCGGTGGAGTCCGGAAACTCGAAGGGAAAGTCCAAGAAAAAGGGCTCGGCCGGAGCCGCTAAGGGCGCCGGCCCATTAGTCGTGGCCAGCAATCGCAAGGCTCGTCACGATTACTCCATCGTCGATACCTACGAATGCGGCGTGGTCTTGGTGGGCACTGAGGTCAAGGCGCTGCGCGAGGGTAAGGCGAGTTTGGTCGACGCCTACGCCACCATCGATGACGGTGAAGTTTGGCTGCGTGGTTTGCATATCCCGGAGTACTCGATGGGCAACTGGACCAACCACTCACCTCGTCGAACTCGAAAGCTGCTCCTGCACCGCGGAGAGATCGATTCCCTCATGGGCAAGGTGCGGGACGGTAATTCCACCCTGGTTCCTCTCCAGCTTTATTTCGTCAGCGGTCGGCTGAAAGTAGAACTGGCTCTGGCGCGCGGTAAGCAGGAATACGATAAGCGCCAAGACATTAAGCGCCGCACCGAGGAGCGTGAAGTGACCCGCGAGCTGGGTCGTCGTATCAAGGGCATCAACGCTTAATTGGGCTTGCAGGGGATGCAGCAAATCATCCTTTGGTAGGTTTCCGCGCTGGTTGTATGCAAGTAGTGTGCAGTAGGGAAGCACAATTGCAGCAACTGAAGTCTCTGAAGGAGGAGCCTAGGCATGGAGTGTTGGCACGCCCGACATCCCAAAGTGGGATTGGTGGAAGTGTTCACTGGCACCTTTCAGGAGCTCAAGGGAATAGATCCCGATTTCCCTGCAGACCCATCCGCGGAAAAGGACAGTGCAGCGTCCAAAGCGGATAAGCCCACCTCGCAACTTGAGGGCAAGGTGGATTTCTATCTGGGCAACCATCCCTACTTGGTGCGCGTGAACGGGCAAGTGATTGCCCGCCGTAAGACCTTGGAGGCAGTGAAGATCTCGCTGGAGAAAGCAGATCCCAAAGACTCCAATGTCTCCAAGAATGCGCACTCCGCCACGGATCCAACTGCCACTCACTCCGAGCAAAAACTGCTGAAAACAGGGGAGAAGGACAAAGAGGGCTTTCATCGCGAAATCGCCCTGGTCAAGCCGTATCTGAAGATGGAAACGGGTCTGCTGAACTCGTGGATCCGCGAGCTGGTCATCCATACCAGTGGATTGCCGATGGAGATGGATGCTCCGCCGGGTTCACGGGGTGCAAAGCGGCTCAAAGCCATGGAGGAAAGCCCCTTCAAGCGATGGTTCTACCCACTCATCGCTGGCTTTGGCCAAGCCGGATGGGCGCTGTTCATCCTCATCGGGATGCCGCTGATCGGCAAACTTCTTGAACCGATCTTCCGCTGGCTCGCCCAGTTCATCCCGGATTTCGATATCAACATCCCCTGGCCAGAGGTGAACCTCCCCAGCATCCCGTGGCCGGATATCAACCTCCCACAAATCCCCTGGCCAGACTGGCAGCTCCCGCAGTGGGACATGCCCTGGATCGTGGAGATGGCGCTGGAATACCCCAAGGTCTGGGTGCCCATCGTCCTGGGACTGGCCATCGGCATTTCCACGGTCCAACGGGGTAAAAAATCCAGGGAAGCCAAGCTGCGAACAGAGCGGGAAAACCTGGCGAGACTCTTCGCAGCGCGGATGGAACAGCTTGAGGAGAGGGAAGTGGCGTCGGAAAAAGAAAAAGAGTAGTGTGAACTTTCCTGCTGGTTACTAGCGTTTCCACGGCAGGGAGTACACGGGGTCGATTTGGTTTCGACTTCGCGAACTGAGCCAGGGGAAGCGTGCCGGTGAAGGCGATCGACCACCGTAAGCGTCGACGCAACCCTATAAGCGCCGAGAACACTCAGCGCGACTACGCCCTCGCTGCCTAAGCAGCGACCGCGTGTCTGTCGGCCTAGGTTTGTCTCTGACCTAGCAACCGGCAACGACTAAAGAGACTTACCGTACGGCCGGGTTGCTCGGGCCGTTCGGGAAACTTTAGAGCAACTGGGCTCATCATCCGGACTGGTTCGCAAGATCCGGAGGGCCGAGTAGAGATAACTGCGGACTGCGCACGGAGAAGCCCTGGCAACGTCGCGAAGGACCCGGGTTCAATTCCCGGCGGCTCCACAAGAAGAACCCCCCCACTTGCATTCGCGCAGATGGGGGGATTTTTCATGTCTGACGCCGCGTTGCCAGCGGGTCACCGAACGCAGTTGTTGATTACTGCATACTCGTTGGCCACGTGTGCACGGGTTCACCCGTTTCTTGCAGCTCCAGGTAACGCTGCAGAACCTTGGCGATGGCCTCCCGGCGCTCTTCGGATTCCGGAGCGGTCAGGTCGCCACCAGCCTGACGGAGTGCCGCGATCTGCCAAGTTGCACCATTTTGGTGGTTGGTCATGCGGCCCTCGATGATGCCGAGGTACTTATCGATCAGCTGGCCGTCCACTTCCAACACTTCGAGGCCTTCGCGGGCCTGATCCAGCAGGTACTCGGAGATCAGCTTGGTCACCGGAATGTGTCCCAGGGTGGGCCAGACCATCTCCGCGTTCAGGCCATCGCGAGCACCTGCGTTGAAGTTATCGTGCGCATCGGAGAACGGCAGACGGGACCAGACCGGGCGGGCCTGATTACTCAAGTACTTCACCAAGCCGTAGTAGAACGCCGCATCTGCCACGATGTCCACCGGGGTGGGACCAGCGGGGAGCAAGCGGTTCTCGATACGAATGTGGGGCTGTTCCGTACCTGGATCGTAAATTGGCCGGTTCCAGCGCCAGATGGTGCCGTTTTGCAGGTTGAGGTAGTGCAGAGCGGGGTTATCGCCGTCGAGAATAGGAGTTCCCGAATCCGAGCGATCCTCGGGAAGCAGGGGAGAGAAGTAGCGCACGTTTTCTTCAAACAAGTCGAAAACGCTGGTGATCCAACGCTCGCCAAACCACACGCGCGGGCGCACGCCCTGGTTGACCAGCTCATTCGTGCGGGTATCGATGGCCTGATAGAACAGTGGTACGCGGGACTCGTGCCAGAGCTGATGGCCAGCAAAAAGGGGAGAGTTCGCACCGGCAGCAGCCTGGATACCGGCGATGGCCTGCGAGGCATTCCACGCATCCGCGAACCGGTTGGGCGCTACCTGCAAGTGCAGCTGCATGGAGGTACAGGCGGATTCAGGGGCGATGTCATCAAACTCGTGGTCATAGTGCTCATCGCGGGCGATATCGATGCGCACCAGTTCACCGCGGGCCTCGATCACCGAATTGCTCAATGCGCGGTAGCGGTTCTCCCGGGTCATCCATGCGGGGTCGCTCAGGAATTCCGTGGTGAGCGAGGGCAGAGTGCCGATCATCGCCACGCTGGAATCCGCCTTGTTCGCGGCCTTTTTGACCGTGTCCAACCGCTTGCTCAATTCGTTCTGCAGCTGGCTGAGGCCATCACCATGAATGGTGTGGGGCGGCAGGTTGAGCTCCACGTTGAAGGAGCCGATCTCAGACTGGTATTCATCGGAGAGTTCAGCCAGTACAGCTTCACCGGTGCGGCTGGGCTGCATTTGATCGTCGACCAGGTTGAGCTCAAGCTCCAGGCCGATGGTGCCTTCGTCGATAAAGTCGGCGGTCTGAAGAATCCGATCGAAAACTTCGAGATCGTTGAGCAGTCGCTGGCGGTATCGCGTGCGCTGCTTAGGAGTGTATGTGTCTGAAGAAACTGCGTCGCCCATGCAGATTAGCGTAGTGGAACACGGGAGAAGACAGGTGAGAATGCACCTCCAGGGGAGAGTGCCGCGCTACTTTCGCTTACCGATTGTGATGCACCACATACCCCCATTCGGTGGTTCCCGCAGGGTAGAGCGTTAGCAAAGGATTGGTGAGGGCGAGGGTAGCATTCTCGCTGTCTTAATTTACGTCTGCTCGTTCTCGTTAATGATGCTCGTTCATGAAGCTAATTGATGGTGGCGGGCACAGAGCTGGGAGAGACTCATGGCGAATACTCCGCACCCTAACCAGGGATCAGACCGTTCGGGGACCGCAGCCACATCAGTGGCGCGACCCGTTTCCGGAATCGAGGGCAGCCTCGGCATGGCGGATCAGCACCTCGAACGCAGCCTGCAAAACCGCCACATCCAGCTGATCGCCATTGGTGGCGCCATCGGAACCGGTCTGTTCATGGGCTCGGGCAAGACCATCGCTACCGCCGGGCCGGCCATCCTGTTCGTCTACCTCTTGATTGGTGCGGCACTGTTCGTCTTCATGCGGGCAATGGGTGAGCTCCTGCTGGCCAATACCTCGGGTTCCTTCGCCGATCTCGCCACGCAGCTGATCGGCCCCTGGGCCGGGTTTGTGGTCGGCTGGTCGTACTGGCTCACCTGGGTGGTCACGGGAGTCGCGGACATGGTGGCCATCGTGGGGTACTCGCGTTTCTGGTGGGCGGATATTCCCGCGTGGATTCCCGTGGTGCTCACCGTGATGCTTCTGATCACCCTCAATGCCATGACGGTGAAGGCGTTCGGAGAGATCGAATTCTGGTTTGCCCTCGTCAAGATCCTGGCGATCGTTTCCCTGATTATCGTGGGCATTTGGATGGTCTTCCGCGGCCAGATCAATGAGGCCGGTACTGCTGCATCCGTGTCCAACCTGTGGAATCACGAGGGCATGTTCCCCCACGGCGTGTCTGGTTTCATCGCTGCCTTCCCCTTGGCCATCTTTGCCTTCTCCGGCATCGAGCTGGTCGGCACCACGGTGGCGGAAACCAAGGATCCCGAGGTCACCCTGCCCAAGGCCATCAACTCCATCCCGGTCCGCATCATGTTGTTCTACGTGCTTGCCCTGGCAGCCATCATGATGGTGACTCCGTGGAATCAGATCGATCCAGAGAAGTCTCCTTTCGTCACCATGTTCGCACTCACGGGATTGGGAGCCGCGGCCACCGTGGTGAACATCGTCGTGCTGTCCTCGGCGGCGTCGTCGGCAAACTCGGGTATTTATTCGACGTCACGCATGCTCTGGGGACTGGCCCATCAAGGCAGCGCTCCGGAACTGTTCGGCGTGCTCTCGCGCCGCCGGGTTCCGCTGAACGCCTTGTTCCTCTCCTGTGTCCTGCTGCTCACCTCGATCGTTCTCCTGTTGGCAGGGGATTCCGTCCTGGGAGCGTTCACCATGGTGACCGCGATGTCCGCAACCCTGTTCATGGTGACTTGGGCGTTCATCCTGGTGGCGTACTTGCGCCACCTCAAGCAGAACCCTGAGGCCCATCAGAAATCGACGTTCAAGTCCCCTGGCGGAGCAGTGGGTGCATGGCTCGTCCTGGCTTTCCTGGCCTGCATGGTGGTGATCTTGAGCATTGAGGCCGAGACCCGGATCGGGCTGATCGCCACGGCAGTGTGGATGGTCGGCATCACGGTGGTGGCCCGCCGCTCCACCAAAAACCACCCGAACGCAGCAGCTCACCACGCATAAATATTGCGGGGATATGCACGTTCGCAGCCCCCGGTAACCCCGAATTTGTTCCGGGGAATGAGTGAGTGACTTTAAATCTAGATCGGCGTAGAGTTTCCGTCCGTGAATAAGACACGTTCTGCCACGCTAGCGCTTGTGGTTTCCGCGCTAGGTGTGGTGTTTGGTGATATCGGCACCAGCCCCCTGTATTCGATGCAATCCATCTTCGCCTTGGACCACGGGTTAGTGGAAACTACCCGGGACAATATCTACGGGGTGGTTTCCACCATCTTCTGGGCGTTGCTGGTCATCGTGACCATCAAGTATGTGGCGCTCATCCTGCGCGCGGACAACGGCGGTGAAGGCGGCACCCTGGCGCTCACTGCACTGGTGGAGCGCTCGCTGAGCTCCTCCGCCCGCCGTTGGCGGCTCATCGCCCTGATGCTGGGAGCCATCGCTGCCAGCCTTTTCTACGGTGATTCCGTGATCACCCCGGCCATCTCTGTGATGTCAGCCATCGAAGGCATCGGGGTGGTCAACCCCAGCTTGGAGCACCTGGTGGTTCCATTGGGCGTGGCCATCATCGTGGTGTTGTTCTCCGCGCAGCGTTTCGGCACAGGCACGGTGGGCAGGGCGTTTGGCCCCATCATGGTGCTGTGGTTCTCGATCCTGGCCCTGCTCGGCATCGCGCAGATCGCGCAGCACCCTGGCGTGTTGTTCGCTCTCTCGCCGCACTTTGCTCTGAAGTTCATCCTGGGGGAGCCAGCCATCGCGTTCGTGGCTTTCGGATCCATCGTCCTCGCCGTCACCGGCGCGGAAGCGCTGTATGCGGACATGGGCCATTTCGGAAAATCCCCGATCCGCCGCGCGTGGATCTTCATGGTGTTCCCCTCGCTGGTCCTGAACTACCTGGGCCAGGCAGCGCTGCTCATCAACACGCCAGAAGCTAAATCCAACCCGTTCTTCCTCATGGCTCCATCGTGGGCGCAGCTTCCCCTGGTGCTCACGGCTACGGTGGCCACGGTCATCGCCTCCCAGGCGGTCATCTCTGGTGCGTTTTCCGTCTCCAAGCAGGCGCAGAACCTAGGCCTGCTGCCGCGTCTCACCATCCGTCAGACCTCCAGCGTGGAGCGCGGGCAGATCTATATCCCAGTGATCAACTGGCTGCTCTTCGTGGGCGTGGTGGCCTTGCTGCTCATCTTCCGCTCCTCCGAGCGCCTAGCCACCGCCTACGGCCTCGCGGTGACGGGCACGTTCCTCATGAGCACGTGCTTGTTCCTCATTTACGCCCGCATCGTGCGTCATTGGGCCGTGTGGAAACTGGTGCTGGCCGCCGTGGCCTTCGGCACGTTCGAGATCCTGTTCTTCACCGCAAACGCCGTCAAACTTTTCCATGGCGGTTGGATTCCTCTGACCATTGCCATCGTCATCGTGTTCCTCATGATCACCTGGCGGCAGGGTATGCGGATGCTCTTTAATCGACGCCGGGAAATCACCGAAGATTGGGATCGCTTCTTCGAGAGAGTTCGGGAGCAGAGAATCACGGTGCTCCCCGGAACCGCGGTGTACCTCCACCTCAATCCGGATACTCCGCCCATGGCGCTCGAGACGAATATCCGCTTCAACAAGATGATTCACGAGCGTGTTATCGTGCTCAGCATCCTCACCACCTCCTGGCCGCGGGTGTCCGAGGATCAGCGCATCACGGTGGATCGGGAATCTGCGGATCCGAATATCTGGTGGGTGACTGCCCGCTTTGGCTTCTTCGAATTCCCCAACCTGCAGTCCATCATCCCGGGCATGAAGGAAGCAGGGCTGACCATTTCCGAAAAGCCGTACTTCTTCACCTCGAAGATGAGCTTGGTGCAGGGGGAGAGCAGGGAAATGTCCCCGTGGCGCAAGCGCATTTTCTTCTTCCTCTACCGGAACCAGGCCCAGCCACTGGGCTACTTCAAGCTGCCACCTAAGCGAACCATGGCCTTTGATTCTCAGCTCACCTTGTAGTTAGGGTGGGGAACATGTTGAAGAATCGAACTGTTTCCCGGTCCGCCGCACTACTGGTTGCAACCCCACTCTTGGCGGCGAGCCTCGCTGCCTGTGGTGCAGAAGACACCACGCCTGGTGACGATAACTCCACACAGACCACGGTTACTGAGACTGCCTCTGCTCAGCCGTCTGAAAATACCGATGATGACGGTGCATCATCCGCCGAATCCGCCAGCAGCTCCCCGAGCGCTGCGGGTAACAGCGCGGAAAAGCCAGTCATCACGTTGAATGGCCAGCCGGTAGATAACACTGCGTTTGCTGAATCCCGCTGCGCGCGTGGGGAAGACGATGGCCGCCCGCAGATCGAGTACGAAGCCGGCACTCGTGGTTCCGATAATGAACTGGATATCGATATCGAGGAGGAAAGCCTTCGCCTCGATTCCCTGGAGCTGGAACTGGCCGGTGAAGAGTGGGAGGCAGATGACGCGGATAAGGCAGCTGCCAGCGTGGAAGGAACCGGTGATGGTTACGCGGTGAAGGCGCTGGCCACGAATGATGACACAAACGAAAAACGAGACCTCGAGGTCTCGTTTTCCTGTGCACTTTAAGCGTGCACTTTAAGCGCGAATCCTAGCTACGCCAGGGATTCTTCGTCTCCACCATGAACTGCTGGATGTCATCCGGGCGAGCGCGCAGAGTGGGGTCAAACTTGAGGTAGGCCTTGGTCTCGCGGACCACCAGGCCGGACAGCAGGATCAGGCCGATGAGGTTAGGCAGTGCCATCAGGCCATTGGCCAGGTCTGCGAAAGTCCATGCCAGCTCCAGTTCCGTGGTCGCACCCACGAACACCACGCAGGTGAAGATCATGCGGTAGGGCAGGGAAGCCCAGGAGCCCAGAGCACGCTCCGCGTTGCGCTCGCCATAGTAGGACCAGCCCAAGATGGTGGAGAACGCGAAGAACACGATGGAGACGGACACGATCGTCCCACCCCATTGGCTACCGATTCCCTGGGAGAACGCGGTTGAGGTCATCGTGCCAGCCGCATCCTTTCCTTCCTTCCATGCGCCAGTTGTGACGATGACCAAACCAGTCATGCTCACCACGATGAGGGTGTCGATGAACGTCTGAGTCATGGACACCAGGCCCTGGCGAACCGGGTGAGTGGTTTTCGCGGCGGCTGCCGCGATGGCTGCCGAGCCCATGCCGGATTCATTGGAGAAGATGCCGCGAGCCACACCCATCTGCAAAGCAATGATGATGGCAGAGCCCAGGAATCCGCCTACTGCTGCGGTGCCGGTGAAGGCGTCGCCAAAAATCAATCCCAGCGCCGCCGGAATTTCGGTGACGTGCATGCCAAGGACGACGAAGCCGCCCACCAGGTAAATGATGATCATCAGGGGGACGAACGCGCTGGTGACGCGGCCAATCGCGTGGACTCCGCCCAGCAGGACCGCGCCGACGAAGACAAACATCACCACGCCGCTGATCCACGGTTCAATATTGAAGGTGTCTTCGAGGCCGGTGGAGACCGCGTTGGCCTGGGTGAGGTTGCCGATGCCGAAGGAGGCGATGATCGCCGCGATGGTGAAGAACCAAGCCAGGAACTTGCCGAAACCTCCGGGGAGTCCGGCAGCCAGGTAGTACTGTGGCCCGCCGTTGATGTTGCCGCGGGAATCGCGGGTGCGGAAACGCACGCCGAGGAACGCCTCGCTGTACTTGGAGGCCATGCCCACCAGGCCGGTGACCCACATCCAGAACAACGCGCCGGGCCCGCCCACGCCAATGGCGGTGGCCACGCCCACGATGTTGCCCACGCCAACAGTGGCGGCGAGTGCGGTGGTCAGGGCCTGATATTGGGAAATATCGCCCTCGCCGCCTTCGTCATCGCGGTCGATCAAACCGTGGCGCAGTGCTACTCCGAGGTAGCGGAACTGGATTCCGGCGAGGCGGATGGTCAAGAAGAGGCCAGTGCCAAGCAACAGGGGGATGAGCAGGTACGGGCCCCACACAATCGAGTCGATGGCGCTGAGTTTCTCGTTGAGTCTTTCAGCAAATGAAACGTCAGTCATGGGAGAAATATACAAGTCGCTGTGAAATCTCTGTGAAGAATGGGCGAATTAACCTCCGGATTAACCACCGGGGGGTTCTGGTTTACCCAGCCAGCTCGGCGGATTTAGGGCAATCTGGAAGGTGGAGATTCACCCAACGCACTGTCATTTCCCGCGCACACCCTCCCAAGGAGCCCACCATGCACGCACGCGCCGGCCAGCCCGCTCGCCCTGAGGACCTCACCGACATTCCTGCCCTCCTGGATGCGTACACGAACATCCAGCCGGATCTTTCCGACGCCAACCAGCGCGTCACCTTCGGCACCTCCGGTCACCGCGGCAGTTCTTTCGACGGCGCCTTCAACGAAGCGCACATCCTGGCCACCACGCAGGCCATCGTGGATTACCGCCGGGAACAGGGCATTGAGGGCCCGTTGTACATCGGCAGGGATCCGCACGCGCTTTCTGAGCCAGCACTGCACACCGCGCTGGAGGTGCTAGCTGCCAATCGCGTGCACACTTTCGTGGATGCCGAGGATGGGTTCGTCCCCACCCCTGCCATTTCCTTCGCGATCTTGGAGCACAACAAAAAGGCGGACGGTGGCCCCACCGGCAACAGCTCCGCGCGCGCTGATGGCATCGTGATCACCCCATCCCACAACCCTCCCCGGGACGGCGGATTCAAGTACAACCCTCCGAGCGGCGGCCCAGCAGATTCCACGGCCACCAATTGGATCGCGGAAAAGGCCAACGCTTACTTGGATGCGGGGCTCGCCGGGGTAAACAGGAGCAGCTCCACGGAAGGTATTGAGAAGCACGACTATTTACGCGCTTACGTGGACGCACTCCCAGAGGTAGTGGACCTGGCAGCCATCCGCGAAGCCGGCGTGCGCATTGGTGCGGACCCCATGGGTGGCGCGTCCGTGGCGTACTGGGGACGGATCGCCGAGGTGCACAATCTGGACCTGACCGTGGTGAACGATGCGGTGGATCCCGCTTTTGGATTCATGACCTTGGATTCCGATGGGAAGATCCGCATGGATTGTTCTTCGCCTGCGGCGATGGCGTCGTTGGTCAATGCGGTGGCCGGGCAGGAGGCCAGTGTCTATGACATTGCGACGGGTAACGACGCCGACTCTGACCGCCACGGGATCGTCACCCCAGATGCTGGTTTGATGAACCCGAACCATTACCTCGCGGTGGCGGTTGACTACTTGTTCTCTCACCGGAAGAACTGGCCGGCTTCTGCGGCAGTGGGCAAGACCCTGGTGAGCTCCACGATGATTGACCGCGTGGTGCAGGGACTGGGCCGCGAGCTGATGGAAGTTCCCGTGGGCTTCAAGTGGTTCGTGCCGGGGCTGGTGGATGGTTCCGTGGGCTTCGGCGGTGAGGAATCCGCCGGTGCGTCCTTCCTGCGGATGGATGGCACGGTCTGGTCCACCGATAAGGATGGAATCATTGCGAACCTGCTGGCCAGCGAGATTTTGGCGGTGACGGGCAAGTCTCCTTCTCAGCGCTATGTGGAACTGACTGAGCGCTATGGCGCGCCCACGTATTCCCGTATCGACGCGCCGGCGGATAGGGAACAGCGCGAAACCTTGAAGAAGCTCAGCGCATCTGATGTGAGCGCCAGCGAGTTGGCGGGGGAGGAGATCACCGCGATTCTCACCGAAGCTCCGGGCAATGGGGCAGCCATCGGCGGGTTGAAGGTAACCACCGAGAGCGCCTGGTTCGCGGCTCGCCCTTCCGGCACGGAGGACAAGTACAAGATCTACGCGGAGTCCTTCAAGGGTCAAGAACACGTGGATCAGGTTCTGCAGGAAGCGCAATCTGTGATCGACCACGTTCTGAGTTAGGAACTCGCTGGCAATTGACGCTTTTTGCACCCAGAGACTAGAGGTGAATCAGCTTTCGCATTAGGGTAGGTGCTTGTTGATCTTTGTGTTATTGCGCAAACCGTGCAGTTGGAACGGAAGATCAGAACTTCTCAACTAGCCCTCCGGGAAAGGATTCGCGTCAGTGAGCCAGAAGATTAAAGCGCCAAATTCCAAAGGTGGCAATGGATTCCTTTGGGTCATCGTCGCCATCCTTGCGATTGCCGCTGTAGTGATCGGACTGTTTGTCTACAAGAACAACGGTTCTGACAAGCTCGCCGAGGAAATGCCGCAGCAGGACGTGAACTTCACGGTCTCGCGCGAAGATAACTCTGTGGTGTTGGCTTCCAAAGACGTGAAGGACGATGCTCCCACGGTGGAGATCTTCGAGGACTTCTCTTGCCCTCACTGTGCTGATCTGGTGAAAGCGGACAAGGAAGATTCCTACAAGGCTCTCAACGAGGGCAAGGTGAAGATCCGTTTCAACTTCCTGAACTTCCTGGATGATGGCAACCCTGGCTCCTCCACCCGAGGCGCAGCTGTGGCTCTGGCACTGGCAGATACCGGCAATGCCAAGGCTTTCTGGAACGCGCACAACTACTACATGGAGAACCAGGCCACCGTGGCACGCAGCTGGGAGTACGAGGACTTCGCGAACTCTGTGAAGGGTTACGGCCTGGATGATTCCGTGGTGGAATCCATCAAGAACGGCGAAGTGCAGGACAAGGCGCTTGACGTGACGAAGGCCAACGCGGATGACCTGACTAAGCGCATCGGTTCTGTTTCTTCCCCAGTGGTGTTTGTTGATGGCAAGCAGTTCCAGATCAAGATGGGTGAAGACCGCAAGCCAGTTTCCTGGGTTCCTGAGGTAGTGAAGTAACCCTTTGCTAGTTCTCTAGCCCTGCTTTTAACTCTCGCCAGTTCGGCCCGTGAGATACGGCGCTGAACTGGCGATTTGTTTGGGAAACAGCCGTTCATGTAGCTTAAAAGAACGTTCAAGACACCGCTTGAGTGTCAACCGGTTTCCGGTTGATGAGCTGGGGCGATAATTGCTCGGGGCTATGGCGCAGCTGGTAGCGCACCACACTGGCAGTGTGGGGGTCAGGGGTTCGAGTCCCCTTAGCTCCACAGATTGATTTCTGAGATTTATCTTCTCGGGCTTTCATTATCTAAGGATAGTGAGGGCCCGAGTTTTTTGTTTGTGAGCTGCGGGGACTCAGTAGATGGCTTTTGCCAAACTTACGGTGGCCGCCAAGTGCAGCAGGGGGATACCTACTTCCGGTTGGAGGTGTTCAGTCAAACGGGATCTGAGGGTTATGACTTGATGGGGCTGACACAGCAACAGATTATTGACGACGTCATTGATCGATATGCCGCTCACAATGCTTTCCTGCAATTATCGGCAGCTACCGATGCGGAGCCCTTCCTCACGCCAGCGACTCCTCCAGTAGCTGAGCCAGCGTTGTTGGAGGGAGCGCCCAATGCGGAAATTTAAACACCCGGAGATGCGATTGAAGCAGATATTTCCGCAGGTGAGAAGGTGAAGGCGTTACTCTGACTCCTGCCGATTACACCATCACGTACGACGCAAACACCCTGCGTGTGAACTTCACCGACTCCGGCTTAACCGCTCTGGAGAATGCCCGCAAGACCAACGCAAAACTGCAGGTCGTTGTGAAATTCCAAGCCCAGGTAGTGTCCATTCCTACCAGTGGCAGCATCACTAACACTGCGGTTGTTGAACTTCCCAATGGCGGTCGCATTGATACAGATGTCGATGGGTCGGCTACCAACACCCTGTTCGGTAACTTGACCATCAATAAGACGAGTTCTGAAGCCGGAAACCTCGCTGGAGCAGAGTTCCAGCTGTACCAGTGTGTACAGAATGCCGGCAAGTGGACCGTGCAGAGCGGCGCTCTCAACATGGCAACTGGTGCAACCGCAGCTACAGGTGACGTGGCTACGACGATCGCTACCGTCGATACCAACACTGGAGACACCGCAGCAGTTGCCAATGGCTACGGAATTCCCCTCTTGTCCAACTCCGGATCTGCCGGTTCTCAGGTGAACACCTACTGTGTCGTGGAAACCAAGGCTCCAGATACTTACGTCCGTAACCCAGAGCCACAGCCGGTCAGCGTTGATACGACTGCCCGCACCCTGACCGCCAACGTGGAAAACCACAAGGATTCCATCCTCGGACAGCTGCCCGCCACCGGTGCATGGGGAATTGGTCTGATCTTCCTCATCGGCCTGGCCCTGCTGGCACGCGGCCTGTACACCAGCTACCGGGATAGCAAGGCAACTGCCTAATACAGCCCCCACAGGGCAAGCATCTGCGAGAAGACTCTTCTCTCAGATGTGAGTAAGAGAAAGGTCGACGCCATGGTTGGACGTCACACCAAGCACAGCCCAGCATCCCGCGGGCACAGTGCGAATGGAGTGGGGACAAACTCAGCGGTGACGTCGAAAAAAAAGAAGAAGACAAACCCCAGGTCGGTTATCTACATCGTTCTCGGGATGCTGGTTCTCCTGACCCCCGTGGGGCTTACCCACTATAAGAACGAAGAACAGCACCAAATCGCGGAACGCTACTCTCAAGAAGTTTCCGAGATGGATACGCGAGAGCGAGATGCGATGCTGCAATCGGCCAGGGAATACAACGAACGTCTGCCGGAATTCGGGGCACCCGATCCATGGGTGCACGGGGTGGATACTCAGTCTCCCGGTTATAAGGATTACCGTAGCCAACTCGATGTGAACTCCGTTCTGGATGTGAAATCCTCCGGTGAGCGGATCACGGACGTCCAGGTCAATAACGCTGGTGCGGACCCTGACCACCCCAATGCGGAAAATGGACGCAGCATCTCCTTTACTGTGTTGCCAGTGACCTCGGCGGGCGATACCTCGAACGGTGGCTCCGCGTGGACCGTCGCTGCTGTCAACCGCTTCCCGAGCATTGACGTGGAAAAAACCATCGATGGCTCACCAATCGGGGCCGTGGGTTCCGCACTCTTTGACACCGTGGTTCTGGCGGATGATGCCACTTCGATGCACATGACCTACAAGATCAAGAACAACGGAGGCATGAACCTCTCCGCCTTCCACATCAAGGATGAGTCCCTATCCGGCCGCACCCTCACGAATGCTGCCGGGACTAAGCTCACGGTCGGGGCAGATGGAGTGATCCCTGCAGACTTCTGCGCCATCAACGCGGTGGAGCTGCAAGGCGGGGGAGAGCACACATGCTCCTTCGATGTGGAAATCACCGAGCCGAAGGACAAGTACTTCAGCTACAAGGGTGCCGTGACCGTCTCCGCCACCGCAGCTCAAGGAACAGTGTCCGATACCGATGAGTTCGGTGCTATCCGCCTGCAGCAGGCTCTCGGATGGATGTTGCCAGACACCGGCATGCAGACCCTGGTGCTGTTTATTCTGCTGGGACTGCTCGCTGTGGCCTATGGCGTATACCGTTACCTTCGCACCAAGGATGAAGATGACGAGGAGGAACTCTCCGAGGATTGGGCTGAAGAGTCGGAAGCAGATGAGAACTAAACGTTGAGGAGTGCGGAGCGGGTGGCGTCGAAGGCCAAAAAGGCACCGAAGAAAACCCAGAAGACGAGGAAGAACCGGGATCTGATCTGGATCTTCCTCGGGGTGATTATTCTGCTGTACCCGATCGTGGCCACCCAGTACAACGATTACAAGCTGAACAAGCAGGCGCAGCAGTACTCGGACAACGTGCAGTCCATCGAGCCCAATGAGCGCGTGGCGCAGTACCTGCGGGAGGCGGAGCAGTACAACGCTGATCTCGCAGCCGAAGGGCACTACGCGCGCCCGGCAAACGAGCAGAACCCGGATTTCCAGCGCTACATGGACACGCTGAACCCGCCGGAAACTCAGGGCGTGATCGCGCGCATTACCATCCCGGAAATCCACGTTGATCTGCCGATCTTCCACACCACCAACCCCTCCGTGCTGTATCACGGTGCGGGCCACATGTACGGCAGTGATCTGCCCGTGGGAGGCGACGCCACCAACTCCGTGATCTCAGCCCACACAGGCATGGTGAATGCCTCGATGTTCGATAACCTCCGCAACCTGAAAAACGGCGACGAGGTGAAGATCGAGGTCATGGGCAAGAACCTGCGCTATGGCGTGGTGGGCCAGCAGGTGGTCAAGCCCGAGGATTACGATGCCGTAACCTATGAGCAGGGCAAGGACAAGATCACTCTCATCACCTGTACGCCCTACGGCATCAATACGGATCGTTTGCTGGTCACCGCGGGGCGTCTGCCCGATGATTCGAGCGCGCAGCAGGGCCACGGCTGGCGGCCGGTGCTCAGCTGGTGGATGATCCTGGATCTGATCCTCATCGGGCTGGTGTTGCTGTTGGTGGCCTACAAGGAATGGAAGCGACGCCAGACCCGCAAGCGCAAGCGTGAACTAGCCGCGGCGGAGGCTTTGGGGTCGACGCCAGAAGTCAGCACCTCCGAGTAGCTATTCTTCCTGCGTCTCCAGCCACCAGTCGTTCGCTGGGGTGACTGGCAGGTGGCGCTTGTGACGACTGCGGAACCACAGCTGCTCGATCCGCGCTGCTGCCTCGGCGGAGATGTCATCTCCATTCTCGGTGCTTTGCAGGTAGCCATCGATGTCCCTGTAGGTCACGCCCAAGGCCGTTTCATCCGCCAAGGCTGGGCGATCCTCCTCGAGGTCCGCGGTGGGGACCTTCTTCCAGGTGGATTCCGGGGCACCCAGGTACTCCAGGATGGCTGCGCCTTGGCTCTTGGTCAGGCCGGCCAGGGGGACGAGGTCAGCGGCGCCATCCCCGTGCTTGGTGTAAAAACCCGTCACGGCTTCGGCGGCATGATCCGTGCCCACCACGAGCCCGCCGACCTCGCCAGCGATCGCGTACTGCGCCACCATGCGTTCCCTGGCCTTGATATTGCCCTTGTTGAAGTCCGTGACCTTTTCGATGCCGAGTGCTCGCGCGGTGGCGGCTGCGGAGGCATCCACCGCGTCCTTAATATTGACCACCACGCTCTGGGTGGGCTCGATGAACTCCAGGGCAGTCTGCGCATCGTCTTCATCGGCCTGCACGCCGTAGGGAAGGCGCACGGCAATGAAGCGGTACTGGGAGTCCTGCGCCGTATTGGCCACGGTAGGGGAGACAGAGGTGGTATCCGCCTCCGTACCATTGAGGCGCTCCACCGCGAGCTGGCACAGCCTGCCAGCCAGCGTGGAATCCTGCCCGCCGGAGATACCCAAAACCAAGGCGCGGGCGCCGGTGGACTTGAGATAATCAGCGATGAACGCAATGCGCTGTTCCGCCTCATCTGCTGGGACAATAAAAGGCTGAACATTAAGTTCCGCGACGATGCGGGAATGCAGGGAAGTCATGCCTTGATGGTAGCGCGGATGGTAGCGCGCGTCAGGACACCGCATTTTGTTCACTGGAGGAACTTGGGTAGAGTTACCTCTTGTGTTTGTGCTCGGTGCGTGTCAGGTACCGCCGAGCCGCTGGAACCTTGCGGTGTAACTGCCGTTGACCAGCACTTCCGACGTAGTAGAAAGGAGCGCCCAATGAAGGTTCGTAAATCCCTTCGGTCGCTAAAGAACAAGCCGGGCGCTCAGGTTGTGCGTCGCCACGGCAAGGTCTTCGTGATCAACAAGAAGGATCCGCGCTTCAAGGCTCGCCAGGGTTAATTCCCTTTCAGGTCGCGCAGATCTCATAGTGCCACCTCACCCCCTGTTGCTCCCTTAAGAGCTGCAGGGGGTTTTGTGCGCGTAGGCTAAGATCCCATCTAGAGTTTGCATCTCACGATCGGGAGTCCCTAGCATGAAAACCATTCCAGCCACACGAGTATTCGCACTGACCATGCTGGTGCTCGCCACCATCGGTCTCGCGTTCTCCGCGCTGATCATGCATGACAAGGTCCAGCTGTTGCTGGATTCCAGCTTCACTCCCGCGTGCACCCTCAACGAAGTGATTTCCTGCACCGATGTGATGCAGTCCGATCAAGCCTCCACTTTCGGCTTCGCCAATCCCTTCCTGGGAATCATCGGCTTCCCAGTGGTGATGACACTTGCCGTGGTGCTGGCGTGCGGAATCCGCCTGCCGCGCTGGATCTGGATCGCCACTGCCGTGGGGTTGGGCCTGGGTGTGGTGTTCGTCCACTACCTGGCCTACGCGGCGGTTTACGAGATCGTGGCGCTGTGCCCGTATTGCATGGTGGTGTGGGTAGTCATGCTGGCGCTGTTCGTGATGGTGGTGGCTCACCTCTCCAGGGAGAAGCGTCGCGCGGCAGGGGAGGACGTGGCGCACAGCATCTTCAGCCCAGCCCTGCTGATCCTGGTGGCCTGGTACATGGGCTTCGCCGCAGTGATCCTGGAGCAGTTCGTTTTCTAGCTGAAGCGCTCGCCCGCTTTAATTCTCCCGCCCGCGCGAAAGTTCCAGGTGGAATCCACGCGGGAGAATTACAAGAATGTTTTTTGGTGGGCAATATCTAGTGGTCGCAGATTTGACCACCTGCAGATTTCCCTCAAAAAACCACTATATATGGGGCTTACGCGCGTGTAGTTGCGCAAAATATTGTGTTTGTGTGGGTTGTGCGGGGTGTGGGAGGTGTGTAATCTCAGGGAAGTCACACACGCTGTAGGGCGTGAGGAATTGACGCGAGAGATTGCGTCGAAAAAAACTTGAAAACCACCACACACCTCGCGCCATCAGCAGGGTCTTTCTAGGAGAAGAAGAACATGATCACCCTTTACACCAAGCCAGCTTGCGTCCAGTGCACCGCTACCAAGCGTGCCCTCGATAAGGCCGGACTGGAGTACAACACGGTGGACATCAGCCTGGATGATGAAGCACGCGATTACGTCATGGCAATGGGTCACCTGCAGGCTCCTGTGATCGTGGCCGGCGATGAGAACTGGTCCGGCTACCGCCCAGACCGCATCCGCGCGCTGACCGCCGCTGCAGCTTAAAGCTCTCCGTTCCTCTCCGGAGAGAGGGCACATTTCCAGCCGGTCAACGCGTGCCGGCTGGTTTTTTGATTGCGGGGCATATGTCAGGTACATGCGCGCCGAAAGTTTTGCAGGACGAAGGTAGATAACATGGCTGTGCGCTCGTTGCTGGCGGATACCACTCCGCTGAAGCACGATGACTTCCGCCGCCTCTGGGTGGCGAACATCGTCACGGTCATTGGCGCACAGCTGAACATCCTCGCCGTCCCCGCGCAGATCTACGTGATCACCGGCAGCTCAGGTTACGTGGGGCTTTCCGGCCTGTTCGGCCTTGTCCCGCTGATCATCTTCGGCCTCTATGGCGGCTCTCTGGCCGACGTGATGGATCGACGAATCCTGCTGCACATCACCACCATCGGCATGATCGTCACCGCAGCGGGATTTTGGTTGCAAGCCGCGTTCAGCATCAACAATGTGTGGTTGATCCTTAGTCTGTTTGCTCTGCAGCAGGCATTCTTCGCCATTAACCAGCCCACGCGAACCACCATCATTCCCAAGCTCGTGGGCAAGGAGAACATTGCCCCGGCCGTCAGCCTGAACATGACTGTCATGCAGGCAGGGGCAATCGTGGGCCCATTGGTGGGCGGTGCGCTGATCCCCCTGCTGGGTTTCTCCTGGCTCTACTTCCTGGATTTCCTCGCGCTGTTCGCCACCCTGTGGGCCGTGCATAAGCTACCCGCGCTGCGTCCGGATACGGACTTGCAGGAGGAAGACGCATCGAACAAGCGCGCCGGCATGGCCTCTGTGCTGCAGGGATTCGCCTTCCTGGTTACCCAGCCGATCATCCTCATGACCTTCGTGGTGGACATCATCGCCATGGTCTTCGGCATGCCGCGCGCGCTGATCCCGCAGATGTCTCACGTGGACTTCGGCGAGCCAGCCGAGGGCGGAATGATGTATGCCCTGCTGTTCGCAGCCTTGCCCATCGGCGCTGTGCTCGGCGGAATATTCTCCGGGCGCATCACCAATATTCCCCGCCGAGGGCTGGGAGTCACCATCGCTGTGCTGGTCTGGGGCGCGGCGATCGTGGTGATGGGTTTTGCCGTAACTCAAGCCCAGGGTGTCATCGGGCTGTGGGCGGCCATCGCTTTCTTCGCCTTTGCCGTGGGAGGTGCTGCGGATATGTTCAGCGCGGTGCTGCGCTCCACCATGCTGCAAGAGGGTGCCACGGATGCCATGCGCGGTCGGCTGCAGGGAGTGTTCATCGTGGTTGTGGCAGGCGGCCCCCGCATCGCAGACATCCTCCACGGATCCGCCGGTACCACGATGTCCGCGGGTGCAGTCACGGCGTGGGGAGGCGTGCTGGTGATTCTCGGCACGCTGGTCGCCATGGCGCTGGTACCGCGCTTCCTCACCTGGACTTCCCATGAGGCGCCACTGGTAGCCGCTGGGAATGGGGTAGAAGGCGGCAGGGGTGGCGTCGAAAAGAAAGAAAAGAAGCTCTCGAAACAGGAAAGGATATGATCCGCATGCTGATCACATACTTCTCCTCGACCTCAGAAAATACCCACCGGTTCGTGCAAAAGCTCGGGATCAAGAACAAACGGATCCCGCTGCGGAAAGCAGACCCGGAGCTGGTGGTGGACGAGCCGCACGTGCTGATCGTTCCCACCTACGGCGGGGGAGCGGGAATGGTGGGCGATCTCAGCCGGCCGGTGCCCAAACAGGTGATCCGCTTCCTCAACAACGAGCACAATCGCGAGCTACTGCGCGGGGTGATCGCTGCGGGAAACCTCAACTTCGGCCCGGATTTCTGCAAGGCGGGAGACATCGTGGCGGCCAAATGCCAGGTGCCTTACCTCTACCGCTTTGAGCTGATGGGAAACGACGAAGACCTGCGGCTCATCAAGCAAGGGTTAGAGCAGTTTGAAAGCGAACTCCGCCACGAGGGACGGTGGAATCCGTAACATGAAATAGAACAGCCCGTGGTTCGATAGAACTACAGATGCCCGTGACAGACGTGGCCCGCCACCATGGCGAAGCGCCGAAAAATGAAACACAAGCAGGAGAATTCTGGGATGACAAGCACTGAATTAGGAAAAACCGTGGCGGAGCCCGTGAGCCCGACCGAACAAATGGATTACCACGCGCTCAACGCGATGCTCAACCTCTATGACGAGCAGGGTCACATCCAGTTTGAGAAGGACCGCGAGGCCGCGAACCAGTTCTTCCTGCAGCACGTCAACCAGAACACGGTCTACTTCCACGACCTGGAAGAGAAGATCGATTACCTCGTGGAGAACAAGTACTACGATCCAGCCGTGCTGGAAAAGTACGATTTCCCCTTCGTGAAATCCCTGTTCAAGCGCGCATATGCCAAGAAGTTCCGCTTCCAGAGCTTCCTCGGTGCGTACAAGTACTACACTTCTTACACCCTGAAGACCTTTGATGGCCGCCGTTACCTCGAGCGCTTTGAGGACCGTGTGTCCATGGTCGCGCTGGGTCTGGCGGATGGCGATCGCACCCTGGCTGAGGCCCTGGTTGATGAAATCATCGATGGTCGTTTCCAGCCGGCGACGCCTACCTTCCTCAACATCGGCAAAGCCCAACGCGGTGAGCCCGTGTCCTGTTTCTTGCTGCGTGTTGAGGACAACATGGAGTCCATCGGCCGCTCCATCAACTCCGCGCTACAGCTTTCCAAGCGCGGCGGCGGTGTGGCCCTGCTGCTCTCCAATATCCGCGAGCACGGTGCGCCGATTAAGCACATCGAAAACCAGTCTTCCGGCGTGATCCCCGTGATGAAGCTGCTGGAAGATGCCTTCAGCTATGCCAACCAGCTGGGTGCCCGCCAGGGCGCCGGAGCGGTGTACCTGCACGCGCACCACCCAGATATCCTGCGCTTCCTGGATACCAAGCGCGAGAACGCAGATGAGAAGATCCGCATCAAGACGCTCTCCCTGGGCGTGGTCATCCCGGATATCACCTTTGAGCTGGCACGTCGCAACGATGACATGTACCTGTTCTCCCCATACGACGTGGAGCGCATCTACGGCAAGCCTTTCGCGGATGTTTCCGTGACCGAGCACTACGAAGAGATGGTGGAAGACCCACGCATCTCCAAGAAGAAGATCAACGCGCGCCAGTTCTTCCAGACCCTGGCAGAGATCCAGTTCGAGTCCGGTTACCCGTACATCATGTTCGAGGACACCGTGAACAAGGCCAACCCGATCGAAGGCCGCATCACGCACTCCAACTTGTGCTCGGAAATCCTGCAGGTCTCCACCCCGTCCGTATTTAACGACGACCTGACCTATGACACCGTGGGCGATGACATCTCCTGCAACCTGGGCTCCATGAACATCGCCCGCGCGATGGATTCCGAGGACTTCTCCCGCACTATCGATACCGCCATCCGCGGCCTGACCGCAGTGGCTGACCAGACCAGCATCGATTCCGTGCCTTCTATCCGCCAGGGAAACAACAACTCCCACGCCATCGGCCTGGGTCAGATGAACCTGCACGGCTACTTGGGCCGCGAGCACATCCACTACGGATCAGAAGAAGCCCTGGACTTCACCAACGTCTACTTCGCAGCCGTGATGTTCGAGGCCATCAAATCCTCCAACAAGATCGCCGCAGAGCGTGGAGAGAAGTTCACTAACTTCGAAAACTCCGAGTACGCCACCGGGGAATTCTTCGATCGCTACAACGTTGCGGACTTCCAGCCCACCACTGAGCGGGTCAAGGAGATTTTCCAGAACTCCACCGTGCAGATCCCTGACCAGCAGGCATGGGATGAGCTGCGCGCATCCGTGCAGAAGCACGGCCTGTACAACCGCAACCTGCAGGCAGTTCCTCCCACCGGATCGATCTCCTACATCAACAACTCCACGTCCTCGATCCACCCGATCGCCTCGAAGATCGAGATTCGCAAGGAGGGCAAGATTGGTCGTGTGTACTACCCAGCTCCGTACATGACCAACGAAAACCTGGATTACTACCAGGATGCGTATGAGATCGGTTACGAGAAGATCATCGACACCTACGCGGTAGCCACCAAGTACGTGGACCAGGGACTCTCCCTGACGCTGTTCTTCAAGGACACCGCCACCACGCGCGATATCAACCGCGCGCAGATCTACGCATGGCGCAAGGGCATCAAGACCATCTACTACATCCGTCTGCGCCAGACCGCGCTGATGGGCACTGAGGTAGAGGGCTGCGTGAGCTGCATGCTCTAGCTTTGACTCGAGCTTGAGCCCGGCGCTCTGACTCGAGCTCCCGCCCGGGGGTTTGTGCCTTGGGGGGGTTGCCCCTCGAGACGCGGAAAAGCCCGCCGACACCAAGAATGGTGTTGGCGGGCTTTGGTGTTTCCGGAGAAGTTATTTACTCAGGATCGCGGGTGCCCAGCTCTGCATCGATGCGCAGGAGACCGGAGCCATCGTTGCCGGTGATCTTGATGCGATCCAGGATCTCACCAACGGTGGCTTCTTCTTCGATCTGCTCGTCGAGGAACCAGTTCAGCAGGGAGCGGGAATCAATGTCCCCGACCTTGTCTGCGGTGCGGGTGAGCTCGCGGATCATCTCAGAAACCTTCTGCTCGTGAGCCAGGGAGGCCTCGAAAGCTTCCTGAGGAGAATCGATCTTCAGCTCTGGGACAGAAATATCGGTGAGCAGAACGCGCTCTCCACGATCCAGCAGGTGCTGGGCGAACTTCTGTGCGTGCTCGCGCTCTTCGCCAGCCTGAGCGAACATCCAGTCGCGCATGCCGGGGAAGCTCATACGATCCAGCTCGTACGCAAGCTGGGTGTAGATCAGTGCCGCTTGGTGCTCGGCGCTGACTTGTTGGTTCAGTTGCTCGGAAAAAGTCTCGTTAATAGTCATGACACGAAGTATAGGTAGTGTTTCAGACTTCGCGCTAGGATTAGTAGCCTTGCCTAATGGCAGGTTAGGCAAACATAGACGCAGGCTATGAGTGGGATGGGGGAACTGTCTTCTTGAAGCTCATAGGCTTAACTGGGGGAGAGGTGGCGTCGGAAAGAAAGAAGACCCCGCCCCCGTTTTCCCAACGGTCACGAACAGGTAACATTGGGCAACGTTGCGATAATTTTCGCCCAACCTAAACATTTTCATCGTGAAAGATGGCTTGAACTGCGCAAACTCCTCTGAGTTGAGCGCGGTAGAAATACGAGGAATGGTCCCATGAGCAACTCCGCTCCGAAGTCGCCCGCGCACCACCAGTCCGGCTCCCCGGTCACGGGAATCAACTGGAACAGCATCCCTGACGACAAAGACTTGGAAGTCTGGGATCGCCTGACCGCCAACTTCTGGCTGCCAGAAAAGGTGCCCCTGTCCAACGATGTGCCCAGCTGGCACACCCTCAACGACATTGAGCGCCAGACCACCATGCGTGTGTTCACCGGCCTGACGATGCTGGACACCATCCAGGGCACGGTGGGCGCGGTCAAGCTCATTGAAGATTCCCTCACAATGCATGAGGAAGCCGTGTTCACGAACATCGCCTTCATGGAGAGCGTGCATGCGAAGTCTTATTCCTCCATCTTCATGACCCTGGCCAGCACGCCGGAGACTAACGACGCCTTCCGCTGGTCAGAGGAAAACGAGAAGCTGCAGACCAAGGCGGATATCATCCTCAACTTCTACGAGGGTGATGATCCGATGAAGCGGAAGATCGCCTCCGTGCTGCTGGAGAGCTTCCTGTTCTACTCCGGTTTCTACCTCCCCATGTACTGGTCTTCCCACGCCAAGCTGACCAACACCGCGGACATCATTCGCCTGATCATTCGCGATGAGTCCGTGCACGGTTACTACATCGGCTACAAGTATCAGCGTGCGCTGGAGCAGGAGACCCCGGAGCGCCAGCAGGAGCTCAAGGATCACGCCTTCGAGCTGATGTTTGACCTCTACGACAATGAGGCGCAGTACACCGAGGATCTCTATGACGAGCTCGGGTGGACCGAGGATGTGAAGCGCTTCCTGCGCTACAACGCCAACAAGGCGCTGAACAACCTGGGCTACGAAGGACTGTTCCCGGAAGAGGAGACTCGTGTGTCCCCGGCCATCTTGTCCGCCCTGAACCCCGGTGGTGACGAGAATCACGACTTCTTCTCCGGATCCGGTTCTTCCTATGTGATCGGCAAGGCCGAGAACACCACGGACGATGACTGGGACTTTTAAGTCCGAATTTAGTCACCCCCAAAATGTGTGTAACCACGCTTCGCGAGGTGGTTGGACTATTTATATCGACCGCGAAGCATTAACATGAGATTATTACCAGCCACTGTCAGCGATTATTGACGATTGTCGCAGCCAGCGGACAGGAAAACACATTGAATGGTGTGCACGACGAGCACATCATTGCGTAGTCAGGAGGAGTCAATGACCGCTGTAGCGCCACGGGAAGGCCGTGAGGTCGCCCCGAGCCGGCCAGCGCCGCTCAACGAGCAGGGTCGTCTGGGCAGTAAAGCCTGGATGATGCTGACCACGACGGACCATAAGCAGTTGGGCATCATGTACTTGATCATGTCCTTCAGCTTCTTCCTGATCGGTGGCCTCATGGCCCTGCTCATCCGTCTGGAGCTGTTCCAGCCAGGCCTTCAATTCCTATCAAACGAGCAGTTCAACCAGCTGTTCACCATGCACGGCACCATCATGTTGCTGCTGTACGGTTCCCCCATGGTCTTCGGCTTCGCGAACTACGTGATGCCACTGCAGATCGGCGCACCGGACGTGGCATTCCCACGTCTGAACGCCCTGGGCTTCTGGCTGACCACCGCCGGCGGCATCATCATGCTGACCGGCTTCCTCACCCCAGGTGGCGCAGCAGACTTCGGTTGGACCATGTACCAGCCACTGGCTAACCCAGTGCACTCCCCAGGTGTGGGCTCTGACCTCTGGATCCTCGGCGTGGGTGTCGGTGGCGTGGGCACCATCGCCTCCGCAGTGAACATGATCACCACCATCCTGTGTCTTCGTGCACCGGGCATGACCATGTTCCGCATGCCAATCTTCACCTGGAACATCCTGGTGACCTCCCTCCTGGTTCTGCTGATCTTCCCACTGCTGACCGCAGCTGCACTGGGCGTGCTCTACGACCGCAAGCTGGGCGGCCTGATCTATGACACCGCCAACGGTGGCGCCATCCTCTGGCAGCACCTGTTCTGGTTCTTCGGCCACCCTGAGGTGTACATCCTCGCACTGCCGTTCTTCGGCATCGTGTCCGAGATCTTCCCAGTGTTCTCCCGCAAGCCAATGTTCGGCTACGTGGGCTTGGTCTTCGCAACCTTGTCCATCGCCGCACTGTCCTTGGCCGTATGGGCACACCACATGTTCGTGACCGGCGCCGTCATGCTTCCGTTCTTCGGATTCATGACCTACCTGATCGCTGTGCCAACCGGCCTGAAGTTCTTCAACTGGCTCGGCACCATGTGGAAGGGTCGCCTGACCTTCGAAACCCCAATGGTCTTCTCCCTGGGCTTCTTCTCCACCTTCCTCTTTGGTGGACTGACCGGCATCATGATGGCCTCCCCAGCACTGGACTTCCACATCTCGGATACCTACTTCATCGTTGCTCACTTCCACTACACCCTCTTCGGAACCGTGGCCTTCGCATCCTTCGCCGGAATCTACTTCTGGTTCCCGAAGATGACCGGCCGCATGCTGGACGAGAAGCTGGGCAAGCTGCACTTCTGGTTGACCTTCATCGGCTTCCACACCACGTTCCTCATCCAGCACTGGGTGGGTAACCTGGGTATGCCACGCCGTTACGCTGACTACCTGGAAACCGACGGTTTCACCATCTACAACCAGGTATCCACCATCGGCGCACTGACCCTGGCAGTTTCCGTACTGCCATTCCTGTGGAACGTGTTCAAGTCCTACCGCTACGGTGAGGTCGTTACCGTGGATGACCCATGGGGCTACGGCAACTCCCTGGAGTGGGCAACCTCTTGCCCTCCTCCACGCCACAACTTCACCACCATGCCGCGAATCCGCTCCGAGCGCCCAGCGTTCGAGCTGCACTACCCGCACATGGTCAAGCGTATGCGCGACGAAGCCCACATCGGCCGTCACTTTTAAAGCTCCACAGTCCACAACTGCAGTGCTTTAAAAACAAAAGCCACACCCCAACTACGCGGGGTGTGGCTTTTGCCATATCGTAATCTTGCAGAAGACCCAACCACTCAAGCAGAAGCACAGGACAATGAACCCTGAATCCACCCCCAGCTCTTCCCAGACAGCAGCCACGGAAACAGCAGCCACGCAGACAGCCCCGGAAACCCAGGGTCTGCACGCGGATGAAGAATTCGCCGGCACCGTAGCCGATGCCATCGGTGAAGGGCTCGCCCCCGCGCTCATCACCGTCACAGGGCCAGACCGCCCAGGCGTGACCGCGGCCTTCTTCCGCATGCTCTCCTCCTACAGCGTGCAACTGCTGGACGTAGAACAATCCATCTTCCGGGGCAATCTGTCCCTGGCGGCACTGGCTGGCGTCGAAAAGGAGAATCTGGACTCCATGCGCGATGGGCTCCAGGCCACCCTGAGCTCTTATGGAATGGGCGTGCAGGTGCAGGTGGACCGGGATCTGGAATCCACCCGCCCACGTTCCACGCACGTGATGGTGGTTATTGGCCGGCCGGTTACTGCGGTGCATATCTCGCAGATTGGTCAGACGCTCGCGGATTATGGGGCGAACATCGATAGCATCCACGGGATCGCCGATTACCCCGTCACCGGCCTGGAGCTGGAACTTACTGTGCCGGACGCTTCCCCGGGTGGTGGAGTGCCGCTGCGCAAGGCTCTGGCTGAATTGACCAGCGATATCGGGGTGGATATCGCCACCGAGCGGGCGGGTCTGTCACGGCGGGCAAAGCGTTTGATTTGTTTCGACGTCGACTCGACCCTCATCCAGCATGAGGTCATCGAGATGCTGGCTGCCTACGCGGGCAGGGAAGAACAAGTGGCTGCGGTGACCGAAAGGGCCATGCGCGGAGAGCTGGACTTTGCTGAATCCCTCCACGAACGGGTCAAAGCCCTGGCTGGTTTGGATGCTTCAGTGGTGGACAAGGTGGCCAGGGACATCAAGCTCACCCCGGGTGCGCGCACCACCATCCGCACGCTGAAGCGCCTGGGTTACAAGGCTGGGGTGGTTTCCGGCGGGTTCATTCAGGTGATTGAGCCACTGGCTCGCGAGCTGGAACTGGATTTCGCCCGCGCCAACACGCTGGAGATCGTGGACGGCAAGCTCACCGGACGGGTGATTGGCCCGGTGATTGATAGGAAGGCCAAGGCGGAATCCCTCAAGGAGTTCGCATGGTCCAACGGAATCCAGCTGCACCAGACCGTGGCCGTGGGCGATGGAGCCAATGACATCGACATGCTCTCCACCGCCGGGCTGGGCATCGCGTTCAACGCGAAGCCAGCGCTGCAGGAAGTGGCGGACGCCTCCGTGAACCATCCCTTCCTCGACCAGGTGCTGTTCCTGCTGGGAATTTCCCGCCACGAGATCGAGGATGCGGATCTGCGCGACGGTACCTACCGCCGCGTGCCGCTGCGGGGCTAGCGGGAGGTTTCGCGCTGCTTGAGTTCGCGACGCAAAATCTTGCCCGTCGCGGACTTGGGGATTTGCTCGAGGAACTCGAGCTCGCGAATCTTCTTGTACGGAGCCACGCGCGCGGCCACGTGAGCGATGATTGCGGCCCTTTCCTCCTCGGTGGCTTCCACGCCTGGCTGCAGAACCACGAATCCCTTGGGGATTTCCTCGCCCTCGCGCTGCACGCCGATCGCGGCTGAATCAGCCACATTCGGGTGCGTGAGCAACGCGGCTTCCAGCTCAGCCGGGGGAACCTGGTAGCCCTTGTACTTGATGAGCTCCTTGAGTCGATCCACGATGAACACGTGACCCTGAGCGTTCTGCACGGCGAGGTCTCCCGTGCGCAGCCAGCCATCATCGGTCAGGGTGGCGGCCGTTTCCGCAGGCCGGTTCAGGTAACCGCGCATTACCTGTGGGCCGTGGATCCATAGCTCGCCCACTTCGGAAAGTTCTTCACCGGTCGGGAGCTCAACCTCGGCCAGCGTCTCCGGGTCCACCAATTTGTGCGAGGTGTTGGCTACGGCCTCGCCGATGGCTCCGCGGTCATACTCGGGCTTGATGTTGATGTGGGTCATGGGGGAGGTCTCCGTCATCCCGTATCCCTGCTGCATGTGCACGCCCAAGCGGTTTTCCACCGCGGCAGCGAGATCCGCGTTCAAGCTGGCAGCACCCGAGAAGAATGCACGCAGCGAGGAGAGGTCATAGTTGTCCACCGCAGGGTGCTTCGCCAGCAGGACCGCGATGGGTGGGGCGATGAAGGAGAACGTGACGTTGTAGCGCTGGTGGGCGCTCAGGAAGCTCTCCACCTCGAAGCGTGGCAAGGTCACCAGCGTGGCACCAGCGGCCAACGTGAGATTGACCAGAGCCGTCAGCCCATAGATATGGAAGAACGGCAGCACGCCGAACACCACGTCATCTTTCTTCACCAACCCCATGGCCTTGGCCTGCGTGACGTTCATCACCAGGTTCTCGTGCGTCAGCTGCACTCCCTTGGGCAGGGCAGTGGTGCCAGAAGAGTAGGGAAGAGCTGCCAAGTGGGTGGCGCTGTCGATATTGACGGAGGGAGCCGTGCGGCGTTCAGCGAACCACTGTTTGAGGCCGTTGTTGGCGTCGAGAAAAACGACATGCTCCACCCCAACCTGCTTGGCGGCGTTGGCCGACGCCTCCCCCACGGCCGCAACTGTAAGCAGCATGGACGCGCCGCAATCCTCGAGCTGGGCGACGATGGAGTCTTCCGTGGCCAGCAGGGAGACGGGAGACAGGACAGCGCCGAGGCGCCAGACAGCGTGCGCGGCCACCACGAATGCCAGAGAATTGGGGCAGTGGAGTGCCACCACGTCACCGGGCTTGATGCCGAGATCGTAGAGGGCGCCTGCGGCTGATTCGGTGTAGGCACGCAGCTCTGCGTAGGTGGTTTCCGAGCCACTGGCCGCATCGATGATGGCCACCTTGTTCTCGGTTTCTGGATTGATATCGCCGTAGAGGAGTTCGAAGAGCCCGAGTTGTGGGGATTCGATATCCGGTTGCTTACTGGTCACTGGCATGTGGTTCTCCTTGGTTGGGATCCGGGACGCACCAAGCCTAGTTTGTTTTGGATAGCAAAGGTTTATATTGCGCGAATATCAGGGTGACGTGCAGGGGGCTTGGGTGGGAGAGGGCGTGAACAGCCAATTTGTGCCGATCCGTGCACTCTCTGGTTACTGAGAACGGAAACTGGGAATTCTTAAGTTTGCCGGAGGGGGCAACCGCAGGTGCTAGCATGATCCCTTGTGAAAGCAACGTGGACCGTGTTTGTGAGGGACATAGCCCGCCTGTTACGGGTGCCCCAAGTGTGGGTAATCGTGATTGGCGTGATGTTTACCCCGGCTTTGTACTCCTGGTTTAACGTTGCAGCGTTCTGGGATCCTTACGGGAATGTGCAAAATATTCGGGTGGCTGTGGTTAATGAGGACCGGGGGGACAGTTCTGATCTCACCGGCCCGCTTGATGTCGGCGGTCAATTGGTGGACAGGCTGAAGGAAAACCAGCAACTGGGCTGGACCTTCATGGATGCCGATCAAGCTGATGAGGCGGTGAGGAAGGGAGACGTTTACGCGTCCATTACGGTTCCTCCCACGTTCACCGGGGACATCCTGGGCATTTTCGAAGGCAGTTACACGCAGCCGGAGCTGATCTACCGGGTCAATGAGAAGGACTCCGCGATTTCGCCGAAGATCACGGATAAGGGCGCGACCAGCTTGGATACCGTCATCAACTCGGTGGTCAAAGAAAAGGTGGCCGATGCTGTCACCAAGGAACTGAAGAAGCAAGGTGGCCGCCTGGAAGATCGCTTGGGATCTGCCCAAAACAATGCTGTCAATGCCTTCGACGAGACCTCCCGCACGCTGGATAACGCCAGCAATGAGCTGGCCACCACGCAGCAGCGGATCACGGACGCGGACCCTAGCATTACCGCAGCTCAAGACACGCTGCGCTCGGTCGATACTTCTCTGGGCACGGCGCAACAATCTTTGTCTCAAGTCCAATCGATCATGACCGATGTGCAGGGTCAGATCACCACCTTCGCTACAGAAACCTCCGGTGCGTTCGTTGATGGAACGGGCGCACTCGCCGAAGGAACCTCCTCCGCGAACGCGGCGGTGGCAACCGTGACCGGCGAGCTGGAGCGTGCGAACTCCACCGTGGGAACTGCCCGACGCGATGCTTCGGATGCCCTCCGCCAGGGCGAGCAGACCGTGAATCAGCTTCAGGGATTGCTGGGAGGGGCAGCACTTGCCCCGGGAGTTGCCCAGCCATTGCAGGATGCGCTCAACGGGTTGCAGTCCCGCAACGCGCAAAACCGGGATATTCTCAATGACCTCGATGCGCTGCAGAACAACACCTCGCAATCGCTCAATGACTTGGCCGGCGCGGGCGATGCGCTCGAACAGGCCACCGGGCAGGCAAACAATTCTGCGCAAGCCCTGCACAAGGCAACGTCGGAAACCCTGCCCAAGGTCCAGGCCGCGATCAACAGGTTGAACAACACTGCCGGAAACTTTTCCGGGGCCATCGGTGCCACTCGCACCCAAATCGGCAGTTCCATCGAACTCTTGGACGGGGTGCGAGCCCAGCTCAAGAAGACCAACGAAGTGCTCGATAACTTCGAGAACGAACTCCGGGGAACCGCTGATGGGCTCAACACGGCACGCCTCGACGTGGCCGCGCTGAAGTTCGCGGATGACGGCAGCCTGCTTGATACCGTCACCGAGCTTGATTCCGTGGGTATTTCCCGTTTCTTGGCGACGCCAGCCGAGGTCACCAGCCATGCGGTCTACCCCGTAAGCAGTTATGGATCGGGTATGGCAGCGCTGTTCACTAACCTGTCGCTGTGGATCGGTGCCTTCATGCTGATGATCATCTTCCGCACAGAGGTGGATAAAGAGGGTCTCAAGAAGCTCTCTGTTGGCCAGGCCTTCCGTGGTCGATTGGCGCTGTTGACCGTGTTCGCGCTGGGTCAGGCCATCATCGTGTCCATCGGTAACCTCATCATCGGTGTGCAGACTGTGAACCCAGTTGTCTTCATTGCCACATCCGCGTTCATTGGTGTGTGTTATCTGACGATTGTCTACAGTCTGATCGCCACGTGGGGCCACCTGGGACGCGGCATAGTCGTGGTGCTGGCGTTCTTGCAGGTCTCAGGCGCCTCGGGTCTGTACCCGATTGAGATGACTCCGGATTTCTTCCAGCTCATTCACCCACTGCTGCCCATTACCTATGGTGTGGATGCACTGCGCGAAACCATCGGTGGTTTCTACGGCAACTTCTACGTGAGGTCCCTGGGTATTCTGGCGCTCATGGCGTTTGTTGCCTATCTGGTGGGCGTATTGCTCAAGCGCGGTCTGGCCAACGTCATGCGGCTGGTCAACGATCAACTGGAGAAGGGCGGGCTCATCGTCAGCGATCGCGTGGAAGTCGTGGGACATGGCTACCGCTTGCGCGATGTGCTCTTTGCCGTGCGTGACCAGGATGCGTTCCGCTACTCGATCGACGAGCGGTGGAAGACAATGCGAACCAACTACTCATTCCTGCTTCGCCTCACCGCGGTTGCCGGTATCGCCGGAGCTGTCTTGATTGCCGGCCTCGCACAATTGCTGGAGGATCAAAGCACCTTGCTCTTCGGCGTGCTGTGCCTGTGGTTACTGGCAGTCGTGACTTTCGTGGCTGGTCTGGAGTACGTCAAGCAGAGCTACCTTCACGCGCACACACTCTCCGAGTTGTCCTCGAGTGAACTGCGCGAGGAGTTGTCCTCCAGGGTGCCCGCCGGTGCATCTCCGCATAAGCCCTCCGATCTGGAATCCAATGTGGATTCGAAAACTGATAGCCAAGGTGACCCATCATGATGAGCGCGCGAAAGGTTTTCACACGGGACATCTGGGCAATTCGACGCAGTGTCATGACGGCACTGGTGGTCTGCGGGTTGGTTGTCATCCCGATGTTCTTCTCTGTCTTTAACGTCCTCGCCAGCTGGGATCCATTTTCCCGCACGAATGAGCTGAAAATTGCCGTGGCCAGCACGGATGAGGGCTATAAGAGTGACCTGGCCGCTATGGACATCAATATTGGTGATCAGGTCCTGGCTCAGCTCAGCCGTAACCATCAGATCGATTGGATCATCACCAGCGAGGATGAGGCCATCGAGGGCACCAAGTCGGGTGAGTACTACGCCTCCATCGTCCTGCCGGAAAACTTCAGCAAGTCTCTGCTGAGTTTCTATGTGACCGGTACGAAGCCCACGGAGCTCGAGCTCTATACGAACCAGAAGAAGAATGCCCTCTCAACTGTCATTACTTCCCAGGGTGCGGATGGCGTGATCAACCAGATCAATGCCAACTTCACCCAAACCGTGAGTTCGGTGGGCATTGGGGTGGTGTCCTCGCTCGACGATTACCTGAACGAGTCGGACACCCAAGCTTCCGTTGCGCGGATCCAGTCCCGAGTGGATAACGTGAGCCTCCGCTTGCACTCCGGTGCGCAAACGGTGCGATCTTTCGCAGATCTCCTGGATACCACCCGGCCCCTGGTGAACAGTGCGGGTGATATCGCGCGTGCAGCAGGCGCGCAGTTCGATGATCCCAACTCGAGCATCGGCGGCGCGACGGGTGACGCGTCCGGCCTGGAGACAACCCTCGGAGGTGCCTCCGGCTCGGTTGATGCCTCTCTGAACGCGACCGCAGCCAGCTTTGAGGTGGTTGGTCAACGCTTGGACGCGCTCTTCGCCAACGCGGACAGCTCTGGTGCGTCTGTCGCAGATACTTTTGATTCCATCGCCCAGCGGGTGCAGACGCAGACTGATGGTCTCCAACAGCTGCGCGACACTTTGGATCAGTCCGTGGGGCAGCAGTTACCGGCGCCTGCCAAGGCTGAGCTGGATCGGTCGTTGACCGGACTCGACGCCGCCATCACCCGCAGCACCGATCTGCAGAATCGTCTGCGTCAGACCAGCGCAGATATCCGCGATGGGGGAACGTCTTCCCAGTCTTCCCGCCAAGGCGTGCGGGACGCGATCGATAGGGCGCGCAACGCAGTGGTCAACGCCCGCAGTGCGTACAACAACAACCTTCGCCCGCAGCTCGAGCAGTTGGGCGGCAGCCTCAACGAGCTGGGTAACAACATCGCTACGGTTCGCCAAGACCTGGATTCCGTGAAAACCCAGCTCGGCGATTCCCCCGGATCCCTTGATCAGACACTGTCCAAGGCGCAGACTTCCGCCCGCAATTTGGCGGACAAGCTGGAGGAACAGAGCAAGCGATTCGCGGACCTAGAAAACGAGCTGGCGAACGCCGGCAAAACGGGTGACTTCGCTCGTTTGTCAAAGGTCGTGGGATCAGACCCAGAAGCCTTGGCCTCTCAGCTGGCCACCCCGGTTTCGGTCTCGCGTGAAGCGATTTACCCCGTGGCGAGCTTCGGCGCAGGCATGTTGCCCCTGTACACCACGTTGGCACTGTGGATCGGCGCCTTGCTCACCGCCGTGCTCGTGCGCCCTGAGGTCACCTACAGCAAGCGCCAAATGATGGATGAGGACTCTGAGTTCGGCGAAGATGCTGAACATGAAGACTCTGAGTTGGAAAGTAATCCGTGGGATGAAGAAGACAACGCGAACCTGAGCCACATCGCGACCGACGGCACCAACGAGCATGTGAGCAAGAATTTTGCAGATGAGGATGACGCTGACTCAACGTTTGACGCAGACGATGATGGCTCAGACGATGATGATTCCGACTTCGAGGAGTATTCCGATGCTGACGAGCCCGCGTTCTCGCCGGCTCAGAGTTACTTCGGGCGCTACGGGATCTTCGCGCTGATTGGTGTCATGCAGGCCATCTTGACCGTCGTGGGTTTGCTGGCGTTCGCCCACGCTGGCCCGCAGCATCCATTCCTGTTGTTGCTCACCTGTGTGGTGACGGCCTTGGTCTTCATGCTGATCGTCTACACCCTGGTGCTTTCCTTCGGCAGCGCGGGCAAGGCAATATCCGTGTTCCTGCTGGTTAATCAGATATCCAGTGCGGGCGGAGCATACCCACTGCAGGTGCTGCCGGAATGGTTCCAACGCATCAGTGGATGGCTGCCAGCCACCCATGCGATCAACGCGATGCGTTCCGCGATGGCAGGTATTTACCAAGGCGATCTATGGATTGAGCTGGGGCTGCTCCTGCTCTTCACCATCCCGGCCCTCATCCTGGGTCTGGTGCTGCGCCGCTTCCTCAACAGCTATAACCGCCGAATCAACGAGGGAATGGCCCGCACCAAGATCATGGTTTAGGCGCGCAGAGCTACTTATTTAATCAGCCTGCGCAGAGCTGCCAGTGCTGTCTTCTGGGACGTAGTTTCCCAGAAGTCGGGCATCGAATTCCGCAGGAAGCTGCCGTAGCGAGCGGTAGCCAAACGCTGATCCAGTACCGCGACCATTCCGCGATCATCCACCGAGCGCAACAACCGGCCTGCCCCTTGAGCCAGCAACAATGCTGCATGCGTGGCGGCGACTTCCATGAAGCCATTGCGCCCAGCCTTCGCGGCCGCTTCCTGCCGTGCCTTCATGAGGGGGTCATCCGGGCGAGGGAAAGGGATGCGGTCAATGATCACCAGAGACAAGCTCGGCCCCGGAACGTCCACTCCCTGCCAGAGGCCGAGTGTGCCGAATAAGCACGTGGATTCATCCTCGCGGAACCGCTCCACCAGTGAGGACATGGAATCCTCGCCCTGCAGGAGAATCTTGTGGGGGACCACTCCGCGGAGTTGATCAGCCATTTCCTCGGCAGCGCGCCGGGAAGAAAACAGCCCGAGCGTGCGTCCACCGGCGGCATTGATCAGCTGCGCGGTTTCATCAATGGTCTGGGCGTTGGCACCCTCGCGGCCCGGCTTATCCAGGTGTGAAGCCACGTACAAAATGCCGTGCGTGCGGGCCTCGAAGGGAGTACCCACATCAAGGGTGGTGGCGGTGGATTTCAATCCCCACTGAGCCATCATCCCGGAAAATTTACCGCCCAGGGCTAGGGTCGCGGATGTCAAAATGACCGTCGATTGGGAAAACAGGCGCTGGCGCAGTAGGTCGGCCACGCTCAGCGGAGCCACGAAGATCTGCTTACGCTTGAGCTCCGAAGACAACCACACCACGTCTTCGCCCAGCAGATCAGAGGCCTTTTCAGCGGCATCGGGTGCGGAGGCCTCGAGCACTCGCTGCACGGTATCGTGCAGCTCCTCGGTGGCCGCGAGGATCGCCTGACGCTCTGCGGCCTGCGTGGGGTCGTTGCTAAATTCACCAGGCGGAATGCCGTTAATCATGCGGTTGGCCTTCCACGCGGCGTCGCGCAACGCGGCCAGTGAAACGTCTAATCCGATGGGAACTTCAGTCCACCGGCCGATGATGGAATCCGGAGAACCCGCACGGCCAGAAGCGGCGATGGCAGAATCCAGCGCCTTGTTCCACGCATCTCCGGCATCTTCGAGTTCAGCGCCCGCATCCTTGCCGCTCTCGCCACCCTTGGGGGCCAGTTTCTCCACTCGCTTGGCCAGGATCGCCACGGCCATGGGGGAGAGCTCGGCGGTGGCAGCGGAGGTTATCCGCGAGACCAGCTCGTGGGCCTCATCGACCACCACCACGTCATGCTCCGGCAGTACAGGCGCATCGGCCATGGCATCGATCGCCAGCAGCGCGTGGTTGGTCACCACGATGTCCGCCTCGCTTGCCTTGGCCCGTGCCAGCTCCGCGAAGCATTGATCCCCATAGGGGCAGCGGGAGGCACCCAGGCACTCGCGAGAATTCACGGAAACCTGTCGCCAGGCCTGATCGCTCACGCCACGGTCCAGGTTGTCCCGATCGCCGTCTTCGGTCTCGGCAGCCCATTCATGCAGCCGCTTGACCTGCGCACCGGTGTGGGAAATCTCCTCCGGGGAGAGCAGCGCCTCCGCATCCGGGTGCACACCGGAGTCACTGTGAGCTTCCTTGGCGCCACCATGAACCTTGTTCAGGCACAGGTAATTGTTCCGCCCCTTGAGGATCGCGGATTCCAGGGGACGCGGCAATTCTTTTTTCAGGGACTCCGCCAGCCGCGGCAGATCCCGCTCCACCAGCTGTCGCTGCAGCGCAATGGTCGCGGTGGAGATGATTACGGGAAGATCCGCGTCCATCGCCTGCTGCACTGCTGGCACCAGGTAGGCCAGGGATTTACCCGTGCCGGTGCCCGCTTGCACGGCCAGGTGCTCCTGATCGCTCATGGCTTGATGCACCGCATCTGCCATCCGCTGTTGCCCCTCGCGAGGGCTGCCACCCAGCGATTCGACCGCCACCTGGAGGAGCTTTTGCGTACTGGTTTGTTGAGATGTCACTCGTGAATCAGTTTTCCTGGGTAGACGTGCTTTAAGGTGCGGTGATGTGACGAACGCTCAAGGCGGGTTCGTCTCGGGTGAGAGCCAGGCCCTCCCACGGCAGCGTGACCAGCTGATCCGCCAAATACTGGCGGGATTCTTCCAAGGTGGGCTGAGGCTCCACCAGCTCGCCGTCGCGTATCAGGGAGTTGGTCAATGGGGTGGTGGTAAAGCCGTTCGACGCCGGCTCTTCCCCGCCAAACGGGTATGTCACTTCTTCAACTGCGGTTCCCGTGGAGCGGCAGAAACGCACGGTTGCCTTCGCACCACCCTTGGACGCCTTGCCGCGAGCTCGCTTGGCTACGGGGTGTCCCTCGACCTCCACGAGCTTGTACACCAGTCCAGCGGTGGGGGCATCGGAGCCCGTCACCACGGACGTGCCCACGCCAAACACGTCCACGGGCTCGGAGCGCAGGGCGGCAATGGCGAATTCATCGAGGTCGCTAGAGACCACGATCTTGGTCTCGGTGGCGCCGAGGCCATCCAGCTGTGCGCGCACTTCCCGGGTGAGCACACCGAGATCGCCGGAATCGATACGCACGCCACCCAGCTTCGGGCCGGCCACGGCCACGGCATTGTCCACGCCCTGGGTGATGTCAAAAGTGTCCACCAGCAGGGTCGTGTCCACTCCAAGGGCATCGATCTGCGCCTGGAAAGCAGCCTTCTCATCGGGCTGGCCGTTCTCGTCCACATGCAGGAGAGTCCACGCGTGCGCCGCGGTACCGGAGGCAGGGATACCGTAGCGGCGGGATGCCTCGAGGTTGGAGGTGGCGTCGAATCCGGCCAGATAGGCCGCACGGGCCGCAGTGACCGCGGCATACTCGTGCGTCCGGCGGGAGCCCATCTCGATGATCGGCCGGCCAGCGGCAGCGGTGACCATACGCGCGGCGGCGGAGGCCACGGCGGAATCGGCGTTCAGGATAGAAAGAATCACCGTTTCCAGGATCACGCACTCCGCGAATGTGCCGCGAACAGTGAGGATGGGGGAATTGGGGAAGTACAGCTCACCCTCGCGGAAGCCATCGATGTGCCCGCTAAAACGGTAGTTACGCAGGTACTCCAGCGTGCGCTCGTGGAGGAAATCCAGATCTTCCAGCTGCTCTTCGGTAAAGACAAAGTCCCGCACTGCCGCCAGCACGCGCGCGGTTCCGGCTACCACGCCATAACGGCGTTCATTGGGGAGGCGACGGGTGAACACCTCAAAGGCGCATTCGCGGTGAGCCGAGCCATCCTGCAGCGCTGCTTCCAGCATCGTGAGCTCGTACTTGTCCGTGAGGAGAGCAGAGGAGCGCACAGAGGTGATGTCGGTGAGTTTGGGAGAGTCATTGTGAGTCACCTCCATTACTCTAGCCAACCGGGTTCGCCATGGGGGCACTACTGCGCACGCGGCGGTAAGGTGTGGGGCATGACGTCTCCAGCAGCGCCTATGGCAACACCAGTAGAGGAAAAGGTTCCGGACACCCTCGCGGAAGCCAACCTGCCGTGGTTGTGCATCTGCTGGGATGACCCCGTGAACCTCATGAGCTATGTCACCTATGTCTTCCAAACCACCTTGGGCTACTCGCGCAAGAAGGCCACAGAATTGATGATGCAGGTGCACAACGAGGGCAAAGCCGTGGTCAGCTCCGGTGAGCGGGACAAAGTGGAAGCAGATGTGAAAAAGCTCCACACAGCTGGCCTGTGGGCCACCCTGCAGCGATCGGACGGATAAATCATGGATGCATGGTCAAAGAAAAAGGGGATGATGCGCGGCACCCGCTTCATCACTCGCCTGGATCCGATGGAGCGGGAAATGCTCGGGGAAAGTGCCTCCACCATTGCGGATGCACTGATGGAGCGGGTGCGCACCGCGCCCAAGGATGAGCTCGCGGAGATGACGGGCATGACATCCGGGCACGCGAAGGCGCCGGAGAATGCTGCCCTGGCTCGTTTGCTGCCCAGCTTCTTCAAGGAGGGGCAGGAAGAAGTTGAAGGCGACGCCGCCCTGATGCGCCAGCTCAATGAGACGGACATCATTCGTAATAAACTGCTCAGCCTGCGCATCGTGGCGGACACGCTGGGTCCCGATGGTTCCGTGAACATCTCACTTTCGGAATCCGAAGCGCGACTGTGGACCAATGCCCTGACGGATATCCGCAACTATCACCACCAGCAGTTGCAGGAGTTCATTCTGCGCTATGGCGAAGAAGATCAGCGCTGCATTGCCGCGCAGCAGTACATGGACTGGCTGGGCGGGCACTTGGATTCTCTGCTCTTCGCGATGATGGGCGATCTGGACATCGATGAAGACCTCCGCGACGGCAATGGGATTCACGATGACGATTGATCTCTTCGGCGGCGCGCCGGGCCCCACAAACTCTTTGATGGATGTGCCCGGGTTGGGGCTGGGGCACGCCATTTGTGATGGGGGCGCAGGAGATTCCGGAGTCACCGTGGTGGTGGTTCCCGAAGGTGCCGTGGCCAGCGTGGATGTGCGCGGTGGCGGTCCCGGGACGCGGGAGACGGATCTGCTCTCCCCGGAGAACACTGTGGGTGCCATCCATGCGCTGGCTCTGTGCGGAGGTTCGGCCTTCGGGCTGAGCGCCACCTCTGGAGTGATGCGGGAATTGGAAACCCAGGGTTATGGATTCCCCGTGCTTGGCCCAGTGGACATGGACAAGCGGGTGCCGATCGTGCCCGGCGCGGTGATTTTCGATCTCTTGCTGGGTGAATGGACATCCCGGCCAGATGAACAAACCGGTGCGGAAGCCGCCCGGCGAGCGCTGGAAGCGTGGAAAACTCGAGATGCAGACACGGCCCAGGGCAACGTAGGCGTGGGTCTAGGTGCGGCAGCAGGCGCGCTCAAGGGCGGGTTCGGCCAGGCCAGCTATGTTTTCCCGGAACGCACGCCACTGGGGGGAATCTGCGTTAGTGCCGCAGTGGCAGTGAACCCGCAAGGCGCGGTGTTCAACCCCAGCAGCGGCATGTTGTGGGGCGCGGAGGCGGAACTCGGCGCGGAATTCAGCGGGGGAGAATCAGCCAACGCTTCGGGGGAGGGGCTGGTTGGCTTCGAGGTGGCGTCGGAAAAAATTGAAGAATTGGCCGGGATGAACGTGCTGGGCACCAAGATCCTGCCCGAGATGCTGAGTGTGCCACAGCTCAACACCACGATTGGGGTGGTGGCTACCGATGCGCCGATGAATAAGGCGCAGGCGAAGCGGCTGGCGATGGCGTCGCACGATGGGCTGAGCCGGGCCATCCGACCTGCGCACATGCCGATGGATGGAGACACGCTGTTTGCACTGTCCACGGCGCGCGAGGCGAAGGAAACCGGCCCGGTGGAAATGAGCATGCTGAGCGCGGCTGGAGCGAACTGCGTGGAGAGGGCGATCGTGCACGCGGTGTTGAACGCGCAGACTGCATACGGGACGCGATCGTGGAAGGACGTCACCGGATATGAGCGGGAATAACTTGGGCCGTCCCGTGCCGCAGAGGCGGACCCGCACGTGGCCCGTGAAGCACGAGCGCAATCAGTTCTTCCGCGCCGGGCTCAGCGTGATCTGGTTTCTCGCCATCATTTGGGTGGTGCATATCGTCAACGCGCTGAGTGCGTATCGGCTGACTAGTTTTGGAATCCACCCGCGGGATGTGGACACCCTGTGGGGCATTCTGAGCGCGCCGTTCATCCACGTGAACTACGCGCACCTGCTGGCCAACACCTCAGCGGGAGCGGTGATCCTGTTCCTGCTGGCTATATCCGGGCGGCGGGAGCTGTGGTTCAGCTCCGCGATGATTGTGCTGGTCGGCGGACTGGGCGTGTGGATTTTCGGGAATCCGTACACCGTGGTGGTGGGCGCCTCCGGGTTGATCTACGGTTGGCTCACCTATTTGGTGGCGCGTGGATTCTTCACTCGGCAACCGATGCAGATTGCGCTCGGGGTGATCGTGGGCATCACCTATGCGGGCATGATCTGGGGGATATTGCCCGGGGATCAGGGCGTGAGCTGGCAGGGACACCTGTTCGGCGCGCTGGGTGGAGTGATCGCCGCATGGCTCAGCGTGATCATGGGAAAGTTGACTCCAACGGCCAATGCCAAGGCACGAAAGGGGATTGCGAGTGCACGCTGACATGGCGGAAGAAACCTTCGATAACGCTCCCATCGGCGTATTTGATTCCGGTGTGGGTGGGTTGACGGTGGCGCGCACCATCGTTGACCAGCTGCCGCACGAATCCATCATTTACGTGGGGGATACGGCGCACTCGCCCTATGGGGATAAGCCGCTGGAGCAGGTGCGGGAGTTTTCGCAGGCCATCGCCGATGACTTGGTGGCCAGGGGCTGCAAGATGATCGTGATTGCATGCAATTCTGCCTCTGCGGCCTTCGCCGCGGAAGCTGAGCAGCGCTATGACGTGCCCGTGATTCCGGTGATCCTCCCCGCGGTGAAGCGAGCTGTGGCCACCACCCGCAATGGCAAAGTGGGTGTGATTGGCACTACCGCCACGGTGGAATCCGGGGAGTACCTGCGTACTTTCCAGAGCCACACGGAGCCGGAGAATATCCGCGACGTGGAGGTCTTCTCCGAGGCGTGCCCGCTGTTCGTGCCCTTCGTGGAACGCGGGATCACCACCGGCCGGCAGATTTTGGGTCTCACGGAGAACTACCTGGAACCGCTCAAGGCCGCAGACGTGGACACCGTGGTGCTGGGATGCACGCACTACCCGCTGCTTTCCGGAGTGGTGCAGTTGGTGATGGGCCCAGAGGTGACGCTGGTGTCCAGCGCGGAGGAAACGGCCAAAACGGTGTATCGGACGCTCAGTGAGACAGGAAAACTGGCCGATACCGACCCTGTGCGCGAAGTCTCTTTAAGCTTTGAATCCACCGGGGATCCCGCCCGTTTTGCGGCCCTGGCCACGCGTTTCTTGGGTCCAGCGATCACTTCTGTGAGTCATATTCCTGAGGCGCTGCGCTAGTTTTCCCACAGGTGTGGTGGCTGTTTCTATGAGTTTCGTGTGACAATGACATTCTATGGAAATTATTGTGTTGGGCTGCTCAGGCAGCGTGGCGGGTCCGGATGCTCCGGCGTCTGGTTATTTCCTCCGCGATAAGCAGCAGGAGAGCATCCTGCTGGATATCGGCCCGGGAGTGTTGGCACAAATGCAGCGCACCGAGGGCGTGGAGCCTTCCGAGTGCCACGTGGTGTTCTCTCACATGCACGCCGATCATTGCCTGGATTTTCCATCTTTGCTGGTCTGGCGCCGTTTCCACCCCACCTGTGCCGCCACGCGCACTCACACTTTGCTGGGCCCAGCCATCGCGCAGGAGCACTTGGCTCACGCTTCCGGCGATTACCCTGATGACCCCGATGATTTCTCGGACACCTTTGAGGTTCGCGTCCATGAGACGGGTTCTGGTGATTTTGACGCCAACTCCTGGCCACACCACAAGATCGGGAACTTCCAAGTATTTGCCGCGCCTGCGCTGCACCCCACGGAGGCATATCTCACGCGAATTCACGATGCCGAGGGCCGCAGCCTGGTCTATTCGGGAGACACCGCAGACGCGGAGGCCCTAGGGAAGTTCGCCAGGGGAGCGGATGTGTTGCTGTGCGAGGCCGCGTGGGGTGCAAGTTCCGCGGGTAAGCCCGAAGGTATGCACCTCTCCGGGGATCTGGCGGGACGCGCCGCTGCCCTGGCTGGGGTGAAGAAGCTGGTGCTGACGCATATCCCGCCATGGGGTGATAAGGATCAGACGCTGCAAGCAGCGCAGCGCGAGTTCGCCGGGGAGATCGTGTTGGCGCACCCCGGCATGGTGCTGAACTTCTAACAGCGCTGTCTAATCCGACAGCCTCGTCTCATCCGAGCAAGCGCTGAACCGGGACTGTCCTGCCCGCCTTGTAAGGTGGCAGGCATGGCTATTGAATCGACCTTTACCCGCGCGGACGGCCGCGCCACAGACGAACTGCGCCCAATCCGCATCACCCGAGGATTCACCTCCAACCCAGCCGGAAGTGTGCTGGTGGAGTTCGGAAACACCCGCGTCATGTGTACCGCTTCCGTGGAGTTCGGCGTGCCCCGCTTTAAGCGCGATTCCGGTGAAGGCTGGCTCACCGCCGAGTACGCCATGCTGCCTTCCTCTACGCATGAGCGCATGCCACGCGAGTCCATGCGCGGCAAGGTCAAGGGCCGTACCCATGAGATCTCCCGCCTGATTGGCCGCTCTCTGCGCGCGGCAGTGGATCTGCGCCAGCTGGGCGAGAACACCATCGCCATCGACTGCGATGTTCTCCAGGCCGATGGTGGCACCCGCACCGCGGCGATCACCGGTGCCTACGTGGCGCTGGCAGATGCTTTGGCTTTCCTGCAGAGCCAGGGCGTGGTGCCCGGCCAGCCACTGCGCGCACCCGTTGCCGCGGTCTCCGTGGGCTTGATCGATGGCGTGCCTTGCCTGGATCTTCCCTACGAGGAGGATTCTCGCGCCGATGTGGACATGAACGTGGTCATGACAGAAGAAGGCCGCTTCGTGGAAATCCAGGGCACCGGCGAGAACTCCGAGTTCTCCCGCGAGGAGCTGAACGCCCTGTTGGATCTGGCCGAAGGTGGATTGCACCAGCTCATCGACCTGCAAAAGGAAGCGCTGCAGGGGGAGCTGAAGTAAATGCGGGTACTGGTGGCGTCGAGAAATAACAAGAAACTGCGCGAGCTCAACCGCGTGCTGGATGCGGCTGGCGTGACGGGGATCGAGCTGGTGAACCTCAGTGATGTGCCGGAATACCCGGAGACTCTAGAGACGGGCGCGGATTTCGTGGACAACGCGCGCATCAAAACCGCTGATGGGGTGCGCGAAACGGGGCTCGTGACCATCGCGGATGATTCCGGCCTGGCCGTGGATGAACTGCGTGGCATGCCCGGCGTGCTTTCGGCTCGTTGGGCTGGGGCGCATGGGGACGACGCCGCCAATAACCGCCTGCTGCTCGCCCAATTGTCTGACACTCCCGATGAACGCCGGGGAGCGCACTATGTGTCCGTCTGCGTGATGCAGCTGCCGGAGGAATTGGCGGTTACAGCGGGGATGGAGACTGAATACGTGGCGGAGGGTGCGTGGCACGGCACTATTGCGCGGGAGGAGCAGGGAGAGGGTGGCTTTGGCTATGACCCACTGTTCCTGCCTGCTGAAGAGCCAGGGAAATCCGCTGCTGAGCTCAGCCCGGAACGCAAGGATGAGCTATCGCACCGCGGGAAGGCGCTGGCGCAACTCGTGCCGGTATTGCGCAGGCTCAGTACAGTAGGAAGCAATTAAGAATCACCGGTGGAGATTCCGCCGGTAACGCTATGTGAGCCCGTGAAAGGAACGCAGTCCGTGACCGCCGAAGCAGGAGCACGCCCTACTGAAGCTAAGAACATGAGCCCTCGAGGACACTTGACAGCTAGCCCTGCTGAGATTGTCGGAGGGTTCATGGGGCCACTGTTCGGCGGGCGTTCCGATAAGACGCGCGAAGCGGATGGCGGAAACCTCGACCTGGAGTGGCTGGAAGAAACGTACAAAGAGTTTCACCGCGAGCCAGAACTCTCCACCGCAGAGGAGAAGACTGCGGCGCGCATCAAGCGCGAACTGGAGCACTTCAGCGACTGGGCTGTGACCACGGATATCGGCGGTTACGGCATCACTGCAGTGCTGGAAAACGGGGAGGGGCCCACGGTACTTTTCCGCGCGGACTTCGATGGCCTTCCCGTGGCTGAGAAGACCGATGTGGATTACAAGTCCAAGCACTCACAGCTAGATGCTGGTGGGCAGCGCGTTCCCACCATGCACGCGTGTGGACACGATCATCACACCATGTCTCTGCTGGGCGCCATGCGGGTGCTGGACGGCACGCGCGAGCAATGGTCCGGCACCGTGGTGGCTCTGTTCCAGCCGGCAGAGGAAGCGTCCATCGGCGCAAATGGCATGGTCAACGATGGTCTGGGCCGGGTTATTCCTCGGCCCGATGTCTGCTTGGCGCAGCACATCATTGCCGGGCCGGCGGGTCGGGTATTCACCGCGCCGGGTCCCGTAATGGCCAGCTCCACCACCATCGAGATCACCCTGTACGGCCGTGGCGCGCACGCCTCCATGCCACATCGCTCGGTGGATCCCGTGGTGCTGGCAGCGTCCACCGTGATGAAGCTGCAGACCGTGGTGTCCCGCGAGGTTCCCCCGAACCAATTCGCCGTGATCACCGTGGCATCCGTGGAGGCTGGCAAGGCTAATAACGTGATCCCCGATTCCGCGAAGATCTCCCTGAGCTGTCGTTTCTACGATGAAGCCCTGCGTAAGAAGTGCGTGGATTCCATCAAGCGCATCGTGCGTGCCGAGGCCACGTCCATGGGTGCGGAGCGCCCGCCATCGTTCAAGTTCGTGGGCATGCTGAGCGCGCTGAAGAACTCCGAGAACGTGTTCAACACCGTTCGTGAGAACTTCGACGAGACCTTCGGCGAGGAATCCACGGACATGGAGCCATGGTCCGCCTCCGAGGATTTCTCCGCAATCCCCAAAGCCTTCGGCGCTCCCTACATGCTGTGGACCGTGGGCATCACCCCGCGCTGGCAGTGGGATCGGGCGGAGAAGGCTGGCCGCCTGGATATCGATATCCCCACCAACCACAATCCGCTGTTCCTGCCGGATCTCAACACCCTCCCCGTGGGTGTGCGCGCCGCGGCCGTGGGCATCCTCTCCTGCCTGCAGCAGGAATGGGAGCGGCCAGGGGAGGAGCCGGAAGACCGGATCTATTCGCCCACCGTTCCAACGGATGAGGACATCGATGCAGTTGCGGTGGAAATCTCCGGCGCTAACTAGCTGAGCTGGAACTTTTCCTTGACCTCGAGGCGACGCTTGCGCTCAACATAGAAGCTGAGCAGCGGAACGACACCAGCCAGGATTGTGGTGAGCCACTTCGCAGGCTCCCAGCGAGCCTTGGTGCCCAAGTCTAGGCATGCGATGCAGTAAATGATGAAGAACAAGCCGTGAGCTTGTCCAATGAATTGGAACCACGAAGGTGCATCATCGAGGATGAGGTACTTCAGTGACATCTCCACCACCAGCACCAACAGCCAAATACCGGTGATGATGGCGGCGATGGAGTAATACTTCAGGCTCTTGGCCACGCGTGCTTGGCGCGCAGGGTGGAGCTGAGGGTTCACAGCCTGGGAAGTGTGATCGTCTTGAGGGGTCTGAGGAGAAGTCATTCCGGGGGATTCCTTAATGCTTGCGGTGGGTGAGGGGCAGGCTGGCTTTCGGGCAATAGAGATAGCTACTGCTGCGTGCGATGGTTTCTTGCTGCTTGTTTGGCACGGCTTCGGCGGTCATCGGCCTTGGCGTCGGCTTCCAAATCGGTTGGGACACGCTGGCCCGGCAACGCTATGAAATCATCCGGGATTTCGCGCATGGATTCCCGAATTTCCTTGGGCACTGCGGCCATGTCCTCGCCCAGCAAACGCTCGCGCTCATACTGAATGTATTTCCGATACGCAACCACCATAAAGATTCCAAAAATTGGCCATTGCAGGGCGTAGCCGAGGTTCTGAAAATCACCCTGCGCTGAGGTGAAACGGCTCCACTGCCAGTAGGCCAAACCCATGGTGGCGAGTACCGCCAGGATGAGAAAGCAGATCTGGACGATGCGTACCCGCAGTGGGAAGGGCTCAGCATTTTCGGCAGGTGCAGAGGCGGGAACGTGATCCCGCTGGATGTCCTGATTGTCCTGAGGCTGCTGATTACTCACAGTGTTCGAGTCTACCCACCAGCGAGTTGAAGAATCCAACGGATGTGTTGCTAGTATGAGCTTGCAGTTACGCGCCTGTGGCGGAATTGGCAGACGCGCTGGATTTAGGTTCCAGTGTCTTATGACGTGGGAGTTCAAGTCTCCCCAGGCGCACAAAGCAAGGCTTTGAGACAAAGCAGACCCGTGATATTTGTCACGGGTCTTTTTAGGTTTGGCAGACCTAAGATAGAAGTATGAAAACTTCAACAAAAGTCCTAGCCGGGGCGCTAATTGGTCTCGTGACTGTGTCCTATGCCTACTTGAATTCCGGAACCGCGTTGGCCGCTGCCAACGTTCCGGACAACCTGCCGTTCTTCCCGCAGGTAAAGGAAAACACGAAGATCACCGTCACCACCGAGGACGGTCAGCCAGCAGAGGGCATTACCGTGCATCGCGGGGATGTGTTGCTGGTGCACGGCTCGGGCTTTTCTCCGGATGCCAACCGTGGCGGATTCCCACTGCCCATCCCGCCGGGAACCCCCAACGGCGTGTACGTGCTCTACTCAGGTTTTCCCGATAACTGGAAGCCCAGTGAAGGCGCGCCCGGTAGCAACCGAACTCATCCGCATGACCGCATGGCATGGGTGACCCCTCCAAAGACGCTGAACGCCATCCCCACGATGCCAATCGACATGCGCCGCTCCATTGCCCGCGTTTCGCAGCCGATGGATGAGCAGGGAAATTTCACCGCGCGAATCGTGGTGGATCCGCCAGCTGACACTGCAGGTAAGAACTTCGGTGTGTACGTCTATGCCGGCGCAGGTTCCGTGAACCCGGCAGAAGAGCACTATGTGCCCATCAATTATTCGCCGGAGCCAGGGCCAAACACCCCAGCGCCCGCGCAGCCAGATCTGGTGCTGACGGCCGATGCTGTCTACCGCGCCACCAATGCCACCCGCGGTGGCATCAACCCCCGCAACGGTGCGGCGAAGCAACCCGGCAACAAAGTGAGCTTTACCCGGAACACGGATGCGGATGCCGTGGCGATGGATGGAACCAAGCGTTTCAAGGGTTCAATCACCGCCACCGCGAAGTTCAGTTTGGTGGAAGTGACGATGAAGGATCCGTGGGTGGAAAACCGAGATGGCAAGCAGGTGCTCACCGCGATGATCTCCAATGCCTACAACACGGGTCCGGATGAAATGCACCGCGCGGAGATCGGCACCCTCGGGGCTCCGGATGCGGCCGGTGAGCAGAAGCTCTCCAAGGGGCCAATCGGTTTCAGCTCGGTGCGGATTAACGCCTAGGGAGAACTACTTGTCCAGTTCCTTGATGATCCGCGCCACGTGACCCGTGGCCTTCACGTTGTACTTGGCCAGCTCGATATTGCCCTGCTCGTCCACCACAAAAGTGGAGCGGATCACGCCCTGCACCACCTTGCCGTAGTTCTTCTTCTCACCGAATGCGCCATAAGCGGTCATGACGGACTTGTCGGCGTCGGAAAGAAGAGGGAAGGTGAGCTCGTACTTCTCGGTGAACTTCTTCAACGCCTCAGGCTGATCAGGGGAGATGCCCAGCACCTCAACGTCCTGGCCGTTGAGCTCGGTCAGGGAATCGCGAAAATCGCAGGCCTCGGTGGTGCAGCCCGGGGTATCGGCCTTGGGGTAGAAGTACACGATGACCTTCTTGCCCTTGTAATCGCTTAAGGACACGGTGTTCCCATCGGCATTCTGCAGGGAGAACTCCGGAGCCTTCTGCCCTACCTCAAGAGTGGTGGGCTGGGTGGTCTGTTCAGTGTTTTCGGAAGTGTTTTCAGACATGTTTCCGAGTGTACCGAGCCAACCAGTGCCTTTGGGAGGCCTTTCGACGCCGCCATTCGCAACCCCCTAGTGAGCTTCCACCCACCCAATGCACAACCGGTTGCTGCGCATTCCTTTACAATGGTTCGAGTATTAATTTAGACGTCCGCTGTCCTCGTATAAGGGAGAATCCTCATGGCCCGCAGCACCGATGCCATCCAGCGCGATATTGAGCGCACCCGTAACCAGCTAGCCAAGACTTTGGATGAGCTGTCCGTGCGCGTAGCGCCAAAGAACCTGGCTGACGATGCCAAGTCTCAGGCCTTGGGCGCCGTTCAAGAGCCTAAGTTCCAGATGATCGCCGGCGGCGTGGCGTTGGGAGTAGTTACCCTTCTGGCCCTGACTGTTTCCTCCAAGCGCAAGGAGAAGAAGCAGATTAAGGAGATCCAGCGCTTGCTGGCTGCCACCCGCTAGAGTGAGCTCACCGCTCACCAGCACACCCCGGAGTACCGATAAGGTATCCGGGGTTATTGGCCGTTGGGGCACCATTGCGCTGTTGATTGCGGTGGCCGTGGCCGGTGGCGTGTGGGGCACTGCGGTTGGGGTTCCTGCCGCGTGGATCTTCAGTTTCCTTCTGGTGTTCGGCGCGTATGCCATCTTGGGCGACCGCCAGGTCCAGCCCCCGAAAAAGACCATGATCCCCGCGCAGGTGATTATCTCCCTGCTGTGCGCCGCCCCCTTGGCCACCGTGGGGTTGTCCTCCGCGGCGAGCTACGCGGGCGCCGTGGTGGCTTCTTTGGTCACCACTTTCGCCGTGTGCGCGCTGGGCGCGTGGCTCCTGGTTCGTTTCCGTGGGGTCACCCCGGCCACCTCAATCCTCTCCGTGATGGCGGGCGGGGCCAGCGCCATGGTGATGTTGGCTCGCGAGATTGACGACGCCGACATGCGCTTTACCACCCTCACCCAATACCTTCGCTTGTCCATCGTGGTGCTCACCCTGCCGGCGATGGTGCACTTGCTGGCAGGCGCGGAAGGGATGGGGGATTCTGGGTCGGGCTCTGGCGGGGGATCGGCGGGCGAAGCTTGGTGGCACACCAGTTGGGAACCAGTAATTGGGGTCTTGGTCACGATCGCCGCAGTGTGGGCATTTACGCGCTTGACTGGGCGCTGGTTCACCATCTCTTCGCCATATCTGCTGCTGGCCGTGGCCTTCGCGGTGATCGCGCATTTGCTGGGCGCGCCGGATGCGTTCCTGCAGCCCGATGGACTGGTGGTGAATGCCGCGTATGCGCTCATCGGTATTCAGGCTGGGGGCACGCTCACCAAGTCTGCACTGCGGCATTTTGCCGGAGCGTTGCCCATCATCGTGGGCGTGGTGGTGCTGATGATCCTGAGCTCGCTGGGCGTGGCGCTCGCTATTAGCGCGGCCACGGATCTGCGCGTGCTGGATGCCTACCTGGCCACCGTCCCCGGTGGCATCTACGCGGTGCTCGCCTTTGCCCACGAGGCAGATTCAGACCCCGTGGTGACAGTGGTGCAGGTCATGCGGATGATTGCCATGCTCGTGGTGGGGGCGTACGCACCGCAGATTATTGAGTGGTTGCGTCGAGAAAGAAAAGAAAACTAACTAGTTCCAGGCCTGGGCCAGCAGCTCCATCGCGCGCAGGGACTGCTCGGTCGAGGTGGAGTTCAGCGCGATCATGAGCTCATCGGCCTGGGCGAGTTCGGCGAAATCCTGTAGGTAAGTGCGGACCTGATCCGGGGTGCCGGTGGCCCAGTATTGGAGCATGCCCAGGATCTGCTGGCCCGCAGGGGAATCGACGAGCATGTCGAGTTCCTCTTCGGAGAGGGTGCGGCCACGGCCTGCCATTGCGCGGACACGGGCGCGCTTGACCTTATCGGCCTGCTTGGCGGCTTCTTCCTCGGTATCGGCGACAGTCACGTTCACCGCGGCGATCACGTACGGCTCCGGGTGGCGGGCGGAAGGACGGTAATTCTCGCGGTACACGCGCACGGCCTGCTCCAAGGCAGCGGGGGCGAAGTGCGAAGCGAAGGAATAAGGCAGACCCAGGTGAGCCGCCAACTGCGCGCCGAACAGAGAAGACCCGAGGATGTAGAGGGGAACATTGGTGTTCTTACCGGGGGTCGCCTCCACACCGGGGATGAGGGATTCATTGCTGAAGTAACCCGCGAGTTCCTGCACGTCCTGTGGGAAGCGCTCCGCAGCAGAAGGCTCGCGACGCAATGCGCGAACAGTCATCTGGTCAGTACCGGGCGCGCGGCCCAGGCCGAGGTCAATGCGGCCAGGGTGGATCTCCGCGAGGGTGCCGAACTGCTCCGCGATCACCAGTGGTGAGTGGTTGGGGAGCATCACTCCGCCCGCGCCGAGGTTAATGGATTCGGTGTTGGCAGCCACGTGCGCAATCAGTACTGCGGGGGCAGCGCTGGCGATGGACTTCATATTGTGATGCTCGGCATACCAAATGCGCTTATATCCCAGCTTCTCCGCCAGCTGCGCCCACTGGACGCTGCGGGCGAAGGCATCCGCTGGGCGCTCATCGCCGTAAACGGTGGCGAAATCGATGAGGGATAGGGGCATTTTCGGATTGCTCATACTCTCTACAATGCCTGCGGCGCGGTTTACATTCCATTGGGGTGTTGTGTGACTGGTTGGTTGGGTGGCGGGTTGGGCTTGGTGTGGTTTCGCGGGTCTGGATTGTTCTGCGGTGCGTGACTTCGGGCAAATGTCGCACTCCCGCCACTTTTTGCACATTCGGATTTTGCGACCTGCGGTTATGCAGAGCAGCAATGCAAAAAGTGGCGGGAATGCGACATTGAGCTGCGGGGGAAGCCTCGCGGGCATCATTTCGGCACTACTCCAGCGCCATTTCGGCCTGAATATTGATGCCGCATACGCAAAACCCCCACCGAGGTAATCCCGGTGGGGGTGATGTTTCCAAACTGGTGGGCTAACAGGGACTCGAACCCCGAACCCGCTGATTAAGAGTCAGCTGCTCTGCCAGTTGAGCTATTAGCCCAGTTCTTCACGTGCTGCATTCGAGACACAGAGTGTTCGTTCGCAACGAAGAGAAACTATATATGCACTCCGCGTTCTCGCCAAATCGCCTGTTCAGGCGCGTCTCACAGGTATGGCCGAGCACTCAAGATCGACCAAGCACCGCATCCGCACGAGTGGCCAAACAACCGCCAAATAGCTACCGACCAACCGTGTAACGAACCCGAAACCAACCCCAAACCAACCCGAAAACCCGCCTGAGAGTTTGCTCAGAAACTCCAAGATAACAGTTGGGTTTCGGTTTGCGATTCCGTAAGGGGTTTTGTCTTGCGCCCGAGTATGGTCACTAGGAGTGAAAGATTCGGTGACTGCGAATCTATGCGTTTAGCTGCGCAACTACATGAATTTTTGGAGAGTAATGCGTTTTTTCACCACCACTTCGGCTGCGCGGAATGGGCGTAGTGCGGCCGCGATCCTGGCTACCGCGGGTCTTGCTTTCAGCCTTGCTGCTTGCACCATCGATACCAATGACAACACCACTGAATCCACCACCACGGAGAGCAAGCCTGAGGACTCGAAGAAGTCCTCCGAAATCACCGTGAACGTGAAGGATGGCGATACCGCAGCGTCTGTCGGAGATCTCCTCACCGTTTCCTCCGGGGAGAAGCTGGAAAACGTCTCGCTCGTCAACGATGCCGGCCTTGAGGTCGAAGGCAAGAAGTCAGAGGACGGCAAGAAGTGGGTGGCCAGGCAAAAGCTGGGCTATGGTCGCTCCTACACGCTGACCGCCAGCACCAAGGATGACAAGCTGAACTCCACCTTCACCACGGAAGTTCCAGCAGGTCAGACCAATGCGTCACTCTCACCACTGGATGGCTCCACCGTGGGAACCGGGCAATCGGTCAGCTTCCAGTTCGATACTCCCATCACGGATCGCCAGGCCGTGGAGGATCTCATCTCCATCGAGACCACCCCAAAGGTGGAAGGCGCTTTCTACTGGATCTCCAATCAAGCCCTGCGCTGGCGCCCAGAAAATTACTGGGAGCCAGGCACGAAGGTCAGCGTGAAGGCCGATTTGTACGGTCATGACCTCGGCGGGGGAGTGTACGGCGAGGTCGACCGCTCCGCGAACTTCACCATTGGTGATTCAATGCATGGCGTGGTGGACGATAACAAGAAGACCATGACCGTCTACAAGAACGGTGCGGTCATCAAGACCATCCCGGTTTCCCTGGGTCATGACGGTGGCCGCTGGTCCACCCCTAACGGCATCTATCAGGTGGGTGACCAGCATGAACGCCTCACCATGGATTCCAATACCTTCGGTTTCTCGGAAGCTCAGGGCGGTTATGTGACGGACGTGAACTACGCCACCCAGCTGAGCTACTCGGGCATCTACGTGCATGGCGCACCGTGGGCGAGCTGGGCGCTGGGGAACACCAACCAGTCCCACGGCTGCGTGAATGCCAGCGAGGCTGATGCTCAGTGGGTCCTGCAAAACTTCAAGCGCGGCGACACCATCGAGATCAAGAACACCACCGGCGAAACCCTCAGCGGCAACGATGGCCTCGGCGATTGGAACATCGACTGGAAGACCTGGAAGGCCGGCAACGCTGACGCGGTGTAGTTCTTCTCGTCTCGTTCAAGCCTTCATGCTGGGCGGTTAGGCCTGCGGATTTTCTTCTTTTTCCGACGCCAACCGCTCAGCATTTCGCATGCTGAAGAAATTGTGACCCTGGAATAGCAATGCGGATTCCGTGGTGGGTGTGGATACTTCCAGCACCTCAGCGGCCACCAGTGTGGCCGCGCCTGAACAGGCAGTATCGGAGATCTGCACGCGCATGGTGGCCCGGGCATCAGGCAGGTGTGGCTCGCTAGCCTCGGTGAAAATCCAGCCTTGGGCTTCGGAGAATCTCTCCTCTGCGGTGGTGGAGAAGGCTGCGGCGAGATGAGCATGGGCGTCGGAAAGAAAATGAATCAAAAGGGATTCGGCGCGCAACAATTTTTCGGCCGAGCCGGTGTCCTTCATGAAGGAAAAACTCACGGCCAGGGGAGAAAGGGAGAGGGAGGACACGGAGGTGGCGGTGATGCCCACCGGTTGGCCGTCGACCAACGCGGTGATGAGGGTGACGCCCGCTGGGTGACCGCGGAAGACATCGCGAAACGTCTCCTCGAGGTGGTGCTGCTGCGGGTGATTCGCCAAGATAACTCCCTGTGTGCGGGCGGACGGGTTGTTTCTCTTCAGCGTACTCGGCGCCAGGACGGCTCCCGGAGGGCACCGGGGGCTTGGGAAAACCGGGGGCTTGAGAAAACCGGGGCATAGCAAAAGCGGCGCCCATCTGGCGAGGAATACTCGCAGAAGAACGCCGCTTCACAAGAAAACTTTGGGGTGACTGACGGGACTCGAACCCGCGACACCCAGGATCACAACCTGGTGCTCTACCAGCTGAACTACAGTCACCATTGCCATTGAAATTGGGTTGGTATAACACCAACCGCTGTTCAAGCAGCGAAGTTCATGTTAGACCACGGCTGCGCGCAATCCAAAAAACTGGGATATGCGGGGGTTATTCTCCAGCGGACGCTTAATCCACCGGGAAATCCTGGGCCACCTTGGTGGCAGCGGTCTTGATGGATTCTGCATCGGGAGATTCGCTGACGAACAGTGCTTCGCGGTAAAACGCCAGCTCACGAATGGATTCGCGGATATCCGCGAGAGCCCGGTGCGCCATGCCCTTCTCCGGCTGGCCATTGTAAATCCGGGGATGCCACCGGCGGGCCAGCTCTTTGATGCTGGAGACATCGATCATGCGGTAGTGCAGGAATCCATCCAGGTCAGGCATGTAACGGGTGATAAACGTGCGGTCGGTGGCAATGGAATTTCCAGCCAGGGGAGCCATGCCGGACACCGGCACGTACTTCTTGAGGTATTCCACCACCTGGGCTTCCGCATCCTGCAGGGAGATCTTCGACTCGCGGATCTGCTCAGTCAGGCCAGAGCTGTTGTGCATCTTGGTGACGAAATCATCCATCTCCGCCAGCTCTTCTTCCGACGCATGAATAACCAGGTCAATGCCTTCATCGAGGGGATTGAGGTTGGCATCGGTAACAATGACGGCGATTTCCACCAACACGTGACGATCCGGATCCAGCCCGGTCATCTCACAATCTGCCCAGACGATGCGATCCTGCTTGGAAATTTGGTTCGGGGTGCTCACTTTTTTGCTGCCTCCTCGGCTGCCATCTTGGAATAGAACTTGCCCATGATCGGCGCGGTGACGCGGCGAGGTGTGTAGGTGGAGACGAAGTTCATCACCTTGGACAGTGGGCCGGGAACCACGCGGAGCTTGCCCTTGGCCAGGGCGTTGAGGGTGTCCACCGCGCAGCTTTCGTAGGTGGTCCAGAGGAAATCTGGGACGGCATCGTCCACCTCGGTGAGATTGTCGGATTCCTTGCGCTCTTCGCGGACGGGGCCGGGAGCCAGCAAGGTGCAGGTCACGCCCGCGGGCTTGAGCTCATAGTGCAGCGCCTCGGTGAAGGTGTTCACCATGGCCTTGGTGCCCACGTAGGTGGCGTTGCCCGGGATGGCCATGTTGCCGGCTGCAGAGCCAACGTTGACGATTCCACCCTCGCCGCGGGCCACCATTCCAGGGATCACTGCAGCGGTGAGCTCGAACAGCGCGGTGGCGTTCAGTTCGAACTGGGCGCGCTCGTATTCATAATCCAAATCAATGAAATTGCCGAAGGTGGCGATGCCCGCAGAGTTGATGATGATGTGCACGTCGGTGCGCTTGAGCTCCTGGATGAACCCGGTGCGCGCCTCCACATTGGCCAGATCCACGGAGCGTACCTGCACATCGACGTTGGGAAGTTGAGCCGCGATCTCTTCCATGGGCCCGGCTGAACGGGCCACGACGATGAGGTTATGGCCCCGCTTACCCAATTCCAGGGCAAGCGCGCGGCCAATTCCGGAAGATGCGCCGGTTATGACCGCATAGCTATTCGCGCTGGGTGCGGGAATCTCCGGGGTGTTTGGTTCAGTCATGGCTCGTACTCCTAAAAAATGGCTGATGCGTCTGATTTAACTGAGGCTAGTTCTTAGCCCAAATATTTCTCCCCCACGTTACCGCGCCTGGGGACCGCTTTGAGTGAGAGCGGGGAGAGTGTGGAGGAGCGCGTGGGCTGGGCGTGGGCTGGGCGTGGACTGGGCCTAGACTGCGCGTGGACCGCCGAGAAGAATTTTGGGAAAGTATGAGATTCGTCAACTAAATACGGGTTCAGTTGATAACCTTTCCTCTATGAAAGCATTTGTAGATCCGGATCTGAGCGGCGGGATCATCACTCCTAGTGCGCTCACTCAGGGTCCGCTGAATTCGGGATCGGCCACCCGATCCTTCACGGCGCAGAACCTGCTGAAGGAGATTGCAGACCGCTGGGTGGTGCTCATCCTCATGTCCGTGGCTGATGGGGGAAAGCGGTACGGAGAGATCCAAGCCATGGTGGAAGGCATCTCCCAGAAGGTGCTGTCCCAGCGCCTCGCGATGCTCACCCGATTGGGAATGCTGACTAGAACCTCACATCCCGAGACTCCACCGCGGGTGGTCTACGCGCTCACGGAAATGGGGGAATCTGCGGTGCCTTCGGCTCGCGCACTGATGAATTGGGTGGAGGAGCAGGCCGCTCAATAGGTCAGCTCAACGAAATTGCTGAGCGAGGAGCTTGGCACTCCGCGCGTAACCCCGCCCCTTTGAAAATTGTGCCCCCGGCAGGAATCGAACCCGCGGCACGTGGGGTAGAAACCCACTGCTCTATCCACTGAGCTACGGAGGCTGCAATCGCACTGTTTCCCGTCACATTCCCGTTGCACAAACACGCTGGATTGAGCGGTCGAACCGGTAGGCGATACCCATAAAGTATGCCACGCCACACGAAGGTGGAATACATCGGGTGGAGCGGTACGGTAAGACTATGCCTGATCAGAGCCCCAACCCGGCAGAAACCCATACGCCAGCGGATACGCAGCAGGACGCGCGTGGCTTGGCGTCGAAAAAAGGGCAGGAAGCTGCCCAAAAATCAGCGCAGCAACCGCCCGAAAACGCGCCTGAGATCAAGCGCGGCTCGGCGAAAATGTCCTCGCCAGCGCTGGTCTATATCTTGGCGGTGCTCACGGCAGGGATCGTGGGCGGGATCATCGGTTTCTCCTTCACGGGGGAATCGCTCGCGGTGTTGGGCATCCCCGATCCTGGCGAGGTCACCACGTTCGGCCTGCCGCTGATCCGATCAATGGGCACGTTTCTGGCATGCGTGGGCGTGGGCGGGTTCCTGATGTCCGCGTTCGGCACGCCCCCGCGGAAGGATGGCTACCTGGACTTAGATGGCTTCCGGGCGGCGCGCACGGGTACGTGGAGCATGTTCCTCTGGGCAGTGTGCGCGGTGATGATGATCCCGCTGAGTCTTTCCGATGTATCCGGTTCGCCACTGCGGGAATCTATTCAGATTGAATACTGGGGCGTGGCGCTGGAGCAGGTTTCCGCAGCTAAGGCGTGGCAGTGGGTGGCGATATTCGCACTCGTGGCGTCGATCTCCTCGTTGTTTACACGGCGTTGGATCTGGCAGCCTGTTTTCCTCGCGCTGTCCATCGTGTCTCTGATTCCCATTGCCCTGGAGGGGCACTCCGCCAGCGGTGGTAATCACGATTTCGGTGTGAACTCGCTGCTCTGGCACATCATTCTCTCCGCACTGTGGGTGGGTGGGCTCCTGGCCCTCATCGCTCATGCGAAGCGTCGCGGCCCACACCTGCCGCTGCTGGTGAAGCGCTACAGTTTCCTCGCTTTGTGCGCCATCATCGGTGTGGCGGTTTCTGGTCTCATCAATGCATCACTGCGCGTGAAGTTCTCCGAGTGGTTCACCACCAATTACGGATTGGTTGTCACCACCAAGGCCGTATTGTTGCTGGCCCTGGCTGGGTTTGGCTGGTGGCATCGCAAGCGGATCATTCCCACCTTGGAAAAGTTGGCTGGCCCCAATGGCGAGTCCACCGCGGAGCAACGTGGTCCGTTCGTGCGCGTGGCAGTGGTGGAGCTACTGGTCATGGCGGCCACGATCGGCGTGGCGATTTCCCTGTCCCGCATCCCGCCACCGCTGCAGGAACAGCTGGATCTCACGCGCCAGGATGTGCTGCTTGGTTACACCCTGACCGAGCCGCCGAGCCTGCTGGTCTATCTCACGCACTGGCGCTTTGACCTGGTGTTTGGCACCGGCGCCATCCTGCTGCAAGCCATCTACATGTGGGCATATTTCACGCTGCGCAAGCGGGAGATTGAGTGGCCCATCTCGCGTCTGCTGTGGTGGACCGGCGGCAACCTCATCCTCTTCCTCTCCACCAGCTCCGGCCTGGGCATGTACGCGATGGCCATGTTCGGGCCGCACATGTTGCAGCACATGTTGCTCTCTATGGCAGTCCCCATTTTCTGGGTGTTGGGTGGCCCGATGACCATCCTCCTGCGCGCATTGCCCACCGCAGGCCGCAATGGCGTACCGGGACCGCGCGAGTGGCTGGTGGTGTTCATCAACAACCCCGTGTCCCGCTTCCTGACCCACCCCGTGGTGGCAGGCGTGCAGTTCGCGGTCGGTTTCTACTACCTCTACCTCTCGAATCTGTTCGATGTGATGGCCTCCGAGCACGCGGGGCACCTGTTCATGATGATTCACTTCATCATTTCGGGTTACCTGTTCTACTGGGTGATCATTGGTGTGGACGCCGCCCCTCGCCAACTCTCGCACTTCACCACCATGCTCACCCTGCTCGCGGTGACTGCTTTCCACGCGTGGTTTGGCATCGCGATGATGCAGATGAGCGTGCCTCTGAACCAGGAGTTCTACCAGTCCCTGGATCTGCCGTTCCCCGTGGATCTGCTGCATCAGCAGTTGGTCGGCGGCGGTGTGGCCTGGGCAATCGGTGAGCTTCCCCTGATCATCGTCACCATCGCGCACGGTGTGCAGTGGGCGCGTTCAGACAAGCGGGAGTCCGAGCGGCACGACCGCAAGGAGGAGCGCACCGGCGAGCAGGATCTGCAGGCATATAACCGCATGCTGGCGGGCTTGGCCTCTGGCGAATCCGATTCTTCCGCCCACGATTACTACGAGTCCGATTACCACAAGGACGACGTCTCCGGTGCCTTCCATTCGGAACGTTACAAGCGCCGGCAGCAGCATCGCCACTAGCGGTTTTCTTCTTTTTCCCCGACGCCAAACTGCGTATCTCCCGCTGTCAATCCCTCTCGTTCAAGCCTGTGGATAACCCGAGCTTCCTCGCGGTTAGCTCCACAGGCTTTACCTTTGCAGCCCGTTGATGCTGCTGGGGGCATGAAAAGGTGGATGACATTCGGTTCGAGGACAAGCCTTGGGCGAATGACAATCTAGGGGCGGGGAGGCCACATCATGAGTATGGATCAGGCACAAATGTTCATCGCGGGGCGCATTGCCAGCGATCCGAAGTGGAAGCAGGTCGGGGAAAACTCACACGTGGTGGAGTTCCGCGTGGCCACGAACCACAGCTACAAGGACAGGGATGGCGAGTGGAAGGACGGCGATAGCTCCTTCTTCCAGGTTCAGTGTTGGGATCGTCTGGGGCAAAACGTCTTCGCTTCCCTGCACAAGGGGTATCCGGTGATTGCCTATGGTCGGATGGTGCAGTCTTCTTGGACGGTGACCGATCATCTGGGCAGGGAGGAGACCCGCAGTATTCTTCGCCTGCGGGCATCCTATGTGGGGCCGGATTTGAACCAGCGGGAAGTGACCGTGCTGGCAGATAAGGCGAAGCGGGCACAGGAAGCTCAGCAATCAAGTCAGCAGACAATCCAGCAGCCGGATGAGGATTCTTACCCGGAAGCTCTTCGTAGCTCAGCGCCCGTAGAGGGCGATGGCAGGGAACTGTCCGTAAATCAGGATGTCTTTGCGGGTGCTGTCGCTGGCCAGTAGGAGCAGATTAAGCGTAATCCTCTCGGCAAACGTGTGAACTAGGGAGGCGCAGGTTAAGGACGTACACTGTTGAAGGGAAATTCATGTACGTCGAAAGGTAAGAAGAGTTCACCGTGGGCGAGTTCATTTACACAATGAAGAACGTGCGCAAAGCGCACGGCGATAAGGTCATTCTCGATAACGTCACCATGGCGTTTTATCCTGGCGCCAAGATTGGCGTGGTGGGACCAAATGGTGCGGGTAAGTCTTCGATTCTGAAGATCATGGCGGGAATTGATCAGCCGTCCAACGGTGAATCCTTCCTCGACCCGGGCGCTTCCGTGGGCATCCTGCTGCAGGAGCCCCCGTTGAATGAAGAGAAGAACGTTCGCGAGAACGTCGAAGAGGGCATGGGCGAGATCTTCCAGATCCGCCAGCGTTATGAGGCCATCGCGGAAGAAATGGCCACTAACTACACCGATGAGCTCATGGAAGAAATGACTGAGCTGCAGGAAAAGATCGATGCCGCAGATGCCTGGGAACTGGATTCCAAGGTTGAGCAGGCCATGGATGCCCTGCGCTGTCCTCCACCGGAGGAGAGCGTTACTCAGCTCTCCGGTGGTGAGCGTCGTCGCGTTGCGCTGGCCAAGCTGCTGTTGAGCGAGCCCGATCTTCTGCTTCTCGATGAGCCAACTAACCACCTGGATGCGGAATCCGTGCTCTGGCTGGAGCAGCACCTGGCTAAATACCCAGGTGCCGTCTTGGCCGTGACACACGACCGTTACTTCCTGGATCACGTGGCCAGCTGGATCTGTGAGGTGGACCGCGGAAAGCTCTACCCATACGAGGGCAACTACTCCACCTACCTGGAGACCAAGCAGAAGCGCTTGGAGGTTGCAGGCAAGAAGGATCAGAAGCTGCAGAAGCGTCTGAAGGAAGAGCTGGCTTGGGTGCGCTCCGGTGCTAAGGCTCGTCAGGCCAAGAACAAGGCTCGTTTGGATCGCTATGAAGAAATGGCGGCCGAGGCAGAGCAGTTCAAGAAGCTAGATTTCGAAGAAATCCAGATCCCCACCCCTCCACGCTTGGGTAACCAGGTTGTGGAAGCCAAGGGTCTGGTCAAGGGCTTCGGCGATCGCGTTCTGATCAAGGACCTCTCGTTCACCCTGCCCCGTAACGGCATCGTGGGAGTCATCGGCCCCAACGGTGTGGGTAAGACCACCCTGTTCAAGACCATCGTGGGCTTGGAAGATCCGGATGCTGGCGAGGTGAAGGTGGGCTCCACCGTTCAGCTGAGCTACGTGGATCAGAACCGTGCGAACATTGATCCGGAAAAGACCGTGTGGGAAGTAGTTTCCGATGGTCTGGACTACATCGTGGTGGGGCAAAATGAAATGCCATCACGTGCGTACCTTTCCGCGTTCGGATTCAAGGGACCAGATCAGCAGAAGCCTTCCAAGGTGCTGTCCGGTGGTGAGCGCAACCGCCTCAACCTGGCACTGACCTTGAAGCAGGGTGGCAACCTGATCCTGCTGGATGAGCCAACAAACGACCTGGACGTGGAAACCCTCGGTTCTTTGGAGAATGCTCTGGAGAAGTTCCCGGGCTGCGCCGTGGTGATTTCTCACGATCGTTGGTTCCTGGATCGAACCTGTACCCACATTTTGGCGTGGGAAGGCAATGTTGCAGAAGGCCAGTGGTACTGGTTCGAAGGCAACTTCGAGGATTATGAAAAGAACAAGATCGAGCGTTTGGGCCCAGATGCCGCGCGCCCATCTCGGGTTACTCACCGTAGGTTGACCCGCTAACTTTTCGCCCGTTTTTCTCGTCAAACCCCCGAAACGCTTATGCGTTTTCCGGGGTTTTGCCGTGTAATGCCGGTGGGATCGGTTACTATTTTGTAACAAAATAATATCCTGAAGGATAGTATCAACGGTGTTCCGCGAGACGGCGAAGCACGCAGTAGGACATGCAGTAGGAAAGGACAATGGTTCAACCATGCCATTTATCAAGCACGAAGAGACCGGTGCCAGATGGCACACCTGCCACCGCGAACTGCGGTGGACAGATTTCGACCAGTACCAGCACGTGAATAACGCAAAGTACCTGGAATTCGCGCAAGATGCCCGCATGGTTTTCCTGCGAGATGTGCTCACTGAGATGGATATCGCTGTCCCACCGTTCTTTGTTCGTCACACCACCATCGATTACCCGCGCCCGCTCTCCCCAGGGGAGAACGAAGTAGCCGTGCGAACCTTCGTGACTCAGGTGGGCACGAAGTCCTGCGTGATGCGCCAAGAGTGCCGGGATTCCAACTCCAACGTGGTCTGCACCGTGGACACCGTCATGGTTGGCGTGGACATGATGACTGGCAAGTCCCGTGCGTGGTCTGAGGAAGACATCAAGAACCTCAACCTGTTCTTCATCCCCGTGGAAGAGGATGAGCAAAACGCGGACGACATCGAAGGTGAAGTCGCCTAAAACGCTCGATCTACGAGTGGCAACAGTTGGGCTTCGCGGGGTCAGCGGGGGAGAAGTCCTACACTGGGAACTATGACTGCGCAGCTCAACATTCCCGTCTCATCCACCCCGCAAGATGCCAAGAGCATCGAGGGGGCATTGCAGCGCACCGCGTCGATCGCGCGAAGGGCACTGTCCATGGATCCCGATGCGCTCATCCGCTTCCGCCCTTCAGCCGTAGAAGGTGCCACGGATGTATTCATCTCCACTCCCTTGCACTGCGTGGTTTCCCAGAGGATCGCCGGAACGGTGACCGAGGAGACCGTAGCAATGGCGCGCGAGATCGCGCCTAAGTTGGATACCGCCAGCCCAGGAGAACAGCTGGATCTGGGAATGAGCATGGACTTCATGTGGGCAGGCACTCTGCCGCCACTGGAGGGATTCCAGGTGGTTGATAAGATCCCCGCTGAGGAAGTTCGCAATGCTCACGCCACGATGGGCAAGGAGAATGCCGATGCCTCCGCTCCGGGAGGGATCGCTCGTTCGCTGCTGGAGCAAGAGGTGGTGGAGGTGACGTCGGAAGAAAACGACGAGCGCGTGGCACTCACCGGCAGGCACCTGGCCGCATTGGGCGGTTTGGGCGTGATTGCTAAGCCCACCGCACCAGAACTGAGCAAGTTCGATCTGCTGCGGGTGTCCGTGACCGCTTCGTGGATCCGTATCGACGCCCTCTACGGCACCGTTTACTCGCCACGGCCAGGTGGCCTAGCGCGCGTGCCATCGCCACGCTAGGAGATTAGCGCTAGACGGCTGAGTCAGGCCTGGGGAGGATTTTCCGTCAGGGGCAGCCCATGCTCGGTGGGGGTTTCCGTGTTGATCAACATGTTGGCCACCCGCACCATGTGGTCCCACATGGCAGCGCGGTATTCATCGGGCAGTTGCTCGCTGCTCAGCGTGGACATCGCGTTACCCATCAGTTCCAGCCAACGATCGCGCGCGGCCTCATCAATGGTGAAGGCCGCGTGGCGCATGCGCAGGCGAGGATGGCCACGCTTCTCGTTGAACTCTTGCGGGCCGCCCCAATATTGCACCAAGAACCAGCGCAGGCGATCTTCCGCACCCTTGAAATCTTGGTTGGGGTACATCGGGCCGAGGATGTCATCCTCCGGAACCTGCTTGTAGAACTCGTGAACAATGGTCCGGAAGGTTTCCTCGCCTCCGACAGCATCGTAGAAGTTACTCATCGTTGAATCCTCCTAAGATTCGAGCCTCAACATCCATAGTAGCCAGCTGGAAAATCATGAACGGTCGAACTCGCGCGCGGCCTTGGCGCGGGCCACCCGGTCGCGGCCTTCGCGCAAAGTACGGCGCAATCCTGCAGGAGTGTCCTGCGCATCCACCAGCTGAGCGATGGCAGCGTCCGTCTCTTCCCGCTTATCCCAGGATGGGTAGATTCCTTCCAGAGTGCGCAGCGCCATCTCTGGGGACAGCGCGTTCCACAACCGCGGCGCGATGTCCACGTACTTCGGGCCGAACTCTTCCAGTAGCGATCCCTGGCCAACGTGCGCGAAGCCTGCCATCTTGTGGCGCAGCTGCAGGTTAGAGAGCTGTGGGCCACGCACCGTGATGTCCTCCCAGATGTTTCGCTTGTTTTCTGCATCGGGGCGGGCAGCGCGAGCCTGCACGGCCAATGCGGCTCCAGTTGAGGAGGAGTCCTTCTCCAGCTCAGCAGCGATGCGGGCTTCCACCTGCTCCGCGCTTTCTCCCGAAGCGGTTTGCGCACCGGTCAGCGCGATGATCAGTGACCAGCGGAGATCCTGATCGATGTCCAGTCCAGGAGCCATCTCGGCAGCTGTCTTGCCCTGCAGAGGGCCGGCGGTATCCACTTCGGTCTTCTCTCCCAGCAGTACGCGCAGTACATCCGCGGAATGCTCAGAGTGCTGGGAACCCACGAAGGCACGCGCGAACGCCAACTGCGCCTGACCGGTGGAAGAGCCCACGCCACCCAAAAGTGCTCCGCGCAAGGTGCGCCATCCTTCGGTGCGTGCCCATTCCTCATCGGCAAAGCTGCTCACGGCCGAGCGACTCTGCAACAGCAGCTGCTCCAAGACAGCCAGTTCGGTTTCTGCCGCGGCTCCACGGGCCACCAGCGCCACGAAATCGCGCGCCTTCATCTGTGCGTTGCGGGTCATTTGCCATGCGGCGGACCAGATGAGGGAGCGGGGCATCGGGTTGGTGATCTTCTCGATGTTCTCGGTGGCCGTCCGCAGGGATTGCTCATCCAGTTGGGTGAAGGCGTAGGTGAGGTCATCGTCATTGACCAGCACCAGATCCCCGGCCTTCGCACCCACCAGTGCGGTCACCTCAGTGCGCTCGCCGGAGACATCCAGCTCAGCGCGAGCTCCGCGCTCCAAGCTCACGCCATCGGCGGATTCCTGGAGGAAGTACACGCCGACTGCCACGCGGTGCGTGCGGGTTTCCCCAGCACCCGGCTGCGCGCCAGTCTGTGTAATGGCAAAACTTGAGTAAATTCCGTTTTCCGCGACCTCGAATTCCGGAGCCAGCGTATTGATGCCGGTGGTCTTGAGCCACTGCGCAGCCCAATCGGAAAGATCGCGTCCGCTGGCCTTCTCCAATGCCTGGAGCAAGTCCGCAAACGTGGCATTGCCCCATGCGTGAGCCGCGAAGTGCGCGCGAATTCCGGAGAAGAATGCCTCGATGCCCACGTATTCCGCGAGCTGCTTGAGCACGCTGGCACCCTTGGCGTAGGTGATGCCATCGAAGTTGGCATCCACGGTCACGATGTCCGAAGCATCGCTGAACACCGGGTGGGTGGAGGGGAGCTGATCCTGCCCATAAGCCCAGGCCTTTTCCTTGTTAGCGAAAGTCACCCATGCGGTGGTGTACTTCGTGGCACCCGCCTGACTCATGGCAGCTGACCACGTGGCGAAGGACTCATTGAGCCACAGGTCATCCCACCATTGCATGGTCACCAGGTCGCCGAACCACATGTGGGCAAGCTCATGCAGAATGGTGTCCGCGCGGCGTTCGTACTGGTAGTGGCTGGCTGCGGAACGGAAGATGTACTCATCCCGGATGGTCACACAGCCGGCATTTTCCATGGCGCCCATGTTGTATTCGGGGCAGAAGATTTGGTCGTACTTGTAGAACGGGTAACCCACCCCGAAGTGCTCTGCGTAGTAATCAAAGCCCTGTTTGGTTACCTCGAAGAGTTCATCCGCGTCCAGGTACTGCGCCAGCGATTGGCGGCAGTAAAGGGCAAGCGGCACGCGCATCTCACCCTCGGTGATCAGCTCACCCCGTTGGCGCGCGGCTTCAGTGGCTTCTGCGGATGTCTCCGGGTGCGCAGTTACGCTTCCCGTCCACTCATCGCGGACCACGTGCCAGGGGCCCACGCAGAAAGCGATCAAGTAGGTGGAGAGTTGGTAATCCACGGTGGAGGTGTGCACGGTCTTGCCCGCGCCGGCATCCTCACCAGCAGCGTCTCCGCCAGCAGCGCTCTTTTCCTCCATCACGTTATTGGTCACCACCGACCAGCCATCCGGGGTGGTCACGGACACCTCGTAGGTGGCCTTGATGTCCGGCTGATCGAAACACGCGAACACCCGCTTGGCATCGGCGGTTTCGAACTGGGTGTACATGTACACCTCGCTGTCCGCGGGATCCGTGAAGCGGTGCAGACCCTCGCCCGTGGTGGAATAAGCGCCGGAAGCACGGATGACTAACTCATGCTCGCCCTGGGAAAGATCGCGGAGCTGGATGCCCGCGGTGGCGTCGTAAGAAGAATCAACCACGGGAACGGCAGCATCGGTGATGTCCTGCCCATCCAGCACCACAGCGTGCACCTCCGGGGCGCGGAGATCCACAAACGTGGAGCCGGCCTCAGAGGTAAAACGAATGGTGGTTGTGGTGGGGAACGTGGTGACAGAAGCATCTCCACCCTCGCTAAGATCCAGCTCAATGCCGTAATGCACGTGGGAAATGAGACGAGCGCGCTCTGCAGCCTCGCGGTGGTTCAGGTTTGTTGAAGTCATAATTCTCACCATACTCACGGCCAGGACAATCCCTTCGTGGCCACCGTTGTCCGCAGGGATGTCTACAGTGGGAGACATGTCACAGAATCAGAATGTCACCATGTACTTCGATGTCACTTGCCCGTTTGCCTGGGTCACCAGCCGCTGGCTCAAGGAAGTAGAAAAGGTCCGCGAGGTGAAAATCGAGTGGGCTCCCATGAGCCTGTTCGTCCTCAACGACGGTCGTGAAGGCCTGGAAGAGGATTACCAGCGCATGATGATCGCCGCCCGGGGCCCAGCGCTGGTTGCCGCCGGACTGTTCACCGAAAGCCCAGAGCTGGTGGATTCCTACTACACCGTTCTCGGAACCAAGATCCACAATGAAGGCTACGGCCACCGCCAAGAAGCAGACGCCTATGACCAGCTCATCAAGGACACCCTGCAAGAAATCGGCGCGGATCCTGCATTCTTTGAGGCAGCGCACAAGGAAGATGACGAGCAGGGTTCCTACATGAGCCAGCTCAAGTCCTCCCACGAGAAGGCCATTTCCCTGGTGGGCGATGACGTGGGAACTCCCGTGGTGCAGATCGGCGACAACGCATTCTTCGGACCCGTACTCACCCGCATTCCAGAGGGCGAAAAAGCCGGAGAACTTTTCGACGCCGCCATCACCCTCGGTAGCTTCCCCCACTTCTTTGAGCTCAAGCGCTCCCGCAACGAGTCTCCCAAGGCGGAACCCGCCTCCGCAACGCGCTAAGATTTGCAACTATGCGAATTTACTTAGGTGCAGACCATGCCGGCTTCGAGATGAAGAACGTGATCAAGGATCACCTCAATAGCAAGGGCTTGGAGGTCATCGATTGTGGCGCTCACGAGTATGACGCCAACGATGACTACCCAGCTTTTTGTATCGAAGCTGCGCGTCGAACGGTAGAGGACGAAGGATCCCTGGGCATTGTCCTCGGTGGATCCGGCAACGGCGAGCAGATCGCCGCGAACAAGGTACCGGGTGCGCGTTGCGCACTCGCGTGGTCCGTGGAGACCGCCAAGCTAGCCCGGGAGCACAACAAGGCTCAGCTGATCGGCTTGGGCGGCCGCATGCACTCCGAGGAGGAAGCACTCGCGATCGTGGATGCCTTCATTAGCCAGCCATGGAGCGAAGAAGCGCGCCACCAGCGCCGCATTGACATCCTGGCTGAGTACGAACGCACCGGTGAAGCTCCAGAGCTGCCGAAGAACTAGCACCGTTTGACCCCGTTTTCCGCGGGGAGGGGAGAAGTTAACCCGCCCCGAGGTACACAAAGCCCGCCCCTGCTGCGTATTGCGCAGCGAGGCGGGCTTTGGGGTTTTTCTGAGAGAACCTTAGCTCTTCTGCGCGGTGCGTTTTTCCTGCCAGTCCTTCACGTCCTGGGAGTTCCACAACGTGAGGCCATGAAGCTTGACTACGGGCTGGGGTGCGCGGCCGCGGCCGGCGTAGCTGGTAAAAGTCCCGCGTGCCGTCCCGGAGAACTCAGCACACTGGATAGCTGTCCATAATTCAACGCCGCTCACGCGATCAATAATCACTGGTTCCATGCCTAGTGAGTTTAAGGCTAAAACCTAAGAGCCACCTCAGAAGCAAAGAACTTTCGCAAAATATTTTTTCACGCGTGCGCACCCAAGGCATGTATTGAGCGCTTCTTTACCCGGCCAAGGTGCGGGTCTCGCACGTAGGGTGGAGAGTATCGAGTTCGCACAACATGCGATAAGCGTCAATGAAGAAGGAATGCTGAACGGGATAATGAGCAAGACATACGCCGAGCAGTTGGTAAAAACCCTAGAAGACAACGGTGTAGAAAGAATTTTTGGCCTGGTGGGGGACAGCCTTAACCCCATCGTGGATGCCGTGAAGCGCAGTGACATCGAATGGGTGCATGTGCGTAACGAAGAAGCGGCTGGCTTTGCCGCCGGCGCTGAGTCTCAGATGACCGGCAAGCTGGCGGTCTGCGCCGGAAGCTGTGGCCCAGGAAACCTGCACATGCTGCAGGGCCTCTATGACTCACACCGCAACGGTGCCAAGGTGCTGGCTATCGCCAGCCACATCCCCAGTCAATTCATCGGCTCCCACTATTTCCAGGAGACTCACCCAGAGCAACTCTTCGCGGAGTGCTCCAGCTACTGCGAAATGGTGAATTCGGCTGAGCAGGGTGCCACCATCCTGCACCACGCCATCCAGTCCACCATGGCTGGCAACGGCGTATCCGTGCTGGTGATCCCCGGGGATATCGCCTCTGAGGATGCGGTTGATTCCCCGCAGCTGGCCTCCAAGATCTCCTCCGCTGAGCCCACCGTGGTTCCCGCCGCATCCCAGGTGCAGGCACTGGCCGAGGCCATCAACGCCGCGGAATCCGTCACCCTTTTCGGTGGTGCCGGTTGTGCTGGCGCACGCGAGCAGGTGCTGGAGCTGGCAGAGAAGATCAAGGCACCGCTCGGCCACGCCTATGGTGGCAAGGAATTCTTGCACTACGACAACCCCTATGACGTGGGAATGTCCGGCCTGCTGGGCTATGGCGCCTGCAGCGAGGCCTTCAACGAGGCAGACCTGCTCATCCTGCTGGGCACTGACTTCCCGTACACGGAGTTCTTGCCACGGGACACCCGCACCGCCCAGGTGGACATCAAGGCGGGCAATATCGGCCGCCGCACTGCAGTGGACGTGCCAGTGCACGGAGATGTGGCAGCAACCATCGAGGCCGTGCTGCCCCTGCTGGAAACCAAGGAAGACCGCAGCTTCCTGGACAAGATGCTGGTCAAGCAGGAAAAGAACCTCTCGCACGTGATCGAGGCCTACACCTCAAAGCACGCGCAGAGCACCCCGATCCACCCCGAGTACCTCGCTGACATCATCGATTCCGTGGCTACCGACGATGCCGTGTTCACGGCGGACACCGGCATGTGCAACGTGTGGCATGCCCGCTACATCAACCCCAACGGCAAGCGGAAGCTGCTGGCCAGCTTCCGCCACGGCACCATGGCTAACGCATTCCCACAGGCCATCGGCGCGCAGTTCGCTGATCGCAAGCGGCAAGTTGTGGCCATGTGTGGCGATGGTGGCTTGAGCATGCTCATGGGCGAGCTGCTCACCGCCAAGTTGCATGACCTGCCTCTGAAGGCCGTGGTGTTCAACAACTCCTCCCTGGGCATGGTCAAGCTGGAGATGCTGGTGGCTGGTCTGCCGGACTTCGGCACGGACCACGAAGCAGTCAATTACGCGGACATCGCCGCAGCGGCTGGCCTGAAGTCTTATCGCATTGAGCGCCCAGAGGATGTCCAGAGCACGCTGCGCGAGGCCTTTGCCTACCAGGGCCCAGTGCTGGTGGATGTGGTGACGGATCCCAACGCGCTGAGCATCCCGCCAGAGATTTCCCTGGAGCAGGTGGCCGGTTTCTCCCGCGCCGCAGTGGCCACGGTTCTGGACGGCGGAGTGGGGAAGATGATCAATCTCGCCCGGGCCAATTTGCGCAATGTACCTCGGCCTTCGGGATTCAAGGGCCTGTGATTATTGATCCTTGGGGCTAATGATGTATCGTTACTTCTCGTGGAAATCACACGGGCGAAAGCCCGTAATTCACATCGTTAGTCCCTAGGTTTGTCCCTCGGGTTTAACCGATTAGTGATGGACACGGGAACGTCGTATAGTGGCTAATACCTCAGCCTTCCAAGCTGAAGACGCGGGTTCGATTCCCGTCGTTCCCTCTCGTCGGGATGTGGCGCAGCTTGGTAGCGCATCCGCTTTGGGAGCGGAGGGTCGCAGGTTCGAATCCTGTCATCCCGACCATTAACATTGACCGGCCTATCGGAGAGTTTCTCTCCGGTAGGTCGGTTTTTTGTTTCCGCAAACGCGGATGGGGCAGTGGCGGCGTCGAAAAGAAGGTTGGGAAGAAAACCGGGAAAACAGACCCCCAGCGACGAGGTTCCACGCGACCAGATAAAATCTAGGAATGACCAAACAGGCAGGCGCAAATCTGCCCGCCTGTCAACCAAAGAACAACAGGAGTGTGCATTCGTGAAGAGCTCTGTAGAGAAGCTGAGCGCCACCCGCACCAAGCTAACCGTCGAGGTACCTTTCGATGAGTTGAAGCCAGAGTTCGATCAGGCGTACAAGACCCTCGCATCCCAGGTCAACATGCCTGGCTTCCGCAAGGGAAAGGTTCCTGCCAAGATCCTCGAGGCTCGTTTGGGTCGCGGTGCAGTGCTGGATCAGGTCATCAACGAGATGCTGCCATCTCGCTATGGCCAGGCCGTTGAGGAAAACGATGTCAAGGCTCTCGGCCAGCCCGAGATCGACATCGCCGAGCTCAAGGATGGCGAGTCCGTCACCTTCACCGCTGAGGTGGACGTGCGCCCCGAGATCAAGCTTCCTGATTTCTCTTCCATCTTCGTTGAAGTAGCGCCCCTGCAGGCTGATGATGAGGCAATCGACGCCGAGCTGAAGAACCTTCAGGCTCGTTTCGGAACCTTGAAGCCAGTGGATCGCAAGGTCAAGGAAGGCGATTTCGTCTCCATCGATCTCTCCGCCACCATCGATGGCGAGACCGTGGATGAAGCCACCACCGAGGGACTTTCCCATGAGGTCGGCAACGACTCTCTGGTTGAGGGCCTTGATGAGGCTCTGACCGGCATGAAGGAAGGCGAAGAGAAGACCTTCACCTCCAAGCTGGTTGCCGGCGATCACGCCAATGAAGATGCTGAGGTCACCGTGAAGCTCGGTGCTGTGAAGGAGCGCGAGCTCCCTGAGCTGGACGATGATTTCGCCCAGTTGGCATCCGAGTTCGACACCCTGGAGGAGCTCCGCGAGTCCCTCAAGGGCCAGGTGGAAGAGCAGCTGAAGAACACCCAGGCCGGAGAAATCCGCGACAAGGTGTTGGCTGCAGCCCTGGAGCAGACTGAGGTGGCATTGCCAGAAGCCGTGGTCAAGGACCAGGTTGATGGACAGATCCAGCAGATCATCGCCCAGTTCGGTGGCGACGAGAAGACCTTCGAGGCCATGCTGGCCGCGCAGGATCTCACCCGCGAGAAGTTCGAGGAAGATGCCCGCGAGGCAGCCGAGGACTCCGTTCGCACCCAGCTGTTCCTGGATGCCCTGGCTGACGAAGAGCAGCCAGACGTGTCCCAGGAAGAGCTGATGGATCACATCACCTTTACTGCTGCGCAGTACGGCATGGATCCAAACCAGTTCATCATGCAGCTGCAGCAGGCCGGCCAGCTGGCTAGCCTGTTCGCGGATGTTCGCCGCGGCAAGTCCCTGGCGCTGAACATTGCCAAGACTTCCGTGAAGGACACCGAGGGCAACGAGGTTGACCCGAAGCAGTTCTTCGGCATCGATGAGCCTGCCGATTCTGCTGAATCTGCTGATGCAGATGCAGATGCGGACAAGGATTCTGCTGACGAGAAGTCCGCAGATGAGAAGTCTGCAGACAAGGCTGAGAAGAAGCCTGCGAAGAAGAAGGAATCCGCAAAGAAGGACGATTCTGCAAAGAAGTCCGACAAGAAGAAGGATTCCGGCAAGAAGGCAGAGAAGAAGTCCGATAAGTAGGACTTTTTACCTCCAGGCTGCATAGCTTCGAGGCGCCTAACGTAAATCCCCCTGTCCTGGCATCCGCCAAGGCCGGGGGATTTTCGCTGTTCCAGCTGCGGCGTACCGGCACGGCATGCGAGGCGCGTGCGCTGACAGCGAACAAGCCCGATCCGAGGCACAAGCTGAGCTCGATGATGACTAGGCTTGGGCATCGAAGGCTTGAAGACAAGAACGTCCATATCCGTGAGGAGCACCATGAGTACTCAATCCAATCCGCTTGCCACTGGCGGCGGGGACACGCCGAGCGCACACGACTCGGTATTTGAGCGTCTGCTGAAGGAACGCATCATTTTCCTCGGCAGTCAGGTCGATGACGAGATCGCCAACAAACTGTGTGCCCAGATCCTGCTGCTTTCCGCTGAGGATCCCACCAAGGATATTTCTCTGTACATCAACTCCCCGGGTGGTTCGGTGACCGCGGGCATGGCGATCTTTGACACCATGCAGTACTCGCCTTGCGATATCGCTACCTACGGCATGGGCTTGGCTGCGTCGATGGGCCAGTTCCTGCTTTCCGCAGGTACCAAGGGCAAGCGTTACGCGCTGCCTCATGCCCGCATCATGATGCACCAGCCTTCCGCTGGCGTGGGTGGTACCGCGGCAGATATTGCCATCCAGGCTGAGCAGTTTGCTCACACCAAGAAGGAAATGGCGGAGCTTATCGCTCAGTTCACCGGCCAGACCGTGGAGCAGATCGCCAAGGATTCCGACCGTGACCGCTGGTTCACCGCGGAGCAGGCCAAGGATTATGGCTTTGTTGACCACGTGATCACTTCTGCGAAGGAGAAGTAAGAATGAAAATGCCAGATATGCGTTACATCCTTCCCTCCTTCGTGGAGCACTCCACGTACGGCGCCAAGGAATCTAACCCTTACAACAAGCTCTTCGAAGAGCGCATCATCTTCCTCGGTACGCAGGTAGACGACGCCTCTGCCAATGACATCATGGCGCAGCTGTTGGTGCTTGAGGGCTTGGATCCTGATCGCGATATCACGATGTACATCAACTCGCCTGGTGGCTCTTTCACCAGCTTGATGGCCATTTATGACACCATGCAGTACGTCCGCCCAGACGTGCAGACCGTGTGCCTGGGTCAGGCTGCCTCCGCAGCTGCCGTGCTGCTGGCCGCTGGTACTCCCGGCAAGCGTGCAGCACTGCCAAACGCCCGCGTGCTGATCCACCAGCCTGCTACCGGTGGCGTGCAGGGTCAGGTTTCCGACCTGGAGATCCAGGCTCGGGAGATCGAGCGCATGCGTACTTTGATGGAGAAGACGCTGGCTCGCCACACCGGCCGTACCGAAGAGCAGGTGCGTATCGATACCGATCGCGATAAGATCCTCACGGCCGAAGAAGCCAAGGAATACGGAATTATCGACCAGGTGTTCGAATACCGCAAGCTCTCTGCCCAGCAGTAGTAGCGTACCCATCTTTCGCCTGCCTGGGCTTATTCAGCCCGGGCGAGCGAGGAACTTCCCCAGTGTCCGACACGACACTGGGGTTAAGCTTTTTTGTCCGCGCCCAGAGTAATCTGGGCACTATTCGTGTCTGAACAATTTTTCGCCAATTTTTTAAAGAAAGCAGTGGCTGAACCGTATGCCAGAAAGTGCTGAACTGCTGAAGTGCTCCTTCTGTGGAAAGAGCCAGAAGCAAGTACGCAAGCTCATCGCCGGCCCCGGGGTCTATATCTGCGATGAGTGCATTGAGCTGTGCAATGAGATCATCGAAGAGGAGATGCTGGCCGCACCCTCTTCTGAGAACTCCGAGAAGCTGCCCACCCCGTCTGCGATCTCCAAGTTCCTGGACCGCTATGTGATCGGCCAGGATCAGGCCAAGCGGACTCTCGCGGTGGCTGTTTACAACCACTACAAGCGCATTCAGGCTGAGCAGTCCAACGTGACCTCACGCCGGACTGATGAGGAAGTGGAACTCTCCAAGTCCAACATCCTCATGCTGGGCCCCACCGGTTCCGGCAAGACCTACCTGGCGCAGTCCTTGGCGCGCATGCTGGACGTGCCCTTCGCGATCGCCGATGCCACCTCTTTGACCGAGGCTGGATACGTGGGCGAAGACGTAGAGAACATCCTGCTGAAGCTCCTGCAGGCTGCCGATTTTGATGTGGATAAGGCCCAGCGCGGAATCATCTACGTGGATGAAGTGGACAAGATTTCCCGCAAGTCCGAGAACCCCTCCATCACCCGCGATGTCTCCGGTGAAGGCGTGCAGCAAGCACTGTTGAAGATCCTGGAAGGCACCGTGGCTTCCGTGCCACCTCAGGGTGGACGCAAGCACCCGAACCAGGAGTTCATCCAGTTCGATACCAAGAACGTGCTGTTCATCGTGGCCGGAGCATTCTCCGGACTCGAGCGGGTCATCGCCGAGCGCCGCGGCAAGAAGGGGCTGGGCTTCGGCGCGGAGATCTCCTCCAAGGCAGAAGCTGATGCCAACCCATTCGAGTTCGTGGAGCCGGAGGATCTGGTGAAGTTCGGCTTGATCCCAGAGCTCATCGGCCGTCTTCCAGTGCTCACTCACGTGGGTCACTTGGATGAAGAAGCGCTGGTGCGCGTGCTCACCGAGCCGAAGAACTCGCTGGTGCGCCAGTACGAGCGACTCTTCGAAATGGATGGCGTGCGGATCACCTTCGAAGAAGGCGCCCTGAAGGAAATCGCTCGCCAGGCTCTGGCCCGGGAGACGGGTGCCCGCGGATTGCGTTCCATCATGGAATCCATCCTGCTGCCCGTGATGTTCACCATCCCGGAAGATGAAGATACTGGCGAGATCATCATCACCGCAGAATGCGCGGCTGGTGAGGCTGAGCCCACGCTATTGAGCCACGAAGAAGTGGCCAAGCGGGATAAGAAGTCCGCTTAACACACTCGGCCCCTCCAGTTATTCGTGCTGGTAGGGGTCGTTTTCTGGATAGTCGGGGGCGGCGTCGGAAAAAGAAGAAGAATCCGGGTGCAACAACGGGGAAGTGGCAGTTTCCCCGGAGTACAAGTTGGCTGCCACGGAGGGGCCCAGTCCCATCGAGAGGGAAGAGTGGGTGTAGCTTCCGGAGTGCGAAGCGGGCATGGGGGTGGTGAGGAACGCCAGAACCGCATCCTTGGCCAGGGTTTCCAGGCCGTTGACATTGGCCGGTTCAGTGACATTCATTCCATAGAGCTGGTGGAACGTGGAGCCCAGGGCAACCGGGAAGCTGCACAGGGAGAGGATCAGGATGTAGAGATCCTCGGCGGAGATGCTGGCTCGGAAAGCACCGACATCGTGGCCGCGCATGAGCACTCGATCCAGCTGCAGCACCCCGGGGGAATCGGGGAGCAGCACGTTGCGCTTAGCTAAGTTCGCGCTGTCGAAAAGGTTCTCCGAAATGACCAAACGCAGTGCCTGGGGGTGAGCCTGGATACGGCGGAACGTCGCGGAGACCAGGGAACGGATGGCATCTGCAGGGATGGTGCGCGAGAGGTCATCAGGCAGGGCCTGCGAGAAATCTGGCCAGAGTTGGCTGGAGGCGAAGCGGAGGCATTCGTCGTAAAACGCCGTGGGATCCTGCAGTAGCCAATGATCCGGGGACACCGTGCAACAGGCAGCCAACTGCTGTAGCTGCTCGGCAGAAAGCGAGGAGCCCACTCGCGCCACCACGGGCAAGCTGCACTGCATCAGCTTTCGGTAGAGATCCGCGGTCAAGCCATAGCGCGTCCATGTGCGGGGGAGATCTGCAGCTGCAGAAAGTGGCGAGAGCGCAGCTGAATCCCTGGACGGGTTGACGGCCGGATCTGCATCCGGGCTGGCAGGCGAGTGTGGAGAGGAAGACACCCTGTTCATGCTAATCCCGGGGCGGATTTTTCCAGGCGTAAGCGGGGGTGATCCCAAAGGGCGTAGCGTTGGAGGTGTACCCGAATTTTTCTCAATTGGAGGAGATCTACGTGCCTGATTCCAACATCGTCAACGTCGCCGTCACTGGAGCTGCTGGTCAAATCGGATACTCCCTCCTGTGGCGCATCGCCAACGGGGAAGTGTTTGGTAATCGTCGCGTACACCTGCGTCTGATCGAGGTGGGGGAGGGTCTGAAGGCAGCCAAGGGGGTGGCAATGGAATTGATGGATTCCGCGTTTCCGTTCCTGGGGTCCGTCAAGATCGAGGAGGATCTCCACGAAGGATTCCGCGACGTTCACGCGGCAATCCTGGTCGGGTCCAAGCCACGCGGCAAGGGGGAGGAGCGCGCTGACTTGCTGGTTGCCAACGGCAAGATTTTCGGCCCGCAGGGCAAGGCGTTAGCGGAGGCGGCTCGGCCCGATGTGAAGGTGTTGGTGGTGGGCAATCCCGCGAACACCAATGCGGCCATCGTGGCAGCGCACGCCAAGGGGCTGGCACCGCAGCAGATCACCGCGATGACCCGTTTGGATCACAACCGCGCACTGGCGCAGGTGGCGGAGCGTTTGGATGTGCATGTCTCCGAGCTGAGCCACATGATTGTGTGGGGAAATCACTCGGCCAGCCAGTTCCCGGATGTCACCGAGCTGCGTTTGAATGGGCATCCCGTGGGCAACAAGCTAGATGAAGCATGGCTGACCGACGAGTTCATTCCCCGCGTGGCCAAGCGCGGTGCGGAGATCATTGAAGTCCGCGGGCATTCTTCTGCGGCCTCGGCGGCCAGCAGCGCGGTGGATCACATGCGCGATTGGTTCCAGGGCATCGATACGGAGTGGGTATCGGTGGCGCTTCCTTCGGACGGTTCCTATGGGGTTCCGGAAGGCATCGTCTGCTCCTTCCCTTGCCGCCTGGTAGATGACCAGTGGGAGATTGTGCAGGGTCTTCAGCTCAGCGATTTCCAGCGCGAGCGTTTGGACGCAACGGTGGCTGAACTGCAGGAGGAATTCGAGACCGTGAAGCGCGAAGGCCTGGTTTAGTCAGCCTGTTTTAACCTGGTTTAATCTGCAGGATCAGGGCGCTTTCTGACCGGGCTGCCGCTGAATTGTGAGGAATACGCGCGTTCTTGTGTGGAGCCAAACAATATATGTTTGGATATGAATATGAACCAACAGAACGCTCCCACTTCCGTTCCACCACGCCAATTACCGCTGGTCGTCCGGTTAAATGCCAAACTGGCCGGAATTTTGACTTCGCTGCCCACACCTGTCTTGCGCGTGCTTGGCAAGAAGGTGAACTCGGACGGCAATGTGCTGGATGCTGACGTAGCCGCCAGCCTCTTGGCACTCAGCATCGTTTCTCCCAAGAACTGGTACGAGCTGCCCCCACGCGAGGGTCGCACCTTGGTCAATAACGAGGCGCACATGGGCGCGCTCACCTACGAGCCAGTGGGCAGCGCCACCGAGCACTTCGTGGAGGGCGTGAAGGTTCGCCATTACCGCCCCGCTGGGAAAGAAGATCCGAGCATCCCCCTGCCCACCGTTGTTTTCGTGCACGGTGGTGGCTGGACGCTCGGCTCACTGGACTCCCATGACTCCACGTGTCGCTGGTTCTGCCGGCGGGCCGAGGTGGCCGTGCTCAGCGTGGATTACCGCCTGGCACCCGAGGCACAATTTCCTGCCGGTTTAGACGACGTCACCTCGGTCGCCTCCGCTGTTCTCCAAGGAAAAGTCCAGGGTGTGGATGCGCAGCGCGTAGTCCTCGCCGGTGACTCCGCTGGCGGAAACCTGGTGGCTGCGGCGTGCCTGCGCCTGCGAGATGAGGGGCTGCCATTGCCTCGGATGCAGATGCTGTTCGTCCCGGCCACGGATCTCTATAACCTGGGCACGCCGAGCTACCACGAGTTTTCCGAGAAGCTGTATCTGACTGCCAAGGAAGTCAGCTGGGCCATCGACCAGTATGTGCCGGAAAAATCCCAGCGAGCCAATCCTTATGTCTCTCCATTGCACGCAGAGGATTTGAGCGGTTTGCCGCCGGCGTATGTGGCTGTGGCTGGGTTCGACCCACTGCGGGATGAGGGTGAGGCCTATGCCCGCAAGTTGGAAGCTGCTGGCGTGCCCGTGACCTTGCGCCGGCATGAGGGAGTGGTGCATCCCTTCGTCAATTCCACGGGCGTGTGGGAAGGTGCGCGCATTGCAATGAGCGAGGCAGTGGGTGCTCTCCGTTCAGCGCTGTCCTGAGGTCTATTAGACTAATGACTCGTGAGTACATCTAGCGAGAATCCCCAGTCCACCGAAGCCATCGGGCGTTCCATCGGCGCTGACCGTTCAGCCCAGCTTCCCCCTGCGTGGAACCCCGCAGAGGTAGAAGAGGATCTCTACCAAGGCTGGGTGGATCAGGGATACTTCACGGCGGATCCCGCTAGCTCCAAGCCTCCGTTTAGCATCGTGTTGCCGCCGCCCAATGTGACTGGTCAGCTGCACATGGGGCACGCGCTGGATCACACGTTGATGGACCACATGGCCCGTCGCAAGCGCATGCAGGGTTATGAAGTGCTGTGGCTACCGGGTGCAGACCACGCCGGAATTGCTACGCAGACCAAGGTGGAGGCGAATCTCCGGGAGACTGAGGGCAAGACCCGCTTTGATTACTCCCGCGAAGAGTTCGTTGAGCGCGTCTGGGAATGGAAGCAGCGCTACGGCGATGTAATCCAAGGTCAAATGCGAGCAATCGGCGATTCCGTGGATTGGTCTCGCGAACGCTTCACCCTGGACGAGGGCCTGTCTGAGGCCGTGCAAACCATCTTCAAGGCGTTGTTTGATCGCGGTTTGATCTACCGCGCGAACCGTTTGGTGAACTGGTCACCCGTGCTGCAGACTGCGATCTCCGATATCGAGGTTGTGCACTCGGATGATGAGGGCGAGCTGGTTTCCATCCGCTATGGTTCGCTCAACGATGACGAGCCACACGTGATCGTGGCCACCACCCGTGTGGAAACCATGCTGGGCGATGTGGCCGTGGCCGTGCACCCCGATGACGAGCGTTATACAGATCTGGTGGGCACCACCTTGCCGCACCCGTTCCTGGCTGATCGCCAGATGATCGTGGTGGCAGATGACTACGTGGATCCGGAATTCGGAACCGGCGCGGTGAAGATCACCCCGGCTCATGATCCCAATGACTTCGAGCTGGGTAAGCGCCATGATCTCCCCATGCCGGAAATCATGGATGTGACCGGCCATATCGCGAATACCGGTACGCAGTTCGATGGCATGGAACGCTATGAAGCTCGGGAAAAGATCCGCCTCGCGCTTGAGGAGCAAGGGCGAATTGTGGGCCGGAAGTTCCCCTACGTGCACTCAGTGGGCCACTCTGAGCGCTCCGGGGAAGCTATAGAGCCGCGCCTTTCCCTGCAGTGGTACGTGAAGGTGGATGAGCTGGCGAAGATGGCGGGTGACGCCATCCGCGAAGGCGATACCGTTATCCACCCCGCATCCCAAGAACCCCGGTGGTTCGATTGGGTGGACAACATGCACGATTGGTCCATCTCCCGCCAGCTGTGGTGGGGCCACCGCATTCCTATCTGGTACGGACCAGAGGGCGAAGTGGTGTGCTGCGGCTCAGATGATGAACCCCCAACGGGTGAAGGCTGGCAGCAGGACGAAGACGTGCTGGATACCTGGTTCAGCTCCGCGCTGTGGCCTTTCTCCACCATGGGCTGGCCAGAGGCCACCCCTGATCTGGAGCGTTTCTATCCCACATCCGTGCTGGTGACCGGCTATGACATCCTGTTCTTCTGGGTTGCTCGCATGATGATGTTCAGCACGTTCGTGGACACCTTGGAAGGCTCCCCGTTTCCGGGCAGCATGCAGGCTAATGGCGCGGAAGAGCGCGGCGGTCGGCCACAGGTGCCGTTCAAGGATATTTTCCTGCACGGTCTGGTGCGCGATGAGCATGGCCGCAAGATGTCCAAATCCCTGGGTAACGGCATCGACCCCATGGACTGGGTTCGCGACTACGGCGCCGATGCGCTGCGCTTCACCCTGGCCCGTGGCGCGAACCCCGGAAGCGATCTCCCCGTGGGAGAAGATTCCGCCCAGTCTTCCCGCAACTTCGCCACCAAGCTCTATAACGCCACCAAGTTTGCGCTGATGAACGGCGCACAGGTGGGCGAGTTGCCGGAGCGCGCGGATCTCACCGATGCGGATCGCTGGATCCTGGATCGCTTGGAAGCCGTCCGCGAGCATGTTGATTCCGCTCTGGATCGCTATGAATTCGCCTGGGCCAACGAATCCCTCTATCGCTTCGCCTGGGGTGAATTCTGTGACTGGTACCTGGAGATCGCCAAGGTGCAGATCCCGCGCGATTGGGATGCCGCCAGCCAGGAGGAAATCTCCCGCGGCATCAATACCCAGCTGGTGCTCGGCCGCGTGCTGGATTCCGTGTTGCGCCTGCTTCACCCAGCCATGCCATTCGTCACCGACACCCTGTGGAAGACCCTCACCGATGGGGTAGAAGGCTACGCGCCTTCGCTGGCAGTGAGCCAGTGGCCAGGCCAGGAACTCACCAACGGTGGCGCGGCCACCGATGAGGTGGCCGTGCGTCGCATGGAGGACCTGGAAAAGCTCATCACCGAGATCCGCCGTTTCCGCAGCGATCAAGGTGTGAAGCCCACGCAAAAGGTGCCCGCAGCAGTAGACTTTGCCGCAGCGGATCTCAGCGGTTTGGAAGCCGCAGCCCGTTCATTGGTGCGCCTGGAGCTCCCGGAGGAAGACTTCACGGCAACGGCCAGCATCGAGGTGCGTTTGTCGCAGGCCACGGTCACCGTGGAGCTGGATACTTCCGGCACCGTGGATGTAGCCGCTGAGCGCAAGCGCCTGGAGAAGGATCTGGCAGAGGCGAACAAGGAACTGGATAACGCCGCCAAGAAGCTGAGCAACCAAAACTTCCTGGCCAAGGCGCCGGAAAAGGTTGTTGCAGGTATCAAGGAGCGTCAGGCGGTTGCGGCAGAAGAGCGCGATCGCATCACCGCCCGCCTGGCCGAATTGCCCCAGGCCTAGCCCGGGGAGTATGCAGCACAATGGGAGTCGAAAAGTGACTGAGGACAAGGGTGGCGTCGAAAAAAATACGCCACAAGAAGACGCGGACATCGACGCGGCGCTGGAACAGCTACCGGAGTTCGGTGAGGTGACCTTGGATGATTCGGGGCTGGCCTTGCCGATCGACGCCACCTCGGACCAACCCGCTGCCGGCGAGGGAGAGGTGATCGAGCGGCCGGTGACCCCGGAGGATGTGCTGGCACTGGCAGAGACCGAAGCGGAACTGGATTTGCGCTGGCCGGAGACGAAGATTGATCCTTCGCTGGAGCGTATCGAACTGCTCATGGATCTGCTGGGCAATCCGGAGCGGGCCTTCCCGGCAATTCACGTGGCGGGAACCAACGGGAAGACATCCGTGGTGCGCATGGTGGAGTCGCTAATGCGGGCCTTCCATCGTCGCACAGGTCGGACTACAAGCCCGCACTTGCAGATCGTTACTGAGCGCATCGCGGTGGACGGAAAGCCGCTGCACCCTGCCGATTACGTGGCCATCTGGCGCGAAATCAAGCCCTATGTGGAGATGGTGGACGCGCGCAGCGAGGCTGAAGGCGGGCCGAAGATGAGCAAGTTTGAGGTGCTCGTGGCCATCGCTTATGCCGCTTTCGCGGATGCGCCAGTGGATGTCGCCGTGGTGGAAACGGGCATGGGCGGCCGATGGGATGCCACGAATGTGATCAGCTCGGACGTGGCTGTGATCACTCCCATTGGGCTGGACCACACGGATTATCTGGGGGAGACCCTGGAGGAGATCGCGGGGGAGAAGGCGGGCATCATCAAGTCGCGCTGGGATGCCGATGATCTGCTCACCCCGCCGGATAACGTGACCGTGATCGCTGAGCAGGAGCCTGCCGTGATGCAGGTATTGCTGGCCGAAGCTGTGGAGAAGGACTCCTCGGTGGCTCGTGCTGGTTCGGAATTCGCGGTGGTGGATTCTCGCGTGGCCGTGGGTGGGCAACAGCTGAACATCCAGGGTTTGGGCGGATTGTACGAGGATATTTTCCTGCCTCTTTCCGGCGAGCACCAGGCCAGGAATGCGGCAGTGGCCCTGGCCGCTGTGGAAGCATTTTTCGGTGCAGGTGGAGAGAGAAAACTGGATATCGAGCGTGTGCGGGAAGGTTTCGCCCAGGTGGAATCGCCCGGCCGTTTGGAACGAGTGCGCTCCGCGCCGAGCGTTTTCATCGATGCCTCCCATAATCCGCACGGTGCCAAAGCGTTGGCCACCGCCATGGGCAGGGATTTCTCCTTCCGCCGCTTGATCGGTGTAGTGGGAATGCTGGGGGATAAGGATGCGCGCGGAGTGTTGGAGAACCTGGAGCCGGTGCTTGACGAAGTGGTGATCACCCAGAGCAGCTCACCGCGAGCGCTGGATGCGGATGTGCTGGCGGACTATGCGCGCGATGCCTTCGGAGAAGAGAGAGTGCACGTGGCATACAACCTGCCAGGCGCGGTGGAACTGGCCACTGAACTGGCAGAGGAAGATAGTGATGGGCTGCTTTCTGGATCGGGAGTGCTCATCACGGGCTCCGTGGTGACAGCCGGTGAAGCACGCACATTGTTTGGCAAAGAACCGGCCTGAAGTCGCGGATGCGGGCACAGCAAAGAACGTGGAAATTTTTCTAACTAAGGAGCGCGGGAGACATGGCGAATAATGAGCAGGAGCCAGCCACTGGCCAAGCAGGGGCGGCCAAAGTAGGCCCGCTGGGATTAGGGCATACGCCGAAGAACGACCCGATGAAGGGTGTGCGAGGCGTGATGGCCGGCACTCACATCATGGAAGCCATCGTGATTCTCCTGGTGCTCACCGTGGTGACCCGCGTGGATAACGGTGCCGCGGCCACCCCGCTGGCTCTTACTTATGTGGTGGGCTTGGGCCTACTGATGGTGGTGGCGGCCTTCCTGCAGCGCGCGAAATTCGCCGATGCGCTCAATATTGGGTTGCAGGTAGCTGCTGTTGCCGGATTTTTCGTACACATCTCCATGGGAGTGGTAGCGATCATGTTTGCTGCCGTGTGGTGGTACATCTACCACCTGAAAAAGAACATGCAGCTGCGCATGGAGAGGGGATTGCTGCCCAGCCAGCACCTGGATATCTAAGGAATATTCGCGTGCCGGGGTAATGGCCTCAACCTCGCCACGCAGGGCCCCATAACCACTTCTGTCACACCTTTCACATTGTCTTGGGATTACACCGTGATGGGGGTGCCTTTTGGGGTTACCCAAATGGGGGCATACTTTTGCCATAGAATTCACAGGCATGACGTGGACTCGCCGTACATTCCTTCGCTCGACCACAGCTGCAGGCGCGTTCGCAGCGGTCTCAACCATCCCCCTTTCCCGCACATTGATCTCTCCCGCGGATGCAACACTCTCTAGCTCCGCACTCCTGGGTGCGGGTGCGCAGCCAGCCGGTTCCGCCGAAATTGCAGAGAAGCTGACCTCCGCCGGCCTGGGACGCGGCAATGCCGCAGCTCTGCCCGGTGGTAACCGGTACATGAACGTCAGCTTCCCTCAGCCCATCGCGACCTCCGAGCACAGCGTGGGAAGCCTGGAATTCACCCTCACCGACGGCTCGGTCCGCACCGCAAAGATTCACCCGCTATCCCATGGCCGCGATGGCCAAGAGGGACTCGCAGGGGTACATTCTTCCGAGCCCATCGTGGTGCCGGAAGATGCAGTGGCTGTGAAGTATGACGGCGCACACAAGATTGCCGCCGCGGATACCTCCCGCGCTTATGTGCACGTGGTGGAAGCCAAAGAGGGTGAAGAGCGCGATGTAGCTGGGGCTGGAGTCACCCCATATGTGGCGAACAACGGGGCAGGTCTGGTGCAGGTTGATCCAAACCAGGCTCTCCAGCTGAGCCAGGATGGGCTAGAAGGATCCACCGCACTAGCAGGCGCAATCGCGGATATTATCCGGCAGTCCGGCCTCAACCCAGGCCCTGTCCTACCCACGCCAGTGCCCGGTGCGGGTAAGGCTGCGGTGATCGATGGTCTCGAGGTTGTGTCCCGCGCGCAATGGGGCGCGGATGAAAGCCTGGCATCCTGGGTTCCGAATTTCGCCCCCGCCCAAGTAATCACCGTGCACCATACGGCCATGGCCACCACCGGATTGACCAATTAATATGCCGCGATGCGCAGCATTTATGCCTATCACGCATCCAGCGCCAACGGCGGCCAGGGATGGGGCGATATCGGCTACCACCTGGTCATCGCACCGGATGGCACCGTGTTCCAGGGTCGCACCACGGGCCGTGCCGGGTACGCGGTGTTCCAACCGGGCACCCGTTCTGTGGCTACCGCTGGCCACGTCTACAACGCAAACACCAGCAACGTCGGTGTCTGCCTCATGGGTGATTACACCTACGAGCGACCCACCACCCAAGCCATCGATTCCCTGGTTCGCGTGCTGGGTCACCTGTGCCGCGGCTTGGGTCTGGATCCCCGCTCCAGCATGCGCTACACCAACCGGGACACCGGCCATTCCTCCATGCGACGCGCCATCAGCGGACACCGTGACTGGGCTGACATCAGCGGTGGGACCGGCTGCCCGGGCGATCTCATGTACCCGATGATGGATTCGGTTCGTTCCCGCGTTTAAGCGCGCCTCTCAGCAGGGGTGTAATCGAGGAGCATAAGCGCGCGATCTGTGAACTTGGGCTGTAGACTCGGCAAACATGACTGAACGTACACTCATCCTGATCAAGCCTGATGGCGTCTCCAACGGCCACGTAGGAGAGATCCTCGCTCGCATCGAGCGCAAGGGTCTCAAGCTCGTCGAACTGGATCTGCGCACTGCAGACCGCGAGACCGCTGAGAAGCACTACGAAGAGCACTCCGACAAGCCTTTCTTCGGCGAATTGGTTGACTTCATCACCTCTGCACCATTGATTGCAGGAATCGTTGAAGGCGAGCGCGCCATCGACGCATGGCGTCAGCTGGCCGGCGGCACGGATCCAGTGTCCAAGGCCACCCCAGGCACCATCCGCGGAGACTTCGCTCTGACCGTCGGTGAGAACGTGGTCCACGGATCCGATTCTCCTGAGTCCGCTGAGCGCGAAATCGGGATCTGGTTCCCGAACCTCTAAAGCGAAGCGCGGAGTAACTATCTCCCCTCACCAGAAAATCCCCGCCGCAGAGAATCACTGCGATGGGGATTTTTTCGCGCGGAATCAGAGCAAGCGTTATTCGCCACGCATTCTCTTCTGAAATGCATGGCTGGTTTTCGGCGTGAGCGTGAGCCATTCGTTGGCCGTGTCCCGGCTGCGCAGCTCCTTGATGCTGGCGATGTCTTTCCGGGACTTCGCGGCCTCGATAGCCTCGTGAACCTCGGCCGGATTCATCCGCAGTGCTTCAGTGAGATGATCCACCGCGATGTGCTTCTGAATTTGCACCCCACCGGTGACCATCTTCAGCGCATACATTCCCGCCAAAAGCGCGTCATTTCCAGTGGCCACCACGGCGGAAGCATCGCGCCCAGCAACCAGTTCTTCGGGGAGCGTGTATTTTTCCGGACGCGAAGGCTTGCGGCCCAGCAGGTAGAAAAACACCGCAAAGCCGATCACACCAACGATTAGCCCAGAGATCCAACCAGGCCAGATGCGGCCGAGGTTCACCAAGACAAAGCTCGCGGCGACCACCGCTACCAGGCGAAATTCCTCTTTCCAGTCGGTGGCTGTGCGTTGCATTTCCGTATCTGGCTTGAGGGGATCGTAATTGTTGAAACGCTCACCGCTGCGTCGCATGAATTTCCACCACACCACGATGCACCCGGCAAAGGCCACCGCCAACATCAACATTCCGACCAACGGAGCGGGCTGCGTAATGGTCACCGCCAGAGCGAGTGCCAGCAGCGCCGCGAAGGCAATGCGCGGGCCTTGTGGCAGTTCTCGCTGTTGCCCAATTTCTCTGAATTGTTGCGCGGTGATCTCCATGCAGCACACCTTAGTGTGTGCCCAGGCCGCCCACACGCCCGGACAGCGCACACGTGATCTGAGGAAATTGTGCAACAATAGTAAGTGGAGATCCGCCCACAACGAAGATGCGGCAGAAATCTGACCAAACCTCACTGTATTAATATTTGCGGAGCGGTCGCCCGAGGAATGCTTTCGGTTGCGACGCATTCTTCGTGGCGAGCCCGCCCGCTCGAAGGAGAAATGTGGCTACATTTAGCCCAGAATTAGCAGCTCAGGCTGCGAAAATTAACAAGGCAGAATTGGGTGAAAAGACCCGCGTGCATGCCCTGGCCAAAATGCTTGGTGCTTCCAGCGGCGATGTGCTGCAAATCCTTTCCAGCCAGGGAGTTTCTGACAAACGCCCCGCCTCGACGGTGACTCGCCAGCAGGCAGAGATGTTGTTGGACTCGCTGACCGTGGCACCGGGTGATGAGGGGAGCGACGCCAGCAAAGCGCCGAAGAAGACTTCCCCCAAGGCGAAGAAATCGACCGCCAAGAAGTCCAACGCTAAGTCGCCAGCTGCGAAGAAGACTGCAGCCAAGAAGTCCACCACGGCTAAGAAGACCGCGGTTAAGGGCAAGACAGCGCAAAAGACGGCCGAACTGCCCACCGAGGAATCCACTGACGCGCAGGTAGAGGCTCCAGCGGAACTCAAGACTGAGACCCCAGCGCCATTGGCGAATACGGCTCCGTCCGAGGTTTCGCAGGACACCCCAGAAGAAAAGCCTGCTGATAACGCTGCAGGCAACGCTGGGGAAGAAGCTGCAGCAAAGAGCGAGAACTCGGAGCGGCCGAAGCGCACTCGACGGAGGACCGTGAAGAAGGCGGCACCGAAAAAGGCCGCCGCGAAGCAGGCTGAGCAAGAGCAGACAGAGCCACAGGTTGCCAAGCAGGAAACTCCTGCTCAGGATGAACCGCAGCGGGATGCTCTGGACGATGCGGTGGATCTGGTGATCGCGCCGCTGTTCAACCATGAAGACGCCCGTGGCGATGAGCGCGCAGAGAAGGGTGCTGCAGAATCCAGCTCCGCCGAATCTGACGCTACCGAGGCTGAAATCCCTGCAGCCCACGACAACCCCAAGCGCAAGGTGCGCCGAGTCCGCCGTGTGGTGCGACGAGGTGTGAGCGGGGCAGAAGCAGACTCACAACAAGACGAGCTTCGCCAATCCGAGCCTCAGCCGGAAGAGAGCCCAGCTGAGTCCAAGCCAGAGCGGATTGAGTCCGAGGTGGCGTCGGAAGAAGATAAGGACAAGCTACACCCAGCGGAGCGGGATGAGGCGGATATCGTCGATGAACCCGTGCGTTTTAAGGGGAGTACGCGGTTGGAGTCTCGGCGTCGGTGGAAGGCGGAGAATCGCGATGATTCCCGCCAGGTTGTGAGCCGCAGCGAATTCCTCGCGCGCCGCGAATCCGTGGAGCGGGTGATGGTGGTGCGGGATTCCGAGCGCACCGATCATCCAGGCCTGACCACGCAGGTCGGCGTGGTGGAAGACGGCATGCTCGTGGAGCATTTCGTGACCAGCGATACCCAGAACTCAATGGTGGGCAACGTGTACCTGGGCACCGTGCAAAACGTGCTGTCCAGCATGGAAGCCGCGTTCATCGACCTGGGCACCGGCCGCAATGCGGTGCTGTACGCGGGTGAGATGAACTGGCATTCCCCACATCTGCACAGCAAGAATCGCCGCATCGAATCTGCGCTGCGTTCCGGCGATCAGATCATGGTGCAGGTCATCAAGGATCCCGTGGGTCACAAGGGCGCTCGCCTGACCGCGCGCATCAGTTTTGCTGGCCGCTACCTGGTGTACTTCCCAGGCGGCACCACCGCGGGTATTTCGCGCAAGCTTCCAGAGGCTGAGCGCAAGCGTCTCAAGGCGATTCTTTCGCGCGTTATCCCAGGTGAGGGCGGAGCGATCATCCGTACCGCTGCAGAGAACGCTTCCGAGGAGCACATCGGCGAAGATGTGAACCGTCTGCATGACATGTGGGAAAACGTGCTGCAGGAAGAGGAAAAGGCCCGCAGCTCCAAGGGCACCCAGCCAGTGACGCTCTACGAAGAGCCGAACATGCTGATCAAGGTGATCCGCGATATCCTCAACCGCGATTTCTCCCAGCTCATCGTGGATGGCGATAAGTCCTGGGCAACCGTGCGCGATTACGTCAGCCGCATGGCTGCCGATCTCAAAGATCGCGTGGTGAAGTGGCACCCTGAACAGCACGGTGGCCAGGACATTTTCGAGGGAATGGAGCTGGATCAGCAGCTATCCAAGGCCCTGAGCCGCAAGGTGTGGCTGCCTTCCGGTGGCCACCTGGTCTTCGACAAGACCGAGGCCATGACAGTCATCGACGTGAACACAGGCTCCTTTATTGGCTCCGGCGGCAATCTCGAGGAAACCGTCACCCAGAACAACCTGGAAGCCGCCGAGGAGATCGTCCGGCAGATGCGCCTGCGGGACTTGGGCGGAATGATCGTGGTGGACTTCATCGACATGGTCTTGGAGGAAAACCGCGATCTGGTTCTGCGTCGTCTGACCGAATACCTGGGCCGGGACCGTACCCGTCACAAGGTGTCCGAGGTAACTTCCCTCGGCCTGGTGCAGATGACCCGCAAGCGCCTGGGCATCGGCTTGCTGGAGACTTTCTCCACCGAGTGCGAGGCCTGCGACGGCCGCGGCGTGATCCTGCACGCTGATCCAGTGGAGCATGAGGAAGAAGAGGACGATCGGCCACGCCGAGATCATGGCAACCGCAAGGAGCGCCAGCAGGCTCGTCGGGAGAAACAGCGTCGGGAGCAGTCGCAGGAGCGAGTTCAGAACGCGGATCGCGGTGCAGAGAAGTCGGACGTAGACAACTCTGATGTAAACAAGGCTGCGGACAACGCGCCGGAAAAGGCTCAGGAAAAGGCCACCGAAAAGTCTTCCGCCAAGCAGGATGCGCCACAGCGCACCCGTCGCCAGGCTCAGCGCTCCAAGCGTTCCGAGCGCGCTACGGACTCTGAGGCCAGCCAGGATCAGACCGCCGTGGATTCTCCGCGCGCTGCTGATTCTCGTGACCAGGGCACTGACGAGTCGGATTCCCGGCGTAACCGGGGCACTTCGGCCTCGCAGCGTCGTCGGGTCCGTCGAGTGGTTCGACGCCACGCCCCGGCAGACACCCAGGCCCCAGCCAAGTCTGAAGCCAATGAGAATGACTACGGAGACCAGCGCGTGGTCTCGCCAAAGGGTGGCAATGGTGCCGGTAAGTCTCCCCGTCACACCTCTGCGAAGGCCACTTCTTCGGCCGATCGCGTGGCCGCGCAGCGTTCCGAGTCTCGTCGACGCGGACGTCGTGTAGTGCGCAAGGTGACCAGCCCGGCACGCGAGGATTCTGTGCAGAATGCTCCTGAGCAGAACATCCCGGAGAAGAAGGGTGCTCAGCAGCAGGGTTCCAAGAAATCCTTCGAGCAGGCTCGCGAGCAGTTTGAATCCTCGCCACGGAGGAAGCGCCAGACCCGAGGAAATTCTCGCTCGGACATTCCTCCCAAGCGGGAAGACTTCGCGACGGATTCTCCCGCTGCGGAATCGGGTAATTCTCGCCGAGGTGGGAAAGCTGCGGCACAACCGGAACGCAATCCCGTGAATGAGAAGCCACAGCGTGGTGGCTCAGGGGCGGCGTCGGAAGAAAAGAAGGGTCGCAGAAGGCGCGTTGTTCGGCGCTCCAACTAGCGATTTGCGTGGCTGCTGAAGGGTGGCCGTTGGGCCTGGCGAGAGATTTTGGTAATCGCCACGTTAACGGGTAGTCTTGAGCAGTCGCTGTTCGATTTGCCGGTGACCTGCGCATCCCTGCGCACTAGAGTCTCCCATTTTTGCGGGATTCCCTCACCGGTTCGCGAAACACCACTGAAGATGTTCCGGCATTGGCGTGGGGGCGCGAAACACTCTGGCAAAGAGAACGCAGTGAAAACATATTGTCCAGTCAGGACGAGCTCGCAACACCTTAAAGTGGTGCTTCGGGGGAGTTCCTGAGTCGAAGAGAGAAAAAAGGGGTAGCCCTATATGTACGCGATCGTCAAGACCGGCGGCAAGCAGTACAAGGTTGCCGAAGGTGACCTCGTCAAGGTCGAGAAGATCGAGGGTGAGCCAGGTACGTCCGTGGCTCTCTCCCCGGTTCTCGTCGTCGACGGATCTGATGTCACCACCGGTGACCAGCTTGCCAAGATCACTGTGAACGCTGAGATCGTGGAGCACGTCCGTGGCCCCAAGATCAACGGCATGCGTTACCGCAACAAGACCGGCTACAAGCGCCGTTACGGCCACCGTCAGGACCTCACGGTTCTGAAGGTTGCTGGCATCAAGTAATTAACCGAGGCACTTAACACTTCCTTTAGGAGGGAGACACAATGGCACACAAGAAGGGTGCATCTAGCTCCAGCAACGGTCGTGACTCCGAGTCCAAGCGTCTCGGTGTGAAGCGATTTGGTGGCCAGCAGGTGAAGGCAGGCGAGATCTTGATCCGTCAGCGCGGAACCTCTTTCCACCCAGGCGAGAACGTCGGCCGTGGTGGCGACGACACCTTGTTCGCACTCAAGGCAGGCGCAGTGCAGTTCGGCACCAAGCGCAACCGCCGTATGGTGAACATCGTTGAAAACGAGGCTGTCGAGGCCTAAAGCCCCGCACATCGTTTTACACCGCCAGTGGGATGGAGAACATCCTGCTGGCGGATTTTTTATGAGCGCCGGACAATGGTTCTAAACCGCCATGGTGCTTCACTGATTTACACACGCAAGCGTGGGGGATTTTCCCAGCGCACGTGTCTTCTCTTTTGAAAGGAAACTGCTCATGCCGCAATTCGTTGACCGCGTGGCCTTGCACCTGCAAGCTGGCGACGGAGGACATGGCTGTGCCTCTGTTCACCGAGAGAAGTTCGTGCCACTGGGCGGCCCAGACGGCGGTAACGGTGGCCACGGCGGAGATATCGTCCTCGAGGTCACCGCACAGGTCCACACGCTGCTGGACTTTCACTTCCACCCGCACGTTCGCGCTGGCCGCGGTGGCAATGGCTCGGGCGATCACCGGCACGGTGCCCGCGGTGAAGACCGCGTGCTTCCCGTACCGGAAGGCACCGTGGTGCTGGATCACCGCGGAGAGGTGCTCGCTGACCTCACCGGTGTGGGCACCCGGATGATCGTGGCCGAAGGCGGTCATGGTGGTTTGGGCAATGCCTCGCTGGTCTCCAAGGCTCGCAAGGCTCCCGGTTTTGCCCTGCTGGGTGAGCCCGGCGAGGCCAAGGAAATCACCCTGGAGCTCAAGTCCATGGCGGACGTGGGCCTGGTGGGCTTCCCCTCCGCGGGCAAGTCCTCGCTCATCTCCGTGCTCTCTGCTGCAAAGCCGAAGATTGCCGATTACCCGTTCACCACGTTGGTGCCGAACCTCGGTGTGGTGAGCGTGGGCAATGAAGTGTTCACCATGGCCGATGTACCCGGTCTGATCCCGGGAGCCAGCGAAGGCAAGGGCTTGGGATTGGACTTCCTGCGGCACGTGGAGCGCACCGCTGTGCTGGCGCACGTGGTGGATGCCGCGAACCTGGAATCCGACCGCAACCCGTTGGACGATATCCGCGCGCTGGAAAAAGAACTGGCTAATTACCAGTCCGAGCTGGCCACGGATTCCGGTTTGGGAGACCTGCGTGATCGCCCTCGCGTGATCATCCTCAACAAGATGGATGTGCCGGATGCCGAAGACATGGCGGACCTGCAGGAAGAAGAGCTCAAGGAGTTCGGCTGGCCCATCTTCCGCATCTCCACCGTGGCGCATAAGGGTCTCAACGAGTTGAAGTATGCGCTCGCGGAGATCATCCAGCAGCACCGCAAGAAGAACCCCGCGGAGGTTAAGCCCGCGCAGATCATCACCCCGCAGAGCCTGCGGAAGAACGCGCGCGGCGGCAAGTTCGCGGAGTTTGAGGTGTCCGTGGATCCAGAGTTTGATAACGCTTTCATCGTCACCGGGGAAAAGCTGGAGCGCTGGATCAAGCAAACCGACTTCGAAAATGATGAGGCCGTGGGCTTCCTCGCCGATCGCCTGGCCAAGGCCGGGGTGGAGCAGGAGTTGTGGAAGGCCGGAGCTGTCGAGGGCTCTGAGGTCACCATCGGTGCCATCACGTTCGAGTGGGATCCGCAGACCGCAGCAGGCGTGGATCTCACCCCGACCGGGCGCGGAACTGACCAGCGCCTGGAAAAGAATCAGCGCTCCACGTCTGAAGAGCGCAAGCGCGCTTCCCAGGCTCGCCGCGGACTCATCGACGAGTTCGATTACGGCGATGGGGAAGTAGCAGAAACCGAGCGCTGGGAAGGCTAAAGGCCACCTCATCCCCGCGGGTTGCCCCAGACTGCGGCCTGCCGGGGATATGGAATCGCCCAGTCGGTTTTTAACGCTCGCGTGCAATGGCTGGCATACTGGCGGGTATGTCACACGCGGATAACGAAGACAATTTCGCACATCCTGCCGATGAACGCGAAGCGTCCAGCGCAGCATTTGGTCTCGGGTACCCGGGACCAACTGAGGCTGCGGAGCCTTTCATCCCAGTTGAGGGCTATGGAACCCGGCCGGTGCACCGACCCGGACCGGTGGTGCCTGCAACCACCATCGAGTTCCCGGACGCGGAAATCGAAGAGAACCACCCAGCGATGGGTCATGATTCCAAGTTTCGCGATGAGATCGCCGCTGCTCGCCGCATCGTGGTGAAGATCGGTTCATCCTCACTCACCGATGATGACGGCCGCGTGGATCCCCGCCGCATTGACATCATCGCCGATGCCCTCGAAGCCCGCATGGCTCGCGGCACCGACGTGGTGGTGGTCTCCTCCGGCGCCGTGGCCTGCGGAATGGGCCCTTTGCAGCTCAACCAGAAGCCAACTGACCTGGCCACCAAGCAGGCCGCCGCGTCCGTGGGGCAGGTCCTTCTGGCCCAGGAGTGGGCACGTAGCTTCGCCCGTTACGGCCGCACCATCGGCCAGGTGTTGCTCACTGCGTCCGACGCCGGCGTGCGCGATCGAGCTCGGAACGCCCAGCGCACGATCGACCGCCTGCGCCAGCTCAAGGCCGTTCCCATCGTCAACGAGAATGACACCGTAGCTACCTCAAACATGCGCTTCGGCGATAACGATCGCCTGGCCGCTGTGGTGAGCCACCTGGTGTTCGCGGATGCGCTCTTCCTACTCTCTGACGTGGATGGCCTCTTCGACCGCAACCCTGCCGAGCCAGGTGCGCAGTTCGTGCCCGAGGTGAAATCAGGCAAGGACCTGCGCGGAGTGGTTGCCGGAGATGGCGGGCGCTTGGGCACCGGTGGCATGGCCGCCAAGGTGTCCGCAGCGCGTTTGGCATCCCGCGCGGGCGTGCCAGTGCTGCTCACGGCCATGGACAACATCGGTGCTGCTCTGAATGATGCCAAGGTGGGAACATGCTTCTGGCCGCAGGAGGATCGCCTCTCCGCGTGGAAGTTCTGGGTGCTCTACGCTGCTGAATCCCACGGCCGCCTGCACCTGGATGCTGGAGCCGTGCGTGCGATCTCCGATAGCCGCAACTCCCTGCTTCCCGTGGGCATCACCCGCGTGGAGGGAGACTTCTCTCAGGGCCAGGTGGTGGATATTGTCGGCGATGATGGCCAGCTCGTGGGCCGCGGCGAAGTCAGCTATGACTCCACCATGCTGGACGGAATGATCGGTAAGTCCACGCGTGAGCTGCCCGATATCGCTCAGCGTCCCGTGGTGCACGCTGACTACCTCTCTACGTATTCAAACCGCGCGCAGCTCCCGCGCTAGGCGTCGAATAAAAAGCGAAGTTTGTTCCCCGGTTTGTCCCTGAAATGCAGTGGCGAGACCGGGGTTTTCTGCAGTGCATGAGGAAGCTCCGTAACATTGAATGCCATGACTGATCAGAGCACAAAGACTGCAACTGAACTTTCCCCCGAGCGCCAGGCCGAACGCGATGACGTTCTGACCAAGGCGCGCAAGGCCAAGGCTGTGAGCCAGCACACCATGCTGTCCACCCAGCAGAAGAACGATCTGCTGCAGGATTCCGCAGACGCGCTGGAGGCCAACGTCCCAGCAATTCTGGCTGCCAACGAGAAGGATCTGGAAGCCGGCCGGGAAAACGGCTTCAACGATTCTCTTCTGGATCGTCTTGCTCTCGACGAAGAGCGCATCAAGGGCATCGCCGATGGCTTGCGCCAGGTGGTGGGCCTGCCAGATCCCGTGGGCGAGATCGTCCGCGGATTTAACCGCCCCAACGGTCTGCGCATGAAGCAGGTGCGCGTGCCCCTGGGAGTGATGGGCATGGTCTACGAGGCGCGTCCCAACGTGACCGTGGATGCCTTTGGCCTAGCCATCAAGTCCGGGAACGTGCCGCTTCTGCGTGGTTCCAAGTCCGCGCGCTACACCAATGAGAAGCTGGTGGAGACCCTGCAGGACGTGGCGGAAAAGCATGGCCTTTCCCGCGATATCGTGCAGCTTCTGCCCTGTGAGACGCGCGAATCGGTGCAGGATTTGATCACCGCCCGCGGCTTGGTGGATCTGGTGATTCCTCGCGGTGGTGCCGGACTGATCAACGCGGTGGTGCTGGGAGCGACCGTTCCAGCCATCGAAACCGGCACCGGTAACTGCCACTTTTACGTGGACGGATCTGCCGATGTGGACGAGGCGATCAAGCTGGTTATCAACGGTAAGACCCGTCGCTGCTCAGTCTGCAACGCCACCGAGGTGGTGCTCTTGGATTCGGCACTCTCCGATGAGGACAAGAAGCGCGTGCTGGTGGCCCTGCAAGAGGCGGGAGTGACCATTCATGGCAACAAGTCCGAGCTGGATTCCCTGGTGGATGACGTGGTTCAGGCCGAGGAGAGCGACTGGACCGATGAGTACCTGAGCTTCGATATCACCGCCGCCATCGTGGACGGGGTGGAAGGCGCCGTGGAGCACATCACCAAGTACAGCTCCGGCCACACCGAGGCCATCTCTGCCAAGGATGCCTCCGTGCTGAACTACTTTGAGACCAACGTGGATTCCGCAGCTCTGTCCATCAACACCTCCACCGCATGGACGGATGGTGAGATGTTCGGCTTCGGCGCGGAGATCGGCATTTCCACGCAGAAGCTGCACGCCCGTGGCCCCATGGCGTTGCCAGAACTGACCTCCACGAAGTGGGTCATCTCTGGCGACGGCCACGTTCGCGCTTAGTCGCTACCAGTTGGGCTTAGTCGCGACTACTTGGGTTTAGTTCGGAGGAGTGCCGCCTGGGCCTCCGGGACCACCGGAGCGACCGGGGGCGCCCATTCCGCCACCCATGCCTCCGCCGGAATTATTTTCGGTGGTGGTATCGATGGGCACGTCGATCTTCAGCGTGTAGCCCGAGCGATTATCGCCGGAGAATTCTGGAACCTGGGCATCGGCTCCATCGCCGAACACGCCATCTGATTCCAGGCTCACCTTGGAGTAATTCTCCGAAGAGCCGTCATAGTTGCTGACTTCGTACACGGCCGCGCAGATTTCATCGGGGATGGCGATCTGGCTGGTCAGCACCGCATTGCTGGCATCCGAGATGGAATCCTTATCCGGGAATACCTCGAAGTGCACGTGGGGGAAGCGGCCGTCATAACAACCGGGCACCACGCTGGTGAAGGTCACGGTGCCATCGTCGCCCACCACCTGCACACCTCGCAGGTAGGTCTCGTCCTCCACGCCCTCGGAATACATGGAGTAGCGACCCTGCGCGTCCGCGTGCCACACGTAGACAGCGGCACCCTTCATGGGTTGGTTGCTGTTCACCATGTCGATGATGTTCATGGTGAGGGTCATCGCGATGCCATCAGCTGTGGCGCCTCCACCGATGCTGCTGCGGATATCGGTGCGCTCCACGCCCACTTTCTCCAGCACATCCGGGCCGTTGGATCCATCACCGGGGTAAGGTCCGCCGGTTTCGGAAACCATCTCGGTGAGAGTTTCTGTGGCGGCCGCAGTGGTTGCTGCGGTAGTCGCAGCCGTGGTGGAGGAAGAAGTTGCAGCCGTGGTGCCCGAGCCAGGTGAGCATGCGGCCAGCACTCCGGCACCAGCGCCGATACCGAAGAGGCTCAGGACACTGCGGCGGGAGACGCGCTGCTGGATGGTGGTGAGGTCGAAGGCCAAGCCCTGATCCTCGACATCCTCGTGTGGACGGTCGAGTTGGCGACCTTCAAAGGTATGTGGTTGTTGAGACATGAGCTGTCCTGCTTTCTGCTGGGACCAAGGGGATGAGCCTTGGTGTGAAGGGTGGCGTCGGAAAAAAGAAAATCTTTCTGAACTACCCAGAACACTAAAGTGGCTACCTGTGATCTATGTCTCGTTCACTTTTGAGTCACTCGGGAACTATGTGCGGAGATTCGCGGATGATGCTGGCAGTACGCTGTATGCGAGGAAACCGTATGCTGGTGCCCATGACTCTTGAGCGTTCCGCCCGTCGCATCGGCATCATGGGTGGCACTTTTGACCCCATCCACCATGGTCACCTGGTGGCCGGCAGCGAGGTGGCAGACCTCTTTGGCCTGGACATGGTGGTTTTTGTGCCCACCGGGCAGCCGTGGCAGAAGAAGGATCGATTCGTGTCCCCGGCGGAGGATCGCTACCTCATGACCGTGGTGGCCACGGCCTCGAACCCGCGCTTCCAGGTCTCGCGCGTGGATATCGACCGCGGCGGCGATACCTACACGGTGGATACGCTCACCGACATGCGCAAGCTCTATCCCGATGCGGAATTGTTCTTCATCACCGGCGCCGATGCCCTCAGCAAGATCGTTACGTGGCGCGATTGGGAATCCATGTTTGATCTGGCGCACTTCGTGGGTGTGACCAGGCCAGGGTACGAATTGCCGGGTGTTGGGGAAGGGGTGGGAGACGACGCCACCCTCGCCCCACTCCAGAGCGAATTGGACGAAGGACGACTCAGCCTCGTGGAGATCCCCGCGATGGCCATCAGCTCTACGGATTGCCGAAAGCGCTCATCCGAAGGCCGGCCCGTGTGGTACCTGGTGCCCGACGGCGTGGTGCAGTACATCACCAAGCATGGGATGTACGCGCCGAAGGAAAACTCTGCGGAATAGTTCGGTAGGAGTCCGGGGAATGAGAAAGACGCTGCCGCGGAAGTCTGCAGAGTAGGGACAAGCGGGGTTAACGCGTTAGTATGGTGCGAAGTAAAACTTTGCTGCGTGCGCCATCAAGCTTGGCCGCTGAAGCCTCACCCACTTGCCCTTGAAAGGTAATTTTTTGACTGCGACTCCTGAAGCCATTGAACTAGCCTCTACCGCCGCCCGCGCTGCGGCGGAGAAGCTGGCGGAAGACATCCTCGTCATCGATGTTTCCGACCGGATGGCCATCACCGACTGCTTCGTCATCGCCACCGGCGATAACGAGCGCATGGTCAATTCCATCGTTGATGAGGTGGAGTACGCACTGACCCAAGAAGGCCTCAAGCCACTGCGTCGCGAGGGACGCGGCGATGGCCACTGGGTTCTGCTGGATTACGGCTCCATCGTGGTGCACGTGCAGCGCAACCAAGAGCGCGATTTCTACGCGCTGGACCGCCTCTTCCGCGATTCACCACAGATCCCTGTCGAGGGCGTGGAGCAGGTAGAGCGCAGCAATAACTGGGACGATGACACCGAAGTGGACGTGCTGGATGCCATGAGCATCGACGACCTCCCACTGGCCGGACCAACCCCGGATACCGACGAACTCTAAGTCAACTGTCATCAGGGGTTTGGGTAACTTAAGCTCCTCTTGATTGCCCAGCAACACGGATCTGAGGCAGCCCGCTCTCAGACACTCGGACTCCAGAAAGCGAACCCCTGAAAGTAGCCATGGCTCAGCGCAGAATAGTGCTTGTTCGGCACGGGGAAACCACCTATAACGCCACGGGGCGGATGCAAGGACAGCTGGACACGGAACTCTCCGAGGTGGGCATCGCCCAGGCCAAGGCTGCTGCATTGGAGATCGCGGGCTGGAACGTGTCCGCCGTCATCTCCAGCGACCTGAAGCGCGCTGTTCACACCGCCGAGCTCTTGAGCGCAGGCTGGGACGTGGACGTGCAGACGGATCCTCGCTTGAGGGAGACCCGCTTGGGTGAGTGGACGGGTGCCAGCCACGCGGAAATCGATCGGGATTATCCCGGCCAGCGCGTGTATTGGCGCCACGACCCAGAATGGGCTCCACCCGGTGCGGAAACGCGCCTCGAGGTGGCGAGCCGCGCGCATCAGCTGGTGGAAGAACTGATGGAATCAGACATCTTCGACCGCGGAACCGTGGTGCTGGTGGCCCACGGCGGAACCATCGGTGCCCTCACCGCGCAGCTGCTGGAGCTGCCGAAAACGCACTTCTCCATGTTCTCCGGTCTGGGCAATGTGCGCTGGTCACAGCTGGTGGCACGGCCGAAATTCCCGAACACCACCACTGTGAAGACTCCACAGGCAGTAGATGGATCCCAGGTTCCCATGAAGGGCACCGAGGATGAGCAGTGGTGGCGCGACCCGCACTGGCACCTGGAAGGTTGGAACCTCTCCACCGCGCCGGGCGCCCGCTTGTCCGCACAATCCGCTAGCCCGGATGAAGGCGGCGAAGATGTGGATGGCGCGGATACTGCCTCTGGGGGATCGCTGGGAAATGGCACCACCGCTGATGAGGCTGGCGCAGGTAGCGTCGTAAACAACAGCGCACCGAACCATTCCACCGAAACGGGAAAATAATGAACGTTCAAGTGGTGACAGACTCGGCATCCAGCCTCACTCCCGAGATGGCACAAGCCGCGGGAGTCACCATTGTGGACCTGCACACTAGCGAAGACGGTCCGGAGCAGACCACCGCTGGGTTAGGGGCCCTGGAACTCACTGCGGCTTACGCGCGTTTGCTGGAGCGGGGCGGAGATAGCGGAGTGGTGGCGATCCACATCTCCAAAGAACTATCAGCAACCTGGAGTAATGCCAACACGGCCGCGGGGATTTTCGATGGGCTGGTGGAAGTGCTGGATACCGACAGCGTGGCAATGTGCAATGGATTTGCTGCCATGAAGGCCGCCGAGGTGGCCCAGGCTGGTGGATCCCTCGAAGAGGTCGCACGTGCTGCCAAGGACTTGATCGCTGAATCCTCGATGTACCTCTACTTGCATCGCTTGGATTCAATGCGCAAGGGCGGGAGGCTCTCACCTGGGCAAACTTTGCTGTCCACCGCTCTGGCGATTAAGCCGATTCTGCGGCTCGCTGATGGCAAGATCGCTCTGGCAGCAAAGACTCGCACGCAGCGCAAAGCCATGGAAAAGTTGGTGGAAATTGTGCTCGACGTTGTCGCTACAGAGGCTAGGAGAGCTGCCGCCGCCAACGAAGAACCCCGGCAGGTGCGGGTAGCCGTGCAACAGGTGGACGCTGAGGACGTAGCGGAAAACCTGATCGCGTCCATGGAAAAGCGGGTTGCCGAACTACACGTTTCCCCACAGGGCAGCGAACCTGGCGGGGAAGCTTCTGACGCTGATGCAGCTCTGGGCCATTTTGCCGGACTGAAGTCCGTGGTCACCAGAATCCCCGGCGACAAGTCCGCGAACCCACTTGGTGCGAGCGACAAGCCAGTGAAGGAAAAGTCTCTGGGTAGAAGGGCCGCGGGCAATAAGTTGGCTGGCTCTAAGCTTGCGGGCTCTAAGCTTTCTGGTGAGAAGCTTGCCGGTGAGAAGTCCGTGGACGCGAAGACAACTGATGCTCCAGTAACGGACGAAACATCCGAGGATATCGCAGGAGCTGCCACGGTGGCTTTGCCCGAGGTGGAGTTCATGATACTCGCGGCGAGCGACGTTCTCGCGGCTCATTCCGGACCTGGTGCGATTGCCGTCTCAACTGTTCTGTGGTGACCTTCTAGTTCGCTACGGGTCTTTGTTTTATCCACAGCGCTGGGTTTCCCACAGGGGTCTGGGGTTTTACTGATTAACTTGGCGCGATAGCGGGATCGGTTGTCTCCGCCACTGGTGAGATGGCCGCTATGGCAGCACAATGGTCCAAGAAATCTGGCAGCGCACAGATCCGGCAGCGGATCGAAGCTCTGGCTCAACCGATGCCGGAACATGAGATCGAACCGGTAGATTTTGATACCCGCGCCAGCATTGGGCCGCTGTCCGCCAAAGCCCTGGTGCTGCTCGTCGGAGTCTTGGCCATGGGAGGGGCAGCGCTGTTTGGCTGCAGCGTGATGGCAGAGGACAGCAGCGGGACTTCCTCGGCTGGGCTTGCGATCGAGTCTGAGACACAGCAAGGGGTGAGCAATCCCAACCTGCTTCCTGGGCAGGCGGATGCGAAGGGCTCCGGGGCGGCTCAGGCTTCCGCTGATTCTTCGGCAACTTCAACGCCCGCCGAAGCTACCACCCAACCTGTGGTGAGCGTGCAGGGTCTCATCCGTCGTCCCGGACTCATGCAGGTCAATGCGCAAACGCGCGTGGGTGAGGCTATCGAAAAAGCTGGGGGAGGGTTGCCCGAGGCAAGAATGCACGGGATCAATCTGGCCGAAAGAGTAGTGGACGGCATGCAGATCTCCGTCAATGATCAGGGCAGCGCGATCACGTATCCGGCAGGTGTGGCGTCATCTGCCCCGGCTGGCGGGTCAGTTTCACCCGCACCCGGAGGAGGTTCCGCCTCGGCAAATGGCACTTCTGGCTCGGCTCAGGCTGACGTCGTCAACATCAACACCGCGGATGCCACTGCCCTGCAAACACTGGATGGAGTGGGCCCAGCCACTGCAGAGGCGATCATCGCCTGGCGAGAAGCCAACGGCTCCTTCAGCTCCGTGGAGCAGCTCATGGAGGTGCGGGGGATTGGGCCGGCGAAGTTTGAGGCGATGAAAGATCATGTCACCACCCAATAGTTTGCTTAGCCAACTACGCAGCCCCACGTCACGAGGGGCTCAATCAGCCACCCACGCCCAGCGGGCGCTGCGTGACCCTCATTCCCCAGAAGCGATCCGCGAACGCAGAGGGCTCGACTTCCGATTACTCCCCAGCGCTGCTTTGATGTGGGTCGGGGTGGCGAGCACCATCATTACCCGGAGTGGCTGGCCGCTCACGATCCTCGTGGTGCTGAGCCTCGCGGTGAGCTTCATCCGCATGCGCGCATGGCAACCGGTTCACGTGTGGAGGACCGCCAATGTGGCACTCATCTGCGGCAGCTTGGCCGCGGCTTGTGCTTACCTGCGTGTTCTTCTTCTCGACGCCACCCCTGTCCTGCAACAGCTTCATCGAGGTGGCAAGCCTCGACTCGTCGGGGAGTACTCGGTGGCAGGCACGCCGCGGCAAATTGTAGAGGGAGGGGTGTTGCTTCCCATCGACGTGCCACAGTTGGGTTCGGTTCCGATGTTTCTCAGCGCTGAGAGGTCTCATTCTGCGGGCGAGCCCTCGGTCGATGCGCTAGACCTGCAACCGGGTCAGAGAGTGCAGATTTCTGGCACGTTGGAACTGAGTGATCGGCCAGGGCTAGTGCCTGTGGTGATGCGAGGCGAGCGGGCTCCGGAATTGACCGCAGATCCCGGCCCTGATGGGATCTGGGCCTGCACGGCTTGGCTGCGCAATGGACTGCGTTGGGCAGTAGCGGAGCTCCCGAGTGATGTAGGCGGGTTGATCCCGGGAATGGTGGTGGGGGATACCAGTGAACAATCACCTCAAGCGCAGGGCTGGTTCGTCTCCACTGGGTTGAGCCACCTCACCGCGGTAAGTGGTTCCAACGTAGCCGCGGTGGTAGGTTCCGTGCTGGTGATCTGCGCCTTTATCGGGCTTCAGCGGAAGGCAACTGCAACACTGTGTGCGCTTGCACTGGTGGGATTTGTACTGGTTGTGGGGCCGGAACCGAGCGTGTTGCGTGCAGCGGTCATGGGTTCGGTTGGCATCGTTGCCGTGGCAACAGTTCGTTGGTCCGATGTCGTGGCCGCCTTGGGCAGCGCGGTGATCGTGTTGATGCTGTTCGCGCCGGGCATGGCTGTGAGCTACGGATTCGGATTATCGGTAGTAGCAACAATCGGCATTGTCCTGTGTGCCCCGTGGATGAGCACGCGATTGCTTCGGTGGTGGACACATCGTTGCGATGACTGGTGGTCGCGCCAACCGAGCAAAGGGGAAGCTGCGTTGGTGCGGTTGGTGTGTGTCTCCCTTGCCGCGGACATGGTGACTGCACCGGTCTTGGTGCTGATGACGGGCGCGGTATCCACCACCTCAGTCGTGGCGAACCTACTGGTGTCCTGGTGCGTGCCACCAATTACCGCCATGGGCCTGTTTATTGCTCCGCTGGGCGGGATCCTCTCCTCGCTGGGAACTCCAACGGAGGTGTCGTGGATCCTCGGGGGACCGTTATTGCCTTTCGGTTGGTGGATCATGAATGTTGCCGAGCAGTTGTCACAGGTCCCGCGCGTGATCACGCCTGGCGGATTGCTGTGGTCTATCGCCTGGGCAGCGATCACGGCGCTGGGGGTGGGGAGCATCTATTGGATTCGGCACTGGCGGATGTGGAGATGGCTGTGGCTATGCATAGCGGTGGTGCTGGGAATGACGTTGCAGTGGGAGCATCCCGCGGAAAGGCGTGGCGAGGGTGGTGTACCTGCCCAGATCGAGGTGTCAGGCAAGGTTGTGATGGAAGTAACCGATGATGAGCAGGCTGTGGCACTGCATGGGTTGGATCCTCAGCGGACGGTCATCGTGGTGAGTGGCTGCGGACGGCCTCACAATAGACCTACGTTTAGTAAAGAGGGCGTGCCGGTGGTGTATCCGTGTCGCGATGGCACCGAATTGACTGGACAATGAGCCCAAGCACGGGGCGTTAAAGGCTGAATACGCGAGGTAGTGCTGGCGTTCCCAAGGCTTGAACCGGATGTGGGATGATCGGACACATGACATCTTCGATTGCGCCAGCTCCGGTTCATCTCATCGTCGGCGGCGATGAATTTCTGGCCGAGCGACGCCGAATGGCCATTGTCCAGGCCACTCGAGACCATGCGAAGAACCAAGATCTCCCAGCGGAGATCCACAAGGCATCCACACTGTCGGCACCAGAATTCCTGGAGCTACTCAGCCCCTCGTTGTTCGCGGAAGATCGCATCATCGTGGTGTGGGGAATCGAAGAAGTGGCCAAGGATATCGTCGACATCCTCGAAGCCTCCATCAAGAACCCTTCCGAAGGCGTGGTGCTGATCCTCATTCACAACGGGAAGGGGAGAAACAAGAAGCTGGTTCAGTCGTGGCCAAAGCTCGGAGCGCAAGTGCACTCCGCAGAAGAGCTGCGCGGCAGAGAGTTCGCAGCCTTCGTGGATCAAGAATTCCGAGATAAGCGGGTGCGAGTGACCCCGGACGTTCCGAACATGATGCTGGAGGTCGTCGGCACGGACCTCCGGGAACTCTCCGGGGCAGTCAGCCAGCTGGTGGCTGATACCGACGGTGAAGTCACAGTGCAGAGCGTGAAGAAGTACTACACGGGCAAGGCAGAAGTCAGCGGATTCGACGTGGCCGAGCTAGCCGTCAACGGGCGGGTGGCTGAAGCTACAGCCTCAGCGCGACGCGCCCTGCAGCTGGGAGTATCACCAGTGCTCTTGGCCAGCGCGCTGTCCGGGATGGTGGCAGATATCGCCAAGGTGGCTGAGAATCGGAGAATTGATTCCCGCCGACAAGCTGCGGAATTCGGCATGCCCCCATGGAAATTGGACAAGACCATCAAGCTCGCACGCCACTGGTCACCCGCTGCCGTGGCAAAGGCTGTGCAGGTCACAGCGACGCTGGATGCCGGTGTGAAAGGGCAAATGCAGAGCCCTCACTTCGCGGTGGAATCCGCGGTGCGGGAAATCGCTGAGCTCAGCGCAAGCCGCTAAAACCAACTGTCACTAACTACACTGCAGGTCGCGTCTGCTTGAATCCGCGCCACACACCGGAGTGGATGGCCTCGTTATAACGAGGTTCGAAAGTGTAGGTGGAATCCTGCTCCCACACGCTGGAGGATTCCAGGTGAGCGCCAATCATCGCACCGGTCACGGCAGCACGCGTGTTGCGGTTACCCGGCCAGCTCACTGCCACATGCAGGAAATCATGAGGCGCGTACTTGTCCTGATGATCCAAATACAGTTGCGCCAGCAGCATGGCTGAGGCGGTGCACGAGGCGGCGTCGTAACTCTTACCGAAGATCTTCACCAACTTATCCGCGCGGGCATAAAGCTCCTCGAAATCGCCGCTCTCCAAGTGAGGGCTGAGGAACTTGTGCACCTCGCGCAGGCGGGCGAAGATTTCAGAAAGCGGAACTGCTGGGCCCTGCAGCTTGCGGATGACCTCGGAATCGAGGGTCTCGAGGATCTCGGACTTTTCCGAATCGCTGAGCAGCACGTCCTGATCGAAGTGCACATCGCTGGCGAGGCTCTCGGCGATGTCGAAGAGGTTGGCTCCGCGTGGGGCCAGCATCAACGTGGACATCGTGGCAGCTGCGGTTCGAGCGATGGGGGAGTCGTGAGTAATCACGGCCTGCTGGACAGACCAGCCCACACCTTGATCAGTGGGCGCCAAAAGCGCACTGGCAGCTACGCGCATGATTGCACCCGCGCCGCTGGAGTGGGCGGAGCAGGAACCCCAGTGGTTGGTGCCCATTTCTTCAAGGCGGTCCAAGGACTCGGTAGTCGCGGTTCCGGAAGAGCGTTCATAATCGGGATCCTGGTAGTAATCCAGGAATTTTTCACCAATCAGGGTCATTCCAGTTTGACGATCCAGATCCTCGTTATCGATCTTGCGCATCGCCGAGGAGAGAGCCAAAGTCATCAGCGTGTCATCACTGATGATCAGGTTCTCCGGAAGAGGAGTGCATTCGGGCTTCTCTTCGTTTTCATAGGGATAGCCCCAAGCATCACCCAACGCTGTTCCCAGCAGGGCGGACCGGAAACGGTCGTTCATCGCGAGACTTCTCCTTTATAAGGTCAGATCACAATGGTGTGTAGTGTCCCACCACCCTACCCCCTGCCAGTGATTCAGCATAAAGCTCCCAGAAGCTCCACATGAGGGCAGAGAAAAAACTATCCCCACCAGGCGTAATGCCTAGTAGGGATAGTTTTAATGAGCAAGAAATGCTCGGCGGTTTTACTTGCCGATCTTGTTCAGGGCGCGAGCCATGTTGGACTTCTTGTTCGCCGCGTTGTTGCGGTGAATGGTGCCCTTGGTGACGGCCTTGTCGAACAGGCGGGAGGTGGAGCGGAACTGAGCCTCGGCACCTTCCTTGTCGCCAGCCTCAACCAGCTTGTTGAACTTGCCGGCTTCGGTGCGCAGACGGGCACGGATGGCCTGGTTGCGCTGACGTGCGATCTCGTTGGTGAGAACGCGCTTCTTCTGCTGCTTGATGTTTGCCATGGTGGCATACCTCTTTCTTTGGTTAGTGTTCGTTGCACTAGTGGCTCAACAGCGAGGTGACAATGCCCGTGTGATCTCTAACAAACTGCCCAAGGTCCTGCAGCGTGCGACACGAACCCCCGCATCGTGAATCCCCTTCTCAAAGAAGGGAACCCACGGTGGATGAGCCCAGATATGAACGAGGTATCAACTTACCAGCATGATCGGCGGAACTGATAATCCCTGGCGTCGAAAAGAACAGGCAACCGAAAAGAAAGGAAAGGGCTCACGCCGCTAGTTCCACCCGAAATCGGAGCGTAGGGCGGCGGCGATGCGCTCGAAGCGTCGCTCGGGCATGGAGACTCCGCGGCGTTGGATCTGTGATTCCGGGATTTCCAGCACCTTGTCCAGGCACACATAGGATTCCCGGCCCTCGCGATCCCAGGGCCCGGAGCCGATGCGCATCCAATTGTGCTTGTGCGCGTGCTCCGGATTGGCGCTAATCAGCAGGCCCAGCAACGTGTGCTTCTGCCGGCCGACGATCAAGATGGAGCGCAGCTGCAGGTCGCCGCCCTTTTGGGTGCGGAGGTAATTCCATATGACCTCGCCCGGGTCGGCCTGGCCATCCATATCCGGGGCGTACATCACGGCCTGGGCGTGCTGCTGGGTCGGCACCTTCACGGACTCATCCTTGGTGGCGGCATAACTCTGCCGGTTGGAGGCCAGCCCCAGGTATTCGTTGAGCATGTCCAGCCCGTCCTCCAAATTGTTCTTGGAGGTGAAGTTCCGGCGGAGAAAGCGACGCACGGCGTTGCCCGAACTATTCCGGGAGGAAAAATCTCCCATGCGGGATTGTTCGCGGTGCGGTGACATGAATCCGATAATAACCCCCAATCGGCCACGCGACGGCGCGACATGGGAATTCGCGCACCCTCTAGTAGAGTTCAAGGTCACGTATCAATATCGAAGGGGTTTTCTACATATGGCAGTCAAGAAGCGAAATTACGCGGCGGACACGTTCACGGATCCAAGCCGAATTCGCAACTTCTGCATCATTGCCCACATCGATCACGGCAAGTCCACCCTCGCCGACCGAATCCTCCAGCTCTCTGGAGTGATCGAGGATCGCGACATGCGCGACCAGTACCTGGACAACATGGACATCGAGCGCGAGCGTGGCATCACCATCAAGGCGCAGAATGTGCGCCTGCCGTGGGTGCCCCGTTCCGGTAAGCATGAGGGCGAAGAGCTCATCATGCACCTCATTGATACCCCTGGTCACGTGGACTTTACCTACGAGGTCTCGCGCGCCCTTGAGGCGTGTGAGGGTGCGATTCTTCTTGTCGACGCCGCCCAGGGCATCGAAGCGCAAACCCTTGCGAACCTGTATTTGGCCATGGAGAAAGACCTGGAGATTATTCCGGTCTTGAACAAGATCGACCTGCCTTCGGCTGATCCCGATAAGTACTCTCTGGAGATCGCCCACATCATCGGTTGTGAGCCAGAGGACGTGTTGCGTGTCTCGGGCAAGACCGGTGAAGGGGTGCCGGAGCTGCTGGACCGCGTGTGTGAGCTGATCCCAACTCCAGTGGGAGATGCGGATGCGCCAGCTAGGGCCCTGATTTTCGACTCTGTGTATGACACCTACCGCGGCGTGGTCACCTACGTGCGCGTGATGGACGGCAAGCTGGAGCCGCGGCAGAAGATCCAGATGATGAGCACCGGCACGAACCACGAGACGCTGGAGATCGGTGTGGTTTCCCCGCAGCCGATGAAGTCCCAGGGCCTCAGCGTGGGCGAGGTGGGCTACATCATCACGGGCGTGAAGGATGTGCGACAGTCCAAGGTGGGTGACACCATCACCTGGGCTACCAACGGTGCGGAAACTCCGCTGCGTGGTTATGCGGAGCCCAATCCGATGGTCTACTCGGGCCTCTTCCCGATTTCTGCGGATCAGTACCCTGAGCTGCGCGAAGCGATCGAAAAGTTGCAGCTCAACGATGCGTCGCTGACCTTTGAGCCCGAGACCTCCGTGGCGCTGGGCTTTGGATTCCGCTGTGGCTTCCTGGGATTGCTGCACATGGAGATCACCCGCACCCGATTGGAGCGAGAGTTTGACCTGGATCTGATCTCCACGGCACCGAGCGTGGTCTACCGCGTGGTGTCCGAGGACGGATCCGAGCTCACCGTGCGCAACCCTTCGGATTGGCCGGGCGGCAAGATCCGCGAGGTCTATGAGCCGATGGTGAAGATGACCGTGATCGTCCCTTCCGAATTCCTCGGCCCCACCATGGAACTGTGCCAGTCCAAGCGCGGCCAGATGGGTGGTATGGATTACCTGTCCGAGGATCGCGTGGAGCTGCGCTACACCATGCCCCTGGGCGAGATCATCTTCGACTTCTTCGATCAGCTGAAGTCCCGCACCAAGGGTTATGCCTCCCTGAACTACGAGGAGAGCGGCGATCAGCTGGCTGACCTGGTGAAGGTGGACATCCTCCTGCAGGGCGAGCCAGTGGATGCGTTCTCCGCCATTGTGCACCGGGATAATGCCCAGTGGTACGGCAACAAGATGACCGTGAAGCTGAAGGAATTGATCCCTCGTCAGCAGTTTGAGGTGCCAATCCAGGCTGCCATCGGTGCGAAGATCATTGCCCGCGAGAACATCCGTGCCCTACGTAAGGACGTGCTGGCGAAGTGCTACGGCGGCGATATCAGCCGTAAGCGTAAGCTGCTGGAAAAGCAGAAAGAGGGAAAGAAGCGCATGAAGTCCATCGGCAGTGTTTCGGTGCCGCAGGAGGCTTTCGTGGCTGCGCTTTCCACGGATGCGGACTAGTGACCCATGAGCTACCAGCATCCATACGGGAATAATCCCCAGTGGCAGCACCAGCCGGCACCCGCCGCTGATCTGCAACGCGCCTATGATTCGGCCCTTGCCGCATGGATGCCGCTCAACACTCCGCCGGTGCAGCTGAGCTCGAATAACCCTCAGCAGCAGTACATCCAGGTGCTCAATCAGCAGCGCCTGCAGCGCTTGCAGAAATATCGTCCCACCCCCGCCAAGAAAATCGCTTCCTGGATTGCCCTTGGTCTGGGAGGGTTGATGGCCGTCTCCGTTTTCCTTCCCAATGACGACGTCAATGCGCTGCACGGCGTGATCATCAGCCTGTGCACCACGGTGTTTTTCGCTCTCCCCAGCGGATACTGGCTCTGGCGAAACAAGCAAGACCAAGCCAAGATCACCCAGTGGATGCAGGCCAACGGAGCTTATCGGCGAGATCTCAGCATGATGCACAACAATGATCTGGCGCTCTTTGCAGACCCCGAGCAGCTACCCGAAATCCCGCAGCGTCACTGGTGGGTCATCTGGTTGGTGGTCGCGGTGGCAGTTGTGGTCATTGGCCAGCTCAGTCCAGACACGGTGCAGCCCACGCCCGCGCTAGACACCACTCCCTAGCCAGTTGCGCGACCAGTAGCCCCTTGGGGCAGGGCTCCCCGCGCATTGCTCATGCGAGTCTGCCCGAGATCCATATTCTTCCCCTCTTGCGCACCGTGCTCGAAGCTCAGCGGGTCGATTCTTCTCCGCGAACCCCTGCTGCGGCGCAAGTGCGGGAAATGCTCCAGCGCCAACTCCGCTGCCAGGTCCCGATCCTGCTGCAACACCACCTCGCCGGAACGCTGCACACCGTTGTCTGCCTGCGCGTATTCCGGCGCGTGCTCAGCCTCAATGCTGCGCAAGCGCGCGGTGATCTCGGAAACAAAGCCGGTCATCCAGCTGCGTTTGCGTGTGGTCAGGGAGATATTTTCATCAGGCCACATGTCCGTCATCGTGGTGGCTCCCGCGATCATCGCGGGAGAGAGAAACCCGTAGAGCAGCACCGCTCGCTCCACATGGTGCGGACGCCCAAAAAGCACCGCCTTGGACACCTTGGAACTGCGCGGCAACTTAAACATCACCACCTGGCAATGCAGCACCGTACCCAGCGCATTGAGCAGCATGAATTGCATATCCGTATACGTGCCCGTCAGCTGCGTTTCCCGATGAACAACCCGCGCTTCTTCCCCCGCGCTCAGCTGCGCTTCATCCACCCCGTACTGCGCCATGAGCTCAAAAGCCTTGACCCGAAACGCATCCCCCTCCGGGGAGCCTTCGCGATCCGCCGCCATAGCCAGCAGCTTTTCCACTTTGAGCTTTATTGAGTCTAAATTCGCCATCCCCGCCCCTGTATCTTCTTCGTGCTCAGCAAGCCATTTCTTCCCCGACGCCACGCTGCATTCAACGTGCGGAACTGACGTTAACAAATGCTCAAGACGGGCTGGGGGAGGGAGGCGTCGATCAATAATCTTTATCCACAGCCCAGTGACCTGTGGATAAAGGTCGGATTACTCGCCGGGGACGTTGCCGATCATCTGGACTTGATCGCCATCCCAGTGGTACGTGACGTCCTTGGTGTAATTGCCGGACTCAGCGTTTGGAGCGCCGGCAGCCCGCTGTGCCCACCAGTCTTTATAGGTGACGGTGAGTGAATCATCGCTGATGTTGTGCACGCTGATGTGCTGCAGGGAGCGATCGCTGCCCACGCCCAGGTACTCGCCCTTGTGGAACAGCATGAGTTGACGCGCAAACTGCCCGTTGCCCTGCGGCATCTGATCGACGCTGGCATAACTGAGGTCTGCGCAAGGATCGTAATTGGAGTCACCGTTGTATTCCCAGTGCATGCCGCTGACTTCCCCCAAGGGGACTTCCGAGATGTTCTGGTAGATCTCCTCGGCAGAGGTGTCCACGCCACAGTTGGAGGCGGGAGCGGTGGATTCTGTGGTGGATTCCGTTGGAGAGGCCTGCGCAGTGGTCGGGTTCGGCTTGCGGCCAGAGTTGGTCTGGCCAGCAGAAGGGTCCGCTGCAGGAGAATCGGATTGCGACGCGGTCTCGGCAGTGGTGGATTCCGATTCTGAACTGAGGAAATCGGGGACCACACTGCAGGCTGATGTGGAGGTGAGAACCGCGAAACTCGCCAAGATGGCACTGGCGCGAGCGAGATTGGTGCGAGAAAACGGGGTGACGTTCATACTTGGTATCGTTCCACACTTCATAGCGGATTTAGGTCGCAACTGGGGAGGGATCCTCGTGCTGCTGTGGGGGAGCTGTTGTCAATCCATTTTTGGCATCGATCCTGCGCATGAGGAAGGCAAACAACGCGCCCGAAATGTTATGCCACACTGCGGCGACTGCACCGGGAATGGCTGCCTCGGCTGACCAGTATTTGCCTGACATGCCAGAGGCGAGCCCAGCAGATTGTGTAGCGACCTCGATGGCTGTGGTGCGTGCGACCGGGATGCTGAAGCCGAACATTTTTGCTGCTAGGTAACTGAGTGCGTAACCGATGAGGTTGTGCAGAATCACTGCCACGACCACGAGTAGGCCGACAGACAATAAGGTTTCGGAGGATTTGGCGACCGCGGGAAAGACCACTCCGCCGATCGCCACGATGGACAACCAGGGGAGGATCGGCAGGACTAGTGTGACGAATCGATCGAAAACCACGCGAACAATCAGGCCCGCGATGACGGGCAATAATACGGTTTGCACGAGTGACCATGCCATCGAGGTTCCGTTGACGGGGGTTTCTTCACCCGCGAGAAGCAGCATGATGATGGGTGTGACCAGGGGAGAAAGTAGTGTCGACACGCTGGTCATGGTCACGGAAAGGGCCACGTCACCGCGGGCGAGATAGGACACCACATTTGAGGTGGTGCCGCCGGGGACGGAGCCAAGCATCAAGAGGCCGATGGCCAACATTGGATTAAGCCCCAATAGTTTCGCCACGAACACCGCACCCAGCGGCATGATCACGAACTGCGCAATCACGCCGATGATGATTGGCAGGGGACGGCGGATAACCAGCGTGAAATCTGGGAGCGTTAAGGTCAACCCCATGCACAGCATGATGATGGCGATCATCACAGAGATGTGTTCGGCCAAAGGCAGGAACGGGGCGGGCGCAAACAGGGCAACGATTGCACCAAGAAGAATGAACGCTGGGAATGCGAAGACCGCAATGCGGGCGGATCTCTCTTCTCGGGCGGATGCCGATGACGGCTGGGGTGCGGATGATCCGGAAGATTTGTTCGCGTGAGACGTCATGTAACTCAATATATGGGATCACCATCCTAAGGAATGAACTCTGGGTGGCTGGGAGGGGCAGGCGACGTTTTCACTAAGCTGGAAATGTATTGCGCAGAGACAGTGTCTCGAGCTGCGAGTAGCTGCCCATCTTTGGTAGCTGGTGAAGGAGAAAAGCATGGCGACCACTTGGTTCACGAGCGACCTGCATCTAGGCCACCCGTTTATCGCGGAACTACGAGGATTTGCTGAGGTAGAGGAACACGATCGGGTGATCCTGGATAACCTGGCCAAGAGCTTGAACAGTGGTGATGAACTCTGGGTATTGGGGGATATTTCCAGCGGTTGGGAACCGCAGGAAGAGCGGGCATTGAATCAACTAGCGGAGCTTTTCGCCCAGTTCAGGGGCGGTGCGGATCCTCTGCGCGCCTACTTGATCAGCGGAAATCATGATTCATCGCACCCACTGCACGAGTGGGCTTACACCAGGCAGCCTCGGTTCCTGGAAGTATTTGATGCAGTTCAAGAGCGCCAAGTCATGCACTGGCAGGATCCGCAGGGAGAAGATCGCGAAGTGTGGTTGAGCCATTTTCCCCGGCCGGGGTATGAGCACGCGGGGATGGAATCCCGGTTTGATGAACTGCGGCTCAACGTGCCCTATCTATTGCATGGACATTTGCATTCCTCTGCGCCAGTGACAGCTCCCGGGCAGGTGGACATGGGCGTGGAAGCGTGGGGCCTAGCACCTGTGAAGCAGGAAGAAGTCATGGCAACACTCTGGGAAAGCACGCGAAAGAAAGCTGGATAATCCTGGGAGTAGGTTAAGATTCCCTACTAATCGTTATATTTCATCCTGGTGAACCGGAGATTTCCCATGCAACTCGGCAGCTTAACTACACGTGCGCGCTTTTTCACTCGCTTCTCGGTGAGCGCGATGTTGGCTGTATCCGTGGTCTTCGGATCCACCGCAGCTGCCCAGGCGCAGGTCGCACCTCCTGCGCTCCCAGCACTCCCAGAGCTACCTAACTTCGCTGAACTCAGTGGTCAGCAGACTTTGCCGGACCCCGACCAGCTCTTGAATGATGTGCCTCTGCCTCCCGGTGTGCAGTTGCCGGAGATCCCAGGGGTTAACCTCCCGGGCCAGGAGAGTGCTCCTGCTCAGCAGGGTGATGTCATGCTCACCAACGTGCCTTCCCGCACTTCGTTTGCCGCCATTAAGCCATGGGGCATCGTGCAGACCCCGAACGCCAATGAATCCCGCCCAGGGCTGTCCATCGTAAAGCTGTACCTAGCTGATTACGTGCTGCGCCATGGCGACCATTCCGAGCGCGAACGGGAGCTATCCGAGCGAATGATTCGTCTGTCTGATGACAACGCAGCCACCATCCTGGACAAGAAGTACCCGGACGGCATCAATGCCGTGGCTCGCGAATACGGCCTGGGTAACACGTGGAGGGGTTCACGCTGGGGCTTGTCCTACACCTCTGCGCTAGACACCGCCCGCTACCTGGACAAGGTGAGCAAGTCGCGTCCTGATTCCCTGATTCTCCGCTGGATGCGCACGGCCGCTCCAGAGGCGGCAGATGGAACTCGCCAGAACTGGGGCACTTCGCACCTTCCCGGCGTGACCGGCAGCAAGTGGGGCTGGTCTGATTACGGAGACCAGACGGTCGCATCGGCGTCGATTGGAAGCAACTACACCGCAGCCGCCTTCACTTTCGGTGGGCCAGCAGCCCAAAACGCCGATGTGGAACGCGCTGGCGAGCACCTGCAATAAAGGTTTAAAACTTCCGAAAAGACCACGTTACGCACTGATTTACGCACGCCTCGCCCCACCAGCGAGGCGTGTTGGCGTATCTGCTGGCAGAGAAAATAGGGGATACTTTTCACATGAGCGACAAGGACAAGGATCAATTTCCGCATCAGCGTAACCCGTGGGATGTGGACGGCGACTACGAGGACGATCAGCCCACGCAGATTTTTGAGCGCCAAGATGGCGACCGCACTGGAGATTATTCTGCGCAGCGCGATCAGTACAACCAGCCCGAGCAGGATCATTATGATCCCAACGGCCCGAAGCCACCTGAGTACCACCGGGCGGAGGAGTTCCAGCAGTACCCGGCTTATGGCCAGGCAGGGCAGGATCAGCCCTACCAGCAGCAGTACCCGGACCAGTACCCAGACCAGTACGGTCAGCAATACTCGGACCAGTACCCACCACAGGTGCCTCCTGCTGGTTCCGCGTCCTGCCCCGCACCTGGCCAAGTACCCCGCCAGGCATCCCGTCCCGAGCCACGCAAGAATGGTGGCCGAGCCGCCGCATGGATCCTGGCCATCATCGTGATCGCCCTGGCTTTGGGTCTGCTGCTGCTGTTTCTCAAGTCCACCGGCGATTCTGACTCCCGCGATTCCAGCACGTCCCGCACCTCGACCACCACCACAACCACCACGCCAAGTACCTCGAGCACCCCGCCCACCACCGCGCCAACACCTCAGACGCAAACCCCGGACACACAGCTGCCCACCCCACCTTCAATTCCCACGCTGCCTACCCTGCCTACCTTCGAAACCCCCACCTTCGAGCTGCCCAATCCGGATGAACTCCCCACCATCCCGGATTTCCAACTCCCTACCGAGGATTTCCTGAACCGCTAATGACTGCTCCCATTCGCAGCGTTTCCCATGCGCTAGCCCAAGAAATCCACCGTCGCGATGCTCACACGTATGGCGTGGTGGGTAACGGAAACATCCACCTCGTGAGTGAGCTTTGCAATGAGGGCGCGGGCTACACCGGCATGCGGCACGAAGCGGGCGCAGTGGCTGCGGCGGATGCGCATTATCGTTCCACCGGCCGCGTGGCTGTGGCCACCACCACCTATGGCCCGGGTTTCACCAACTCTTTGACCCCTTTGTCGGAGGCCCTAGCCGCGCGCATTCCCTTGGTGTACGTGGCAGGTATAGAGCCTTTTATCGACGCCAAACCCGCCCCTCGCGCCATGGATGTAGACACCTTGGGGGTGCTCAAGGCCCTGCGAGTGCGCACGATCATCGCGGACCCGGCAACAGCAGGCACGGCAATTTATTCTGCGTTCGAGTTTGCGCAGGATGCTCGTCAGCCCGTGGTGGTGGCAGTTCCTCACAACGTGGTGGATGCCCCACTGGAGTCGAGCCCTGACGAAGATGGCGCGCATGAGGTCAACGTCTCCACCATCATGACCCCGCTTGCTGGCGCCGATCTGGAAAACCCTCGTGATCCGGAGAGCTCAAGTGACCCGGTGAAGGCCGCTGCGCAAGGGATTATCGAGGCGCTACGCGCGGCTCAACGGCCGCTGATTTTGGTGGGCCGGGGAGTGGTGGATTCCCGCACTGAAGCCCAGGCCCAGCAGCTGGGAGATGAGCTTGGCGCGCTTTTCGCAACCAGTGCGATGGCCAGGAATGCCGTGGATCCTCATTGGAACTTGGGAGTGTGCGGAGGCTTCGCCCACCGCGGTCGGCTGTCTACCTTTCAGGATGCTGATGTGGTTCTGGTGCTGGGTGCGAGCATGAACCTGCTGCAGATGCGCAAGGGCACGATTCTCCACCCAGAAGCGCGGATCATTCGGGTGGATTGGGATCCAGCACCGGATGCCACGCCTTTGAAGCAACCCTTCATCCCGGTGGATGAGCTGCACAGCATTCCCCTGGAGCAGTTGTTGCCGGCCATGCTTCTAGAGCTGGCAGAATCCCGCGAAGATCAGGCGCAGGTGGAAGGCCAGGACTCAACTGGCCTTGCCGAAGCAGGACCCCGCAGCACGTGGCGGGAAAGCATCGGTGAGCTACCGGAAGCTGAGAGAGAGGATCTGGATCCGGGTTGTTTCGCGCAGCGCGGGGAAGACGGATTGTTGGATCCCCGGTACGTGCTGCGTCAGCTCGATGAGCTGTTGCCTGCGGAACGCAGTGTGGTGACGGATGGCGGGCACTTCCTGGGCTGGGTACCCAAGTACCTGCAGTGTCCAGACCCGCGAGGCACCGTGTTGGTGGGAGGTGCCGTGATGACCATCGGGCTGGGGCTTGCCAGCGCAACTGGCGTGGCGGTAGCCCGACCTGATCGTTTTACTGCGCTGATCAGTGGTGATGGCGGAACGCAGATGGCCTTGGCGGATCTGGGGCCGTTCTTTGCCGCCGCCCACGGTGCCGGTGGCGCGTTGGTCGTGATGAATGACTCTGCGTATGGAGCCGAGGTGCATCAGTATGCGCCGAAGGGACTCGCAGCCGACCCCATGCTGTTGCCTAACGTGAACTTCGCGGAAATGGGCCGAGCGTTCGGCGTGGATGGTCTGCGAGTCACCGAGCCCGAGCAGTTGCTTCCCGGGGGAGACGTGGCGCGCTTCCTCGAGGCGCATCACGGCACCGCGTGCATCCTCGACGTGCAGATCAGCCGCCTGCCGGTGGCCGATTTCCTCAAGGAATAAGCCCAGCTAGTCCCGCTAGAGCTTCTCCGGCTCCCCAATGCGGGCGCGTTCGGACGCGATGACCTGATCAATCAGGGCCGCCTCGGAAACATCCACTGCTTCAGGCGTGGAATCGGCAGTCACGGAATCCCTGGCAAAGCGATCAAACAATGCCCGTTTGCTCTCCAGCATCTCCACGAGGCGCTCCTCCATTGAGTGCGGAGTAAGCAACCGGTGGACTTCCACGGTGTTGATTTGCCCCATCCGGTGGGCACGCGCGATGGCCTGTGCCTCGGTGGCCGGGTTCAGCTGTGGCTCAAACAAGATGATGCGGTTGGCTGCCTGGATGTTCAAACCCTCGCTAGCAGCGGTGATCTGACACACCAGCACCGCGCCGGGTTCGGCGGCGCTGAACGCGTCCACTGCTTGTTGCCGTTCCTCGTGGCTCACTCCGCCGGCAATCGGGCCGTAGGCCCGGCCACCCAGTGTGCTCAAGAGATCATCCAGGACAGAGCGGAAGAACGTGAAAATAATGGTCTTGCCCGCCTCAGCGCCATCATCCAGCAACTCCGTCACGCGCTCCATTTTCGCGGACGTCGCGCCAGAGAATGCTTGGCGCATGTCCATGAAATGTGCCCGACGCACCGCGTCTTCGTACTTCTCCACATCATCGGGCTTGGGCTCCACCCACTCTTCAACCTCCAAGAGGGGAGGAAGCTCGTTCAGCACATCGACCTGGTTGCGTCGCAAATAAATTCCTGCGATGGCCTGCTGAAACTCGCTCGGCTTGCCGCGCACCTTATCCAGTTCAGCGGGGATCTCCTGGTTGAGGTAGCCCAGCAGCACCTCGAACTCGGATACCCGGTTTTCCAGAGGCGTGCCGGTCAGATACACCACGTAATCCGCGTGGCCGGTGAGCGCGAACACGCCCTGGGATTGTTGAGAATCGCGGTTTTTGGCACGGTGAGCCTCGTCCACCACCAGGATGTCCAGGCCCACTCCGAGGGAATCGCCCAGCATCTTGCCCGCACGGGTCTCCGGGTAGCCCGCGATTGCCACCCCACCCTTCTGCTTCCACGCCTCGAGCTGCACGTCCTTATCCGCACCATGAATCAGAAAGGTGCTCAGATCGGTAAACTTACCGATCTCTCGCTGCCAGTTGATGCGCAACGAAGGCGGGCACACCACCAGCGCGTGCCGCTTATCTTCGGCGGCCAGGTGAGCGAACACTGCCAGCGCCTGCATGGTCTTGCCCAGCCCCATTTCATCGCCGATGAGCACCTTGTGCTGCGCGAGGATGAACTTGGAACCAAACGCCTGATAGCCACGCAGCGAGGCGTGAACCGTACCCCGCAGCGTGATATCCGCAATCCGCTCTGCCACCTCCGGCGGCACCTGCGAACCGGATTCCGAATCCCCAAACGCATGAAACTCCGCGGCGCGAACAGCGTAGAGATTCCAGGCCTCCTCGCTCTCAATCCGCCGGTGCGGACGCTGAAAATTACCGCCCGTGATCAGGTCATTGACCCCAGCCACGGCAACCATCGTCCCCTGCGGAACGGGCGAAAGCTGCAGCGGGCTCACCGGCAGATCCCGCAGGTTATCGCGGTAAGTCAACAGGTTCGCCAGCGCGGTCACGTATTCCGTGCAGGGCACTTTGTCCTGATAATTGATGATGGGATGCTGACTGTTGATCACATCGGCCGAGTAGGACCTGGCCGCCGCAATCGCCTGGTTGGCCGTCTTCTCACCGACCCCATCGATCTTCATGAGCTCCGACGCCGACGCCCCCGCAATCGCTGGGATCCCCAAATGCGCCAGCTGATTCAAACGAACGCGCCCATCGGTGATCGCATCCAGGACGGAGACATCTGTGCGCTGCAATTCGGCCTGGGCCTGCTGGGTATTCAAGACATGCGCTGCCTTGTTCACCGCGGCTTCCAGGGCTCGCTCGGTCTCGTGTGCTGCCTGGATGGACCCCACTGCTTCCACATGGCGGTTCACTTGCTCGGAATCAACCCATGTCACTGGCCAACCGGTGAGGCGCACCAGATCCGCTTCGATCTGCCCCTGAAAATTCTTCGGATTGAGGTAAATGAACTCATTGCGATCAGTGGAACCGAGCGCGGCATCAATCCCGGAGAGGATGGAGTGAATCGTGGTGGTATCTACCGAGAGCATCCAAGAGACAATTTGCTCGCCTTCTACTGGCCGGGAAGAAAACAACTTGCGGAAGCCCCGGTATCCCGTGGTTTGCCGGGCCATTTCGGCCTGGGATTCAAACTGCGCCAGCACAGGAAGTTGGATGCCCAGGAGATCAGTGCGCAGCTGGCCGAAGTTCACCGCCTGGAATTGTGCCAGGTAGGCAGCAGTCTGGATTGTCTGCGGGAAGGCAAACACGCGGGCATCGTCATCGCTGCCGATCGTGGGGGCGAAGCCACCATTGCTGATGGTATCTAAACGCCATTGCGTGGCATCGCGGTGCTGGATAGCGCCGCGGACATCGCTGATGAGGCGTTCCAGGGTAGTTGCGTCAAGGCTCACCAGGGACACATTACTGAATGGCCGGACACGCATGAGGTTTTCTGCGCCCGATTGTCTCTCTGACTCCAGACACACCTAACCCCCAGGTCCATTCGGAGCCCGGGGGATCAGTGCTGACGTTTCAAGAGGAGAGAATGACCGTTCGTAAATGGTGTCCTTTCTGTTGACCAGTGATCACTAATTTAGATCCCCAAGATTGAAAGAAGCTGTGTTCGATCTGCCAGGTCTGTACTGGTTGGCTTGAAGCTCAACCCCCAGCAGCATGGGCAAATCCTTAAAGCGGGAAACTTGCAGAATCTGGAATTGTCCTGCCCTCCGCGTAGGGTGGCCAAGTACGTTGGAATTTTCACTGTCATGAATCTGGCTTGCATGTCAGCTCCAATATGGGGTGGGTATAGCCAGGTCACGCGGGAAAATTCCTCAGAAAATTTCCTGAGAAAGGATGTTGGTTCACCGTGGGCATACAAGCGCCTGGGACCACACCAGATAATTCTTCAGACCACTCCACCGCTGGGTCACAAGCCCATGCGGTTGAGGGTGGCGTCGAAAACAAAAAGAAAAACGGCAAGGTTGACCCGCTCATCTTCGGGCTTTCGGCCGGATTCATCCTGTTGTTCGTTGCCTTAACCACCTTGCTGCCGGAGCAATCCGCCACGGTGTTGGGCAAAGGTTCAGGATGGCTGCTGACCAACCTCAACTGGCTGTACGTGGGAGGTGTCTCGCTGGCGTTCATCTTCCTGATTTTCTTGTTCATCTCGGGATACGGCCGGATGAGACTGGGTCAGGATGGCGAGCGCCCGGAACACTCCACCGCCTCGTGGTTCGCCATGCTTTTTGCAGGTGGCTTGGGTTCCGTGCTGATGTTCTGGGGTGTGGCAGAACCGCTGAACCACATGACCAATGTGCCGATGCAAGATGTGGAGCCCGGCAGCCTGGAGGCCATCCGGGAGGCCATGGGATTCACCATGTTCCACTTCGGCCTGCACATGTGGGTGATCTTCGCGCTACCTGGTTTGGGCATGGGCTACTTCATCTACAAGCGCAACCTGCCACCGCGGGTTTCCTCCATCTTCTCGCCACTGCTCGGCGGCGCAATTTACCGCTGGCCCGGCAAACTCATTGACGCGCTGGCCATTATCGGCACGGTCTTCGGCATTGCCGTGTCCGTGGGCATGGGCGTGCTGCAGATTAATGCTGGCTTGGCCAAGGTGTTTGGTGCGCCGACCGTGGCGTGGGTGCAGCTCATCGTCATCGCCGTGATCGTGTTTGTGGCGTGCTTGTCCGTGGCCGCTGGTCTGGAAAAGGGCATTAAGCTGCTCTCCAATATCAACGTGATCATGGCTGCAGCGCTCATGCTGTTCGTGCTGGCGGTGGGGCCAACCCTCTTCCTGCTCCGCGGCACGTTGGACTCCGTGTCCATCTACGCGGAATGGCTACCCAAGCTGATGTTCTGGTCAGATTCCCTGGAAGTTAATCCGGGATGGCAGGGCAAGTGGACAGTGTTCTACTTCGCATGGACCATTTGCTGGTCTCCATTCATGGGCATGTTCGCCGCCCGCATTTCCCGCGGCCGTACGGTCCGCGAGTTCATCGGTGGCGTGCTGCTGCTACCCACGTTCTTCACCGTGATCTGGTTCTCCATCTTCGGTTTTGCTGGCCTGCACATTGAGCGGGAAAACCCCGGCGCACTGACCGGCCCCGTGGTGCATGAGGGTGATACCGCCTTCGCGCTGTTCGGGTTCCTGGATTACTTCCCGCTCAGCACGTTCACCAGCATCTTCGCGCTGGTTGTGGTGGCAATCTTCTTCATCACCTCTATTGACTCCGCGGCGCTGATCAACGACATGTTTGCTGCCGGTGAGGAAGACAAGACCCCCACCATCTACCGCGTGGGCTGGGCAATCGCCATCGGTGCGGTGGCCGGCGCGATCCTGGTGATGGCGCCCGATGCGGGCATCACGGCACTGCAGGAGACGGTGATCATCGTGGGATTCCCGTTCTTCCTGGTCTTCTTCGTGATGATGTATTCCCTGGTGAGGGGAATGTCCGACGACATGCAGTACCACCCAGAACCCTCGACCCGCCAGTGGGACAAGACAGACTCCGCTGAAAAGCTGGAGCTGCATGAGGCCAAGCCCGCCCCTGGCTACGACGAGCACGGCAACGAGCTGCCCGGTGTGACCTATGACGAACAAGGAAATCTGGTGATCCCCGGCAACGTGGTGATCGCCGGAGACCTGGGCGTGCAGGGATCCATGGGTGAGGTGGCGCAAGATTACGAGGTTGAGCACTCGGAATCAGCTGCGAACAAAGTGACCGAGGGGGAAGCGAACAACCCTTCTTCTTCCGACGCCAAATAGCAGCTCTCAATGTAGTTCCCCCTCCTGGATCGGAGGGGGAACTGTGACGTGGCCAGTCCCACACAGTTAGGCTGGAAAGAGGTACATCACATCCCCAACAAATTAGGAGTGACAATGGTTCAGCGCGTAGGCATTATCGGTGCAGGTCTGATGGGTTCCGGAATCGCAGAAGTGGCTGCCAAGGCTGGCAGCGACGTTCTCATCTGGGAAGCCAAGCAGGAGTTTGCGGATGCAGGCAAGTCCCGGATTGAGAAGTCCCTGAGCAAGGCCGTGGATCGCGGCAAGCTCAGCGCGGAAGATCGCGAAGCTGCCTTGGGCCGCCTCACCTTCACCACCGAACTGGAAGATTTCGCTGACCGCGAGATCGTCATCGAAGCAATCGTGGAGAACGAGGACATCAAGAAGGACGTGTTCTCCAAGCTGGATAAGATCGTCACCGATCCCAAGGCAGCCCTGTGCTCCAACACGTCTTCACTGCCAATCCAGACCATCGCGTCCGCGACGGAGAACCCAGGTCGCGTGATCGGCCTGCACTTCTTCAACCCAGTGCCAGTGCTGCCACTGGTGGAGGTCATCCCCGCTCTGACCACCGATGAGGACGTCATCGAGCGCGCGGAGACCTACGCCACCGAGGCGCTGGGCAAGACCGCAGTCCGCGCCAAGGATCGCTCCGGCTTCATCGTCAACTTCCTGCTGGTGCCGTACATGCTCTCCGCAGTGCGCATGGTGGAGCAGGGTGTGGCAACCCCAGAGGACATCGATACCGGCATGAAGCTGGGTGCTTCTCACCCAATGGGTCCATTGACCCTGGCAGACATGGTCGGCTTGGATACCTGTGCGTTCATCGCAGACGTGATGTACAAGGAGTACGGAGATCCTTCCTACGCCTGCCCACCACTGCTGCGCCGCATGGTCACCGCTGGCCACACCGGTCGCAAGTCCGGCAAGGGCTTCTACGACTACAGCAAGTAGTCCACCGGCTGCCTTCTCAAGGCGGTTGGCTGGCAGTTCCCAGCGAACTGCCAGCAGACCTGGCGAATTTTTCGCTAGGATCGAAAAAGTAAGTTCCCACCGCGGGGACACAGACCTCAAAGATTGATCGCAGGTCTGGACGCGTAAGTCACTAAGGAGATTCAATATGTCTGATCAACTGAAGAACCAGGCTGAGCAGCTCGGCGGCAAGGCAAAGGAAGCTGCCGGCGACGTCACCGGTAACGAGCGCCTCGAGAACGAAGGCCGCGCAGACCAGACCGTCGGCGGCATCAAGGAAAAGGCCAACGAGGCCAAGGACAAGCTTGCTGATGGCGTAAACAAGGTCATCGGCGATGCAGGCGAGAAGTAATACTTCTCCAGCATAAACGCTGAAAAAAGGAGGGCCGAGGCTTAAAGCCTCGACCCTCCTTTTTGCTGCCCGAAAGGGCAGCTAATGCAGGTTATGCAAGTGCTGCGTCGGCCTTTTCGATGGCGCTATCGAACACGCTGAGCATGTATTGCAGCTCTTCGGCAGAGGTGGTCAGTGGGGGAGCGATGTGCAGACGGTGGCCGGAAACCATTGGCCACACGCCAGCTTCCTTGATCGCCGCACCCACGGCACCCATCGCGTCGGCGCCAAGAGGAGTCTTGGACTCCTTATCGCTGACGAACTCGAGTGCCCAGAAGAAACCCTGTCCGCGGACTTCACCGATGGAAGGGTGCTTGGCGGCGATCTCGCGCAGCTGTGGTGCCAAGATGCTGGACGAGAGCTCTTCAACCGTGGCGAAGACGTTCTCGCGGTCATAGACGCGCAAGGCTGCCACGCCTGGGGCACAGGCCAGGGGGTGTCCGGAATAGGTGAGACCACCGGGGTAAGGGGTTTCATCGAAGGTGGACTTGATGGCTTCAGTCATGATCACGCCGCCCAATGGGGCGATGCCTGCGTTGACACCCTTGGCAAAGGTAATGAGATCCGGCTGGAGGTCTTCGCCGCCGTGCTCGTAGGCGAAGAACTTGCCGGTGCGGCCAAAGCCGACCATGACTTCATCCGCGATCCACAAGATGCCCTTGCGGTCACAGATCTCGCGCACGCCCTCCAGGTAACCGGCTGGGGGAGCGATGACACCCGAGGAGCCCACCATGGACTCGATGAGGATGGCTGCTACGTCGGACTCGAAGTCAATCGTGTCCTCGAGGTGCTGCAATGCGCGCTCGCACTCTTCGGCCTCGGTGGTGGCGTGGAACGCAGAGCGGTAGAGGAAAGGTCCCCAGAAGTGCTTGATATCGCCATCGGTGGTGGGATTTCCATGGCGGCGAGCTTCACCCGTGGCCATGATCGCGGAACCGGTGGCACCGTGGTAACTGCGGTAAGCGGTAAGCACCTTGGCCTTGCCGGTGTGCTTGCGCGCCATGCGAATGGCGTGCTCCACAGCATCAGCACCGCCGTTGGTGAAGAACACGTGGGAGAAGTCACCCTGTGCCTTCTTCACCAGGTCTTCGGCAAGTGCGCCACGAACATCGCTGGCAAACGCTGGGTTCACGTTGGTGACGCGACGCAGCTGGGACTCAATCGCTTCGACCAACTGTGGGTGGTTGTGACCCAGGTTGGCAGACACCAGCTGGGAGCTGGAATCGAGGTAACCCTTGCCGGCGTAGTCGTAAAACCAAGAACCCGACGCGTAAGCGATGGGCAGTGGATTGATCTTGGCCTGGGCAGACCAGCTGTGGAAGACATGCCCGCGGTCGTTCTCGCGCGCTAGCTTTTCCGCAGCTTGGGCCTCTGCGGAGCCCGCAGAGATGGTGTTGCCCTCAAAGTCAGGAAATTCGGTAATGGACAGTGGATAAGATTCTTTCATAACTATCCACCATAGCCCTCCGTGGCATTTCCCGGCTTACCAAGGGTCCCGCAGGTGGCCGCAACCTGCGCTTTCATACGGGCCCCGCCCATGCTTGAAGGCGGGAAGTAACTTACTGGCTCGTGTAACTTTCCTCGGCAGAAGATTCGGTTTCGTCATCTTCCTCTGAATCACCTTCGTGGAAACCGAAGCGCTTGAGGCGCTCGCGGTCCGCGGCAGAGCTGGACGCGGTGAGGCGCAAGAGCTCGTTGTAGATACCGCCGGAGACAGCCAACTCGGCTGGCGTACCCACCTCATCGACCCGTCCATGGTCCAGGGTGACGATCAAGTCAACGTTGGCGATCGTGGAGAGACGGTGGGCAATCACCAGCGTGGTGCGCCCCACCATCAACTTCTCCAAACCGGCCTGAACCACGCGCTCCGCCTTGGTATCCAGAGCGGAGGTGGCCTCATCCAGAACCAGCACGGGAGCATCCTTTAGCATGGCTCGGGCTACCGCGATGCGCTGCTTCTGCCCACCGGACAAGCGCAGTCCGCGCTCACCGATGAGCGTGTCATAACCCTTGGCAAAGCCCACGATGAAGTCATGCGCATGGGCCTTCTTCGCCACTTCCTCCACCTCGGCATCGGTGGCACCCGGGCGAGCATAGGCGATGTTTTCCCGCACGGTGCCAGAGAACAGTGCCGGCTCCTGGAACACCACGCCTACAGAGCTGCGCAGTTCCGAAGCTGAGGTATCGGAGAGTTCCTGACCACACACTCGCAGGGATCCCGAGGTGGGGGAGTACAGGCCGAGCAAGAGGTTAACCAGCGTGGACTTGCCACCGCCGGATTCGCCCACCAGCGCCACCTTCTGCCCCTTGGAGGCAGAGAAGGTCACGCCGTGGATCACTGGCTCGCCCTCGATGTATTCAAAGGACACATCATCGAACTCGATGACCGGGCCCTGATCGGGAGCAGTCAGCAGTGGACGGGATGCGGCTTCCACCTGCTCATCGGTGAGCTGCATGGATCCGCTGGGTTGAGCTGCATTGATCAACACGGGGTTGGCGGACTTCTCCTCCAGCTCATCCATGGCCTTGAAGTAGTCGATTGATCCGGCCGCTGCGCGCTGCGCGGTATCGACCAACCAGCTCATCATCTGTGCTGGCTGACGAGCCATGACCACGAACTGCAGCAACAGCACCATGTCACCCAGGCTGAAATGCCCGGTGATGGTGCGCCAGAACAGCGTGAAGTAGATGGCGAAAAAGATCAGGTTCATGGCGCCGAGGCGGATGATATCCATCTTGTGCCAGTAGCGGGACTGGCCGCGGGTGAGCCGCACCACGTCACCGAAGTGCCGCTGGAACAAACGCAGTTCGCGCAGCTCGGTGACGAAGGACTTCACCACCTTGACCTGGCCAATGACCTCGGCGAAGCGGCCTTGAGCAAGGTCGATGTGCTCGTTTTTCTCCTTCTCCCACACTGCCCACTTCTTAGAGGTCAAAGCGGTGAGATAGAGGTACATCGGGAAGATGATCGCCAGGAGCAGGGCCAGTGGCCAGTAGTAGAACGCGGTGATGCCGAGGATCATGATGACGGTCAGCAGCATCGAGAAGAAGTTATTCGCAAAGGAATTAACGAAGTCCGTCAGCCCCAGAATCGAGCGATCCAAGCGGGAAATGACCGTGCCTGTGACCTGGTTATCGTAATAACTCTGCGGCAGGGACAGGAGCTTGGCGTAATAGCGGTTGGAGAGGATCTGGCGCATCCGGGTGGAGAGCACGTCTCCGAACCAGCCGCCCACGTTGCGGACAACGGTGCTGGTCAGTTCCGCTGCCAGCAGGGCCAAAGCCACCCAGGCGACGGATTTGATGGCCACCTCGGTCGGGGAATCATTTTGCAGAGATTCCACGATGATGTCCGTGGCGTGTCCCACCAAGAAAGGCGTGGCCAGAGCCAGCAGTGCAGTGACTACAGAGGTAATAATGACGGCCACATACAGTGGCCATAATTCACGGGTAAAACGAAGAATCTGGGAAAACGCCTTGAGCATACGGGCAAGCATAACCGCCCATGAGACAAGAGTTACTACTCCAGATTTCGCACTGCTGCAGCAATGCGATCCAGTGCCTCATTGAGGATCTCCCGGGAGGTCGCGAAGTTCAGGCGAATGTGCCCATCGCGGCCCAGATCGAACACCGAGCCCTCGGAAACCGCTACCTTTGCGCGCTCCAGCAAAGTGCGGGCTGGCTGGATGGCCAAACCAGGCACAGTGGAGACATCAATCCACAGCAGATAGCTGGCCTCGGGGCGGATAAAAGTCGCACCCGGCAGTACTTCGGGGATGCGCTCCTCCAGCAGGTCCAGGTTGCCACTCAAGTAGGCCACTTCCTCGTCCAGCCACTCGCGGCCCTCGTTGTAGGCGGTCGCCGCAGCGATCAAGCCCAGAGTGGACGCCTCACCCGTGCGCAGATTGTGAACACCGTCCATCTTTTCGCGATCCGCCGGATTGGTGAAAATCATCTGCGCGCAATGCAGACCTGCGGTATTCCAGCCCTTGGAGGTCGCGGTGACTGTCACTGTCAGTTCCGCTGCCTTCTCACTGAGGGAGGCCGTGGGGATGTGGATGGCGCCGGGGTAGACGATCGGCGCGTGGATCTCATCAGAGATGATCCGCACCCCATAGGTATCCGCCAGCTCCACCACGCGGTTCAGCTCTTCCGCACGGAACGCCCTGCCCAGAGGGTTATAAGGGCTGCACAGTATGAGCGCTCCCACTGGTTGCGCTGCATCTTTGGCGACAAAAGCCTCCTCCATGGCGTCGAAATCAAAGGTCCACTCGGGCTTGCCATCGCGCTCCGCAACGATCATGGGGATGTGCACGGTGGGGCGGTTGGTGGAGCGCGGAACGTCAAAGAACGGGTAGTAGGAGGGCAGCGGGATGACCACGGAGGAACCGGCGGGCGTGAGTTCGTCGACAGCGACAGCTACGCCTTTGACCACGTCAGGAACCACGCGCACCCACTCGGGTTGGATCTGCCAGCCGAAACGATCCGCGCTGAACGCGACGATGGCCTCTTCTACCGGGCGTCCATCGCCCTTGTATCCGAAGTACTGGCGCTGAACAGCGTCTGTCACGGCGTCGAGTACCGGAGGGCAGGTATCAAAATCAGACTCGGCCACCCACAACGGCAGCACGTCCTCGGGATAACGCGTCCACTTCATGGTGCCGCGGGCACGCAAAGTAGCGACATCGGGGACGTGCAGGGATGGGGTAGAAGGGTTCGAGTTAGACATGTTTTCTACTGTACGTTTCCGGAAAGAAGCGCCGGACAGGGCCGTGCGCATCCTCCACGAGGTCCTCGGCGCAGTTGGACATATCGAATTGCTTCGTCAGCCGCCCGGTATTCGGGTGGAAGGTGGGCCAGTCCGGCTCACCGCCGTGGGCAAAATCCACGATCAGCTGGTGGAAGCGATCCGCCAGGGGTTGCAGGCGCTGCTGCGCATTGGGCCCGCAGTATCGGGCGATGGACTCGGGCGCGACATCCAGGCAGTTGAACGCCAGCGGGATATCGGCGCAGTGTTGCGCATCCGTGCCTCGCGATCGCACGTCGCCCGCCCCGCCGTGAAATTCATAGACCCAGGTGGGAGCTTGTGGGGCAAGGGCTTCCATCGTCGCCACATCGAACTTACGAATCGCTGCATCGCCAATCGCCCGCCCCATCGGCCGGGGTGGTTCGATGCTGTCGCAATAGCTGCGCCAGGCCTTCTTTTCTTCTTTCGACGCCACGCTCGGCACTCCCAAGCTTTTGGACAACAACCGAATGGTCCTGTCTGCCATGGCCCTGGTCACGGGGTTGCCTTCTCGATAAGCCGTGTCCAAGCGCTCCGCCAGGGGCATCCGGACGAATTCATCACGCAACGTGCCGATCAGCATGGGGATCGGTGGCATGTTCTCCGGTGAATGCGGGAACAGCCCGATGGCGCAGTCATCGAGGTAACGGCGGGCGTAGCGGGAAAAGCCGGAAGCCACCTGCTCCTGAGACAACGTGCTGACGTGCTCAAAGGTCAGCGGTCCACGGAGTGCACGCCGGGCCATGCGGGTGCGCGCCGACCACGGAACTCGGGGAAGACCTTGAGAGAGAATCACGCAGCGCTGCACCAGATCGCGGGCGCGCGGGCTGCCCAGGGTGTAGGTGATCAAGGAGCCGCCGGCGGATTGACCCATGGCTGTGACGTTGTGTGGATCCCCGCCGAACGCGGAGATATTGTCACGGATCCAGCGCAAGGCTGTGATCAGGTCTTCTACGGCGCGGAAGTAGGGTGGCTCGGAGCTTGCGTCAAAATCAGCAGGAAGAGGCTCGCCCTCCAAGGGCAAGAACCCCTCGAAACGGTAGCGGTAGTTCACACTGACCACGATGCAACCGGATTCCGCGAAGGCATCCCCGCGGTACCACGGGCCGTTGGCATGGCCGGATTGGAAGCGTCCGCCATGCACAAACACGATGACGGGCAGGTGAGCCTGCGGATCCGCTGAGCCGGCGGGTGCGGTGACAGATAAGGTATGGCGCCCAATGTCAGAGTGCGGCAGGCATTCGCGCACTTCAGTGAACGGCTCGGCGGGTCGCGTGGGGCTGAATTTTTCTGCCACGGTGCGCGGCGGTTCGGCGTATTCGATGGCCGACCAGTGCGAGGCTGTGGGGCCACTCCACCCGCGATACGTCCCCACGTGGGTTGATACGTCCAACTCTGGATTCGGTACTGGCGCATCGCTCATGCTGTGCGATCTTAGCGGTAGAGGTGGTTACAGTGGTGGCTATGGAAGATTTTGTCACCCCTTCAGAACTGCCCTACGAGCTGCCCGATTTCGCCCAGATTCAGGTGGACAGTCTGGTTCCGGCGTTCCGCACGGCCTTGGCAGATCATGCTGCGGAGATCGCGGCGATCGCGCAGAATCCCGAGGAACCAACGTGGGAGAACACTTTTGCCGCGCTGGAAGAGGCCGGGCAGATGCTGCATCGCGTGTTGGCCATCGCGTTCAACTACGCGGGAACGCTGGCCACCCCGGAGGTCCGCGAGGTAGAGGCCACCATTTCCCCGGAACTATCCGAGCACTTCAGCGACCTACTGCTCAACGCGGATCTGTGGGCGCGCGTGCAGGCCATCCCTGAGCAGCCCGAAGGTAGCGAGGAAGCCGCGTTGCAGACGTATTGGCGCCGCCGTTTCATTCGTGGAGGAGCCAACCTGGATGCGGCGCAGCGTGAGGATTTGCGGAAAATCGACGCCAAACTTGCCAGCCTCACCACCCAATTCGGAGCCCAGCTGCAGGAATCCACGGAGGCCTCCGCGGTGCTGTTCACCGAGGAAACTCAGCTAGCTGGCCTGGATGATGCCACCAAGCGACAGTTGGCGGATGCTGCGCGAGACGAGGGCAAACAGGGCTGGCTGCTCCGGCTGGGACTCCCCAGTGTGCAGCCCGTGCTCGAAGAACTGGAGAATGCGGAGGCCCGGGAGCTGGTGCATCGCGCTTCCTTGGGCCGCGGCGGAGAAAATCAGGAGACGTTGCTGCAGATCGTGCGCCTGCGCGCCCGGCGCGCCGAGCTGCTGGGTTATGCCCACCACGCGGATTATGTCACCGAGGTGGAAACAGCCGGTTCCGTGGAGGCAGTGGAAGAGCTGTTGAGCCAGCTGACCCCCGCTGCGGTGGCTAATGCGTGGAGTGAATACAAGCGCGCCGGGGATCAGCGGGTCGTGGCGGGTGTTTCGAGCGATGAGCAAGAACAGCCTCTCAGCAGCGCGGATTGGCCTTATTGGTCGGCGCAACAACGGGCCGAAGAGCTCGATGTGGACGAAGCCGAACTGAAGAAGTATTTCTCTCTGGATCGCGTGCTGATGGATGGCGCGTTCTTCGCGGCCAAGCGTCTGTATGGCATTGAAGTGACCCCGCGGGAGGATCTGCAGGGCTACCACCCAGACGTGCAGGTGTGGGAAGTCCGGGAAGGCGCGGATGCGGCCGAGCCCGGCGCGGAGATCGGGCTTTTGCTCACCGACATGTATGCCCGCCCCACCAAGCGCGGTGGTGCGTGGATGAGCAGCTTTGTGGATCAATCCAACCTCATCGGCCAGCTGCCCGTGGTGGTCAACGTGATGAATGTGGCCAAGCCCAACCCAGGTGAGCACGCCCTGTTGAACATGGATGAAGTGGCCACCGTGTTCCATGAGTTTGGCCATGCCCTGCATGGGCTGCTCTCAGACGTGCATTATCCCAGCCTTTCCGGAACCTCCGTGCCCCGGGACTTCGTGGAATTCCCCTCCCAGATCAACGAAAACTGGGCGCTGGAACCAGCAGTATTGGCCAATTACGCCAAGCACGTGGATACCGGGGAACCGCTGCCAGCAGACATGGTGCACGCGGTGAAGCAGCAGGCGCAGTGGGGACAGGGCTTCAGCACCACGGAATTCTTGGCTGCGTGCTGGCTGGATTTGGCGTGGCACAAGCTCAGCGCAGAGGAAGCTGCGCAGGTCACCGACGTGGAAGCGTTCGAGCGCGCTGCCCTGGAAGCTGCAGGAGTGGATATGGAGGGCCATCTCGTGCCGCGGTATCGGTCGGCGTACTTCAACCACATCTTCGCCGGGGGCTACTCCGCTGACTACTGGAGCTACCTCTGGGCAGAAGTGCTGGATGCTGATGGGTTCCAGGCTTTTGTGGATACCGGGGCGGCCAGTGGTGGCGTCGAGAAGGAAGACGGTGCGGAAGACGTGGATCCGGATGATGTCCGCTTTGCCGGCAACCGATTCCGCCGCATGATCCTCTCCAGGGGCGCAACCATCGATTACGACGATGCCTTCTGGATGTTCCGCGGGATGCAACGCAGCGTGGAGCCTCTGCTGAAGCGGCGCGGCCTGGCGGGTGCGGGGAAGGAATAACCAAGATTTCCCTGGGCGGATAGACTGGACAGCGATGTTTGAATGGCTGATCAACTTGCCCGTGTGGGTGCAGACCCCGCTGATGGTCGCAATCGTTCTGGTGATCGCGGGTGTCTGCGCGTGGGTTCTCTATGCTCTGCTGTGGAAAGTTATCCCGCCGAGCGAGGCGGAGAAAGCCATGCTGGGGCTTGATGTCCCAGCTCAAGAAAACCCAGCTCAAGAAGCTCAACGAGAGAAAGTCACCACCAATGAAGCATAATTCCAAAGTCCGCACCGCTCTGGTCCTGCTCATGGTGCTGTTGCTGGTCGCGTGGATGGCCAGCGCGGTCTTCTAGGCGCTGGCTTCTAGGCTCACGAGTTCAACCCAGCTTCGAGCCGCAGCTACTCATCGCCACGCGCGGCCGAAAGCACGGCCCGCGCCAGGGGGAGTTCCAGCAAGTCGTCCACGAACAGGGCCTTGCCCGAGTGGTCACACAGGGGAATACACCAGTTGGGGTACAGATCCTGGGTGGTGCCCGGCTGATTCTGAGCGCGGAGATCGCCCACCATATCCACCAACGCCACGCACTTCAGGGCGGAGGGGGTCAGGGAAATGAAGCGGTGCATGCCCTCAAGGATTCCCGAGGAACGACCTTCCGCAAACTCCGCTAGCCCGTCCGCGCCGCCGGGACGGTTATCCCGCCCGTTGCGTGGCTGCTCGGACTCCTGCGTGACCTGCCCATCGGCCTGGAAGTAGGACTCGCAGGGATATCCGGCAAAAGCGCCGGCCTCTCCCATGGTGCTGAGGACTTCCTGCTGCCAGCGCGCATCATCGGCAAATTCATCTTCGGGATCCTGGGTGAGCACCCCAAGCTTGTCCCGCAGATCGATGTGCCCGCCGCGCAGGTAGCTGGCGGTTGGGGGCAGATCGTGCGTGGTTACGGAAGTCAGCGCCAGTTGCCGGTACTTGTCCGGGGACTTGGCTCCATCATCATCGCCTTCGAACCAGGCCACGGAAGTGCCCATCACGCCACGGCTGGCCAGGTACTCCTGCACCCACGGTTCAAAGGTGCCCAGATCCTCGCCGATCACCACCGCGCCAGCCCGCTCCGCCTCCATCACGAGCGTGCCGATGAGCGCCTCGTGGTCGTATTTCACGTACGTGCCCTCGGTGGGGGAAGCCCCGCGCGGGATCCACCACAGGCGGAACAGGCCCAGCACGTGATCCACCCGGATTCCACCAGCGCTGCGCAAAATGGTGCGCAGCATGTCCCGCCACGGTTTGTATCCCTGCTCGGCCAGTTTGCGCGGATGCCACGGTGGTTGCGACCAGTCCTGCCCCAACTGGTTGTACCCGTCCGGTGGAGCTCCCACGCTCGCGCCGGGAGCCAGCGCATCGGCCAGAATATGCGCATCGGCACCTCCCGGGTGCACGCCTACAGCCAAGTCCGCCATCAGCCCGATCCGCATGTGCTCCCGCAACGCATCCTGCGCGGCGGACTCCTGTTCCTGGCAGAGCATCTGCACCCACGCGTAGTAATCCGCGCTCAGTTCCATGCCGTGCTCAGCACCGTAGTCGCGCGCGTTTTCACTGCACCAGTCGGCGAATTCCTCCAGGCCCGCGCCCTCCTTTTCGCGGTATGTGCGCAGCTCGGCCTCTCGTTCTTCACCGATGCCTGCGGTCCACAATTCGTACAGCGCCCTCATTTTCGACGCCACCACGGGGTTCCGCTCCAGCTTCTCAGCCGAGCCATTGCTCTGGCTCAGGGACTCCTTCATGCCCGCGATGGTTTCTCGCAGCTCCGGGTGCAGTTGGTACTCCGGGGTGTCCTCCACGCGGATGTAGATGGGGTTGGTGAAACGGCGCGTGGTGGGAAGATAGGGGGAATCTTCCACGGGAGGTGCTGCCTCCGCGGCGTGCATGGGGTTTACCAGGATGAAATCCGCGCCGCCGAGGCGGTGCAGGGCATCACCCAACTCACGCAGGGTGCGGTAATCGCCGATGCCCCAGGATTCGCGATCCCGCAGAGAATAGATCTGGGCCATCACGCCGGTGGCGGGAGCATCCACGAATTTCTGCGCGGAGCTCAGCTTTTCGGGGGACACCAGGAGCGTGGCTTCTATCGCCCGCTGATGCGTGGAGGATTGCGCCTCCACGTGCAGGGTATGCCATCCGGCTGGCAGGGGTGGAAGTGCGCAGTTGCTTCCGGTGGAGGTGCGAGACTCGATCTCCAGGTGGACAGCGTCTCCGCCTTCTTCCAATTCCACCCACGCTCGCACGTTTTCGTTTTCCGCGTGGTTAATGGGGAAGTGAGTGGCGGTATCTGCGAGGGCAGTGACCGTGGGCTCCACCAACCGGGACTGCCGCTCTTTTCGCAGCTCGGCCTCGGCTGTGGAGAGATCCGCTTCCGAGGGCTGATCGGGCACATTCAACCCAAATTCCTGCAGCGCAAAGACCACTGTCTCTGCGGATACTTCCACCCGGGATCCATTCTGACCCGTGTATTCGGTGGAAATCCCACAGAGTTCTGCGAGCCGGTGGAGCAGCTCATCTTTGGGGGAGGACATGCTCTTTGAGGTCGCGCCTTCTGCATTGGAATTCACCCCGTTCATTGTGCCGGTTGGGGTGCGTACGTGCCAGTGCACGCCCGTTTTACTGTCTGTTTCAACCCACCCGGGCCGCGACTGCAGCAAACTTGATGGTCTCGAGTCGGGTATATTTATAGAAGTGTAAAATTTTTTTCACGTCACAATTTGAGGAGAAAAATGACGGAATTCACCGCAGAGGCTTTGTATACCGTGGGCGAGAACGAGACCATGATCTCCGCTCTCCGTGATCTGGCCCAAGAACATCCGGATATTAAGAGCTTCAGCCGCCCCGTCAATTTCGAGTGGCAGCCGGTCTCCCCATCGGAGTTCGTCCAGGAAGTCTATGCGGTAGCCAAGGGTCTGATCGCCAATGATGTGCAGCCGGGCGACCGCGTGGCCATCATGTCCGGTACCCGTTTCGAATGGGTGCTGGTTGACTTCGCGATCCAGGCCTGTGGCGCGATCTCTGTTCCCATTTACCCTTCCTCCTCCACGTCGCAGTGTGAGTGGATCGTCCAGGATTCCGGCGCAGTGGTGGCCTTCGCGGAAGATACCGGGCACACTCAGCGCCTGGAGACTTTCGTGAAGGAAGGCGAGCGCCAGGAGGGAACCGCGCATTTGCGTCGGGTATTCTCCTTTAACTCCGGAGCCATCGATACCCTCATTGCCGAAGGCAAAGAAGCGGACATCAAGCAGGCCGAGGTGGAAAGGCGCATTGCGGAGATGACATCCGCATCCATCAACTCCATCGTGTACACCTCCGGCACCACGGGCCGCCCCAAGGGCGTGGCCCTGACCCATTACAACTGGCTCTCGGAAGTTCGCGGCCTGCTCACCAACCCCATCGGCGAGGCGTGCGGCCCGGGCTACGGAACCCTGATGTTCCTGCCACTGGCTCACGTGCTGGCTCGCGCGGTGACGTACACCGTGCTCATCGGTGGCGCGCAGCAGACCCTGTGGTCTGAGGTCTCTACTTTGCTCGACGCCTTCCAGCGCTCCCAGCCACACATGATTCTGGGTGTGCCACGCATCTTTGAAAAGGTGCACGCTGGCGCCAAGGCAAAGGCAGCCGAAGGCGGAAAGGTCAAGAACAAGGTCTTCCTGGAAGCTGAGAAGACCTCCATTGAGTACTCCAAGGCACAGGACACGAAGGAAGGCCCCGGCCTGGCTTTGCGCGCCAAGCACATGGTGTTTGATCGCTTGGTTTACTCCACGCTGCGCAAGCTGCTCGGCGGACAGTTGGAATACTGCATCTCCGGTGGTTCTGCACTGAACGCGGATATCATGCACTTCTTCCGTGGCGCTGGCGTGCGTATTTTCGAGGGATACGGCCTCACCGAATCCACCGCCGCCGTGGCCGTGAACTTCGATCCCGATAACATCATCGGCACCGTGGGCAAGCCCGTGGGCGGAAACTCCGTCCGCATCGCTGCAGACGGTGAGATCGAGCTCAAGGGCACCGTGGTGTTCGACGAATACTGGCAGAACCCCGAAGCCACCGCGAAGGACTTCACCACCGATGGCTTCTACAAGACCGGTGACCTGGGCAAGCTGCTGCCTACCGGCCACCTGAAGATCACCGGCCGCAAGAAGGAAATCCTGGTCACCGCGGGTGGCAAGAACGTTTCTCCCGGACCGATGGAAGATATCCTGCGTTCCGCCCCGCTGATCTCCCAGGCAATGGTGGTGGGCGATGACCAGAAGTTCATCGGCGCGCTCATCTCCCTGGATGAGGATGCTTTCGCTCGCTTCAAGAAGGACAACGGCCTGCCCGAGTCCACCACCATGAAGGAAGGTGGCAAGAACCCGCTGCTGCGCTCCGCCATCCAGGACGCAGTCAACGAGGCCAACCGCTCCGTATCCAGCGCTGAGGGGATCAAGAAGTTCCGCATCGTGGAGCGCGACTTCAGCGAGGAAGAGGGAGAGGTGACCCCATCGATGAAGCTCAAGCGTTTCGTGGTGGCTGAGCACTTCGCCGACGATATCGCCTGGATCTACTCCGGGAAGTAAAAAACCCACCCCGCAGTAGCGCACATTTTGTGCACCACACCGGCCACGCCTCCATTCCCGGGGCGTGGCCTTGTTTTATGGTTGCAAGCGAGATTCCCCCGCGTTAACTGACGGAGCGCGGAGGACCAAGAAACACCCGGGCGCACCGACGCCGGGCGACGCGTGAACGGGAGAGGAGTGTGACGCGTGCACTACGATGCATCCCTGCGTGTCCGCGAGCTCACCCAAAATATTTACGATATCGGCGATGAAATCGCCGGGTATATCGATCACGTTTCTCAAGCCATCGGCGACTGGGATCCCGAACTGGTGCAGGACTGTCTCATCGAGCTGGATGAGATCGTGGAGCAGGGACGCGCCGAGGTGCGCCCAGGCCTCTCCGAGCTCAATGGATTGCGCCAGGCCTTCATCTCCGGCGTGAAATCCGGGCAGATGTCCGGGATCAGCGTTACTTACCCCCACCCGGGCCGCACGCTCGCGTTCCTCCATAAAACGGGTGCTGAGGTGCCAGAGATGGCGTCGGAAGAAAGGGCAACCCTGTCCGCCGAGCAACCAGAAGAACCAGGTGCCATGGCCAGCACCGCGGCGTGGCGGTTGTGGATGCGTAGCAATGTGGATCAGCATGTCGCGGAGCTGAACGAACTCGCGGAATGGGTGGTGGAGCAAACCCGCCTGGCGCTGGAGGCACAGTCGGTGCTGCTGCCACAGACTTACTCCAAAGCTCGGCAGCGCGCGGTGGAGATCGCCGGCAAGTTCGGCGCGGTGATTGATAAGCAGCCGATGCTGGCGCAATCGATGCGTGGCGAGGCGCCTCCGGAATTCCTGCAGGAGCGGGCGCGGGTGGATGCCGTGATCACCCGGCTTCTGCAAAGACGCGAATCCCGCGATGCGGTTGTTTAAGCCTTGATGAGTGAACCAAACCCCTTGACACACGGTCTGTATATTCACGTGCCTTTTTGCGCCTCACGCTGCGGTTATTGCGATTTCAACACCTACACCCCGCAGGAGCTGGGCGAGCAGCACGGCAACAGCATCCCGGGTTACCTCAACGCGCTGGAGGCAGAGCTGGAGCGCGCCGCACAGATGTGGGATGTGCCGGAGGATTATGCCGGGGTGCAGACCGTTTTCTTTGGCGGCGGCACGCCCTCGATGCTGGGCCACGAGGGGCTCACGCGCGCGCTGCGGGCAGTCAAACGCACCGTGGGGCTGGCTCCCGATGCCGAGGTAACCACTGAATCCAACCCGGAATCCACCAGCCCGGAGTTCTTCCACGAGCTGCGCGAGGAGGGCTTCACGCGCATCTCGCTGGGTATGCAGTCCGCTGCCGGGCACGTGCTGAAGGTGCTGGAGCGCCAGCACACCCCAGGTCGGCCGGTGGCAGCTGCCAAGGAGGCGATGGCCGCAGGGTTTGCGCACGTGAACCTGGATTTGATCTACGGCACGCCCACGGAGACGGATGCGGATCTGCGCGCCTCTCTGGATGCTGTGCTCAGCGCCGGGGTGGATCACGTGAGCGCGTATTCCTTGATCGTGGAGGATGGCACCGCGATGGCCCGCAAGGTGCGCCGCGGAGACCTGCCCGCCCCGGATGAGGACGTGCTGGCGGATCGGTACACCATGATCGATAACGCGCTGCAGGAGCACGGTTTTTCCTGGTACGAGGTCTCCAACTGGGCCAAACCAGGTGGAGAATGCCAGCACAACCTCATCTATTGGCGCGGTGGCCAGTGGTGGGGAGCCGGCCCGGGCGCGCACGGTTGCGTCCGCCTGCGCCCCGAAGTGCACGGCCACAACCCCGGCGGGCTGACGCGCACGGTAAACGCCAAGCATCCCGGTAAGTATTTCTCCGGATTGCTTTCTTCCGACGCCACCCTGAGCGACCCCGGCCCCATCATCACCACCGAGATGCTGACTGATGAGGACGTGCGCACGGAGCGCATCATGCTGGGATTGCGGCTGGCTGAAGGCATCCCGCTGCAGGAGAGCCCCGAAGTAACCCAGGTGATTGATAAATACGTGGATCTGGGTTTGTTGGAGCGAGGCTTGCTGGAGCCGGGCCGAGGCTCGCGGATCCGGCTGACCGAGCAGGGACGTTATCTGGCAGACGGTATTGTGACAGATATCATCGTGGCGCAAGATTAGCGTGCACACCGCACAAGCCTGAAGGAGGATTCGTGTCTGCAAACACCGAACACCGCCGGAATGAGGTATTGCGGGCTATCGTCTCTGACTTCATCGCCACCCAAGAACCCGTGGGTTCTAAGGTGCTGGTGGATAAGCACCAACTGGGCGTTTCCTCGGCCACCATCCGCAATGACATGGCTGCATTGGAGGCGGAGGGATACCTCACGCAGCAGCACGCCAACTCCGGGCGCATCCCCACGGCCAAGGGATACCGGCAGTTCGTGGATGCCATCCACCAGGTCAAACCCCTGAGCCAGGCCGAGCGCCGCGGGATTCTCAATTTCCTGGAAAACGGCGTGGACTTGGAGGATGTGCTGCGCCGCAGCGTGCAGCTCCTCGCGCAGCTCACCAGGCAGGTGGCGGTGGTGCAGATGCCAGACCTGCGGGTCAGCCGCGTGAAGCACTGTGAGGTGGTCCCACTGGGAACCCAGAGGCTGCTGCTGGTGCTGATCACGGATACCGGACGGGTGGATCAACGCAACGTGGACGTGCTGGAGGGTCTGGCCGAAGATGACGTGATTCGCCTGCGCGAATTGGTGAACCGAGCGATGGTGGGCCGCACGCTGGATGAGGCCTCCGCCCAGATCGCGGCGATGGCAGGGGAGGCCAAGGGGCCATCCGTGCCCTCGGGATTGCGGGGCGCCATTCTCGCCGTCACCACCGTTCTGGTGGAAACTCTGCTGGAGCGCCCGAATGAACGCCTGATCCTCGCTGGTACCTCTAACCTGATGGCCTCTGGCCACATGAGTGTGGGGGATTTCGCACCCATCATTGATGCCCTCGAAGAGCAGGTGGTGATGCTGAAGATGCTCAACGGTGCCCGCGATATGAACTGGCAGGTGAGCATCGGCGAGGAAAACGAGGACGAAAAGCTGCGGCACGCCGCGGTGATTTCCGCAGGTTACGGTAGCCCATCCGTGGTGTTGGGCGGCCTGGGCGTGGTGGGTCCCACGCACCTGGATTACCCCGGCACCATTTCCAGTGTCACGGCGGTGGCGCACTATGTGTCTCGGATTTTGGCGGGCGAGTAGACTCGCTAGAGTTGTTTCCCGCGCCCGGCAGGGTTTTTCTGCTGGCGTGAGCGAACTTTAAGTGCGGACATACCGGCTGTACGCCCAATGACCGTCCCCAGAGAATGAACGTCCCCCAAGCACGAACTTTTCACAACCTGAAAGGCGCAACCGAACAGTGGCTCGAGATTACTACGGCATCCTCGGAGTGGATCGCGATGCAACCGATGCGGAAATCAAGAAGGCTTACCGCAAGTTAGCTCGCAAGTACCATCCAGACGTGAACCCCTCCGAGGAGGCTGCGGAGAAGTTCCGCGAGGCATCCCTGGCACAAGAGGTTCTCACGGATCCGCAGAAGCGTGCGATCGTCAATGCTGGCGGCGATCCGGAAGAGCAGGGCGGTTACGGCGGACAACCAGGCGGCTTCGGTGGCTTCAGCGGTGGTGGCCTGGGTGATATCTTCGACGCCTTCTTCGGTGGCCAAACCGCAGGTGGTGGCGGCCCACGCGTCTCCCGCGTGCGTCCCGGTGCGGATGCATTGCTGCAGCTCGATATCACTTTGGAGGATGCCTACACCGGCACCACCAAGGACGTGACGGTGGACACCGCCGTGCTCTGCGACGTGTGCGATGGCACCGGATCCCAGACCAAGGCTGAGCCGGATGTCTGCCCCACCTGTCACGGCCAGGGCCAGGTTGCGGAGATCCAGAACTCCTTCCTGGGCCGAGTCCAGGTAGCGCGCACGTGTACCCGTTGTCAGGGCACCGGCGAGACCATCAAGGATCCGTGCGAGAACTGCTCTGGCGATGGCCGGGTGCGCTCCCGCCAGGATCTGAGTATCACCGTCCCCGCGGGCATCGCCGATGGAATGCGCATCCGCATGGCCGGCAAGGGCGAGGTTGGCCCAGGTGGCGGACCCAACGGCAGCATCTACGTGGATATCAACGTGGCTGAGCACAACCACTTCCTCCGCGATGCTGATGATCTGCACGTCACCGTTCAGGTTCCCGCCGTGGATGCCACTTTGGGTACCGAGGTGAAGGTGCCGATGCTGGATGGCTCCGTGACCACCGTGCAGGTTCCCGCAGGTACGCAGCCCAATTCCACCGTTCGCGAGGCTGGGCTGGGCATGCCGCGCCTGCGCCGCGAGGGCAAGGGCAACCTGATCACCCACGTGGACGTGATGATCCCCACCAGCGTGGATCAGCGCAGCAAGGAATTGCTGGAGCAACTGCGCGAGCACTCCAAGCAGAGCGTGAGCCTGTCCTCCACCACGGATGAGCGTGCCGGTGGTTTGTTCTCCCGTTTGCGCAACAAGTTCGGGCGCTAGATGACCGATCCGGTATTCGTTCATCCACTGCCCACGCCGTGTGAGGCGGGCACCACGTTTGCCTTGACCGGTAGCGAGGCTCGCCACACCGAGGTCAAGCGGATGCGCGATGGGGAAGTGGTGGTGATTACCGACGGAGTGGGCCGAGCCATCCGCGGCCAGTGGCACTCCGGAAACATCGAGGTCACCGAGGTCCTGGACGTTTCCCCACCCCAGCCCCAGGTGACCGTGGTGCAGGCCATCCCGAAATCTGACCGCGCGGAATTGGCCGTGGATCTGATGGTGCAAGCCGGTGCAGATCGCATCATCGCCTGGGCTGCCTCGCGCAGCATCGCCAAGTGGGATGGCAAGGAGGCCAAGGCCCTTGCGAAGTGGGAAAACGCCAGCCGGGCCGCGGCTAAGCAATCCCGGCGTCTCCTCATCCCAGAGGTCGCGGGTCCGTTGAAGCGCCCGCAGGATCTTCCTTCTTTTTTCGACGCCAAACCTGACGCGCCACAGCCCCTCATCCTGATCCTGCATGAATCAGCCACGGAGGGAATCGGGGAGATCAACTTCTCCGGAGTGGAGCAAATGGCTCTGATCGTAGGTCCCGAAGGGGGAGTGAGCGAGGATGAGCTGGAGCAGTTCACTGCCTTGGGCGCCCGTCCAATCCGCTTGGGACCGGAAATCCTGCGCACAGCAACCGCGGCCAGCGTGGCGCTGGGAGCTGTGGGCGTATTAACCTCACGCTGGGGAAAGGCTACAATCAGCTGATATGACACCACCAATTGACGCACGAGTGCGCGCCGGCGCGCGTCCGCGCGTGGCCAGTTCCACGGTGGAAGTAGACCCAGAATCCGTGGTGAACATCGCGGGTCCTGCCGATGAAAACCTGCGCGTGGTGGAAAACGCTGTGGACGCGGATCTATTGACTCGCGGCAACCACATCACCATTCGTGGTGAGGCAGCGGAAGTTTCCCGCGCCCGGAGAATCGTCCAAGAACTGATCACCATGGCCAGCCGGGGATCGCAGATCACCCCGGATACCACCAGGCGGGTTATCCAGTTGGTGGATGAATCCACCACAGCGTCGTTCGCAGAAGCCACCACCTCCGCGGCTCCCATCGTGAGCTACCGCGGGAAATCGGTGCGGCCGAAGACACTGGGTCAGCGCGAGTACGTGGATGCCATCGATGAGAACACGGTGGTGCTGGGCATTGGCCCCGCGGGTACGGGTAAGACGTACCTGGCGATGGCCAAGGCCGTGCAGGCCTTGATGAACAAGGAAGTCCACCGCATTATCCTCACCCGCCCGGCCGTGGAAGCCGGAGAAAAGCTGGGCTTCCTGCCCGGCACGCTCGGGGACAAGATCGATCCCTACCTGCGGCCTTTGCACGATGCGCTGCGGGAAATGGTGGATCCGGAATCCATCCCCAAGCTGATGGAAACGGGAGTCATCGAAGTGGCTCCGCTGGCGTACATGCGTGGGCGCACACTCAATGGCAGCTTCGTGATCCTCGATGAGGCGCAGAACACCACCCCGGCGCAGATGAAAATGTTCCTCACCCGCCTGGGATTTGGATCCAAGATGGTGGTCACCGGTGACCTCACGCAGGTGGATCTGCCCGGGCATCAGGAATCCGGCCTCGGGGTGGCGCAGAAGATTTTGCATGGTGTGGACGGAGTCCACATCGCCAGGCTGGATCAGGATGACGTGGTACGCCACCACCTGGTCAGCCGGATCGTTTCGGCCTATGAGAATTTCGAGGCGGAGGAAGAGTTGCGTCGAGAAGATGAAAAAGAAAAACGACAGCAACGTTCCACCGGGAAGAAGAACACATAATGAGCATTGAGGTTTTTAACGAGTCCGGGCGGGGCGAGGTCAACGAGGAAGAACTCATTGACGCAGCTCGCTACGCGCTGTGGACCATGGACGTGCACTCCTCAGCGGAGCTCTCGATCCACATCGTGGATGAGGAAACCATCGCCGACCTGCATGTTCGATGGATGGATCTGCCTGGCCCCACGGATGTGATGAGTTTTCCCATGGATGAGCTGACTCCCGGCTGGGGGCGCAAGGACGGCCCACCAACCTCCCCGGCGATGCTGGGAGACATCATGCTGTGCCCGGATTTCGCCGAGGGGCAGGCCACGCGCGCGGGGCACTCGCTGGCTCATGAACTGGACCTGCTGACCGTGCACGGGGTGCTGCACCTTCTGGGATTCGACCACGTCACACCCGAGGAAGAGCAGCAGATGTTCTCGCTGCAAAATGAGATCCTGGCCAATTGGTATGACTCTCAAGCAGAACGCGGGGTGAAGTTCGGGCCGAAGCCAACGGGTGCGGCCGCGTTCCCCTCTGCTGCTGACCGGGACGATACCGGTTTGCGCGAGGAACAGTAGGTGGACACATTGACAGTGGTGGGACTCCTCATTGGATTCTTCACGCTTGCCCTCGGTGGTCTGCTTGCACTGGTGGAAACCGCCGTGGTGACCATTTCCCAGGCGCGGGTGGAGAACCTGGCCAAGGAAGAAAAGCGCGGTGCTGAGCGGTTGCTGCGCCTGGTCATCGATAAGGCGCGGTATGTGAACCTGCTGGTGCTGCTGCGCACGGTTTCGGAAATCACGGGTGCGGTAATGGCCACGGCCGTGCTGCTCCGCGTGGTGGATAGCGAAACCTGGGCTATCGTGCTGGCCGTGACGGTGGTGGCGCTGTACTCATTCGTGGTGATCGGGGTGCTTTCCCGCACGTTGGGACGGCAAAATCCGTACACGATTAGCTTGGCTGCGGCCCCCGCGCTGATGGGTGTGGGTACGCTGCTCAGCCCAATTTCCTACCTCTTGGTGAAGGCGGGCAACATCTTGATCCCCGGCAAGGGCTTCCGCGATGGCCCCTTTGCCACGGAGATTGAGCTGCGGGAAATGGTGGATATCGCCTCCGAGCGGGGCATCGTGGAAAGCGATGAACGCCGGATGATCCAATCCGTGTTTGATCTGGCCAGCACCACCGCGCGCACGGTTATGGTTCCGCGCACCGAGATGCTGTGGATCGAGGGGGATAAGACCCTGAACCAGGCGCTGAACCTGTGCATCCGCTCCGGATACTCCCGCGTGCCGGTGATCGGTGAAGACGTGGATGATGTGATCGGCGTGGCGTACCTGAAGGACATCATCGCGCACCTCTCCTCCGGGCCAAACCCGGCGCGGACGCAAGTTTCTTCTGCCCCGGCCAACCGGGATGCTCGCACGCTGAACGTGAGCCACGTGATGCGCCCGGCGAAGTTCGTACCGGATTCCCGACTGCTGGATGACCTCATGCAGGACATGCAGACCGAACAGATTCATATGGCGATGCTGGTGGATGAGTACGGCGGTATCGCCGGCCTGATCACTATCGAGGACATCCTCGAGGAAATCGTCGGTGAGATCGCCGATGAGTACGATGACACGGAAATCTCCCCGGTCGAGGATCTGGGCGATGGGCGCTACCGCGTAGTGGCCCGCCTGAGCCTGGATGAAGTAGAAGAGCTCTTCAATGATCCCGGGATGATCAATGAGCTGGAGCAAAAGAACGAGGAAACTATCAGCGAGATTTCCGACTTGGATAAGCTCTCTGAAGAATCCGATGTGGATCAGCCGGATATCGAATTCTCTGATGTGCAGCGCGAAGAAGTGGAAACGGTCGCAGGTCTCGGCGCTTTTGAACTGGGTCGCGTGCCTCTGCCCGGTGCATCCATCACGACCGCCGGTCTACATTTCCAGTTTGAAGGTGGCCGGGATAGGCGCGGCCGCATGAAGATTCGCAGCGCAATCGTGCAGCGCGAACTAGATCACGCCGCGGTACCGGCGGAGCATTTGAATAGCGCCAATGAAGGTCCCGAAGCGTCAAAACACCCCAATGACACCACAGAAAATAAGTGAGCAATAGATGGCTACAGACAATCCTGACTTTCCCGATTTCCCCGACTTCCCGGATGATTCCGCAGTTCCCGAATCCGCAATGGCCGCACCGAGCGCTGACGCGGAATACGCCACCCCGGAGGGATTCCGTTCCGGCTTCGTGAGTTTCGTGGGCCGCCCCAACACGGGCAAGTCCACGTTGACCAACGCGCTGGTGGGGGAGAAGATCGCCATCACCGCAAACCAGCCGGAGACCACGCGCCACCCGATCCGCGGAATTGTGAACCGCCCGGATGCTCAGGTGATCCTGGTGGATACTCCCGGTTTGCACCGCCCCCGCACGTTGCTGGGTGAGCGTCTCAACGAGATGGTCAAGGAGACCTACTCCGATGTGGACGTGATCTGCTTGTGCATCCCTGCCGATGAGAAGATTGGCCCGGGCGACCGGTGGATCGTGGAGGCCGTGCGCGCGGCTGCTCCGAACACCCCCATCGTCGGTGTGGTGACCAAGCTGGATAAGACCCCGAAGGACCAGGTGGGTGCACAGCTCCTGGAGCTGCACGAAATGCTGGACCAGGCTGATGTGGTGCCCGTCTCCGCCACCAAGGAAGTGCAGCTGGACGTGCTGCTCGATGTGCTGACCAAGCACCTTCCCGAAGGCCCACGTTTCTACCCCGAGGGTCACATCACCGACGATGACCAGAACACCCGCATGGCCGAGCTGATCCGCGAGGCTGCGCTGACCGGGCTGCATGAGGAACTTCCACACTCCGTGGCCGTGCAGATCGATGAAGTGCTGCAAAACCCGACCCGCGAGGGCGTGCTCAACGTGCATGCCGTGATCTTCGTGGAGCGCGAGGGTCAGAAGGCGATCCTGCGCGGCAAGGATGGCCGCCGGCTTTCCAAGACCGTCCACGATGCGCGCCAGCAGATCATGGCTTTGGTCGGTCAGAACGTCTACCTGGACGTGCGTCTCAAGGTGGCGAAGAACTGGCAGTCTGACCCGAAGCAGCTGGGTCGGTTGGGTTTCTAGGCGTTCTTTTTTTCGACGCCAAGGTTTTCGCAAATTTTTGTCTTGGCGGGCTGGTAGGTTCGTCTCTGTCAGCAATTACCTGAGGTTGAGAGGATTAACACAACATGACCACGCCTAATGATCCATTTGGCAGCAATCCCGGTGCGGATTCCTCCAACGAGAACTCCACCGAGAACTCTGCGCAGAATTCTGCGGACCAGTACTCCGATACCTATGGCTACGGAGACGGCCGCTCCGGATCCCACGCTTACGGCGCTTCCCAGCAGGCTGCTTCCGAGAACTCGGATAACTCCAGCTCCGCGCAGGATTCCGCTCGGCATGATTCGACCCAGCACGATTCGACCCAGCAGTTCCCGTCCTACGATTACAACGCGCAGCAGGGCCAGAACACTGATTACTCGCAGAACGCTGGGTACTCACAGAACACACCGTACAACCAGTCCGCTGGGTACAACCAGGATTCTTCGCTCGGCCAGAACTCCCAGTACGGCTCGGACGCCCAGTTCGGTTCGGATGCACAGTTCGGGCAGAACGTGAACAACACCCAGTTCGGGCAGTACCCACAGAACGCGCAGTTCGGCCAGAATGCGCCTTATTCTCAGAACGCGCAGTTCGGTGGCTATGACCAAAATCAGCAGGGTCAGCAGAGCCCGCTAGGCTTCGGTGCAGCTCCCCAGAATGATTACAACTCCACCCTGAACACCGGGGCGAGCAAGGATTCATTCTTCAAGGCCTTGTTCGATCTCAGTTTCACCAAGTACACCACCCCTTCCGTGGTGAAGGTTGTTTATGTATTGATGATGATCTTCGTGGGTCTGTACGTGGTGTTTGGCTTCTTTGCCCTGATTGGGCTGTCCTTCTCCCCAGATGGCAACCCACTGATGCTGATCCTCGGCCTTCCATTCTTGGCTGTGGCCGCACTGGCTATTTTGGCGCTGGTTCGCGTGTCCTTGGAGGTGTCTGTCGCGCAGATCCGTACCTCTCAGGCTGTGGGCAGCATGGATGAGCGCGATGCCAAGAATGAACTCCGTTCCGCAGCGGATAATTCCTCAACCAACGACCTTTTCAACACCCCGCGCCAGTAGTTTCTGGACTCTGAACGCATCTCTTCATGAGCCATGTGGCTCTAGGATCTAGGTTTCACTCATGCCTCGTTACGGTAGTCGCCCGAACTATCGTGATGAGGCATTTGTGCTGCGTACCCACAAGCTGGGCGAGGCAGATCTGATCCTGGTCATGCTCACCGCCGAGCACGGTGTGATCCGCGGGGTGGCCAAGGGTATTCGCAAGACCAAATCTCGTTTCGGCGCGCGCCTGGACCGCTTTTCCCGCGTCAACGTGCAGATCTACCCCTCCCGCAAATCGGGCAACCAAGGGCTGGCCAACATCACGGATGCCACCACTGTTGCCACCTATGCACCGGCCATCGTGGCTGATCCCGATCTCTTTTTCGCCGGCGCCGCGCTGTTAGAGATGGCTTTATTGTTCGGGGATTCGGACATCTTCTTTCTTCTCGACGCCACCCTTCACTCCCTAGCTTCTCCCGAGCGCAAACTCCCGGCAATCTCGGTAGTTGATCAATTCGTCCTGCAGAGCCTGCAGCAATCCGGCTGGGCGCCGTCCTTGGTGGATTGCGCGCAGTGCGGAAGCAAGGGGCCGCATCGGGCTTTCCACGCGTTGGCTGGGGGAGCGGTGTGTGGTGTGTGCCGCCCCCCGGGTGCCACCCATCCGCCCACGGAATCAGTTCACGCACTGTGGTTACTTTCCCGTGGCCGGGCGGAGGCAGCCGCGGAGATCCTCGCCGATGTTCCCGTCATGCGCGCAGCTCATGAGCTCTTGCTGGGGCATGTGCGCCAGCAGCTGGAAGCGCCTTGCGCGGCGTATGGATCGCTCTAAAGGAACCGGATTCGCTAGGTTTGGCGAGCCTGGCTATGTAACTGTGCGGCGGTCTTTGGCAATATGTATGTGGTGAACCAAGATCCGAAGATCCGCACCATTGACCGCAGTGAGATCTCCGCGCAGCTCACACCGCGCCATATCGCACTAGTGATGGATGGCAATGGGCGCTGGGCTGAGGATCGAGGGATGGTCCGCACCGAGGGGCACAAGCGTGGTGAGGCGGTGCTGATTTCGCTGGTGGAGGAGTGCTTGGAGCTGGGGGTTGATTACCTCTCGGCGTATGCATTTTCTACGGAGAATTGGCGTCGATCATCAGAGGAAGTGCGGTTCCTCATGGGTTTCAACAGGGATGTCCTGCGCAGGCAGCGCGATTATTTGCATAGCTTGGGGGTGCGAGTCCGGTGGGTTGGCAGGAGGCCGCGCTTGTGGCGATCCGTGGTCGCTGAGCTGGAGCAGGCCGAGGAATTGACCAAGAACAACACCAAGATGACCCTGGCAATGTGCGTGAATTACGGTGGCCGCGCGGAATTGGTGGACGCGGCCCGGGGGGTGGCTGAGGACGTGGCGAAGGGGCGAATTAAGCCCCGCCATGTGACGGAGAAGCTCTTCGCGCAGTACTTGGATGAACCCGATATGCCTGACGTGGATCTGTTCCTCCGGCCTTCCGGGGAGCAGCGGACGTCAAACTTCCTCCCGTGGCAATCCGTGTACGCGGAAATGGTGTACCAGGACGTGCTCTTCCCCGATTACACCCCGAATGACCTGCGCGCGGCCGTGTTGGAATACGCCAAGCGGGACCGTCGTTTCGGTGGAACGAAGTAGGGGGCAGTGATGAATGAGATTGAACAGCCAAGCCGGCAACAGATCGCCCGCTGGCGCAAGCACCTAGCCAATGAGCGGGCCGAAGGCGCCGTGTATCGCGAGCTGGCGCGAAAGAAGACCGGTGAGGAACGCGAGATCCTCATGGGGATCGCCGAGGCGGAGTCTCGACACGAGGAGTACTGGCGCGGACGCCTGGGGGAGCACGTTGGTCTGCCACGACAGGCTGATCTGAGCACCCGTTTGATGGCGTGGATGGCCAAGCGCTTCGGTTCGGTCTTCGTGCTGGCACTGCTGCAATCTGCGGAAACTCGCAATGATTACGTCAAGGATGCGGATGCCTCCGAGCAGATCGTGGCCGATGAGGCGATTCACGCCGAGGTAGTGCGCGGCCTGGCGGCTCGTGGCCGGGCGAAGATGTCCGGGGATTTCCGCGCGGCGATCTTCGGTGCCAACGACGGCCTGGTGTCTAACCTGGCCCTGGTTCTGGGCATGGTGGGCACGGGCGTGTCCTCGCAGGTCATCCTGGTCACTGGCCTGACCGGTTTGCTTGCCGGAGCGCTCTCAATGGCTGCGGGCGAGTACGTTTCCGTGAGTTCGCAGAAGGAATTGCTCGACGCCAACCGCCCCGATCCATCCACGCAAGATTCCCTGCCCAAGCTGGATATGGAAGAAAACGAGCTGGCGCTGGTTTATCGCGCCCGTGGCATGAGCGCAGCGGAAGCGCAGGCGAAGGCGCAGGATGTGTTTGAGCACCTGCAGGCGGATTCCGGCTCGTGGAACAGCACTGACATGGGCGGGATTACCGAAGACGATCTGGAGCCGGGTGGCTCGGGAATGTCCGCCGCGATCTCTAGCTTCTTCTGCTTCGCCGTGGGTGCCGTGATCCCAGTGCTTCCGTACATGCTGGGCGGATCCGGTGTGACCGCCGCGGTTATTGCCTGTGTGCTGGTGGGCATCGCGTTGATGACCACCGGGGCAGTGGTGGGCATGCTGTCTGGAGTGGCTCCGGGGAAGCGCGCACTGCGTCAGCTGCTCATTGGCTTTGGCGCAGCCGGGGTGACGTTCCTGTTGGGCTCGCTGTTCGGCGTGGGCGTGGCCTAGCTGGACTGGCAAGTCTCACAGAGGCCGAAGATCTCCGCGGTATGGCCAGATTTCTTGAAGCCATACTTCGCTGCGGTTTCATGAGCCCATTCTTCAACTGGGCCGCCATCGATCTCGATAGTCTTTCGACAGTTCACACACACCAGGTGGTGGTGGTGATCGTCCATTGCGCAGCTGCGGTACAGAGTTTCCCCGGATTCATCCTGCAGGGTATCGATGGCTCCCAGCTCAGAGAGTTGCTGCAGCGTCCGGTAAACCGTGGTCAGTCCCACTTTTTGCTCGGAGTTACTGAGCTTGAGGTGAATATCCTGCGCTGAGGCAAAGGTGGTGATACCTTCCAGAACGTCCTGCACCGCTGCGCGCTGGCGGGTGTTGCGCTGACCGATCTTTGGTCGCGCTGCGGATTCCCGAGATTCCTGCTGCGGCATGGGGTGGCTCCTGGAGGGTTGAAGGGGGCAAGCTGCGGGTGTTGAGCTTAGAAATGCCAGCTTAGGTGCCCTGCACCTCATTTTCAATTAATTTCCAATAAGGCCGGAATTGGATTCCTGTTTCGGTGCGTCGGTGGACTTGACACCTCTTCACGTGGGACGTTTAATGTACGTAGTTCCCTGGCGCAGTGTTAACCCCCCCTACGCTGCGCCAACTAACGGGAACAGGCCCCATTCTCTTCGGAGAACAGCGTGGCCGGAACCCGCGGCAACCCCCCCTTAGCTGCGGGTTCTTTTATATCTTCACCCTTTTCCTGGGCACTGACCCCCGTTGAAATTTTCGGCAAGCTGGCTTATTCAGAAGAGCTGCGGCTCTTGTCAGAGAGTTTGTTATTGAGCTTCTTGAGCTGAATGAGAATTGCAATGAGCACGGCGGGGATGAACAGCGTGATTCCTACGCTAAGAATGATGAAGATGAGTTCGGCGAGGCCTAGATTATCCATGTATTTCCATTCTTTAGTCGGTGTGTCAAACGTTTACAAAGGTCTTCGACCTCTGGATCAACCACATCATGACAGAACCTGCGGGGATGAACAGGGTGATTCTCCCCCAAATGAGCCCCTAAGCTCGGGCGGCTGGGGTGCTTGGCGTCGATAAATAACCAAAGCCAAAACGCCAAAGAGCAGGGGAGATGCGCGCGCATGAACGCGACAAACCCCGGTAACTGCAATGTCTTGGCAAACCGCTAGGATGTGAACAAGTAAGAACGCACGTTTTTCCCTACCTAGATTTTCTCAATCTAGATTTTCAAGGAGCACCGCGAAAACATGGCTGGCACCATCGATGCTGTTGTAAACCTCGCCAAGCGCAGAGGTTTGGTTTACCCATGTGGAGAAATCTACGGTGGCACCCGTTCAGCGTGGGATTACGGCCCCTTGGGCGTGGAGCTGAAGGAAAACATCAAGAAGAACTGGTGGCGCACCTTCGTGCAGGGCCGCGGAGATGTGGTCGGCCTCGATTCCTCCATCATCCTGCCTCGCCAGGTGTGGAAGGCCTCCGGCCACGTGGCTACCTTCACCGACCCACTGGTGGAATCCCTGCACACCCACAAGCGCTACCGTGCTGACCACCTCATCGAGGCTTACGAACAAAAGCATGGCCACCCACCAGAAAACGGCTTGGCAGACATCAATGATCCAGAAACCGGCCAGCCCGGCAACTGGACCGAGCCACAGATGTTCTCCGGTCTGATGAAGACCTTCCTGGGGCCAGTCGATAACGAGCAAGGCCTGCACTACCTGCGCCCAGAAACCGCGCAGGGCATCTTCGTGAACTTCAAGAACGTGCTGACCACCTCTCGTCAGAAGCCACCTTTCGGCATCGGCCAGGTGGGCAAGTCCTTCCGCAACGAGATCACCCCAGGTAACTTCATCTTCCGCACCCGCGAGTTCGAGCAGATGGAAATCGAGTACTTCGTGCCCGAGGAGCTGGCTGACGAGAAGTTCAAGGAGTGGGTAGACGCCTGCTGGAACTGGTTCATTGACCTGGGCATCAACCCGGAAAACATGCGTCAGTTTGACGTCCCAGACGAAGAGCGCGCCCACTACTCCGCCGGCACCATCGACATGGAGTACAACTTCGGCTTCCAGGGCAACCCATGGGGTGAGCTCATGGGCGTGGCCAACCGCACCGATTACGACCTCAAGTGTCACATCGAAGAGTCCGGCGAAGACCTGAGCTTCTTCGAGCAGGCCACCGGCGAGCGTTACGTCCCTTGGGTTATCGAGCCCTCCTTCGGCCTCACCCGTGCGATGATGGCGTTTCTTGTCGACGCCTACGACGAGGAAGAAGTACCTAATGCAAAGGGCGGCACTGATACCCGTACCGTGCTCCGCTTGGACCGTCGCTTGGCTCCGGTGAAGGTAGCCGTGCTGCCACTGTCCAAGAAGGACACGCTCACCCCGACCGCCGAGAAGGTGGCTGCCCAGCTGCGTGGTTTCTGGAACGTGGAGTACGACACCTCCGGAGCTATCGGCCGTCGCTACCGCCGTCAGGATGAAATCGGCACGCCATTCTGTGTCACTGTCGATTTCGACACCTTGGAAGATAACGCAGTGACCGTGCGCGAACGCGACACGATGGAGCAAGAGCGCGTGCAGCTCGACGATCTGCAGCGCTACCTGGCTGAGCGTCTCGCCGGCTGTTAGGAAGGCGCGCATGAACGAGGATATTCGTTGGGGTCTGCCCGATGACGGGCATACGTTCCCTATTTACGCTGGTCCGCCGAAGGATATGGATCGGGTCGCGGAGTACGCCGATGAGCGCGGGGTTGCGCATATTCGCTTCGGTGGCGACACTTGGTCGCTGGACACAAGCGAGGACACCACTTCCTCTGCGACGACCGGCACGGGAACCTGGGTGGCCAAGGCCAATGACAAAAACTTCAAGAAGTCAGACCGCTACACCATCCAGGCCGACCGGCACACCGTAGAGATCATCGCGGAATCCTCGAAGAATTTCGTGCTGGATATCGACGGAGAAAAAGCGGGTCAGTTCAGCTCCCTGCACAGGGGATTGCGCAACCTGCATGTGGAATTCGAAGGCCCAGGGGCGAAGCTCCCCTTGGACGTGCAGATCTTCATTTCCTGGGTTGCCCGTCGCTGCCTCGAGTCCCGGATGGTCTCTTCCGCATGGGCATGGACGCTGCTGATGCTGCTGTTCATCCCCATCGCGGTGCTGTACTGGATCGGTTATATCTAATTTCTATTCTTATTTTAATTTAATAACTAAAACCGGTTACTACCTGGAACTTTCCGAAAGTCGGGGGTACCCGTGGGATTGTCATCCTTATCAAAAAATCGCCTAATTCTTATTTTCTGCTGTATAAATTTTCCTTAGTTGCGAGCGGAAGACTCTTTTCTGCTGCAAGGAAACTATTACTTGAAAATGAAAGGCGGATCTATGGACGGTCAGCAGAATCCCCATGGAGCACAGCCGAATGGCTTTGGACAGCCAAACGGTGCGCAGCCAAATGGTTACGGTCAACCCAATGGTGCGCAGCCTAACGGTTATGGTCAGCCCAATGGCTACGGACAGCCCAATGGTTTTGAACAACAAAGTGGCTTTGCTCAGCAAAACGGTTATGCTCAACCACAATTCCAGCAAGAGCCACCAAAGAAGAAGAAAAAGTGGCCTTGGATCGTAGGCATTCTTGCCGTGCTGATCATTGTGGCTGCTATTGCAGGTGGGGGCGAGGATTCTAAGTCAAACGACGACTCGTCAAATGCTGCTGATTCAGCTTCGAATAGCGCTGAACAGAATCAAGATAACGCAGCAGGTGAGGCTCCCGCAGAGGAGGCACCAGCTGAGGAGTCTAATCTGGATGTGGCAGCGGGAGAGACTGCAGAGACGAACAATCTGAAGATCACCGTGAGCAACATTCGTTTTCAGTCCGATGTCATCGGTGAATATGTTTGCTCTGACGTGAACCTGAACAATGCGTCTGACAAGAGCGTGAGCTTCAACCAGTTCGATTTCAAGCTGCACAAGCCAAATGGCGTGGTTTCTGACACCACTTTCACTGGTTTGGATATTCCAAACCTAGAGACCGGCGAGCTTTCTCCTAACGGCCAGACTTCCGGTACTGTTTGTTTCGACACTGACGGAACCCCTGGCGAATACAAGGTTGAGTACAAGGGCGGCTTTATTGCTAAGCCTGCGACCTGGAAGGCCACTCTTTAAGAGTTAAAGCTTCAAAGTAAAGAAGGACCATTCAGCACGTAAATGCTGAATGGTCCTTCTTTTGCTATTGAATTGTATAAAGCGGGGTAGGTAGCTGGATTTAGAAGCTGCCGGAGGTGCCGCCACCGCCGAAATCGCCACCGCCGAACCCACCGCCGCCGAAGCCCCCTCCGCCGAACCCGCCACCAAAGCCACCGCCGAAGCCGCCATTTCCGCTGAGCAGGCTACCGAGCACCATGCCGGTGATCATGTCTCCGCCGCCACCACCGCGGTAGTTATTGCGACGGTTGAACTCTTCGATATCGCGCTGTGCTTGGGAAGATGCCGTGGTGGTCAGCTGGCTGGCACGGTGAGCCGCCAGGTACGCATCCTTCGGCCGGGTCGTCCGGTTCTGCTGTGCGAACGCTAGAGCTTCCTTGGCCGCCTGTGCCGAAGAGCGAGTGTCCACGCTGATGATCCGCTTGCGGTTTGCAATCGTGTCTTCCACGGCGCGCAGCCTGTGCTTAACGTCCTGAATAGTTCTATCAACCATTTCAATGGTGCGTTGATAATCGTTGTTGGCGCCGCGCGCCTCGTCCAGCTCCAGGTCCAACTGGCCGTCAGCTTCCAGCAGCTCGGAGTAGGTGCCCAGCGGATCCTTGTCCCCGAGTTCCAGCGCGCGCTGCAGTGCATTTTCTGCTCTGCCCACTGCTGTATCCAGGCCGGAACGGTCGAAGTTTGCCGCAGAACGCCGCAACTCGGCTGCCTCCGCAATCTCTTCAGCGACTTCCCGCTGCAGAGCACCCAGGTTTCGCTGTGCTGCCTGCATGTTTTCATCAGCGCGCTCGGCTGCGCTGAGCTGCTGTTCGGCTTGCTGGCACGCCATGCGGGCGGCTCCGATTGCCTCGACCAGGCCGGTCTGTCGCCCGGCCGGAAGCTTGAGATATTGCCGGGCTTCATCAAGAGACTTTTCGGCTTCCGTGATTTCGGCTTCCGCTACGTCTGGGTTGTCCAGGACGGTCGCCAACTTCTCGTACGGGTAGCGGTTTTGCAGGTCGGCGAGCTTTTGTCGAGCCTCAGGAACGCGGGTACGTAGGGCAACGGTCTGCTGGCGCAGTTCATCGACCAGCTTTGGTGCATCAATAAGCTCTTGGCGCATGTCAGCGAACTCAGCGGACTGCTTATCCAGCTCATCATCGGCCTGGCCACAGGTGCTGATGATCTCGATCAGCAGCGCGCGTTGTTCGCCTTCATCCTGGTAGGAGTTGGTGCGCAACCGCTGGTGCAGGCCGTAGGCGTTTGCCAGCGTCTTCCGGGAATTACCCAGCGCCCGGGAAAGCTGACGGGTGCGCTGCTCACCAAACTCGGAGATGGCGATCTGCAGTTCCTCTTCACCCTTGCGGATGGATTCATCTGTGGAATGCAGCTCCTCATTGGCCAGCTTCTGCAGCACGTGGGTGGGTTGAGCCGCCAAGTCCGTGGTGGATTCTGGGGCAATGGAACGGGCTGCGTCCAGCTGTTCAGCTTCCTTGTTCTTCCGGTTGCGGCGGGACCAGACCACAGCGCCCGCGGTGCCGCCGATGCCCGCCACACCAGCTGCGCCCAGCCATGCCACAGATGCGGGGTTGGTGGTTCCCGCCACCACGTCAGCTGCGGCCTTGGCGCCTTCGGTCCAGTTGGACTGGCTGAACTCAGCCACTGCCTTTTCGCGCACCTTATCGGTGACGTCGGTGGCCACACGCTCGCCCGGGCTGATGCCAAACTGGCGCTTTTCCACGTTCACCACCATCACCAGGGTGTTGGCGGTGCCGTCCTGGGCGCGCAGCTGCGCGGCATATTCTTCCGGATCGCCGGGGATCTCGTTGACAAAGACGAGGTAGAGCTTGACGTCCTTTTCCTGGACACCCTTCTGCAGCAGGCTGGTGATCTCCCCACGTTGGGAAGGATCGATCACACCTGCCTCATCCACCAGCTGGGAATCGAGGGTCACCTCGGTGGCGGTACCTTGCGCCAATGAGGTGGTGGTGGAGGCGTGAGATGTGGCGTCGGAAAAAAGGAACAATCCGGCCGCGCCCGGAACGGCAAGCAGGCCCGAAATGGCGAGCGAGGCGGCGGTGCGCGAAGGAAGATTCACTGGCTTCATGCAGCCCACCTTAACGGAAAAATGAGGGTTGCCCGACTAGGCTGTCTCTTCATGAGCGCTTTCCAATCCTTCGGCCGGGGCATGGCTAGCACCGGCAGCTTCCTGTACCGCAGCGTGGTGTACGTGGTGCTCGGAACTGTGCTGGTCGCGGTGCTGATTTCCACGGCCACGGCGGTGCACGTGTGGATGTTTGCGCGTCAGGATGCTCGGCCGGCATCGGATACTATTTTTGTGCTCGGCGCGGCGCAATACGATGGCGAGCCCTCTTCGTGGTTGCGAGCCAGGTTGGATCACGCGGCGAGTTTGTATGAGGAAGGTGTGGCTCCGACCATCGTGACCGTCGGTGGTAGCCAGGCAGGGGACCGTTTCACTGAGGCGCAGGCGGGCAAGACGTATTTGGAGGAAGAGTATGGGATTTCCTCCGATGCGATTGTGGAGATCAATGAGGGAGTGGACACCCTGACCTCCGTGCAGGCTTTCTCCACCTTGGCGCAAGAAAATGGGTGGGAGAGTTCCGTGGTGGTCACCGATCCGGGGCATTCCCTGCGCGCCACCACCATGGTGGAGGATGTGGGGATCACCGCGACTGGCTCCCCAACCCGCCAAGGCCCGGCGGTGGGAAGCCGGGCAGCGCAGCTTAGCAGCATCCTGCATGAAACCGGCGGCCTGCTGTACTACAAGGGCGTGGAGCACGAGCGAGAGAACTTCCGCGACTTTGTGACAGGAGCCCTGTGATGGTTCAGCGTTATGCGTATTCAGCCCACGAGCTGGAGAGAATGCTGCCGGTGGGGGATAAGTCGCTCGGCGTAGCCGGAGCGGTTCGCGATGGGCGCGATGACTTTGACCGCGATAGAGCACGCGTTTTGCACAGCGCGGCTCTGCGCCGGTTGGCGGATAAGACGCAGGTGGTGGGCCCCGGCAGCGGGGATACCCCGCGCACGCGCCTGACCCACTCGCTGGAGGTGGCGCAGATCGCTCGTGGCATTGGCAAGACCTTGGGGGCGGATCCGGATCTCACAGAGCTTGCTGGGTTGAGTCATGACATCGGCCACCCTCCCTATGGCCACAACGGCGAGCGCGCGCTGGATGAAGCCGCGCGGAAGTGTGGTGGTTTTGAGGGCAATGCGCAGACCCTCCGCATCCTCTCCCGCCTGGAGCCGAAAGCGGTGGATTCCCGCGGTCGTTCCTATGGATTGAATCTCACCCGCGCCAGCATTGATGCCGCCTGCAAGTACCCGTGGGGTCCAGTGGATGAAGAGGGTAACAAGCGCCTGAAGTACTCCGCGTACAGCGACGACCTGGACGTGCTCGAGTGGGCACGCGCTGGCGCGCCCGCGGGAAAGAAGTGCCTGGAGGCGCAGATCATGGATTGGGCCGATGACGTGGCCTATTCTGTGCACGACGTGGAGGACGGCATCCTCTCCGGCCGCATCACCCTCAGTGTTTTGTGGGACTTGGTGGAGCTGGCCCAACTGGCGGAGAAGGGGGCCCGTGTGTTCGGTGGGCAACCGGAGGATCTTTTGGATGCAGCGGATAGGTTACGACGCATGGATCTGGTCTCCCGAGCCGCAGATTTCACCGGGGATTTGCAGGGACTCACAGGACTGAAGGCCATGACCTCTGAGCTGGTGTCCCGATTCGTGACCGCGTGCGTGACGGGCACCCGCGAGAAGTTCGGGGAGCAGCCATTGGCGCGCTACAGCGCGGATCTGGTGATCCCGCCACAGGTGCAGGCGGAAGTCACTCTCCTGAAATCCGTGGCGGTGCTCTACGTGATGGACGAGCACAGCCACATGGCGGAGCAGGAACGTCAGCGGGATCGGATCTTCCGCGTCACGGAATACCTGTGGCAAGGAGGAGAGGGCGCGCTGGATCCTCTCTACCGTGGATGGTTTGCCCAGGCCACGGATGATGCGGCGAAGCTGCGCGTGGTGATTGACCAGGTGGCGTCGTTGACTGAAAACCGCTTGGAACGCATGGACCGCACGGCCTCCGGGATGAGCGCAGCCTGGGCCTAGCCGGCTTAAGTGGCTGTGCTGGCTTAGGTGGCGGTGTGGCCTAGGCGGCTCTGTGGCCTAGGTGGCTGTGCAGCCAGCGAGTCCGGACGGCCCGGTTATTCCTCAGCATCCGGGATGGAACAGAAACTCTCGAAGTGATCACCGGAGTAGTACCACACGTCCGGGTCAGTCTTGCTGCCTCCGCCCACCACAATGCGTCGCTCGCCGCGATGCTTCACGCCCGGAGTCCGCACGGTGTATTCGCGGTAGTAGCTGGATTTTTGCTTGGGCAGCAGCCCCTCATAGTTGCCGAAATGCTTGCCATCCGCAGCACCATCATCGGGAGCGGCATTGGCGAGGATGTCCTCGATCTGATCCTGCGCCTCGGCGGGTAGGGAATCGTATTCGCAATTGCTGGCGTTGTTCTTGTTCCCAGACCCGCTGCCGGACCCATTTCCGCCGTTGTTGCCACCGTTGCCACCGTTGTTATTGCCACCCTGGCCCTGCTGCTGGGTCGAGTGATCGGACGAAGAGTCAGAAAAACCCTCAAACGCCTCAGCACCAATCCATCCCGTGGCGGCGATGGCAGCAATTGCTAGTGGTGCGAGGCGTTTGAGGTTCTTCGAGTTCATGGCACTTATTCAATCATGCGTGCCGGTGAACTCAAGCACGAACGCTGGGGAGAGCGAACGCGAGGAGAGCGGGGCTTATTCTCCGAAAGTGTTCTCGATCTTGTCTGAGTTGGCCTTGTTGCCGTTGACCGGAGTCAGGGGCAAGCGAAGTGCAGCTGGGGCAGAAGGTGGCACCGCAGGGTTCTTCGGCTCGATTGGATCGATGCGGATGTAGCCTTCGGACTGATCAGGTCGCTTGTCTTCCTCGCCCTTGTTTGGCCACATCGCAGCGGAGCGCTCAGCGCCAGCCGTGATGGACAGGGAAGGGTTCACACCTGGGTTCGCAGCGATGGAAGAACCATCGGTGATGAACATGGTGGGGTAGCCCCACACGCGGTTGTAGCCATCCACCACACCCTTTTCAGCGTTGGCGCCGATGGGGCAGCCGCCCAGGAAGTGCGCAGTCAGAGGAATGTCAAAGACCTCAGACCACACGCCGCCGGCCAGGCCGTCCGTCATGAGACTAGCCAGGCGTCGGGTAGCCTCATTGCCCTCTGGGATCCAGTTAGGGTTCGGGTCGCCGGTGCCCTGACGGGAACGAAGAATGGTGAACGGACCCAGCTTGCCCAGGTGGGTGGTCAAGGAGTTATCGCGTGTCTGCATGACCAGGTTGATCACGGTGCGCTGTGACCACTTGCTCAGCAGGGCGATGCGCGGAATCATCTTGTACTGCAGACCCACCTGCTTGATGAACTCCAGCCAGCGAGGCTGAATCTTATCGCCATCGGTCATCAGGGTCTGGAGCAGCGCCATGGCGTTGGACCCCTTGCCGTAACGCACGGGCTCGATGTGCGTATCCGGAGCTGGGTAGTAGGAGGAAGTAATTGCGACGCCTTCTGAGAAATCGCAATCTGGGTTGTATGCCTTCTCCTGCGCGCCCAGAAGCGCCTCAGAGTTGGTACGGGTCATCTTGCCCAGGGAATCCGGGAAGTTCTGGAGATTGCCCTTGAGCCTCTGCGTGTGCAGCAGCTTCTGGGTGCCCCACGTGCCGGCTGCCATCACGATGTAATCAGAGGTGAAGGTCTTCCGACCAGCCTTCTTCTTACCGGTGACGCGCTTGACCACGGACTTACCAATGGTTTCGGTCGGGATCGTTTCCACCTCCCACTTGTCACCCTTGCGCTTGATGGTGGTCACGGTGGTGAGGTCATGCACCTTGGCGCCAGCGTTTTCCGCGAGGTACAGGTAGTTCTTCAGCAGGGTGTTTTTCGCGTTGTGGCGGCAACCCGTCATACATTCGCCACACTCGTGGCAGGCGGTGCGGTCAGGGCCAGCACCACCGAAGTATGGGTCTGGCACGGTTTCGCGAGGCTTGCCTTCCAGGCCCACCTTCTCACCGAAGAACACGCCCACGGGAGCCATGCGGAAGGTGTGACCCACACCCATTTCCTCCGCCACGCGCTTGGACACCTTGTCAGCGTTGGTCATGGTGGGGTTCTCCACCACGCCCAGCATCTTCTGTGCCTGCTCGTAGTACGGGGTGAGCTCGTCTTCCCAGTCAGTGATGTCAGCCCACTGCCTGTCCTTGAAGTAGGACTCGCCCGGCTTGTACAGCGTGTTGGCGTAGTTCAGGGAACCGCCACCCACGCCCGCACCAGCCAGGATCATCACGTTGTTGAGCAGGTGGATGCGCTGGATTCCGAAGCAGCCAATCTGCGGTGCCCACAGGAAGTCCTTGAGGTGCCAGGAGTTCTTGGCGAAATCCTTGTCCTCGAATCGTCGACCTGCTTCAAGAACACCAACCTTGTAGCCTTTTTCCGAGAGTCGCAAAGCAGAGACCGAGCCGCCGAAGCCCGAACCGATGATGAGAACGTCGTAGTGAGTCATAGCAAGTGATGCTAGAACAATTTGCAGCCCATAAATGCATTTCCGAAAAGAACCTAAGAAAATCCTGACTACTGGTGCTTTCTGGGTGCTGCGCTAGCATGTGGCTATGGCAAATGGACGGATCCCGGAGCGGGATATTGCGGCGATTCGGGAGAGGACTCCCATCGAGGAAGTGGTGGGTGAATACGTCCAGCTCAAGCCCGGGGGCGTGGATTCCCTGAAGGGTCTGAGCCCGTTCAAAGATGAGAAAACCCCCTCGTTCCACGTGCGCCCGAACAAGGGTTATTTCCACTGCTTTTCCACTGGTGAGGGCGGTGACGTGTTCAGCTTCCTCATGAAGATGGAGCACGTCACTTTCCCCGAGGCCGTGGAGCAATGTGCCGAGCGCATCGGTTACCGCATCAGCTATGAAGGCGGCACTCCCGGCAAGCGCGAGGAACCCGGCACGAGGCAGCGATTGGTGGCTGCCAATAAAGCCGCGTCTGCGTTCTATCAGGAACAGCTTTCCAGCGATGTCCAAGGGGCGGATGTAGCCCGTGAATTCCTCGCCGAGCGTGGTTTCAGCATGGAGCAGGCCAAACAGTTTGGTTGTGGGTTCGCCCCGGCCGGCTGGGACACCCTGACCAAGGCCCTGCAGCGTCAGGGATTCAACTTCAAGGAGCTGGAAGCCGCGGGCTTGGCGCGCATGGGTCAGAAGGGTCCCATCGACCGCTTCCACCGCCGCCTCCTGTGGCCCATCAAGAACGTGGCCGGGGATGTCATCGGCTTTGGTGCCAGGAAGTTGTTTGACGACGACAAACTAGGGAAGTACATCAATACGCCGGATACCTTGCTGTACAAGAAGTCCAAGGTGCTCTTCGGGATTGATCAGGCGAAGAAGCAAATCGCCTCTTCCCACCAAGCCGTGGTGGTGGAGGGCTACACGGACGTGATGGCCATGCACGCCGCAGGAGTGACCACCGCGGTGGCTGCCTGCGGTACTGCCTTTGGTGGTGAGCACCTGCAGATGATCCGCCGGTTCATGCTGGACGATAAGTTTTTCCGCGGTGAGATTGTGTACACCTTCGATGGTGATGAAGCCGGGCAAAAGGCCGCCATGCGCGCCTTCGAGGGGGATCAGCAGTTTGCTGGCCACAGCTATGTGACTGTCGCGCCGGGCGGCCAGGACCCGTGTGATGTGCGCATGGAGCGCGGAGACGTGGCCGTGCGGGAACTGGTGGCCTCGCGGATACCGATGTTTGAATTCGTCATTCGGACACTGGCGGCCGAATATGACACGGCAAGCATTGACGGAAGAGTCCACGCCATGCGGCGCATCGTGCCAGTGCTCGCGAGCATCCGGGATGAAGCGATGCGGGATGAGTACGCGCGCCAAGCCTCAGGGTGGATCGCGTGGCCAGATCCTGATGAGCTGCTGGATCAGGTGCGCAGGGCCGCCCAGGAAGGCCAGTCCGCGCAACCGCATCTGGAGCTCAAGCAGGGAGCCGCGCGCCGCGAGCGCATGGCTCAGCACAGCGATGAACCACAGGTGGAAGCTGAGTTTGGTGGGCCAGGGGTGGCGTCGGACCACATTCATGGTGGGGGAATTCCATCCGCACCACGGCTGCGGGCGGTGGACGGGATGGAGCGGCCCGACCCGTGTGATCAGATGCTGCATGCCCCGCGCGAGGTGCTGAAGCTGGCGTTGCAAGAACCGCAGCTGGCGGGCACTATTTTCGATCTGATGCCACCGGAGAGCTTTGGCCACCCCACGTATGTGAGCGTGGCTCGGGCGATCGCCGAGGCTGGGGGAGCAGCGCAGAGTTCGGGTGGTGCGGCGTGGATTGACCAGGTGGCCTCGCATATTCCGGACGCGATGGGCCGGGCGGTTGTCTCCGAGCTGGCGGTGGATGATGTGGAGTGCGAGACCAAACGTTTGCCGTATTACGCGGATGCGATCATGGCGTACATGCAGGAGCGCTGGGTGGGCAATGAAATTGCAGACATGAAATCTCGCATGCAGCGGATGCGCGGTGACCTGCAACAGGAAGAGTTCCGCGGGGTGTTCGCGGATCTCATGGCGCTAGAAAAATACCGCCGATCGCTACAGGAGCGGGCGGCGGCGTACGGGGAATTTACGGACTAGCGCTTGCGACCGCGGCGGTTGTTCTCGCGCCCGTTCGTGCCGATGTTCTTGGTGCCGGTGTTCTTGGGAGAAATGCGGTCATTAGGGTGCGCATTATCGGATTCCACGATGGTCACACCCTCATCCAGGCCATTGCGGGTGGTGCGGTTGAGATCGCGGATCTCGTGCATCCGAGGCTCCGGATCCAAGCGGTTGGCCACAGCCTTGCGACCAGCGTGCACTGCCTTGCGGGTGATTTCGGAGTTCACCGCGGTTTCGTACCCGCGGCGGATCTGCTCGTAGCGTCGGCGCCCTGCCTTGGTCCCCATCAGGTAACCGGCGGCTGCTCCTACGACCAACTGAATCATTGGTACTCCTCACATCAACTGCAATTAACGGTAGCCAGCATACGGCAATGATTCAGGGGAGTGCCGCGAAGCACGCCTGTCCTGCGGGCGAAAAACAGGTAGACATGAGGAAGAAACACCAGCCACCGTCCGTGAAGCTGGTGCCGCCAAGAGATTTAGGGAAGATGGAGAAACAAATGACTCAAACAGTGCAAGGAATCATTGCCCGCGCCGAGGGAGAGCCGGTTGAACTCACCAATATCGTGATCCCTGAGCCCGGCCCCAATGATGTGATCGTGAAAATCCAGGCCTGCGGCGTGTGCCATACGGACCTCGCGTACCGGGATGGCGGCATCTCTGATAACTACCCATTCCTGCTGGGACATGAGGCCGCGGGCACGGTGGAAAGCATCGGCGAGGATGTCACCCACGTGGCCGAGGGCGATTACGTGGTGCTGAATTGGCGCGCAGTGTGTGGCGAGTGCCGCGCCTGCAAGAAGGGCGAGCCAAAGTACTGCTTCGATACCCATAACGCCTCCAAGGTGATGACCCTGGAGGATGGTACCGAGCTGGAGGCAGCCCTGGGCATCGGCGCCTTCGTGGAGAAGACGCTGGTCCATGAGGGTCAGTGCACCAAGGTAAACACCGAGGCCGATCCCGCCGTGGCTGGCCTGCTGGGCTGTGGTGTGATGGCTGGTTTGGGTGCCGCGGTGAACACCGGTGAGGTCAAGCGCGGTGAAAGCGTTGCCGTGATTGGCGTAGGCGGGGTCGGTATGGCGGCCATCGCCGGAGCCCGTCTGGCAGGTGCGACCACCGTGATTGCCATTGATGTTTCCGACGCCAAACTCAAGCGCGCCGAAGAGGAATTCGGTGCCACCCACACCATTAATTCCCAGGATCTCAGCGATGATGAGCTGACGGAGAAGGTCCAGGAACTCACCGGTGGATTCGGTGTGGACCTGGCCATCGATGCCGTGGGCGTGCCACAGACCTATAAGCAGGCGTTCTACATCCGCGATCTGGCAGGGCGCGTGGTGCTGGTGGGCGTGCCCACCCCGGATATGACCTTGGAATTGCCGTTCCAGGATGTGTTCTCTCGCGGTGGATCTTTGAAGTCCAGCTGGTATGGCGATTGCCTGCCAGAGCGCGATTTCCCCATGTACGTGGATCTGTTCCAGCAGGGTCGCTTGCCCCTGGACAAGTTCGTGGATGACCGCGTGCAGCTGGATGGGGTGCAGTCCGCGATGGAGGAAATGGACAAGGGCCAAGTACTGCGCAGTGTCGTGGAATTCAAGTAGGCCAGCAGAGATCAACTGATGAGTGACAAGGAACCAAAGATGAAGACCATGAAGACGATGTCTGAGACCGGCCTGCGTATTGACCGCGTGGTGACCCACGGAGTGTTCGCCCTTGATGGGGGCGAGTGGGAAGTGGACAACAACATCTGGGTACTGGGCAATGATTCCGAGTGCGTGATCATTGATGCCGCTCACGATGCCGATCCAATTCTGGAGGCGGTGGATGGGCGAAAGGTGCTGAGCGTGATCTGCTCGCACGCGCACAATGATCACATCACCGTGGCCCCTGAGCTTTCCGAAAAGCTGGATGCGCCCGTATTTGTGCACCCAGGCGACATGATGCTGTGGAACGAGACTCACCCGAACTTTGAGCCCTTTCACCTCAAGGACGGCGAGAACATTCATGTGGCCGGCACCGAGATGCAGGTCATCAATACCCCAGGGCACTCACCCGGATCCTGTGCCTTCTACATGCCAGAGGCAAAGGTGCTGTTCTCCGGAGACACCCTGTTCGCTGGTGGCCCGGGTGCCACGGGCCGGAGCTTCAGTGATTTCGATACCATCATCGATTCCATCCGCAGCTCCTTGTTGACGCTTCCGGATGAGACTGAGGTCTACACCGGCCATGGTGATGCCACGTCAATCGGCGAAGAGGCTCCTCACCTGGAGGAATGGATCAAGCGCGGCCACTAGACAAATATACCCCCCAGGGGTATATTTGAGGCATGGCTACACTGGATCTGGATATCACCGGCATGACGTGTGCCTCATGTGCGAACCGCATTGAGCGCAAGCTCAACAAGATGGACGGCGTGAGCGCATCCGTGAACTATGCGACCGAAAAGGCGCATATTGAATCCACCGGGTCTAGCGCAGAAACCGGCGATGGCTCCGGCAATGGCAACGCGAACCTGGAGCCACAGCCGTTTATCGACGTAGTGGAAAAGCTGGGTTACAAAGCTTTTTGGAAGGATCCGCTCGAGCGAGGCACGAACCAGCCGAGCAACGAGGGCGCGAATGCAGCGGGTTCTGGATCCGCTGCAGCTGGTGTTCCGCAGCCGGAGGTTCAACAGGGCGAGGGGGAGCCCAGTGCTCCATCCCCAGTTTCAGCTCCGTCGGGCGGGGAACAAAGCGCAAACCAACCCACACTTCAGGAACTCGCGCAGCAACAAGAGCTGACTTCTCTGCGTCAGCGCCTCATCGGTGCTGCAGTTCTGGCTATCCCCGTGATCCTGCTGGCCATGATCCCGCCACTGCAGTTCATCAATTGGCAGTGGCTCTCGCTGACTCTCGCCGCACCCGTCATCCTGTGGGCGGGTTGGCCATTCCACAAGGCCACGTGGACCAATCTCAAGCACGGTGCCACCACGATGGACACGCTCATCACGGTGGGCACCATGAGTGCTTTCGCGTGGTCCCTGGTGGCGCTATTCTTCGGCAGTGCCGGTGAACCCGGCATGACCCACGGTTGGTCACTCTTCCCCGAACACTCGCATCCACTGGGGCAGATCTACCTCGAGGTGGCCGCTGGTGTGATTCTGTTCGTGCTGGCTGGACGCTATTTTGAGAAGCGATCAAAGAAGCGCGCCGGGGAAGCACTGCGGTCCCTGACGAATATGGGTGCCAAGCAGGTCACCCTACTGAACCCGGACAAGACAGAGCAGTTGATCAATGTGGATCAGCTGCAGGTGGGTCATGTTTTCGTGGTGCGCCCGGGCGAGAAGATCGCCACCGATGGTGAGGTCATCGAGGGCAATTCCGCAGTGGATGAATCTATGCTCACCGGCGAATCCGTTCCCGTTGAGGTGGGTGCGGGCGATGCTGTCACCGGTGCAACCGTGAACTCCTCCGGACGCTTGGTCATCCGTGCCACCCGCGTGGGTCAAGATACGCAACTGGCACAGATGGCTCGCCTGGTGGAGGACGCGCAATCCGGCAAAGCCAACGTGCAGCGCCTCGCAGACCGGATCTCCGGGGTGTTCGTACCCGTGGTCATTGGTCTGGCCATCCTCACTGTTGTCGGTTGGCTGCTGGCCACCGGTGATGTGACCCTGGCCCTGAGCAGCGCTGTGGCGGTATTGATCATCGCCTGCCCCTGTGCACTTGGCTTGGCCACGCCCACCGCACTCCTCGTGGGCACTGGCCGCGGAGCCCAGATGGGTGTGCTGATCCATGGCCCTGAGGTTCTGGAATCGGCTCGCGGTGTGGACACCGTGGTACTGGATAAAACCGGCACCATCACCGAAGGCAAGATGAGCGTGTCCACCATCCGCGTGGCCTCCGGCCCAGCGTCTGCCGATGAGCGCGAGGCTCAGGCCGAGCTACTGCGCGTGGCCGCCGCAGTGGAGCACAACTCCGAGCACCCCATCGGCCAGGCAGTGGTGGCTGCAGCGAAGGATTCCCCGGATGAAACCTCCAACACCTACACGCAGTCCCAGATCAGCGACTTCGAGAATATCGCCGGCCGGGGCGTGCAAGCCACGGTTGACGGCAAGCTGGTCCAGGTAGGCCGCGGATTCGTGGACTCCGCGCACGTGGAAGAACTGCTCGGAGATACCGCCGAGGAAACCATCGGCACGCGCGTTCCCGTGGTGATCGATGGAGTACTGTTCGGAGTGCTGGTGGTGGCGGACTCGCTCAAGCCATCCAGCGCAAAGGCCATCGCGCAGCTGAAGGAGATGGGCCTGCATCCCGTGCTGTTGACGGGCGATTCCGAGCCGGTGGCTAAGGCCGTGGGAGCGCAGGTTGGCGTCGAAAAAATTATTGCCGGTGTAATGCCGGAAGATAAGGTCTCCACCATCAAGCGCCTGCAGGAGGAAGGGCGCGTGGTGGCGATGGTCGGCGATGGTGTCAACGACGCCGCAGCGCTGGCGCAGGCGGATCTGGGTATGGCGATGGGAACCGGAACCGATGCGGCCATCCAGGCCGCGGACATCACCCTGATGCGCAGCAACGTGACGGCCGTGGTTGACGCGATCCGTTTGTCCCGCAAGACGCTGGGTACCATCAAGGGCAATTTGTTCTGGGCGTTTGCCTACAACGTCGCGGCCATCCCATTGGCTGCTCTGGGCCTGCTCAACCCCATGCTGGCAGGTGCAGCGATGGCTCTCTCCAGCGTGTTCGTGGTGAGCAACAGTCTTCGATTGAAGGGATTTAAGTGAGCGAAGAACAGACTTCCTGCGCGGGCGATGCCACCTGTGGGTGCAGCGCCGAGCACGGCTACCTCTCCGATAAGAAGCGTTATCTCGCGCGCCTCAAGCGCATTGAAGGTCAGGTGCGCGGGGTGCAGCGGATGGTGGAGGAGGAGCAGTATTGCATCGATATCCTCACCCAGGTTTCCGCCATGCAGTCCGCGCTCAAGGTCGTGAGCTTGGCGCTATTGGACGACCACCTGCAGCACTGCGTGCTCAACGCCGCACAGGCTGGGGGCGATGAAGCGGAGGAGAAGCTGGCGGAGGCATCTGCGGCCATCGCCCGGCTGGTGAAGTAGCTTAGGTTTGCCTAACGTGGCGGGCGGCGGTAGCTTGTTCACTTATGGCACAGCGCGGATTCGATAGCCTGGTTCTCAAGGCTATGAAAGCACCGGATTATGAACTCACGGTGCTTGATAAAGAGCAGATCACCGATCATTTTCTCCGCCTGAAATTCCAGGCTGGTGGTCTGCTCAATTCGCACCCGCCGTTCCCCACGCAATGGGTTCGCTTGTGGGTTCCGCTTGGGGGCGGCAAGGAACGGCAGCGTGCGTACACTTTGATCGACGCCAACCCTGAGACCGACGAAGTGTTCATCGAGTTCGCACTCCATGACGGACCAGCGGCGAACTGGGCGCAGAATGCGAAACCGGGGGATAGCATCACCGCCACGGTGATGGGGGCCAAGTTCAATGCTCCGGCAGCGGATGGATCCGTGCTGCACTTGTTCGGAGACAAAGCCTCCCTGCCAGCGATTAACTCGATCTTGGACGCTTTAGGTGAGCGGAGCGTCTGCGTGTGGCTGCATGTGCAGGATTCCACGGACGTTGACTTGCCCATCCGAGCTGGCGCGAATGCGCGGGTGAAGTGGGTCGAGGGTGATGAGAATGCTCTGGTGGATCTAGCCCACGGGCTGGATATCTCCGCGAAGAACTGGGTGTGGATCTCCACCAAGGCACCAGCTACGCGGGCTTTGGTGAAGTACTTCAAGAATGAAGTGAAGCTCCCGAAGGAGCGGATCGAATCGATGGCCTACTGGCGGTAGATGGGATATGGACGGGGAGTGCTAAGGGCCGTAGACCCACTGGCCACTTACACACATGAGAAGACGACCTTGTTCGTCCTGGCCGCCCTCTTCACCCTCGATGCATTCTTGGCCGTCCGTCACGATTTCACCCGAAGGAGCTGGACCGTAGACCCAATTGCCCTGAGTGGGAGTGCGCAAGACACACACTAGATTGGTGCCATCCGCTCCCACGGCAGGCTGGAGTGCTTGGCTAGCACTGCAAGGATTGCCGTAAGAAGGAGCTCCGCTTACAGGAGCGGCCTCATTTTGTTGAGACTGTTGAGGCTGCTGAGATGCGGTTTGTTGCGCTGAGCTCTGGAACTTGGAATTTCCGCCGGTGTTGTTCTCGGGAGCGGTTGCGGCAGGCGTTGGGTTGGGATTGCCCTTATTGCTGTCTGCGGGAGCTTTATCACTCAGCTTGTCCAGCTTGATCGATGTCAGCTCGTCACCGAAGGGGTCCACGTTAGCGTTATGAAAATTGACGTGATCGGGCTTACTTGAAGAAGGTATTTCGTAAACGAACGTGACCTCTTGGTCGAATTCAGGGTCGAGGTTTTCGCACTCCTTGTTCACATTGAGGAGAAAAATATTATCGACTACTTCGTATTCTTTGTCCTTGTCAGTAACCAACTTGGTTTGGAACCCGTTCCCGCAAACAGGATCAATTGCGGTGTCGTCATCATTTCGAACGATGGTTTCCAAAATGACGAACTTGGCATTATCTCGAGGTTTTACTGTCTCCGTTTGGCTGGAGTCATCCATCGATTGCTGGGTGTAATTGTTCGCCAGATAAGCCTTGTTTATTTTGAAGGCAGCTCCCTTGCCTTCAACCATTTCACCCATCTTGTGCTCAGCTGACTGAGCCTCCTGTGGGGTTGTGGTGCGTTCAGAATCTTCTGATCCGCTGCTGCATGCGCCCAGCACTAGGCACATTGTGCCCATGATGGCCGCCGAGATTTTTTTCACTAGAAACTCTTTTCGTTTATCGAGTGGAGTAGAAGAAACTCCACGATGAGGGACTAGTGAAATCTATCCAATGCTTGTGACATGGAGCACGGTAATGTTCGAATTTAAGCGGCGTTCTCTCGAACATTCGCCCCCGGGGTTCCCCCGAATACCCCGGTAGCTCTAGCCGGAGTCGCAGCTCTAACCTGCGCGTTCTGTACTTTTCTTGCTCGCCAGAACGGATGCGGGCTGTGCCCAATGGGCATCCCCTTCCCAGGCTTTGTAGCCAGTGAACAGTGCACAACCTGCGATGACGAGCGCAGCAATGGGATCTGCCCAGGCCCAGCCGAAAAACCAATTGAGGAACAGGCCAGCTAATAAGGCCACTGCAATTCCACCACCGATCAGGGTGTGTGTGGAGCCTTGATCCTCGGCTGAGCGGCGTGCCATCTGGTTGAGGAGAAGCATTGCCACCAGGCTCAAGATGGCGAGTGCATTGCCCACGGGGGAGTGAGTGGGTTTATTGATGCCGAACATGGTGGATATTGCATCCATTGCGATGAATGCGGCCAGGCAAATGAAGGCAATGGCGATGACTCGAAGGGCGGTCTTTTCGCGCTGCTCAGGTCGGGGAGTAGAAAACTGCCAAACGATTACCGCTGCGGAGAGTAACTCGATAAACGAATGCAACCCGAAGTTAACGAGCACGGTCGAAGACGCGGATCGGCCGGACCATAATGCGACTATCAACTCGATGACCTTCCACGCGATCACCATAGACACCATTAGGCGAATTCGACTGTGAGATGGTGAAGCATTCTCAGATGAAAATTCGGAGGGTGACGTGGAAGCTGAACTGTCTGTGGTCATGGGGATGCTCCTTTGAGATTGAGCATCACTCTAATTAATATCCGCCTGAGAAGTGCGTGTTTTGGTGAGTAAAACGATGCCGTAGACCGCCAAGCCGAGAACAGTTACCGTGATGCCGGCAATGAGCGACGTCCAGGGAACACTCGCTGCCAGAGCCACGCAGCCAATGAGTCCCAGGATTGGAACCAGTACAAACGGGCGACGCTGCGCGTTGGTGAGGGTCATCGCGCTGATGTTGGCGATGGAGTAATACAGCAGTACGCCGAAGCTAGAGAAACCGATAACGGTCACCACGTCGGTCAACAACACCGCGGCGATCACCACGACAGCAACGGTCAACTCCATCGCCCGCGGGACTCCACGCTTGGCATCAACTGCCGCTAACTGGCGGGGCAGGTGACCATCCCGTGCCATCGCCAGACCTGTGCGGGAGACACCCAGAATCATCGTGAGCAAGCTGCACGTCGCAGCCGCAACTGCCGTGACGCTCACCAGGATAATTAGCCAGGTTTCGCCCGTGTGGTCAGCGAGTTCGCGCAGTGGCTCATCCACGTTTGCAATGAGGCTCAGCCCCAACTGCTGCATTAATACGTACGCCACTGCGCAATAAACCAGCAGTGTAATTCCCAGCGCGATGGGTATGGCACGAGGAATCGTGCGTGCAGGATCCTTTACCTCTTCGCCCAGCGTGGCGATGCGCGCATAACCGGCGAAAGCGAAGAACAGCAATCCTGCTGCCTGGAGGACTTCGTAAACCCCGGGATTGAAAGGCACTGACTTCCATTCATCCATTGGCCATGTGCGAATACCCTGCGCGTGTGCCTGCGATGCATCCGTGAGCGGCTGATACATGGTCCATCCGAAGTCACCCGTACGGGGAGAAACCCATCCAATAACCAGCTCGATCGCCAGCGAAATAAGCACAAAGCCCACGATTGCCCTGGTCGCCAGAGCGGATTTTTGAATCCCGCACAGGTTCAACGCGGTGATAGCCACCACCACGAGCGCGGCTACAGGGCCGGAATAGCTTGACCAGGCGTCGGGAAGTAAATAATGAGCCACGGTCAAGGCCATCGCCGCGCATGAGGCAGTTTTGCCGGTGATGAATGACCAGCCCGCGAGGTAGCCCCACAGTGGGCCGAGCTGACGAGTGCCGTAGACGTAGGTGCCGCCACTGGCGGGGTGGACGGCCGCAAGGCGGGCAGTGGAAGTGGCGTTGCAATAAGCGACGCAAGCAGCCACCCCAAGAGCTACGAACAGCAAACTGCCAGCGGCTGCAGCCGCGGGTGTGAAGACCACGAAGAGCCCAGCGCCGATCATGGAACCGAGGCCGATGATGACCGCGTCGAAGGTGCCGAGACGGCGGGCGAGGGGAGTGGCGGAGCTTTCGGACATGGGGATGACCTTAGTGTGCCGCCAGACAATGAGCTGAGAGTGCGAAAAACACCCCGCAGTATCTAACTACGGGGTGTTTTGCATTGCTCCCCCAACTGGGCTCGAACCAGTGACCCTTCGATTAACAGTCGAATGCTCTGCCAACTGAGCTATGGGGGAAAGCGCTGGGCCAGAGAGTCTTAAAAAGATTCTCTGTGCAACGAACCCATACTTTATATGGCACCCGGTGATTGGTACAAATCGGCAGGTGAGGGGTGTAGTTGAGTCCGGTTTGTGAGCGGTTGTGAGGCGCATTTCAGCGTGGGGGTCCCGGGTGGATATACTGCACGGAGGTTGACCATCTTGGGCCCGGTGTTGGGGTCGAAGAAATCACCGGGGGCTATAGCTCAGTCGGTTAGAGCCGCGGACTCATAATCCGCTGGTCGCGGGTTCGAGCCCCGCTGGCCCCACTCCTTGAAGTGAGAGATTCCCGGCTTCAAAATCTTCGACTCTCTCGCCCAAAGCGAAGAGCTCGGCAATGGCTGCAACAGAGCGCTTTGCTCCATGGCCGTCGCCGTAGGGATTCACGGCGTGTGCCATCGCGTCGAAGGCTTCAGAATCATCCAGCAAATTAATCACTTCAGTGATGATTCGCTGCCGGTCAGTACCAACGAGTTTCACAGTGCCGGCGGTGACAGCTTCGGGTCGTTCAGTGTTGTCTCGCATGACCAGAACAGGCTTGCCCAAGCTTGGCGCCTCTTCTTGGACCCCGCCCGAGTCCGTCAAGACCAAGGTGGCTCGTCCCATCAACTTGGTGAATTGGTCGTAGGGGAGTGGATCCGTGATGATCACGTTGGGCAAGTTCTCCACCATTGGGAGAACCACATTGCGCACCTTCGGGTTCAAGTGCAGCGGAAGGGCGAAGGCAACGTCTTCGTAGTGTTCGGCCAGGTCTCGGATGGCTGCACCGATCTCACTCATCGCTTCGAGGTTTTCCCGGCGGTGAGTGGTGACCAGAACCAACCGGTGGTCGGTCACGGTGAGCGCGTCCAAACGAGGATCAGTGAACTGCGTGTCCCATGTTTCGGCTTCCAGGAGCGCATCAATCACGGTATTACCAGTGACCACAATGTCCTCAGGGGCAAAGTTTTCTCGCTCCAAGTTTTCGCGCGACTCACTGGTCGGCGCCAAGTGCAATCCAGCCACCTGACCGATGATGCGACGGTTGGCTTCCTCTGGGAACGGGGATTCGATATCACCCGTGCGCAGACCTGCTTCCAAGTGAATGATCTTCGCACCGCAGTGAAATCCTGCGAGTGCGGCTGTCATGGCGGTAGAGGTATCGCCTTGAGCGATGATCGCATCGGGTCGTTCTTGGCAAATGATTTCGTTCAATCCGCCAAGCGCGCGCGACACCAGCTCATTGAGTTGCTGGCCGGGCTTCATGAGTCCCAGATCATGATCGGGGACAATCTGGAACATCGCATTAACCTGTTCCAACATTTCCTTATGCTGCCCGGTGGAAACCACTACGGTTTCGAATCGCTCATCATTCTGGAGGGCCTTGATGAGAGGCGCGACCTTAATGGCTTCCGGTCTTGTGCCATAGACAGTCATAATTTTTGGCTTATTCATCAAGGGCTCCTCTGAACGAAAAATTCTGTGTTGAGCACAGAGTCCTATACTTTCATTCGGAGTGCAATTTTAATGTGAATGGCCTAAGTTATTCGTCCTCCAAAATAACTTTTGACCGGTAGAAAATTATGGAATTTCTTAACTCATTGCTACCCATAATGAGTCATTGAATTTCGCCCATCGCTCTTTTGCCCATGGTCCGAATGGTTCATCGGTCAGTACCAGACCCGCGCGACCGGTGGGTCGGTGGATCCAGAGGAAGGTGCCAGATTGTCCGAAGTGACCTGCGGTGTCATCCGGCATTTCCAGGCCTATCCAGTGCGGATTCTTGCCCCCGTGTAAAGAAAAGCCCAATCCCCAGGTGCATGGATCATGACGCCCATACCCCGGAACGATGCCTGCCAAGTCCGGATATTGGGGCGTGCAAGCCTCCTCAACTGTCTGCATATTAATAAGCTGAGGATGTAAAAATTCCTGAGAAAGTGCTGTTAGGGAATCTAGGCTCGCACTGAAGCCGTGTCCTGCTGATCCTTCTACCTTTATTTCGATTCCGAGAGGTTTGCAGATACCTTCATGCACATATTCTGCGAAATCAATTTCCGTATTTTCTTCTAATGCCCGCGCCAATACTTCATAACCGGCAGAAGAATAAATGCGCTTTGTTTGTGGAGGTTTTTCCGGCTCCCAGTCCCGAAAACCGATACCGGAGGCATGGGAGAGTAGCTCGCGATAGGTAGGGGCGCCGTCGAAAGAAGGAAGAAGGTGCGCGGGGACGGAATCATCCAGGGCGAAGGCTCCTTCTTCGGCGGCCATGAGAATGGCGTATGCGGTGATCAATTTGCTCACGCTGGCTAGGGGATAGACGCGCGAGGTGTCCCCGGTGGTGGTTACGCCCTCTGGGGTGATCGCGGCAGCCGCGACAGAATTGACTGGCCATTCTTCGGTGGAGTTGAGGACTTCAGAAATGCTCATAGTGCGCGAGTCTAATGGGGAATGCCGGATGATTCATTGCCTCGCGCATAGGAAAACCCCTGCACGGACAGTTCGTGCGCAGGGGGGAGAGGAAAATCAAAAGCGGAATGCGGAGCTGAATTACCGAGGATCTCTTTCGCAGCCCACGCCATCGCCATCGCGGTCGAGTCCAGAGCGGTATCCGGCGTCATATGAGCGGATTGGACGGCCGATGCGGTTCCACACATCCGTGCAGTTGCTGTAGTACGGACCGGATGCGGGTGCCGGAGCTGGGCGAGGGGCAGGTGCCGGGCGAGGAGCTGGAGCAGGTGCTGGAGCCGGCTGAGGGGCAGGCGCTGGAGCGGGTGCTGGCGCCGGAGCTGGAGCATCGGGAATGATCCCTGGGAGTGGGTTAGGGATAAGACGAGACTGCACAGCCCAGTTTACTCCAGCTGCAATCAAGCCAGCCACTGCAAACACGCCAACGATGCCGCCAACAATTCCCAGTACGGTGCCTAGATCGGTCTCACCGACAGGCTCGGAACTGAGCTCCGCGCTTCCGCTGGAGGCGTCGGTTCCGTCCTCAGAATCGCCGCTCAAAGCCGCGGAGGAATCTGAAGTCCCGTCTTCGGAAAGAGTTGCACTGCTGGTTGGTACAGGGTTGTCACCCTGCGCGACAGCAGGAGCGATTGTGCCAAAAGTGAGGGCAGTGGCCACACCAAGGGTCGTTAAGGTTTTTCTCATGCGGATGTTAGAACATGCACTTTTTGCACCCGCTGAGCATTAGAGGACGGGGGTATGACCTAAGTCACCCCGCAAAAAATGCGAAGGTCGGCGTCGAGAAAAAAGACCCCCTAGCAGCGTAAGAACTAAGGCCTAATCTTGCGATTCGTGGTGAGCTTCGCGTTCGCAAAGCGAGTCAGCCATGCAGGGGAGAAGTGGGAGAGGGCGAACATTACCTTGGACTGCGTTCCCACTGGAGTGTGCACCTGGGCTAGGCGGCCGCGCTTGCGTTCCACCACATCGGCAACTTCCTTGGCCACATGATCGGCGGTCAGGCGCACGCCCATGCGGTCGGTGCCCGTGGTGCGCACGTTATCCAGCATTCCGGTCTTGGCGTAGAGCGGCCACAGTGCTTCCACAGTGATGCCATCCTCTTCCCACTCCAGGTTCAGTGCCTCGGTGATGCCGCGGACAGCGAACTTGGTGGAGGAATACACGGCCATGTCTGGGGTGCCGTAAATGGCGGAGGCGGAGCAGAGGTTAACCACCTTGGCACCGGGCTTGAGGTGCGGGCGAACCGCGCGGCAGCCGTACAGTACACCCTTGATGTTCACGTCTACCAGCGCGGAATCCTTCTCAAAGCTTCCGGCTTCCATGAATGAGCCACCGTAGAGAATGCCGGCATTGTTCACCAGCACGTCGATTTCTCCCACATTGGTGCGGAAGTCCGCCAGCGCAGTTTCCCAAGCAGTTGGCTTGGTCACGTCCATGATGCCGGTGTGCAGGTCTGGGTGCGGGAAGTCCTGGAGGTCGTAGGCGCCGACCTTCCAACCGCGTTCAGCCAGCAGGAGTGCGGTGGCGCGGCCAATTCCTTGGCCAGCTCCGGTGATGAGGACGTTTGGCATGCGTGTGCCTTCCAATAATGGGTGGTGGTGAGCGTTAATTCGATTCCGAAGATCGTGATTCTACCAGCTCAACCAACTGGCCCACCTGCTCAGTGGAGATAATTTCCTCATCCTCGATGCGCACGTTGAATTCCTCTTCCAACCGAACTGCTACGTCCACCAAGGTGAGGGAATCTACGCCAAGATGCCCGCTCAAGGTGGAGTGATCAGTGATTTCTTCGTGCTCCACACCGGTGGCATCCGCCAGGATCTTGGTCACGCGCTCGTGCACACTTCCGGCTGCACCCGCGTCCTTGGCCGAGCCGTTGAGCTTGCCGTTTGCGCTGGCAGCTGTGCTCCCACCCAGTGCTTCCGCCAGCTGCTGTTTGGCCTGGTCCGAGATCCCTGCGGTGTCTTGTGCCATCAGTGCATCCTTCCTAAATTGCGGCGCGGAGTAAAGCCGCTCTTCGAATTGCGGGGTGTGTGCGCTGTGTGCGGCGCAAAGCTTCCCTCCATTCTACGAAACCGATGGCCAGCGAGTTCAGCCAGGCACATGGGAGGTGATTGTTCGATTACCCAGGCCGGAAAGCTAGGCTGGAAAAAATCTCTAGTGATGCCATGGCCGGGTTCTCTCCGCCCGCCGCCACCGGTACCGACAAAAGAAGTGCCCATGAATCCCCTCCGCCCGTTCCTCGATACCTCATGGTTCATCTTTCGGCGCGCTGCCCAGCGCCTGAGCCGCCAGGTGCCGGACGTGCCGGAATTAAAGGACGTGGCACGCACTCACCATTTTTCTTTGCCCGACGCCACCCTCACCTGCTTTGAAGTTCGCTCAGAGGTAGAAGATGATTCCTTGCCGGAGCTGAGCGTGATGTTTGCCCATGGCTACACATTGTCGGCTCGCTCCTGGGTGTTCCAGGCTGAGGCGCTGCGGAAGGTTCCGAATCTGCGCATGCTCATTCCTGACCTGCGCGGGCATGGCGAAAGCACAGCTGATTCCGATGCTCTAACGGTGCAGAAGACGGGCACGGATACGCTGCATATCCTCCGGGAATTGGCTCCGAGTGGGCCCGTTCTGCTGGTGGGGCATTCCCTGGGTGTGCAAACGGTGCTGAGTGCCATGGAGCAGGGCGATGACCAGTTCCGCCGGCGCGTGGTGGGAGTAGCACTGGTCAATGGGGCGATCACTGAATTCGCTTCCGCGGGTGTCACGCAAGTTCTTGATTCTGGGCCCGTGCAGATTATGCGAAGGATCGGCAGGCGGCTGCCGAGGCTGGCTGAATGGGTGAAGAGCAAGGTTGATTGGATCCTGGAGCCGTTTATCGCCAGCTTTGTCTATCACGGAGAGCTGGAAGAGGGCATTTCCGCTAAGTATGACGTGGTGGAATATCACGCACAGGATATCGAGCGGTGCACCATGACCACCGTGCTGGGCTTCTTGGATGACCTGGTGGATAACGATGAAACCGATGCCGCTCCCTTGTTGGCTGAGGTGCCAGGCGTGGTGATGGTGGGGCAAATGGATAACGTGACCCCGGCTTCACAGACCCGCGCCATCGCGGATATGTGGCCGAAAGCCAAGCTCCGGGAAGTTCCGGATACCGGGCATATGCTGCCGATGGAAGCGCCAGAAAAGGTCAATCGAGAACTGATCGAGCTGATCGAGCTCATCCGCGGCGGGCACTAGCCCATCGCTATTTCGCGCGTTGCTTGCGATCCCGCGCTGAATAATCCATGTGCCAGGCCAGGATCACGGCATCTGCGCTAGCGGTGAGCGTGATTGGCTCTTCCGAGTTTGCTGGGTCCTCCGAGTTTGCGGAGTTATCGATGCGCAGCACGTCTCCTTCACTCAGCGTGAGATTCTCTTCCTCGTCACCAGGGGTATTTCCAGCAGTCTTCGCCTGGACGGTGCCCCTGGCTACGAAGAGATGCACGTAGTGGGAGGTGGCGATTGTGGAGCTCTTGCCTTCCTCCAGGTGGGCGATATCGAGTTGAGCTCCCGCCGAGCCGATGCTCAAGGGGGTTGGCGGGGTAATCGAGGAATCCGTCTGGGGAAGGTTCATTCGGTTCGCGAAGGGAGCTCGGTCTTTGCCCACGGCAACGGTGAAGAATTCTCCCGTCCCGCGGCTGTGCGTGATGCTCTCTGTGAAATCCGCTTCCCCGTGGCGAGGATCAGTGTTCTCCTCGTCTGGTGGCAGCCACATCTGGATCACGTGCAAGGTCGCGCTGGATGTGAAGCCGGCGGCGTTTACTTCGCTGTGGCGCACTCCTCGGCCAGCGCTAATGGCCTGGGCATGACCGGCTTTGAGGATGGTATCGGTGCCCTCGGAATCCCGGTGCCGTAGTGATCCGTCCATGATCCAGGTGACGATCTCCGCGTTATCGTGCTGGTGCATATCGAAACCCTCGCCGGGGGAGACCACGTCATCGTTGTGGATCATGAGTAATCCCCATGAGTTGTCGATGAGATCGAAATTGCCCGTGGCTGGGAATGACTGCCGCGAATCCACGGTAGAGTCCTTCCATCGTTGGCGATCAGATGCGGGGATAATAGTTTTAGTTGACATGTCACCTACATTACTCGGGGAAGGGCTGAGCGCAAGTACTGAACAACCCAAACGCCCGGCCGAGCTCAATGCTCTGGCCGGGCGCGATTCCTAACTATCCGAGAGGAATTATTCGTGCGGGTCTAACACTGCAGTGGGATCGGTGAGCTCGAAACGCTCGGCTGCCTGGGTGGCCACGTCGCGGTCGATCTTCCCTTCCCGGGCGAGGCCCAAGAGCACGGCGACCACGACGGACTCGGCGTCGATATTAAAGAAACGACGTGCCGCCTCGCGGGTATCGGAGAACCCGAACCCATCCGCGCCCAGCACCAGGTACTCACCCGGCACCCAACGGCGGAGCTGCTCGCCCACGGCGGTGGCGAAGTCATTGACTGCCACCTTCGGGCCTTCCACCTCCTGCAGTACAGAGGAGACGAACGGTACGCGAGGCTCGGCGGAGGGATCGCGGAGCTGCTCCAGCTCGGCTGCCTGGCCATCGCGGGCTAGCTCGTTCCAGCTGGTCACGGAGTAGATCGCGGAGTTCACGTTGTAATCCGCGGCCAGGATCTGCTTGGCCTTGATGGCAGCTTCCATGCCCACGCCGGAGGCTAGGATGGAGGCGGTGAACTCGGCATCTTCGGCAGGGCCTGCATCGCCGGTGCTCTCTGGGCCGCTGCCCACCTTGCGATCCACGGGGGAGTACAAGTAAATGCCCTTGAGCAGGCCTTCCACATCCAGGTTCTCTGGCTGGGCGGGCTGGTGTACTGGCTCGTTGTACACGGTGAGGTAGTACATCACGTTCTCGCCGCGGCCCGGGCCATACATGCGGTCGATACCCTCGCGGATGATATGCGCGACCTCGTAGGAGAACGCGGGGTCATACGTGACCACGGCCGGATTGGTAGAAGCCAGCACAGGGGAGTGACCATCCATGTGCTGCAGGCCCTCACCGGTCAGCGTGGTGCGACCGGCAGTAGCGCCGATGAGGAAACCGCGCGCCATCTGGTCACCTGCAGCCCAGATGGAATCACCGATGCGCTGGAAACCGAACATGGAGTAGAACATGTACAGCGGAATCATTGCCTCACCATGGGTGGCATAGCTGGTTCCCGCGGCGATGAAGCTGGACATTGAGCCGGCCTCGCTGATGCCCTCGTGCAGGATCTGCCCATCCTTCGCCTCGATGTAGGCCAGCATGAGGTCATGATCCACCGGCGTGTAATGCTGCCCATGGGTGTTGTAGATCTTCAGGGTGGGGAACCAAGAATCCATGCCGAAGGTGCGTGCCTCATCCGGGATGATGGGCACCAAGCGCTTCTTGATGTTCTCATCGCGCATCAGGTCCTTGAATGCGCGCACCAGAGCCATCGTGGTGGCCACCTTCTGCTTGCCGGAGCCTCTGAGTCCGCTCTTAATCTCTTCGACAGGGGGCACCTCGATGGGTGCGTAGCGCTCACGACGCTCCGGGACGAAGCCGCCCAGCTCCTTGCGGCGCTCCAGCATGTACCGGATCTCTTCGGAATCAGTGCCGGGGTTGTAGTACGGCGGCAGGTAAGGATCCTTCTCCAGCTCCTCATCAGAGATGGGGATGTTCTGCTTATCGCGGAACAGCTTGAGATCCTCCAGCGTGAGCTTCTTCATCTGGTGCGTAGCGTTACGGCCCTCGAAGTTGTGGCCCAAACCGAATCCCTTGATGGTGTGGGCCAGGATCACGGTGGGCTGATCCTTGGTTTCCATGGCCCGCAAGTAGGCCGCGTACACCTTGCGGTAATCGTGGCCACCGCGGCGCAGCTTCCACAGCTCTTCATCGCTCAAGTCCTCCACCAGCTTGGCGGTGCGGGGATCGCGCTCGAAGAAATGCTTGCGCACATAGGCGCCATCGTTGGCCTTGAAGGTCTGGTAATCGCCATCCGAGGTGGAGTTCATGATGTCTACCAGGGCACCGTCGGTGTCCTTCTCCAGCAGCTCATCCCATTCGCGACCCCACACCACCTTGATCACGTTCCATCCGGCACCGCGGAAGAAGCTCTCCAGCTCTTGGATGATCTTTGTGTTGCCGCGCACGGGGCCATCCAGGCGCTGCAGATTGCAGTTCACCACGAACGTGAGGTTGTCCAAGCTGTTCAGCGCAGCCATCTGGATCAGACCGCGAGATTCCGGCTCATCCATTTCTCCATCGCCCAGGAAGGCCCACACATGCTGATCCGAAGTGTCCTTGATTCCGCGGTCATGCAGGTAGCGGTTGAAGCGTGCCTGGTAGATGGCATCCATTGGGCCCAAGCCCATGGAGACGGTGGGGAATTCCCAGAACTCCGGCATCCCGTGTGGGTGTGGGTAGGAAGGCAGTCCCAAACCTGGGCGCGAGACCTCCTGGCGGAACGCATCCATCTGATCTTCGCTCAACCGGCCCTCGAGGAAAGCGCGCGCGTACACACCGGGTGAAGCGTGGCCCTGGAAGAACACCTGGTCGCCTCCACCGGGGTGATCCTTGCCGCGGAAGAAGTAGTTGTGGCCTACCTCATACAGTGGGGCAGCTGAGGCGTAGGTGGATATGTGCCCGCCCACTCCGATGCCAGGGCGCTGCGCGCGGTGCACCATGATCGCCGCATTCCAGCGGATCCAGCGGCGGTAGCGCTTCTCGATGGCCTCATCACCAGGGAACTCGGGCTCCATGGTGGTGGGGATGGTGTTCACGTAGTCCGTGGACAGCAGCGGAGGCAAAGCCACGCGCTGCGCAGTGGCCCGCTCCAGCATGCGCAGCATCAGGTAGCGCCCGCGTTCTGGACCAGCGGCTTCCAGCAGACCGTCCAGGGAGTCCATCCATTCTTGGGTTTCCTCGGGGTCTGAATCAATGAGGTAGGAAGCCACGCCGTCCCTGACGGTGGGGAAGTTGCTATCTCGGAATTGTGGTGTGTCCTGAGCCATGAGCGGTTCTCCTAATGCGCGGGTAAGCGGTGGTTTCCACTTTACGTCACACCCGGGACAGTGGCCGGGCGTATTTACATTCACTTAATGCGGATATTGGGTTGAAAAACCCGCTGAGAACTCGCTGATTTATGTTAGGTTGCAGGGTGAAGATGGTCGGGGCGTAGTCGCGTCGATTTGCCTGCGCAGCCAGAACGCGTAACCATTTACAGTGTGACTACACAAGATGCGACCAACGTCTCCTTTGATGAAAGGCAAGAAACTACAGTGGGCAACACGTCGGGCACTGCGCCCGAGCAGGGTCGAGACCAAGGGTCTACCGAATGGGCGGACGTGCTCAGCGTCACTGCAGAAGAGATCGTCCAGGAAATCGGCTGGGACGAAGATGCTGATTCTTCCATCAGCGAAGCCTTGGAAGACATCACTGGTAACCCCCTCCTCGATGAGGAAACCGATGAGATCGTGGACGTCGTTCTCCTCTGGTTCCGTACCGAAGATGGTGACTTGGTGGACGCGATGGTGGATGCCACCCGCAGCCTGGGTGAGGACGGCCGTATTTGGTTGTTGACGCCAGCCACTGGCCGCCCCGGCACCATTGAGCCCGGAGTGATCGCAGAATCCGCTCAGCTGGCAGGTTTGGTTCAGACGAGCTCGGAGCGACTCGGGGATTGGCAGGGCGCTTGTTTGGTGTCCTCCGGAACCAAGCGTTAGTTTCTCTACCTGCGGTTTTCTTGAAAATTAACTAACGTGCTAGTGTATTCAGCGTTGCCAATCATGGCATGCATGCGCCTTTAGCTCAGCTGGGAGAGCAGCTGGTTTACACCCAGCAGGTCGGCGGTTCGAGCCCGTCAGGGCGCACAGAATGGTTAAAGCCCCGCTCGCGAGAAATCGTGAGCGGGGCTTTTCTTGGTTTTCAATGCGAGTATCTGTTGCGAGGGTAGCTAGGTGAGGAGTTGAGCGAATGAATCTGAAACAAGAGTTGTGGCGTGTCCCTGTCTTGGAATTGATCGTTATCGCTCTGGGGCTCACAGGGATCGCGGGTCACATGTCCGTTTTTTGGCTCGATTCCCATTCCCTCTGGAATGGCCCGTGGGAACAAACCTGGTGGACCTCCAACTGCGTGGTGGTCGGAGTCATCGCGTTAGTGGTCAGCCTATTTTCTGACCTGATCAGCGGTAGATCATTGAAATCTGCGGTGGCCATTGGGTTGGTGGGGATTATCGGCCTCGTCATCTTCTACACTTTTGCGGAGCCAGGGGATATCGGGCTGGGTTTGTTCTGGCTGCTGGGGGCAGCGTGCGTGTTATCCGGCGTGTATTCCCTGATTCGTCGAACTTTGGCAGGGGCCTTCCGCAACGAGTGATTGCCAGCCCTCGTCAGCGAATCGGAGCTGTCTTGCCTGCCTGATAAGTTGAATGTGTGATGAATGAACCCAAGCGCCGCCAAGGATGGAAGACTTTCCTGACACCAGGTTGGATTCTCACCGCTGTCCTGGTGCTTACCTTCACTTACTATGCATTCACCTTCCTCGGCCCGTGGCAGCTGAATAAGGGTGAGCAGAAGTCTGAGTTCAACCAGCGGCTAGCCGATGCCATGGAGCATGATCCCGTCCCTGTGTCCGAGGTGCTTCCCGCTGATGGGGGAAGTGCTGGCGTCGAAAAAGAATGGACGCACGTTCGCCTGCAGGGGGAATTTCTGCCCAGCGCGCAAGTGTTGTTGCGCAACCGCCCGGTGGATAGTTCCCCCGCGTTTCAGGTTCTCACGCCGTTTAAGACCACCACTGATCAGACCATTTTGGTCAACCGTGGATGGACTCCGCCGGAGCAGGGTGCCGATGTGCCGGAGATTCCCGCGCCGCCCGCGGGTGAGGTGACGGTGACGGGGTTCGTGCGGATGAGTGAGGCGGAAGCCATCACGGATCCGGTGGAATCCCAAGGTCACACGCAGGTTTCGGGCATTCATACCGCGACCATCAGCAAGCTGATGCAGGAGCAGTTGCGGGCTGCTGGTGGTGGCCAGCTGGTCAGTGAGTATGTCCAGATGGATGAGCAATCTGTCGATGCGATGGGCCAGGAGGATTCCTCCGATGCCACCCTGCACGCCATCTCTTTGCCCCAGCTGGATAACGGCCCGCACCTTTCCTACGGCATCCAATGGATCACGTTCGGCATTGCCGCACCTGCGGCGCTGATCTGGTTCGCCTATGCGGAGATTCGGGAACGACGCCGGGAAAAGCAGGAAATCGCCGAATCCGAAGCGAAGCTGCTGAATAGCTCCGGTGTCGCGCCGGGAGGTGCGGAGCCTGTGGGGCATGAGTCTGGGGAGACTGCTATGGCAGAACCTGCGGGGTCTGCTCAAGATGCCCCGGCAGAACCCGTTTCAACTGAGAAAGCAGCCACCGCCGAGCGCAAGCTCGCGGATCGTTACGGTGGCACGCGCAGCCGCTTCGAGGAGCGCCGCACGCAGAAGCGCGGCGAACGCTTCTAGCTTTCGGAAAGCAGCTCCCGCAGCACGCCGGGGACAGCGGCCTTGATCTGCGTGGCAGCTTCCGTGAATGCAGCTTCATCCTCGTAGTAGGGATCAGCCACCTCCGGCGCGTTCTCCGAGCGCAGGCCTTGGGGATCATCCTGGGGGTTGAAGGAGTCGGCGTCGAAGGCACGGAAAAGATGAATACGATCCGCATCTACGCCCAATTCCTTCAGGCCATCCACGTGCCCGCGGTCCATGGCGAGGAAGACATCGGCATCCTCGTGCTCCGGACCGAATTCCGCGGCGACGTGCTGAGATCCATCGAAACCCTGGTTCTTTAGCTCCGCGATAGCTCGCTCATCTGCAGACTCACCCACGTGATAATCGCGCAGGCCACAGGAGTTAATGGTGACGGAAAGCCCGGCTTCTTTGGCGGCTTGGTTGAGCATCACATCGCCCATCGGGGAGCGACAGATATTGCCCGTGCACACCACGGTGATCTTGCTAATGTCCTGTTCAGCCATGTTGTGGACCTTTCCTTCTGTGCCGTACTTCGTGCTATTTGCAGTGGCATCTGCTGTGCCAATCAGCATATTGCATACCTTGTGCAGCATACCGGAGGGGGCAAAATGGATAGGCTGGCGGTAGACAACCCCAGCCCGCGAAAGAACAGGAGCGCACCGTGACACCAGGCAAGACTTCCGCGACAGTCGAGGACGTCATCCGAGTGATGGACCGCGCCTACCCGCCCTACCTGGCGGAGTCCTGGGACGCCGTGGGCCTCGTGTGCGGCGATCCCTCCGAAGAAGTACGGTCCGTGGTCTTTGCTCTCGATTGCACCGACGCCGTTGCTGATGCCGCCATTGAGCAAGGCGCGCAGATGCTGATCGTGCACCACCCGCTGCTGATGCGCGGGGTGAACAGCGTGGCCGCGAACACCCCGAAGGGCAGGATTATCCACAAGCTCATCCGCGCTGGGGTGGCGCTGTTTGCAGCGCACACCAATGCCGATTCCGCCCGGCCTGGGGTAAATGACAAGCTGGCGGAACTGCTGGGAGTCACGCCGGGTGCCCCACTCAAGCCGATTGAAGAACCCCTGGATAAATGGGGTTTCACCGTGCCACCGGAAGATGCCGAAGCGGTGAAGACCGCGGTATTCGAAGCGGGTGCTGGGCAGGTGGGCAACTACGCGGAAGCCGCGTTCCAGTTCGCGGTCGATGGACAATTCCGCCCGGTGGAGGGGGCAAATCCCACGGTAGGTGACGTGGGAGAGCTGGAGCATGTGAAGGAGCTGCGCGTGGAGTTCGTGGCACCGCGCGGCAAGCGGGAAGCGGTGCGCGCCGCCCTAGAGCAGGCTCATCCCTATGAGGAAGTGGCGCTCGATGTGGTGGAAACTCACACCGGAGAAGCTGCCCTCGGCATCGGCCGGGTGGGTGAGCTGGATCAACCCATGACCTTGCGCGAGTTCACTGCACGCGTGAGCGATGCTCTGCCGAAAACCACCTGGGGAGTGCGCGCCGCAGGAGACCCAGAGGCGCAGATCCGCACGGTAGCCGTGGCCAGCGGCGCAGGGGATAGCTTCCTGGACACCGTGGCCAAGATGGACGTTGACTGCTTTGTCACCTCAGATCTGCGGCACCACCCGGTGGATGAGCATCTGCGCGCCGGGGGGTGTGCCGTGATTGATACCGCGCACTGGGCCAGCGAGTTCCCGTGGTGCGAGCAGGCAGCAGAGATCGTGGCAGACAGCCTGCAGGAAGCCGGCACCCCGGTGAGCACGGCCGTTCTAGATATTCGTACAGACCCGTGGACTATTCACGGCCCGGGAGAAGAGTAATCATGCACTGCTCAATTGAAGACAAAAAGCATCTAGAGATGCTGCTGGATAGCAGCCAAGAACTGGACATGCTGCAGGCTCGCCTGCAGGCGCTCCCAGAGCGCGAGAAGCTGGAACAGCTCAAGGCAGAGCAGATCCAGCAGCGCAATGAGAACGTGCGCACCCGCGCGCACGGCAACGAGCAGCAATCGGATGTTTTCCGCTTGCGCCAAGAAGTATCCAAACTCAAGGCGCGCGAACGTGACGATAAGCGCTCCCTCACCGCCACCACGGATAAGGAAGCGCGCAAGGATCTCAAGCATGATCTGAACAACACCCAGCGCAAACTCGCAGATTTTGAGCAGCGCCTAGAAAAGGCCACCCGCACGGCAGAATACTTCCAGGAAACCGCGGCAGAACCCGACCAGTTCGAAGCGAAAATCGCTCAGGCCAAGCAGGAATTGGATAGGGCGGAAAACGCGCTGCAGGCGGACATGACCGCCGCCAACGCCCGCGTGCAAGCCGCCCGCGAACGCATCTCCCCGGAGATCCTGCGTGTGTTTGACCAGCGGAAAGCCGAGCAGGGAATGGGTGCTGCCTGGCTGAAAGGCCAGACGTGCCAGGGCTGTTTCATGGAGCTGGATCCAGCCTCGCTCAAGAACATTCGGCAGACCCCCGCCGATGAATTAGCGTGGTGTCCAGAATGTAACGTGATACTCCTACAACCCGAAGAATAGCGCCATAGAAAGGCAGCTGGAATGCGATTAAGGCTGGAAGCAGACGGAGGATCTCGAGGCAACCCGGGCCTGGCTGGCGCCGGCTCAAGCATCGTGGATCCCACCAGCGCCATCGCCGGGGAGAAAAAAGAGCTGGCCTGCCAATGGGAATTCATCCAGCGCGCCACCAATAACGTGGCGGAATATCACGGGGTAGTCAACGGCCTTACCCTTGCCAAAACCGTGGCGGAGAATTCCGGGGCGAAAACCGCAGAGACCACCCTGGATGTGTTCCTCGATTCCAAACTCATCGTGGAGCAGATGAGCGGACGATGGAAAATCAAGCACCCAGACATGAAGCCATTGGCGCAACAAGTCAAAGAGCTGGAAAAAGAATTCTCCAAGGTCACCTACACGTGGGTGCCGCGCGCACAGAATAAACGCGCAGATGAATTAGCTAACCGGGCGATGGATGACAAAGAATCCGGAGTATTCATCGCGGAGATGAAAACGGAAAAGCTGGTTGCGGGTGGCGTCGAGAAAAAAGAAGAAGAACCAGCAGAGACGGCCGAAAAGAATAAGGACACTGAGTGGCACGGTGGTGCTCGTCCGGCTCGGTTCCTCTTGCTGCGCCACGGGCAAACGGATATGAGCGCTGCCAAGCAATTCTCGGGCCTATCGGACCCGGAGCTCAATGAAACGGGGCAGTGGCAGGCGCGCCGGGCAGCGGGGTACATCGGCAAGCGGGGCGGGATCGATGCTGTGCTCAGCTCGCCTCTGCAGCGCACGCAAAGCACTGCACAGGCCGTGGCAGAGGAGCTCAACCTGCAGGTCAAGACAGAAGACGGCCTGATCGAAATGGACTTCGGTGCGTGGGAAGGCAAGTCCTTTTCCGACGTGCGAGCCGAATACCCGGAAGAGCACCGGACCTTCTTCTACGATTCCACCAGCTGCCCGCCAGAGGGCGAATGCATGGAGGATATCTACGAGCGCACCCAGGACGTGATCCGCCGTCTGACAAAGGAATACGCAGGCCAGAACGTGGTTCTGGTGAGCCACGTGACACCCATCAAGGCCATCCTCCGCTACGGACTGCAAGCCGATGCCTCCATGTTCCGCACCCTGCACCTGGACCTGGCGAGCCTCTCAATCGTGGAGTTCTACCCGGACGGCAATGCGATCGTCCGCCGAGTGAATGACACGCATTACCTGGAGGGCTAAAACCCCGAGTAGAGTAATGCCCAGCCGAGAAGACCGGATGGCCGCGGCGCTACTAACAGGAACCGTTCCTTTGACAGGGGTAGGCCTGGTGTCGAGGAAAGTCCGGACTCCACAGAGCACGGTGGTTGCTAACGGCAACCCAGGGCAACCTGCGGGACAGTGCCACAGAAAGTAAACCGCCCACCATTGCGAGTGGGTAAGGGTGAAAGGGTGCGGTAAGAGCGCACCAGCATGCCAGGTGACTGGCGTGGCTAGGTAAACCCCACCGGGAGCAAGGTCAAGCGGCCGAACGGAAAGTTTGGCCGAGTTCTAGAGCTGCTCGCTTGCTAGTGAACAGGTAGACCGCTTGAGGCGCCCAGCGATGGTGCGCACAGATGGATGGCCATCTCGCGCCGGCACCTCCGCGTGCTGGTGTAGGACAAAATCCGGCTTAGAGGTCTTCTCGGCCCCTTAAACTTTTCCCATCCTTCTTCTTTCAGGGCACTCGACGCCCACTTGTGCCACTCTGGGAAGAATGAAGATCTTCGCCGCCGAATTAGATTTCCGCGCCATCGCACGCGAATTCAAGTTGCCAGAAACTTTTTCTCCGGAGCTGCATCAGCAGGCTGCCGCCGCCAAGGATAGATACGCGGAGGAGCGGCGGGATGCCCGTGACGTGGACTTCGTGACCATTGATCCGCCGAGCTCCATGGACTTGGATCAGGCGGTGCATATTGAGGCTGCTGTTGGTGGTTCTGGTGGTTCTGGTGGTGACGCTTCCGGTGCCGGTGGATGGCACGTGCGTTATGCCATCGCCGACGTGGGGGCAGTGATCGAGCCTGGTTCCGAGCTGGAAGCAGAATCCATCCGCCGCGGGCAGACCATGTACCTGCCGGATGACCCGGTACGCCTGCACCCAGCGGAGCTGTCCGAGGGCACGGCCTCGCTGCTGCCGGATCAGGATAGGCCGGCAGTGGTGTGGGATATGCACGTGAATGCCGATGGGGAAGTCTCCGAGTTCACGCTCTACCGCGCCATTGTGCGCAGCCGCGCGAAGCTGAACTACGAAGGGGTAGAGGCGGACCGTTTGGCGGGGACGTTGCACCCCTCGATTGCTCTTCTTCCAGAGTTGGGTGAGGCGCGGCAACAATCCGATCTGCGCCGCGATGCCATCAACCTGCGCCTGCCTTCCGTATCCGTGGAGAAGAACACCGAAGGTGAGGAGGGGGAGTACCGGCTGGACATTGAACCGCGGCAGCTGATGAATGACTACAACGCGGAGATTTCCCTGCTCACCGGCATGTGTGCCGGACAGATGATGGTGGAAGCCGGAGTGGGACTGCTGCGCACTTTGCCGAATGCGAGCCCCAAGGACATTGCAAAGTTCGATTCCGCGGCCAAAGCCCTGGGCTTTGCCCGCGGGGAGAAGAGCGTGGGCCAGCTGCTCGCGGAAATCGATGCATCCACCCCGCAGGGCATGGCGCTGATGCGCGATGCCCAAGGGCTGCTCCGCGGCGCGGGATACGTGGCCTTTGGGATGGGCGGCGAGGACGTGGATCTCTCCAAAGCGGTGCACGCTGGAATCGGCGGGCATTATGCACACGTGACTGCGCCTTTGCGCAGGTTGGCGGATCGCTTCGCCACCGAGATCTGCCTGGCCATCGCCGCCAAACAACCCGTGCCGGGGTGGGTGCAGGAGCGCGTGCCGGGAGTTTTGGAATCCATGAAGCGCACCACGCAGCTGGCCAATCAGGTGGATCGGGCAGCTCTGCGCCTCACCGAAGCCGTGGTGCTGCAGCCGTGGGTTGGGCAGAATTTCCACGCCGCGGTGCTGCACAGCGGGGAAAACGGCGCGAACATCTTCGTGAGCCAACCGCCAGTGATCGCGGAATGCCAGGGCCAGCCGGAGGAGGGCACGCAGACGGTGGTCACGCTCATCGCGGCGGATCCCGTCCAGCGCAAGGTCACCTTCGCCTGGCCTGCGGACTAATCCAGCCCGAGGCCTCTACAGGGTGGTCTGTGGTAGAAAATCATCATGAGCGATCAATGGTTTTTTGACACCGAAACAGGTGAAGTAACCCAAGGCGCGTCTTCTGGCTGGGAGTCCCGCATGGGTCCTTACAAGACCCGCGAGGAAGCCGCCCAGGCACTGGAGACGGCTAAGCGTCGCAACGAACAGGCGGATGCTTACGATCGCGATGAGTTCGGCAAGGATTAATTCCTCCGAACAGCCCGAGCCGCAGCGCTCGTGGCTGGCGCGCACGCTCTTGCCCGCGGGGGAGGAACCGGATCCCCGCTTCACATTGGCAAACGAGCGCACTTTCCTGGCTTGGATCCGCACCTCGCTGGCATTTCTCGCCGGTGGGGTAGCACTGGAAGCTTTCCGCCCCGCCAACGTGCCCGCTTGGCTGTGGAGCGGGGCAGCCATCTTGGTGCTGCTCGTGGGCATGTTTATTGCTCTGGGCGCCGCGATCCGCTGGGTGCGCGTGGAAAGAGCCATGCGTGAATCCCGCGCGCTTCCCGTGCCGGGCATTGTCCCGTTCTTGTCCGGAGTTGCGGTGATGGCCACGGTGACGGTGCTCATCGTGGTGCTGTTGCGATGAGCCTGCACACTGATCCGGGCCTTCAGCCGGAGCGCACGCAGCTGGCGTGGACGCGCACGGTGATCTCGATGTTGCTGGTCAGCGCGGTGATGCTCCGATGGGCGGGGGTATATGGCCCGGCCGTTCTCATGCTCTCCGGTGCGCTGCTCACCCTGGCGGTATTCATCGTTTCGACGCAAAAACGGCGCTACCTCCACGCCGCGCAAGGGCTGAGCCAAGAGCGCGTGCAGCCCGGGGTGTTCGCAGTGGTGGCGCTCACCGCAGCATTGTTATTGCTGGGTATCGGCGGACTGAGCTTCGTGCTGGCGGACGCGCTGGGTTAGCTAGCTATTGAAGGTGTGCTCGGCAGCGGGGAACGTGCCATCTTGGACTTCCTTCTTGTACTGCGCTGCGGCATTGGTGAGAACCTCGCCCACGTTGCCCCACTGCTTGGCAAACTTCGGACGATGACCATCCTGCGGGTAGGCCACCATGTCATGCCACACCAAGATCTGCCCGTCGCATTCCGCACCAGCACCAATGCCGATGGTGGGAACCGGGCACAATTCGGTGACGCGCTTGGCCACCTCGGCGGGCACCATTTCCATCAAGACGAAGTCTGCGCCAGCCGCCACTACGGCTTCCATATCCGCGATCAACGCTTCTGACCCTGCGCCGCGTCCCTGCACCTTGAATCCACCCAGGTTATTGACGGATTGCGGGGTGAACCCGATGTGCGCGCACACAGCAATGCCCGCGTTCTTGATGGCCTTGATGCGCGAGGCCATGCGCACGCCACCTTCCAGCTTGACGCAATGCCCACCAGAACGGTGCAGGATTTCCGTGGCGCTGCGCACGGCCTGCTCATCGGAGGCCTCGTAGCTGCCGAAGGGGAGATCCACCATCACGAAGGCATTGCCAGCTCCGCGCACCACGGCAGCGGCAAGGTAACACATCTCATCGAAGGAAACCTGCGCGGTGGTGGGGTAACCAAACACCACGTTGGCAGCGGAATCTCCCACCAACAGCACCTCCACACCAGCCTGGGAGAAAGCCCGCGCGGTGGAGTAATCGTACGCAGTCAGACACGCAATGGGGCTGCCAGAACCCTTGCGAGCAATCAGATCAGTGAGTCGAACCTGCTTGGTGGGCACCATGTAACCCACGGAGTCGGATGGGGAAGAATCCTGCGCGTTGTCAACCATGCGTTACATAGTGCCACGCGCTGCGAGACGCTACAGAATTTCCAATTGGGGTAACTCACCCCGTTTGTCCTGAGGACTCTCTACAATGGGACAACATGAATCGCCAGCAGGAATTTGTGTTGCGCACCATCGAGGAACGAGACATTCGTTTTGTTCGCTTGTGGTTTACGGATATCCAGGGCTTCTTGAAGTCCGTGGCCGTAGCCCCCGCGGAACTGGAGGGTGCTTTTGCCGAGGGAATCGGCTTTGATGGCTCGGCCATCGAAGGCTTTTCGCGTGTGGCCGAATCGGACACCATCGCCAAGCCAGATCCCAGCACGTTCCAGATCCTGCCTTTCCCCTCTGATGCTGACGGCAGCCTTTCCGCGCGCATGTTCTGCGATATCACCATGCCCGATGGCCAGCCTTCCTGGGCGGATCCGCGACAGGTTCTGCGTCGACAAATGAACGTTGCCGCCGAAATGGGCTTCACCTGCTACGTTCACCCGGAGATCGAGTTCTTCCTGGTGCATTCCACCGATACCAACGGTGAGCCCCCGGTGCCCACCGATACTGGCGGGTACTTCGATCAGGCAGTGACGGACGAGGCGCCGCACTTCCGCGCCGATGCCATCAGCGCCCTGGAGCGCGTGGGCATCTCCGTGGAGTTCTCTCACCATGAGACCGCGCCGGGCCAGCAGGAGATCGATCTGCGCTTTGCCGATGCACTCTCCATGGCGGATAACGTGATGAGCTTCCGCTACATCATCAAGCAGGTGGCCAGGCACAACGGTGTCCGCGCCACGTTCATGCCCAAGCCGTTCTCGGAGCACGCGGGTTCCGCGATGCACACGCATATGTCGCTGTTCGAGGGCGAGGAGAACGCGTTCCACGATCCTGATGACGAGATGTGCCTCTCCCACACCGGCAAGTCCTTCATCGCGGGCATCCTGCACCACGCCTCGGAGATCTCCGCGGTGACCAATCAGTGGGTGAACTCCTACAAGCGAATCTCCACCGGTGATGAGGCTCCGAGCTCCGCTGCGTGGGGTGCCTCCAACCGTTCCGCGCTGGTGCGCGTGCCGATGTACACCCAGAACAAGTCCGCTTCCCGCCGCGTGGAAATCCGCACCCCGGATTCCGCCTGCAACCCCTACCTCACTTACGCGGTGTTGCTGGCAGCCGGCCTGAAGGGCATCAAGGAAGGCTACGAGCTTCCCGCCCCAGCCGAGGGCGATATCTCCCGCATGACCGCCCGCGAGCGTCGTGCCGCCGGCTTCAAGGACCTGCCCACGGATCTGGATTACGCGCTTCGCGAGATGGAGAATTCCGAGCTAGTTGCAGATGCGCTGGGCGAGCACGTCTTCGAGTTCTTCCTCCGCAACAAGTGGCGCGAATGGAAGAACTACCAGGCGCAGATCACCCCGTGGGAGCTCAAGCACAATCTCGAATTCTAGGCCTCCAATACTCAGCCACAATTCACCTGCCTCAACCTCACTTTCTAGAAAGGCCAGATGATGGATCGCCCGCGGTCGTCCCGAGCTCGAATTCCCACCGCTCGCACCCTGGGCCTGACCCGTCCGCGTGCGCAGGAGGACCTGGACGCCCTAGGCTGGACCACCGAACAGCACGCCCCACTGCTGCGCACCCTGGGTGCGGTGGGCCACCCAGATTTGGCTCTCAACAACCTCATTCGCCTGGTGGAGGCACTGCGGGCTCGCGAGGCGGACGGCAACCTTGGTTCGGTGAACACCGGCGAGCACAAGGCCCCTTTTCCCGACGCCACCGCGGACACACTCCTGGCCGCACTTCAGGATGATCGAACCCTGCTCCGCCGGGTATTGGCCCTGTTTGGCGCGTCCAGCATGCTGGGTGATCACATCGTGGCGCACCCGGAAGAGTGGGTGAGCCTAGCCCTGCCGATGCCCTCTGGCGAGGAAATGATGCAGGCCATGCTGGGCAGCGTGGATGCCGTGCAAGTGGAGAACGTTCTGGCCACGGATGAATTCGCCGAGTTCAAGACCGCGGATGATGCCGAAGAAGCCGCCACCGAACCGGCGGGGGAATCCTGCCGGATCTACCGCGCGCGCATTACCGGGCCGGAAGCCGATGAAGCGATGCGCGTGGCGTATCGCACGCTGTTGGCGCGGATCGCGGCACTCGATGTGGAAGGCACGTTCCGGATGCCTTCGGCCCCGGACCCCGAGCCGGTGCCATTTGTGACCATGGGGCAGCGTTTGGCCGATGCGGCTGATGCCGCCCTCACCGCGGCACTCGCCGTGGCCTGCACTCACACATATGGCGGCCCGGATGATGAGGATGCCAAAGCACCCGCGCGCCTCGCTGTGTTGGCCATGGGCAAGTGTGGTGCCCGCGAGCTGAACTACATTTCCGATGTGGACGTGATCTTCGTGGCCGAGCCCGCGGATTCCCGTGCCACTCGCTGGGCGGGCGAGTTCGTCAACATCGGCACGCGCGTGTTCTTCGAAGTGGACGCCGCGCTGCGCCCAGAGGGTAAGCAGGGAGCCCTGGTGCGCACCCTGAATTCCCACAAGAAATACTACGATAAATGGGCTGCCACCTGGGAGTTCCAGGCGCTGCTCAAGGCGCGCGCGATGACCGGGGATATCGCCCTGGGTGAAAAGTACGTGGAAGCACTGGCGCCCAAGGTGTGGACCGCATCCCAGCGCGAGGACTTTGTTCCGGACGTGCAGGCCATGCGCCGCCGGGTAATTGAAAACGTGCCGGATGAAATCCGCTCCCGCGAGCTGAAGCTGGGGCCGGGTGGACTGCGCGACGTGGAATTCGCCGTGCAGCTGCTGCAGATGGTGCACGGACGCACCAACGAGAAGCTGCGCGTGCGCTCTACCGTCGCGGCACTGGAAGCCCTCATGGAAGATGGCTACGTGGGCCGGGATGACGGCCAAGTGCTCATCAAGTCCTATGAGTTCATGCGCTTGCTGGAGCACCGCCTGCAGCTGCAGCGCCTCAAGCGCACGCACACGCTACCGCCGAAAACTGATCTGGAGCTGTTGACCTGGCTCTCCCGCACCGCGGGTTATCTGCCCGAGGGGATGAAATCCTGCTCGGAGCAGCTGGAAGACGAAGTACGCCGCGTGGCCGTGCAGATCCATCAGTTGCATTCCAAGCTGTTCTACCGCCCGCTGCTCACCAGCGTAGCGGCCATGAGCGCGGACACCATCCGCCTGACACCGGATGCGGCCAAGCGACAGCTCTCCGCCCTGGGCTATGAGAATCCGAGCCGTGCCTACGAGCACCTCAGCGCTTTGGCCTCGGGCTCCTCACGCAGGCAAAAGCTGCAGGTCATCATCCTGCCAACGCTCTTGGAGTGGCTAGCCCCGACGGTGGATCCGGATGCGGGTTTGCTGGCCTATCGCAAGCTCTCCGAAGCCGCCGAGGACAAGACCTGGTTCTTGCGCCTCCTGCGCGATGAGAACGTGGTGGGGCAGAGGCTGATGTTCCTCCTCGGAACGTCTCCCTACCTAGCTGAACTGCTGCTGAACAGCATCGATACCGTCAAACTTCTTTCCGATGGTGCCACCGGCCCGAAATTGATGAGCCGCGACGCCGCCGTGGTCACCCACTCACTGGTTGCTGCTGCCTCGCGCCACACCAATCCGGACAAGGCTATCGCCGTGGCGCGCTCCTTGCGCCGCGCAGAGCTGGCACGTGTGGCCGCCGCCGACCTGCTGGGTTACATGGAGATCGACGAAGTCTGCGTGTCCCTGTCCTGGGTGTGGAACGCCGTACTGGAAGCAGCACTGCAGGCAGAAGTACGCGCGTGGGAAGACGCGAATAACCAGAACGCTCCCGCGCGGATCTCGGTGATAGGCATGGGTCGCCTCGGTGGTGCAGAGCTGGGTTATGGCTCGGATGCTGACGTGATGTTCGTGGCCGAGGCCATCGAGGAAGAAGCGGAACAGCTCTCCGCGGAAGAATTTGCACCGGATAATGACAAATCCACGGAAGTATCCTCCACCGTGAAGGCCGTGAAATGGGCCGAGATGATCTGCGAATCCGTGCGTTCTCGCCTGGGCCAGCCTTCCCAGGATCCGCCGCTGGAGGTCGACCTGGACCTGCGCCCCGAAGGACGCAATGGTGCCGTGGTGCGCACCCTGGCCTCCTACGAGCGCTATTACCGCGAATGGGGAGAGACCTGGGAAATGCAGGCCCTTCTGCGCGCCACGTGGATTGCCGGGGATAAGGACCTGGGCATTCGCTTCCTGCACATGATCGATAGATTCCGCTACCCAGCCGAGGGTGCCAGCGATAAGCAGGTGCAGGAGGTACGCCGGGTCAAGGCGCGCGTGGATGCCGAGCGCCTGCCGCGCGGAGCTGACCGCAATACCCACACCAAGCTGGGACGTGGCGCGCTGACCGATGTGGAGTGGACGGTGCAGTTGCTCACCATGCAAAACGGGCAGGTGAGTGAGAATCTGAAGAACACTTCAACGATGGCGGCTTTGCGCGAGCTAGCTTCCGCGGAATTCATCAGCGAGGGCGATGCGGAGATTCTCCGCGATGCGTGGGTCACAGCCACCAAGGCGCGCAATGGCATCGTCCTGGTCAAGGGCAAGCGCAAGGATCAGCTACCCACCGTGGGCAAGCCACTCGCGCAGGTAGCGGCCGCCTCCGGCTGGGACCCCACCGAGTCCCAGGAGTTCCTGGATGATTACCTGAAGAAGACCCGGCGGGCACGGCGGGTGGTGGACAAGATCTTCTGGGGCGAGGATCTGATGAATGATTTCCGCGAGGACTAGAGCTCGCTGTCTGGGGCTCGCTGTCTGGGTCCGGCTGCGTAGAGCCAGCGCCGTCTAGAGTTCGCGCTGCCCAGACCCCTCACAAAGGGGAATGGTGATCCAGGCGGAAGCAAGGTTATACTAACTCCATCGAAAAAGGAGGTGCCACAAAAATGAGCGCAGTTAAAGAATCCCCGGAACACATTGATGTGGCACCGCTGGTCATCCAGGCCGCAGGTAATGTCCGCAACACCCTGCACCGTTCGCCACTGTGGAAGCGCATGGAAGATGGCTCCCTGCCGTTCGCCGGGCGCGCCTCCTACCTGGAGCAACACTGGGAGGGACTGCGCGTACTGCGCAATGGCCTGGATGAGCTGGAAGGTGGCGTCGAGCTGGCGCGCATGCGCGAAGTGCTGGCAGAGACCGTGCAGAACATGGGCGAGGCGCTGGACAAATCTCATGCCACGGCCCGTTGGCGCGAACACCATGTGACAATGCCTTCGATGTTGCAGTTTCGGCGTCGGGTAAATGAGATGCAGGAAGCGGGCGACGTGGTGAGCCTCATCGCCCACAGTGCCATCCGACTCGCTGCGGTCGGCGCATGCCCTGTGGCCAGCGCTTCGGGCTTGAGCATCCCCGCCATCACCGTGGTGTGCGATGAAGAGCAGGAAGAACTTTTCGCCGAGGAGCTCTCCGCCGCGCTCATCCTCTTGCTCGCGCACGGTAGCGATGTCTGCCGCGCCTACCAAGGCCAGGAACAAGAACGCACCTGCGCCACCACCGCGGCTATGATCCGCAACTCTTTGCGCAGCTAGGGGACTTTTAGTTGAGTAAGCGTGGCCTGTTGGTCCTCGTGACGGCTGTGGTGCTTTACACCATGGCGGTGACGGGGCGGACGTCGTTTGGCGTGGCCAGCGTGGAGGCGATTGGTCAGTATCATATCGACGCCAACCGCCTGGCTGTCTTCGCTTCTCTCCAGTTGGGGGCGTATTCCCTGGCGCAGATCCCCGTGGGTTTGTTGGTGGACCGCTTCGGTTCGCGCAAGCTTCTGATCGCCGGGGCGCTGCTCATGGGCGTGGGTCAGGTGTTGCTGGCCTTCAGCGGTAATTATTACCTGGCGCTGTTCGCCCGCGTGCTGGTGGGCTTGGGCGATGCCACCGCGTTTTCTTCCATGATGCGGTTGATCCCCGCGTGGGTGCCGATGCGCAAAACACCCATCGTCTCCCAGCTTTCCGGTGCCTTTGGGCAGTTCGGGCAGTTTCTCTCCGCGGTCCCTTTCATGGCGTTGTTGCATGCCACGGGGTGGGTTAACGCATTCTTTTCGCTGGGTGCGATGGCTCTGCTGCTGGCTCTGCTTGCTGCGGTATTGATTCAAGATTCGCCGGATGCGCTCTCTGTGCGGGGGCGCAGCAGGGCGCGTAAGCAGCGCCGTGCGGGGGAGTTGTCGGCTGCGCGCAGCAAGAATCGGCAGGAGGGGGATGTCTCCAGCTGGGAGGTGTTCACCGCCGTGCTGCGTAATCCAACGTGTTGGCACGGGTTCTTTGTCCACTGGTCCGGGCTGGGCACGTTGGTGGCTTTCACCATGCTGTGGGGTGTGCCCATCTTGACCCTGGGGATGGGCCAATCCAGTGGCTATGCGGGGCTCGCGCTGACTCTTTCCACGCTGGCTACGGTGCTGGTGGGCCCATTGGTAGGCGTTCTTTCCGCCCGCATGGGGCAGAAGCGGTGGATGGCCACGCTGAGCGGTAGTGGCCTGGCGATGCTGGGATGGATCTGCTTCTTCCTCGCCACCGAGCCACCCAGCCCAGCCTTGGGTTTGGCTGTAACCATCCTCATGGGCGCAATGGCACCGCTGTCCAACCTGGGATTTGATTCTGTGCGTGAGCAGGTGGATCGACGCATGCTCGCCACTGCCACTGGGTTGGCGAACATGGGCGGATGGACCGCCGGGATGATCGTGGCGCAACTCATGGGTGCGGTGCTCACGTGGGCAGCGCCGGATGAAAACTATCAGTGGCTGGATTTCCGCCTGGCGTGGATGGTGCCTGCCACGGTGTGCTGCCTGGGCTTTATCGGGGTGCTGCTTACCCGACCGGGGAAAGCGCGCTTGGCGACTCGGTAGCCAGAACCTGAGTGGTTGGCCGAGGCTGCTTGATGGATTCAAGGAGCGCCTTGGCGGTCAGTACGGTGATGAGAACCATGCCGATATTGCGCACCACCAGGATCACGATGGGCCACGCACTGGTGTTATGCAGGATGGATTCATAGGTCACGGGGTAGACCAGCGTGGTGAGCCCGGCCGCGATGACAACGCTCCATCGCAGCAGGCGCATGGTCTGGAACCTGGCCATGATGCTGGCCAAAGCGACCAGTGGCGCTACCCACGCGATGTATTGCGGGCTGAAGACCTTGTTGGAGACAATCAACAAACACACCAGCAGCAGCGCAAACAGCACTGCGGATTGCTGGGTCCACCCACCTCGCAGGAAACGCCATAGCGCGAATCCCAGCGCAAAGATCAGGAGTCCGAGCAGCAGGATATTTGCCAAGAGAGTGGCCGTTTCCACACCGGGTCCGAAGATTTCAAAGCTCTTCGAGGATGCGTAATCAACGTGCCACTTGTGGGCGTCGAAAAGCCTGGCAACCATCAATGGGGTGGCGAAGACAGATTCGATCTGCAGCCCGCGCACGTCCTGATAAGAAATGGGGGAGACGAGGCGGCCCGGTTCCCAGACCAGGACCGTTACTGCCGCCAGGGCGAACAGGGATGCAAAGAATGCGCACAGCCGCACCCACGTGGAGCGCAGCGTGGCCTTGCCCACCAAGGCTGCGGCGAGCACCCCGGGCCACAGCTTGGATACCGTGGCATAGGCCAAGATGAAACTGGCCACTCCTGGGTGGCTCAGTGCCAACGCCAGGCCAAGCCCCACGCAGACTCCGGATATGAGATCCAGGCGGGTGAGCAAGATGGGCCCGGCGGCTGCGCTGAAGAGCACCCAGAACCACGCGGAGTGGAACTTTCCCCCGGGTACCCGGTCTTGATAACGCGACCCCCAGCGCAGCAAGAACCCCAGGAAAAGCCCGGAAATCAGCACACACATCACGCTGAATAGCGCCAGGAAGCGCTCTTCATTTCCACCGGCCAACACGTCCAATAAACGCAGGGGCCACACGCCGGCATCGGGATATTCACCCAGGGGAATCGGCCCGCTCATTTTGTAAATGGAATCAGGGCCCGCCTGGTGGGGTGCGTCTGGGTTCACACCGTGAAAGTAATAGCGAATGTCCTCATTCGTGGTGTTTTTCCCCAGCACCAGGGCGAGCAGAAGACCATTGATCACTGCCCAGCTCGCCCAAATGGCCTTCACACTTTTCAGCACGCAGATGATACTAACCGAAGTGTTCCTCTAGCCTGCCCAATGCCCGCTGAATATTTGCCTCGCTCTTGCAGAAAGTCCAACGCACCAGAGTTCGCAGGGAGGGATCTTCCGGATCATGGGTAAAAGCGGTGAGCGGAATAGCCGCCACCCCGGCTTTCTCGGGGAGGGTCTTGCAGAATTCGTCCGCGCTCATTCCGGGGCACACTTCTGCGATATCCGCGAGCAGAAAATACGTGCCCTGAGTTTCCAGCGGAGTAAAGCCCAAGCGCGTTAATCCCTCCGCCAGCACGGTGCGGCGATGCCGCATTTCGACCAGCCATTCCGCGGACCATTCTTCGGCTTCCTCCAAGGCCCAGGCCACCGCGTTTTGCATGGGGTGGGCACCGGAAAAGGTGAGGAATTGCTTGGCCGTGATGATCGGCGCCAACAATTCCTCCGGCGCGCACACCCATCCGGTTTTCCATCCTGTCGCATTGAAGTTCTTCGACGCCCCAGAGATACTCACCGTGCGCTCCGCCATCCCCGGCAGAGTGGCAAACGCGAGATGTTCCCCGCCGGGGTAGACCAGCCGCTCGTACACCTCATCAGCGATCACCACGGCATGGGAATCCCGCACCACCTCAGCCACGAACTCCATATCCTCCCGGCTCAGCACCGCACCGGTGGGGTTGTGCGGGGTGTTGAGGATCACCGCCGCGGTGTTTTCGGTGACAGCCGCCCGGAACGCTTCGCGGTCGATTGACCACCCTTCTTCTCGACGCAACCCCACTGGGCGAAAGCTAGCTTCTGCCAATGCCGTGATGGCGGGGTAGGCGTCGTAATAAGGAGAAAGAGCCACCACTTCCTGGCCCGGATTGACCAGGCCGAGCACGCTGGCGGCCAAAGCCTCTGTGGCGCCGACGGTCACCAGGATCTCCGTGTCTGGATCCAGGGTTTGCCCGTACTTCCGCGCGCGATCCTTGGCGATTGCCTCGCGCAGGTTCTTTTCTCCACGCAGGGGCGCGTACTGGTTTTGGGGGTGACCATCCGTGCCCAGGATGGCTTCGGCTGCCAATTCCAGCATGTGCCGGGGGCCGTCGTCGTCCGGGAACCCCTGACCCAGATCCACTGCCTCGTGCTGAGCGGAAAGCTGGGAGATGGTCTGGAAAATACTTTCCGGCGTGCTGGCCACGCGCCGGGAGGGGAGCCGGGATTGAGTCATCTCTCCACTGTAACGATGCCCACTGCTGCGACCTTGGGGCACACTGGAGACATGGCTGATAATGACGCGAATAATTACGTGAAGCGAAATCCAGGACGTTCCGGGGACTGGGAAGCCGCGGGATTGCGCTGGTTGGGGCAGCGGGCCGAGGGGACGGAGCTGCGGGTGGTGGAGGTGCTCGTGCGCGAAGGCGATGAGCTGCACCTGGAGCGCGTGCGTTCCGCCGCACCCACGGAAGCAGCAGCGGAGAAGTTTGGCCGTGGGCTGGCACAGATGCACGCCACCGGGGCGGATGCATTTGGCCAGGGGCCGAAAGGCTGGGAAGGCGATGGCTTCCAAGGTCCCAATGATGACCTCCTGGCCTTGCCACTGACACCCACGGAACGCTGGGGTGAGTTTTACGCAGAGGTGTTGGAAGGCTTGGCGGGCGGGTTTGCGGCGTCGAATAGAAAAGACATTGACACCCTGCTGAGCCGTTTGCGGGATGGCGACTTTGACGGAGCGCGGCCGGCTCCATTGCACGGGGACTTGTGGAGCGGCAACGTGATGTGGAGCGAGGATGGGGTGGTGCTCATCGACCCGGCCGCGCATACCGGGCATCCGGAAACGGATCTGGCGGCGCTGCAGATCTTCGGCACCCCGCACGTGGAGAGGATCCTGGCTGCCTATGCCGAGGAAGCCGGATGGGAGACCGGCAAGAACGCTGATTGGCGACTCCGCGAACCCCTGCATGAGCTGCAATTGTTGTTCCTGCACGTGAGGCTCTTCGGCGGATCCTATGAGGATCAGGCGATGGCAGCGGTGCACGCCAGCCTGCGGTTGAGTTAACGCGCCGGGAAACGTTTAAGATGTGAAACTGTGGATTATATTTCAACGCGAGACGCTTCCCGCACCCCAGCCAAGTTCACCGACATCCTGCTCGGTGGCCTGGCCCCGGACGGTGGGCTCTATCTTCCTGCCGAATACCCGCAGCTAGACGATGCCACGCTGACCTCCTGGCGTGCCCTGTTAGCCGAGCCGGAGGGCTACGCCAAGCTGGCTGCCGAGGTGTTGAAGTTATTTATCGACGACATCCCTGAGGCAGATATCGAGGCTATCGCTGCCCGCGCGTACACCACGGAGAAGTTCGCGGATGAGGATATCGTGCCCGTGACTCCGTTGGAGGAGGATCTCTACATCGGTCACCTCTCCGAGGGGCCGACGGCAGCCTTCAAGGATATGGCCATGCAGCTGCTGGGTGAGCTGTTTGAATACGAGCTGAGTAGGCGTGGGGAGACCATCAATATCCTCGGTGCCACCAGCGGTGATACCGGTTCCGCAGCCGAGTACGCGATGCGTGGCCGAGATGGTATTCGCGTGTTCATGCTCACCCCGGCTGGGCGCATGACCCCATTCCAGCAGGCGCAGATGTTCGGCCTGGATGATCCGAACATCTTCAACATTGCGCTTGAGGGCGTGTTTGATGACTGCCAGGACGTGGTGAAGGCCGTCAGTGCTGATGCGGACTTCAAGCGCGAAAACCGCATTGGTGCCGTGAACTCCATCAACTGGGCGCGTCTGATGGCGCAGGTGGTGTACTACATCTCCAGCTGGATTCACGTGACGGAAAACAACGAGCAAAAGGTGAGCTTCTCTGTGCCCACCGGCAACTTCGGAGACATCTGCGCTGGTCACATTGCCCGTTCGATGGGTCTGCCGATTGATCGGTTGATCGTGGCCACCAACGAGAACGACGTTCTGGATGAGTTCTTCCGCACCGGCCATTACCGGGTGCGCAGCTCCGCCGAGACGCACGAGACTTCCAGCCCGTCGATGGATATCTCCCGCGCATCCAACTTTGAGCGCTTCATTTTCGACCTGCTGGGTCGCGATGGTGCCCGGATTTCCGATCTGTTCGGCACGCAGGTGAAACAGGGCGGATTCAGTTTGGATGCCGAGGATGCCTTCGCGGATGCAGCGGAGAAGTACGGCTTCTTGTCTGCCACCAGCTCGCACAAGGATCGCGTGGAGACGATCGGACAGTGCTGGCGCGACTTGGGTGTGCTCATGGATCCGCACACCGCAGATGGCGTGAAGGCCGCCCGCGAGTGGGCTGAGCAGGTTGATTCCCCGATCGTCTGCCTGGAGACCGCCCTGCCCGTGAAGTTCGCGGACACCATCCGAGAGGCCCTGGGTTCAGAGCCAGAGGTGCCGGAACGTTTCCGCGAGATCATGAACGCAGACCGCCACGTGGCGGATTTGCCAAATGACGCGGAGAAGGTCAAGCAGTTCATCCTGGATGCGATTGCGGAGACTCCCGAGGTTTCTAACTAGGCTACGGCCTCACTGGGCGCTGCCACAGTCCGACCGTAACGGTTAGGCTCGGAACCATGAAGATTGGATTCCTTGGCGCAGGTGCAGTGGGCGGCTACTTCGGTGGCCTGATGGCAAAAGCGGGGCAGGATGTGGGGTTCGTGGCCCGTGGCGAAACATTGGAGACGTTGCGTTCCACGGGGTTGACGCTGATTGATCCCGAAGACAACACCTCCACCATCCCCGTGACTTCTGCGGAAAACTTCTCCGAGCTACGAGAAAAACTGGGCGGCTTGGACGTGGTAATCGTGGCCACGAAGGCGCTGCCGGGCAATGAGACCTTCCCGGATGTGGAGGGCGTGCCGGTGGTCACCACGCACAACTCCGTAGAAATTCCCTACCTCGCGGCGGAGAACTTTGGCCAAGACAACCTGATCCCCGGGGTGATTCGCGGTTACCTCACGCACGTGGGACCAGCGAAGATCAAGTTGAACCCTGGGCCACTGAGCCTGAACGTGGGGACGTTCGCGGGTGGCGATGCATCTGCTGAGGGAGGCACCCAGGCAGCACACGCTGAGAGGATCGCCCGCGAACTCAACGAGCGCCTGCACGCAGCGGATATCGGCGGCAAGTACCTGGATGACATTTTCGTGGACGTGTGGAGCAAAGCACTCTTCGTCACCACCACGGGTGAGCTCGGAGCGCTGGCCAACCAACCCCTTGGCTACCTGCGTACCGAGCTGCGTGGGTCACTGGAGAAGCTCATGCGCGAGGTAGAGGCCGTGGCTCGCGGCAACAACGTGGCGCTGCCGGAGAACATCGTGGACAAGACGCTCGGCTTCGTGGATAAACAGATCCCCGAGGCCACCAGTTCCATGCAACGGGACATCACCGCCGGTAAGCCCAATGAGCTCGATGCCCAGGTGGGAGCAATCAGGCGGATGGGTGAGCGCGCTGGCGTCGAAACACCACTCCATGACCTGGTGTACGGTGCGCTCCAAGCCCGCCTCGCTGCCGCTCCTGCTGACAACGAGGACTAGCCGCCGCCAACTAGCTGCTACTTGCCGAACTTCTCCAACAAAGCCAGCGCGGAATCCTTTCCCAGCTGGTGCGCAGCCAGTGGGCTGTCACCCGTGAGCAGGTTGCGATCGCGCGTGGTGGCCCCGGTCATGTGGTCGTTCTTGATGACCACACCTGCCTCCTTCAGCGTCTCACCCAACTTCCACGGCATCTCGCCAGGAAGATAACCGATCTCGAGGTTTGCACCGAAGTCCAAGGAATCGGGGAACGCGACGATCTCATAACCTGCAAAGGGATTCTCTTCCGAGTTGGTGCCCGCAGCTAGCAGCGCAGCTGGCCCGTGGCACAGCGTGATAACTAAACGGTCGTTGTCCATAAAGTATCGGAGCGCCTCGCCGACCTCCGTGCTGAAGGGGACGGAGTTCATCGCCCCATGGCCACCTGGGATGAAGATAGCTGCGTAGTCATCGAGGCCATCTGCCAGCACCGCAGAAAGCTTCTGAGGGCTCCGGAAGGCTTCCTCGGTCTGCTTCCACGTGGTGGCGACAGCCTCATCCTTGTCTGGGTAGGCCCACCATTCGAACTTGCCCGGATTTCCGGAAACGGTTGCCACGTCAATGCCATACCCTGCCTGCTGCATGTGGTGGATGGGCAGCAGAGTTTCCACTGGGTGGTTGCCGGTGGAGAAGAACTTTCCGTTCTTCATCTCCATGTAGCGCTCGTCGGTAGCAATGACGAGAACCTTCCAACGATCACCCTGATACTTCTGATCAGTCGCCAGGCCATCGAAGTCAGTTTTCTCTGCTGTGTATTGGGACAAAGAATAGGGGGAGGGGAAGAATGCGTTGGCTTCGGCTGGGTCGGCCGCGGGCTGGCGGTTTTCTGTATTTTCTGTCATCACTGGCCTCTCATATGTGTTCAATATTGATCCTGTTTTGTGCGTCGCAGTGCTTTGCACGGCCGCATCCACCGTAACGCTGTGCGTACGGGATTTATTGCACCAGTGTGCATGCCGGTTTTGCGGACCAACAGGGCAGTGGTGAAAAGCTGAGGTGACACGTGGATTGTGGCAGAAACCAAGCATGACAAAAGGCCAGCGGAAACATTATTTCCACTGGCCTTGAGTATGTCCCTAGCCAGCCACCGCGAGGGCGCGAGCTAGGGGTGAAGCAGCTGCTAAGCGATTAGCAGTCGTAGTACATTTCGAACTCCTGCGGGGTTGGGCGCAGGCGGTTCGGGGAGATCTCAGCATCGTACTTGTAACCGATGTAGGCATCGATCAGGTCATCGGTGAACACGCCACCCTCGGTGAGGAACTCGTTGTCCTCTTCCAGAGCCTTGAGGGAAGCCTCCAGGCTGGTTGGAGCCTGTGGGATGGACTTAGCTTCCTCAGGAGGCAGCTCGTAGAGGTCCTTGTCCACTGGAGCGTGTGGCTCGATGCGGTTCTTGATGCCGTCCAGACCGGCCAGCATCATCGCAGCGAAGCCGAAGTATGGGTTGCCGGATGGGTCCGGAGCGCGGAACTCGAGGCGCTTGGCCTTCGGGTTGGATCCGGTGATTGGGATACGCACGGCAGCGGAGCGGTTGCGCTGGGAGTACACGAGGTTGATTGGAGCCTCGAAGCCCGGCACCAGGCGGTGGTAGGAGTTCAGGGTTGGGTTGGTGAATGCCAACACTGCGCCTGCGTGTTCCAGGATGCCGCCGATGTAGTAGCGAGCCATGTCGGAGAGTCCGGCGTAGCCGTTCTCGTCGTGAAACAGTGGCTTGCCGTCCTTCCACAGGGACTGGTGGGCGTGCATGCCGGAGCCGTTGTCGCCAGCCAGTGGCTTTGGCATGAAGGTGGCGGATACGCCGTTCTGCCATGCGGTGTTCTTGATGATGTACTTGAAGGACTGCAGGTCATCAGCTGCGTGCAGCAGCGTATTGAACTTGTAGTTGATCTCCTGCTGGCCGCCGGTGCCCACCTCGTGGTGTGCGCGCTCTAGGTCAAAGCCAGCTTCAGACAGGTTGCGGCACATTTCGTCGCGCAGGTCCTGGTAGTGGTCGTATGGAGCGGTAGGGAAGTAGCCACCCTTTGGACGGGTCTTGTAGCCCAGGTTTGGGGTGCCGTCGAGGTCGGTCTCAGCACCGCGGTTCCACCAGCCCTCTTCGGAGTCAACCTCGTAGAAGGCCTGGTTCATCTCGGTGGAGTAGCGCACGTTGTTGAAGAGGTAGAACTCTGCCTCTGCACCGAAGAAGCAGGTGTCTGCGATTCCGGTGGAGTTCAGGTACTGCTCTGCCTTGCGGGCAACGTTGCGTGGGTCGCGGGAGAATGGCTCGCGGGTGAAGGGGTCGTGAACGAAGAACTTCATGTTCAGCGTCTTGGCCTTGCGGAATGGATCGATTTTCGCGGTAGCCAAGTCCGGCAGCAGGTTCATGTCGGACTCTTCGATGGAGGTGAATCCACGGATGGAGGAGCCGTCGAATGCCATGCCGTCTGCGATCGCATCTTCGTCGAACGCGTGAGCAGCGATGGTGAAGTGCTGCTCCTGACCTGGGACATCGGTGAATCGAATGTCGACGAACTCGACATCGTTGTCCTTGATGTACTTGACAACTTCTTCAGGAGTGTTGAATGACACTATCTTTTATCCGTTCCTTGCAGTGGGAATCTTTGCTACGAGTCGAACCTTGTACAGATCTAACAGAACTGCGAAAACTTCAGTGACGCGATTATCTTAAGTGTAACGACCTTAAGTTTCTCTGCGGTCAACCTTATGTTTCGTGCCCGTTAATTTCTCGTCTGGAAATCACTGGCTGTTCTGGGCCAACTCTCGGCCACATTCTGAGGCGCGCGCACCACTGAATGGCCGCGCGCCGCAGAACATTACGTACAAGCCTATAAGTTTTTCTTGCGTGCGGGTAGAAAGTGGGTGCACTCACCCCTCTTTCTTTTATTTTTCGACGCCACCTCGCGAGCCCAAAATTATGCTCTCCCGCCCGCAACTATTAATCTCGGATACATCATGGAACAAAAGCGCTCTTGGCTGGAAGGCCCGCAGGTACCGGGCGAGAATGAGGATCCGCGGAACCTCTCTGCATACCCCGGGGAGAACTGGGGACTGCCGCAGGCTGGTCCAGGCTCACTGGCCTCGCTGGGTCGACGCATGGGTGCACTGCTGATCGATTGGCTGCTCTGCTACGCGATGGCGTTTTTCATCACGCAGACCACCCCGATGCTGGGCGATAATGCCACGGTGACCGCGATTCTCTTCCTCTTGCTGCGCACCATCTCTATCTGGTTGTTCGCGCAGACCCCTGGCCACGCTGTGGTGGGAGTCGGGGTGGCTCGCCTGGATGACCCCACCCAGCGGGTTGGCTTGTGGCGAGCTGCATTCCGCACCGTGCTCACGTTCTTCCTCTTCCCGCCGGTGATTCAGGATACGGATGGCCGCGGTATGCATGATCGCGCCACCGGCACTGCAGTTATTCACACGCGCTAGGCAAGATTGCGGTTTAGCTGGGTAGTACCGCAGAGGTACCCATCACCAGCAGAGTGATGCCCGCGATGGTGAAGAACACTCCCGCCACCAGGTCAATGTACAGGCTGATGCCCAACAGCTTCCGGCGCATGCGCGCGGTGGATACCGTGAGGCCAATGGTCAGGAAGATCAACAGGGATTCACCCACCACTAGCCCGACCACCAGCAGCACCACCCACCACGGAGCTCCCACCGGCAGCAAAGGTGCGAGGATGGAGCTGAAGTACAGCAGCACCTTGGGGTTGGAGAGATTGGTGAAAAATCCCTGACCGAAGGCCTTCCAGGCAGAGCCCATGGTGCCTTCGAGGTCGATATCCGGAGGGGGTCCGAGGTGGCGTCGGGAAAGAAATTCACGCAGCAGTGACTGTGCCATGAACAGCAACCACAGTGCGCCCAGGATCTGCACCCAGCCCAGTAACCACGGGAAGCGGGCCAGCAGCGCGGTGGCTCCCAGGGCCGTGAGCAGTACCCAGCCGGTCAGGCAGAGATGTTCTCCGGCGATAGCGGCAAGCGTGTGACGGCGGGAACGCGCGGCTAGGCGGAGCACCAAGAAAAGATCTGGCCCAGGCGTGAGAATCCCTCCTGCATTGAGAAGCAGGAGGGTTCCGATTACTTGCCAGGACAGGGCTGGTCCTACTTACCGCGCTCGGCGGCGCGGCGCGCCCGACGGTTCATGCCCGCCATCTGCTGGCCACCCTTGGGCAGTGGGCCCTTGGGGATAGCGTTGGCTGGGCTGTTGAGGCGAGAGATGGAGGCGATGCGGTGCTCCAGAGGCTCTACCTCGTTCTTCTTGAGCTGACGGGGGAGCTTCATCAAGTGGTTTTGTAGCTTCTTGATGGGAACCTGGCCATCGTCCTCGCCCACGATCACATCGTGGATCGGGGTCTGGCCCACAATCCGGGCCAGCTTCTTGCGCTCCTGAGCCATCATGGGCTTCAAGCGGTGTGGCTTGCCCTCGCCGACCAGCACCACGCCAGGGGTGCCCACCACGCGGTGGACTGCATCCATGTGGGAGTTGGTGGCCACGCCGGTCTGGGTGAGCCACTTCATGCCCACGCCATCGCGCAGGTTGCTCAGTGCCCAGGCACCAGCACCGGCTTCACCCTCAATCTGCTCGTACACCCCGGCCTGCAGACGACGGGTGAACACGATCATTGCCAGCGCAGCACCAACGATGATGCCCGTGATGAGGTTGAGCCACCACCAGCCGAAAACGAGCGAGAGCAGCAGCAGGAGGATGACCGGCACCAAGAAGGCCAGCAGCATGTACGGGACAAGCTTCTTGTCCTTCTTGCGCTGCAAATTGAACGCTTGCCACATCTGCGAACGGGTCTGCTTGCCCTTAGCTCGCTTAGCGGCCCGCTCGGCCTTCTTGTTTTCTTTCTCACGGATGTCCTTCGCCATGTCCCTAACAATAGGCCATGGGCAAGACAGTAGAAAAAGCCAGGGCGTTCGCGCGCGCCCTGGCTAGTTCTTAAAGAAGTGGGAAAGGCTTAACGAGCAGCCACTGGGGTTTCCTGGGACTCGCCGTACTTCTCCAGCAGGGCGGATGCTTCCTGGGACGTGGTGCCCTCCAGAGTCGCTGCCAGGTGGGAGAGGTTTTCTGGGATTTGCTCGCCACGGGCCTGCTTGGCCTGCGCGTAGAGACGACCCGCGCGGTACGAAGAACGCACCAACGGGCCGGACATGACAGCGTTGATTCCAGCCTCATACGCAGCCTCGGAATGCTTGAGGAACTCCTCAGGCTTGACCCAACGCTCGATGGGGTGGTGCATGGCCGTGGGGCGGAGGTACTGCGTGATGGTGAGGATATCCGTGCCGGCAGCAGCCAGATCAGCAATGGTGCTGCGAACTTCCTCAGGGGTCTCGCCCATGCCCAGGATCAGGTTGGACTTGGTGACCAGGCCATAATCGTGAGCCGCCTGGATGACCTCCAGGGAACGCTCATAGCGGAACGCGGGACGGATGCGCTTGAAGATGCGGGGAACGGTCTCCAAGTTGTGGGCAAACACTTCCGGCTGAGAATCAAAGACGATCTTCAGCAGGTCTGGCTTGTTGGAGAAGTCGGGGGTGAGGTTCTCCACACCGGTGCGGGGGTTGAGCTCGTGAATCTTGCGCACAACCTCGGCGTACAGCCACGCGCCTTCATCATCCAGGTCATCGCGGGTCACACCGGTGATGGTGGCGTAGTTCAAGCCCATTTCAGAGATGGATTCCGCCACGCGACGTGGCTCATCCATATCCAGTGGGCTCGGACGGCCGGACTTGATCTGGCAGAAGTCACAGCGACGCGAACACGTATCTCCACCGATGAGGAACGACGCTTCGCGATCCTCCCAACATTCGTGGATGTTCGGGCAACCCGCTTCCTGGCAGACCGTATGCAGTCCAGCCCCGGAAACCCGGTTCTTCATATCGCGGTACTCAGGCCCCATCTTCGCAGTGGTGCGAATCCACCGAGGTTTTGCCTCGATCGGGGTCTGAGAGTTCTTAGCTTCGATGCGAAGCATACGACGTCCATCAGCACTCACACTCATGCGCACCACCCTACGCCGTCGCCGAGTCAGATGAACAGCCGGGATTGCTAGGTGAGTGTCAAGTCACCATTGAGGGCATTGATGATGTTCGTCTCCAGGCATTTTTCCACCTCTTCGACGCCAACATCCCTCCCCAGCTCCAGGCTTAGGGAAGTAACTCCCGCATCCGCAATGCCACACGGGACGATTGATTCATAGGCGGCAAAGGAGTTATTGCAGTTGAGGGAGACACCATGCATGGTCACGCCACGGGTGATGCGAATGCCAATCGCCGCGATCTTGCGCGCGGGCTTGAGCTCACCGCCCACCACTCCGGAGGGGAGCCACACGCCCGAGCGACCCTCCACCCGGCCTACGCCCGTCAGTCCCACGTCCAGGCAGGTCTGGATGAGTGCCTGCTCCATGCGTCGAACAAAATCCACCACATCCACCGGATCTGCCAGCTGGATGAGGGGGTAGGCCACCAACTGACCCGGCCCGTGCCACGTGATGCGGCCACCGCGATCCACGTCCACCACGGGCAGGCCGTTGGTGGGGCGATCGGAAGGCTCGGTGCGCTTGCCCGCGGTGTAGGTGGAGGGATGTTGGAGGATCAGGAGAGTGTCCGGGATCTCCCCATTGGCGCGCTTCGTGGCGAGTTCGGCCTGCGTATGCCACGTTTCGGTGTAATCGACCTCGCCGAGGTAAGAAACGTCAATGCCCTCCGCGGATTTGCGGATACTACCGTGCTGAAAACCCATGCACTTGATAGTACTCGCGCCCCGCGGAGGGCAATTACGATGTTGCGGTTCGCTCAAGGAAGACCCTTGAGCGAGGGGAGAGCTTAGAGCTCCAGATCTGCCTCGAAGTCCGCCTTCTCCAAGCGGTCCTTCACGGTAGAGAGGAAGCGACCGGCATCTGCACCGTCGATGACCTGGTGATCGTAGGTCATTGGCAGCATCACCATGTGGCGGATGGCGATGGCAGCAGCGCCATCTTCCGTCAGCACGATTGGACGCTGGACGATGAGGCCCGTGCCAACCATTGCGGCCTGTGGTGGAAGCAGGATTGGGGTATCCGTGAGCGCACCTTCAGAACCGATGTTGGTGATGGTGAACGTGCCACCGGAGAGATCATTTGGCTTGAGCTTCTTGTTGCGGGCGCGATCAGCAATATCGACGATTGCCTTGGCCAGCTCCGGCAGGCTCAGATCCTGTGCATTGTGGATGACAGGGGAGAGCAGGCCGGCCTCGGTGTCCACCGCGATGCCCAGGTTGACCTGACCGTGGTAGGTCATCTCCTTGCGCTCCGCGTTGTAGGAAGCGTTGATGTTTGGATGATCAACCAGCGCCTCGACCATAGCCTTCGCGAAGAATGGCAGGTAGGTGAGCTTCACACCGTGCTTGTCCAGGAAAGCATCCTTGGACTTGCTGCGCAGCTCTGCGATGCGGGTGACATCCACCTCATGCACCTGGGTGAGCTGAGCAGTGGTGCGCAGGGACTCCAGGGTCTTGGACGCGGTGATCTCACGGATGCGGTTCACGCGCTGGGTGGTTCCGCGTAGCTCAGCCTTGGATGCATCCACCCGGTGGGTGGAGTTGCGGGAGGCAGGAGCCTCTTCATGAGTGCTGGTTTCCGCGGTGGTTTCACCGGAAGCAGCGGCGATAACATCCTGCTTGCGGATGCGGTTGCCCACGCCCGTGCCCTTGAGCTTGGAGAGATCCACGCCGTGCTTATCGGCGAGCTTGCGCACCAATGGGGTGACATAAGGCAGGGAATCTTCGCCTGGCTTGTTCTCGGAAGAGGAGCCCTCCGAAGACTTGCCGGAAGAAGACTGCTTAGAAGAAGACTTGGACTCGGACTTCTCAGACCCGGACTCCTCGGACTTCTTCTTCGCAGCTTCGGCGTCCTTGGCATCCTCTTCCTTGGACTGAGTGTTCTTGTCCTTGGACTTGGTGGCCTCTTCGGCGTCCTGAGCGTCGGATTCGGCCTTAGCTTCTGCTTCGGCTTCTTCCTTGGCTGCGGACTTTTCGCCCTTGTCCTCAGACTTGTCTTCCTTCTTTTCCTTCTTCTCAGAGGAATCAGAAGAGCTGGACTTCTTGGCGGATCCATCGCCGATGCGAGCGATTACTTCGCCCACGTCCACAGTGTCGTCTTCTTCGGCCAGGATTTCCACGAGGGTTCCGGCAACTGGGGAAGGGATCTCGGTGTCAACCTTGTCGGTGGAGACCTCGAGGAGTGGCTCGTCTACCTCGACCTTGTCGCCTGGCTTCTTGAGCCACTGGGTGATGGTGCCTTCGGTGACGGACTCACCGAGTTCTGGCATGACCACGTCTTCGGACTCGCCGGAGCCCTCAGAATCGGAGCTGTCAGAAGCAGAATCAGCGGAGTCAGACTCATCAGACTTGGTGGCTTCTTCGGCGTCCTGAGACTCGGATTCTGCCTTAGCTTCTTCTTCAGCTTCCTTCTTGGCTGCGGAATCTTCGCCCTTGTCCGCAGACTTCTTTTCCTTCTTCTCAGAGGAGTCAGAGGAGCTGGACTTCTTGGCGGATCCATCGCCGATGCGAGCGATTACTTCGCCCACGTCCACAGTGTCGTCTTCTTCGGCCAGGATTTCCACGAGGGTTCCGGCAACTGGGGAAGGGATCTCGGTGTCAACCTTGTCGGTGGAGACCTCGAGGAGTGGCTCGTCTACCTCGACCTTGTCACCTGGCTTCTTGAGCCACTGGGTGATGGTGCCCTCGGTGACGGACTCACCGAGTTCTGGCATGACCACGTCTTCGGACTCGCCGGAGCCCTCAGAATCGGAGCTTGCAGAATCCTCGGACTCGGACTCATCCTCGTCAGACTCATCTGCGGATTCTTCTTCGTCCTCGTCGGCAGCGGAAGACTTCTCTTCAGCAGCGTCTTCGGAGTCATCGGAATCGTCTGCGCCATCGGAATCGGAAGAAGCTTCATCCTCATCACCGATCTTGGCGATGACGGCGCCCACGTCTACCGTGTCATCCTCATCAGCAATGATCTCGAGGAGCACACCGGCTACTGGAGAAGGGATTTCGGTATCGACCTTGTCGGTGGAAACCTCCAGCAAAGGTTCATCGACCTCGACCTTGTCGCCAACCTTCTTCAGCCACTGAGTCACAGTGCCTTCAGTTACGGACTCGCCCAGTTCAGGCATTTCGACGGAATGCGCCATGGTGTTGCAGCTCCTCTAGCAAAACAAAAATCAGCTGTGGTCGTATCTGGTTGAAATACTACATAAGTGTACGCCCGCATCTTTTACGATTCAGGGCGGGAGAGCTTTTATTTAGCGGGCGATTGGGGCGCGGTTGGCGTCGAACAAAAAGATTTTTGCGGGGAGCAGCAACAATGCGCCTTTCGAGGCCCAACATCCCACTGCATTAGACTCAACGCTGTGTTTAACCTTTTTGGCCGATCCAAGCGAAGCAACCTCCAGCCACCACGCGCGCCCGGAAACACGGTGCGCGCGAAAGACCTGCGCTACCTCCAGCAATGGGCGTCGCAGCGCAGTGGGGTGGAGGGATTTGTGGAGCCGGAAACCGTGGTCAATGAAATGTCCGTGGTGTTTGTGGATGCGTCGGGGGAATGGACGCGACGGAAAATTGGCGGGCCGCAGGGCATCGATGTGGTGCACAAGCAAACCGGAGTTCCGCTGTATTTTGCCGAGGAGACCGGGTACCCCCAACGCATGCGGGATCGGATTGAGAAGGACCGGATCATCCGGGAGAGGTTGAAACAACGCGAACGCCGCGCCCGGCTCGAAGAAGAGCGGGCACGGCGTGGGGAAGATTCGGGAAGCTAAGCCTCGGGGGCTATGAGATTTAAGCCTCGGGGGCGGCGGGCTTGCCTTCCTTGGCGAGTGCCTCAACCACAGCAATGATCGTGCGCACTGGCACGCCCGTGGCGCGCTTCGGGGTGTAACCATAAGGCGCGCCCGTGTTGTACGCAGGGCCGGCGATGTCCATGTGCACCCACTGCACCCCATCGGACACAAAGTGGGAGAGGTAATGCCCGGCCACGGACATCCCACCCCAACGAGACTCAGAGATGTTGCGAAGATCCGCGACATCGCTCTTGATGGCATCATCCAATTCGCGGGGTAGCGGCATAGGCCAGCCATTTTCGCCTACTGATTGGCTCAGCACAGTCACCTTGTCGCGGAAAGCGGCGGATCCCATGATGCCCGGGGTGCGGTTGCCCAGAGCCACCATCTGCGCACCAGTGAGCGTGGCGGTTTCGATGAGGTAATCCGGCTCATCCTCGCAGGCGCGGGCGATGGCATCGGCCAGGATCAAGCGGCCTTCCGCATCCGTGTTGAGAACCTCGGTGGTGAGGCCGCCGTAGTGACGGAGGATATCCCCGGGGCGGATAGCCGTGGCAGAAGGCATGTTTTCCGCAATGGGGATGGTGGCGGTGATCTTGGCCTTGACCTGCAGCTTGGAAGCGGCGATGAGGGCCGCGATGACAGCAGCGGAGCCACCCATATCCATGATCATGTCCCACATCTTGGCGCCCGGCTTCAGGGAGATACCGCCGGTATCGAAGGTCACGCCCTTACCCACCAGGGCGATTTCTGGGAGATCAGAAGATTCAGAAGTCTTAGAAGACCCAGCAGGGGAGTAGGTCACGCGCACCAAGCGGGGAGGATTCTGGGAACCCTGACCCACGCCGACGATTCCCCCGAAGCCCTGCTCGCGGAGCTCATTCTCATCCAGGACCTCCACCTCCAGACCAGCCTCGGTGGAAGCATCCCGGATGATCTCGGCATAAGCCTGCGGGTAGAGGTCATTGGCAGGCGCGTTCACCAGATCACGGGCAAACGCTACCGCTTCCGCGATGATGTTCACGCGCTCCACCAACTCCGAACTTTCCTCGGTATCCAGCACGATGACCGTGCCGATGGTCTGCTTGGCCTCGGACTTCTGCCCGGAGTAGGCATAAGCACCGAGCGCATGACCCAGCAGCGCAGCTTCGGTATTGAAGATGCTGAGGCTGGAAACAACCGTGTCCGCCTTGCCAATGTGCCGGGAAGCACTGCCCGCTGCCTGGCGCACATCATCATCGGAAAGTTCTTCCACATCACCCAGGCCCACGGCCAGGATCTTGGTGATCTCCGGCTGCGCAGAGTCATCATCACTGCGCAGAATTTCGCCCGGTAGATCGGTCATTTCCCCGGCGCTGCCCTGCGCGCCCACCGAGGTGAGCCACTTCCACAGCTCAATTTCCTGCTGGGAGGTGAGGACAGAAGCGGAACCGCCAGCGAGCTCCAGGCCGTTTTCCCCCTCAAAGACAGGCACCACGAAAGTATCGATCTTCCCCTCCACCTGCTGCCAGCCGCTAGCTACCTGCAGCGTGGGCAAGGTGCCAGTGGAGGCCAGTTGGAAACGTGCGGAGGTGCCTTCAGTCATGAAAATCCCGATCCTTTAGTTCGCGTACTTAATCTTTCAACGTTCTCAAACCCCTAGGCTACATCTCCGAGTTCCGAGGGGAGTAGGGTCTTCACCATGAATACTGTGCCTGCAACCATCGATTCATTCACCGTGGAGCGTTCCGGAAACCCCACGTCTGCCGAGCGTATTGCTGAAATCCTGGAGAATCCAGGCTTCGGTAAGACCTTTACCGATCACATGGTCGTTATCGAGTGGAATGAAGCCGATGGTTGGCACAATGCCCGCGTGCAGCCTTATCAGAACTTCCAGCTGGACCCCGCCACCATGGTGTTTCACTACGGACAGGCCATCTTCGAAGGCATCAAGGCGTACCGCCACCCGGATGACTCCATCCAGACTTTTCGCCCGGATCAGAACTCCCAGCGCCTCCGCAATTCTGCCCAGCGCCTAGCTATGCCCGAGCTTCCCGAGGATCTTTTCCTTGAGTCTCTGCGTCAGCTCGTGGACATTGATAAGGAGTGGGTGCCAGCATCCGGTGGCGAAGAGGCCCTCTACCTGCGCCCCTTCATGATCAGCTCCCAGGTGGGGCTGGGCGTGCATCCGGCCAATACCTATACCTATGCCGTGATCGCCTCCCCAGCCGGCGCGTACTTCTCCGGTGGCATCAATCCCGTGACCGTTTGGCTGTCCGAGGATTACGTGCGCGCAGCTCCCGGTGGCACCGGTGCTGCCAAGTTCGCCGGTAACTACGCGGCTTCCCTGGTGGCGCAGTTACAGGCGGAGAAGGAAGGGTGCGACCAAGTGGTGTGGTTGGACGCGACCGAGCACAAGTACGTGGAGGAGATGGGAGGCATGAACCTGGCCTTCGTGTTCGGTTCTGGTTCCGACGCCACAATCGTTACCCCTGAGCTCTCCGGCTCCCTCCTGCCTGGCGTCACCCGCGCTTCTCTGCTGCAGGTGGCCACTGACTTGGGCATCCCTGTGGAGGAGCGGAAGATCTCCACCCAGGAGTGGGAAGAAAAGGCGAAGTCCGGCGAGCTCACTGAGGTGTTTGCCTGTGGCACCGCAGCCGTGGTGACCCCAGTGGGCACGGTGAAGTCCGAGTCCGGGCAGTTCCAGGTGTCCGAGGGGCGCACCGGTGAAGTAACCATGCGCCTGCGGGAGCACCTCACCGGCATCCAGCGCGGTGCCGTGGAAGATACCCACGGCTGGTTGCACACGCTGGTGAAGTAGTTCCGCTTTTAGCTTTGCGGACTAGCCCCTTCATGACGCAGGGCATCCACGGCGTGCCTGAGCATCGGCAAGGCCAGCAGCGCGCCTAGGCCTTGACCGGTGCCCAGCTGTAGGCCCAGCAGTGGCTCCATGTGCAGCACCTTCAGGGCGGGGGAGATGGCGGGCTCGCTACCCGCGGTGGCCACCTGCCACCAGGCGGAAGCACCGGGGGAGATCAGTTGTGCACACAGCGCGGCGGTGATCGTCCCGAGGCCATCCACCAAGACCGGCGTGCGACGCACTGCGGCCTGCGCCAGGATCCCGGTCATTACAGCTAGATCCGCTCCACCGATGCGCCGCAGAATGAGTAGGGCATCCTGGCGGTCATCCCGCACCCGGAATTGCGCATCGCGGATGATCGCGGTTTTGGTTCTCCACGCGTGGTCATCAATCCCGGAGCCTCGGCCCACAGTTTTGACTGGCTCCAGCCGGCAAACGGTGCCGATGATGGCGGCACACACGGTGGTCAGGCCGCGGCTGGCCTCGCCCAATGTCAGCAGTTGCGTGCCCTCATCTGCGTGTTTATCAGCGATTTCTCGTCCGTAGTTCAGGCAGTCTTCCAGTTGCTCTGAGGTCAGAGCGTCTTCGTGATCCACCTCGCCTGAAGCTGGCCGATCCGCAGAGTTTTCGGTAGAGGTGAGGGGAGAGGTGGCGTCGATAAAAGAAACGGCCACATCCATGCTGCGGGCGGTGGAAACGAGGGGAGAGGAACCGGATTCGATTGCCTCGCGCACATCGGCGGCGAAGCCTGGGGAGAACGTGGAGATGGCCGGTTCGCGCTGCGCGACCCCGTGTTCCGCGCTGACAACCAAGAGGGAAACATTCTCCAAGGAGCGGGGAGGAGTGTGACCCTGGCACGCCGCGATCCACGTGCCGAGGTTTTCCAATCGACCCAGTGCCCTAGGTGGCATGCCGAAACCCTGGGGCAATGCGCTGCGCAGCTCGGCCGCTCGATCACTGGCCGCCTGATCGGGGACGGTGATGGAGGGAAAATCCGGAATCTCACTCATGGCTGAATCCACTCAAGGTCTAGACGGTGTCCCCAATGTTTTTCTGAGGACTTGGGGTGCGCATTCTCCGGATCATAGTCGCGCGGGTGAACGCGTACATTCCCAAACCGAACTTGGAGTGCGGGTTGTTGGGGAAGCGCTCGGCAACCATGCGGTTGATCTTGCGACCCAGCCACAAACCCTCGGCGATCATGATCACGAACACAGCCATCATGATGATGGAAGAGAGGTTGGCCAGCGCCGGGTTGCGCATGCCGAGCAGCAGCACCACGATCACCACGAAGGTCATCGGCAGGAAGAAGTTCATGAGGTAGCGGTGGGAATCCACCCAATCGCGCACGAAGCGCTTTTCTGGGCCCTTGTCGCGATCCATCAGGTAGCTTTCATCGCCAGCCATCATGCGCTGACTAGCCTGACGGCGAGCTCGAGCAGCCTCATCGCGCTCGCGCTGCTTCATGGCCTTGTATTCATCCTTGGACATGGAATTCTTCAATTCCTTACGACGCTTGCGCGCCTCTGCCCCGGATGGTGCCGTGCCATACGCTGGGCGACGAGCACCAACTTCGCGCTCCACCTCATTGCGCTTCGGCGTGGGACGACCCTTCTTCGGAGTGAAAGCCTTGCTCTGCTGAGCCTTCTCATCCACCAGCTGATCCCTCGATGCGTGATCGGTGGTCACGGCATCGGTTTCCTGCTCCTGCAGCAGTTGGCTTGCAGGTACAGCCTTTGCGCTGGCTGGGGCATCGTCTTTTTTCCACGGCTTTTTCACGAACTCAAGGTTAGGTCAAGCGGACAGTGGGAACAAACGGTTGTTCTGGGGTGTTGGGGAGAGTAGTTTGGAAAGTATTAGCAATCATTACTAGGAGGAACCATGACTGCTCCAGAGAAGGCCACCGGTGTGGAGTTGACCCCACAGGCAGCTGAGAAGGCTCGCGCCCTGCTGTCCCAAGAGGGTCGCGATGACTTGGCGCTGCGTATCGCCGTGCAGCCAGGCGGTTGCGCAGGACTGCGCTACCAGCTGTTCTTCGATGACCGCTCGCTCGATGGCGATGTTTCGGATGACTTCGATGGGGTAAAGCTGGTTGTGGATCGCATGTCCACTCCTTACCTCATGGGTGCGAAGATCGATTTCGCGGACACCATCGAGTCCCAGGGATTCACCATCGATAACCCGAACGCGTCCGGCTCTTGTGCTTGTGGAGATTCCTTCTCCTAAGCCCTAGTGCTTAAGAGCTCGGGGTTCAGAAGCCCTAGTGCTCAAGCGTTCACTTAAGAAACGCCCAGCGCGCCACCTGTAAAGGTGGGATACGCTGGGCGTTTTTGTATGTGGTGAAGCCGGGACAGGGGCGGCGTCGACAAGAAAGACGACGCGAACCACCTGCCCGCCTAGACGTTCACTAGAGGCTCACTGGGTAATCGCGCTGGTCGATCTGTGGATCGATGCGCTTTTCCACGAAGATCCCGTGCCAGATCATGAATGCGATGACGGTCCACAGGCGACGGGAATGATCCGGGCCGGAACCGGTGTTCATGGACACGCGGTGCTCGTCGAGCATCTTGAGAACCTCGGCCTTGTTGATGAGGTCATCGGTCTGCGAGGCCTCGATGTTCTCACGAGCCCAGCTGTAAAGCTCATCGCCGGCCAGCCAGTGGCGCATTGGGACGGGGAAGCCCAACTTCTTGCGGTGCAGCACGTGTGCCGGAACGATCCGCTCCATGGCCTTGCGCAGTGCGTACTTGGTGGTGCCGTGGCTGATCTTCAGATCGGTGGGCAGAGATTCGGCGGCCTCGAAAACCACCTTGTCCAGGAATGGCACGCGCAGTTCCAGGGAGTTTGCCATGGTGATCTTGTCAGCCTTGACCAGGATGTCTCCACGCATCCACGTGAACAGATCCAGGTGCTGCATGCGCGCTACCGGATCCATATCGCGGGACTTGGCGTAAATGGGGGCGGTGACCTCGCGGTGATCCCACTCCGGGCGGACGTGGCGCAGCACGCGCTCCAGCTGCTGGTAGTTGAAGGAGCGGGCGTTACCGTAATAGCGATCTTCCAGCGGCATGGTGCCACGTTCCAGCAAGGATTTGCCGCGCATGCCATCGGGAAGTGCCGCGCCCAGCTTGGCCAGCACGCCGTTGATGGGGGAGGGAACCTTCTCGAAAGGCGCGAGGCTCAGCGGCTCCTTATAAATGGTGTAACCGCCGAAGAGCTCATCGGCACCTTCACCGGACAGCACCACCTTCACGTGCTTGCGGGCTTCAGCTGCCACGAAGTACAACGGGACTAAGGAGGGATCGGCCACGGGATCATCGAGGTACCAGATGATCTTCGGCACGGCCGCGGCATATTCCTCGGGGCTGACCACCTTGACGATGTGTTCCGCGCCAATGGCCGCCGCGGATTCCGCTGCCACGTCCACCTCGGAGTAACCCTCGCGCTCAAAGCCGGTGGTGAACGTCAGCAGATCAGGATTGTGGCGCTTGGCCAGGGTGGCGATAGCCGTGGAGTCAATGCCTCCGGAGAGGAAGCTGCCCACTGTCACATCAGCGCGCATGTGCTTAGCCACGGAATCTTCCAGCGCCTCGGCGATCTTTTGGAACACCTTGTCCTCATCACCCGCGGCCACCTTACGCTCGGGGAAGCGAGGCTCGAACCAACGCTCCTGCTTGAGCTCTCCGCCTGGCTTCACGGTGGCGAAACAGCCGGATTCCACGCGACGAATTGCCTTGTGCAGGCTCTCTGGCTCCGGCACGTATTGCAGGTCCGTGTAGTGCGCCAGGGCCCGTACGTCCAGCTCAGTGCTGATTTCCAGCGCGTCGGCCATGGAAAGAATGCACTTCTTTTCCGACGCAAACACCGTGCCAGCAGCACTCGTGGAATAGTACATGGGCTTGATACCGAATTGATCGCGCGCGAGGAACAGCTCTTCCTTCTGGGAATCCCAGATGCCGAAGGCGAACATTCCGCGCAGGTGCTCCACGACTTCCTGACCCCAGTGGTGGAAGCCAACCACGATGGTCTCGCTGTCGCCTTCAGTATTAAAGGTGTAACCGGCGGCCTGCAGCTCTTCGCGCAGTTCCACATAGTTGTAGATCTCGCCATTGAACGCCAGGGAATAGCGTTCCGGCTGATCCGCTGGGCCCCACTGTAAAGGCTGGTGAGAGTGGGCGATATCGATGATGGATAGACGGTTGAAACCGAAAATCACGTTGTTGTCATGCCACGTGCCGCTATCGTCCGGTCCACGGTGGTGCATGCAGGGGAGAGCGTTCTCTACTGCACTGACATATTGGGGGGCCGAAGCATCGGCGGAAATGAATCCAAGCAAACCACACATGGCTGTTGACTCTACGCGCTGGATAAACAGTGGAGCCAGTTGCCACGCGGGAGCAGACCGAGCGAGCGGCCGGGGTAAGGGGGTTCGCGGAGCATCACACCCGAATAGGGAAATGAACCTGTGGGGATAGTGGCAAAGTGCTGCAAATGGTCTAGTGTTTCTGTTTGAACCGGTCTAAAATTTTTCCCAAACCGCGCACTGCAGGTGGGCTGGGATTGACGAGGTTTTAGACCAATTGACGTGTGAATGAGGAAGGCTAACTCGCGTGGAACAGCGAAAAGTGCACGGTATGAACCGCCGCCTGGGCTTGGCTGGCTTGCTGGGAGCAAGCGGTCTGGTTCTATCTGGATGTACGGTCGCTCCGCCGGATAACGGATTCTTTCATGCATTGCGCATGGGCTGGCCTCAGGGAATCACCCCTGAAGCACAGGAACTAGGAAACTTCTGGGTCTGGGTATGGGTTGCCGCATGGATCATCGGCATCATCATGTGGACCTTGATGTTCGTGGTTATCTTCCGTGACTCCGATAAGGCTCGTAAGCGCCGCGGAGATAACGAAGAATTCCCACGACAGACGGGTTACAACGTTCCCCTGGAACTCGCGCTGACCACGCTCCCCGTTCTAATCATCATGGTGCTGTTCTTCTTCAACGTGCCGGTCCAGGACAAGGCCACCGCGTTGGACAAGGATCCAAAGGTCACCGTGGATGTCACCGGTTTCCAGTGGAACTGGAAGTTCGGTTACGGCGAGATCAACAGCGAGCTCATGCCAAACAACCAGAACTACGACGGTGTGGATGAGCAGGCACAGAAACTGGCCGAGGATTCTCAGTACGAGCTGCGCGAAGGCCAGGAAGTTGGCCCAATCCACGGCAAGTCTGCCGAGGACTACAGCTACCTGAACTTCAACAAGATTGAGACCGTTGGCTCCACCGAAGAGATCCCCATCCTGGTGCTCCCTTCCAAGACCGCCATCGAGTTCAACCTCGCGTCCTCTGACGTGGTGCACTCCTTCTGGGTTCCTGAATTCCTCTTCAAGCGAGATGTGTTCCCACACCCAGAGCAGAACCGCTCCGAGCGTCGCTTCCAGGTTGAGGAAATCACCGAAGAAGGTGCCTTCGTGGGTCGCTGTGCAGAAATGTGTGGCACCTACCACGCAATGATGAACTTCGAGGTTCGCGTGGTGTCCCCTGAGGACTTCACCCGCTACATCGACTACCGCCAGAAGCACCCAGAGGCTCCTAACTCCGAGGCACTCGAGGCAATCGGCGTGGATCCATACGCTGTCACCACCAGCCCATTCGTTACCGATCGTCAGGGCACTCGCGATGAGAGCTCCGACATCAACCGTAACTCCCAGAACTAAGCCGGAAAGAGGAAAAAGACATGGCTGCAGGCGCAAAGCTTTTCTATAGTATTGCTACCTTCTTTGGCATCGTCACCACCGTCTACATCATCGCTACGGCTCTGGTGAAGGACTCCGCTAGCTTGCAGGGTCTGGAGTGGGCTGGCGCTACCGGCCTGGTGATGGCCACCCTGCTGGCATTGATGCTCGCGGGATACCTTCACCTCACTGAGGCTAAGAGTGATATCGGCCCTTCCGACTGGGAAGAGGCTGAAATTGAGGATGGAGCTGGCGTGCTCGGTTTCTTCTCCGCTTCCTCCATCTGGCCAGTGATGATGACCGTCGGCGTGATCATCATGGCCTACGGACTGGCATTCTGGCACATCTGGATGGTTCTCTTCGGAGCAGCCGTTCTGGTGTGGGCAACCACCAAAATGAACCTGCAGTACGGTCTGCCACCAGAGAAGCACTAAGCACTAGCTGGGGTCTGAGACCCCAAAGTGTGCACGAAAGAAGCCCTCGCCCCGAATTCTCTCGGGGGAGGGCTTCTTTCGTTTCTCTAATTCGAGAACCGGGCGGTGGTTAGTTCTTCAATAGATCCTCGAGCTTGGCCTGGGCAGCTCCCGATTCCAGAGCTTCGCGGGCCACGCCCACGTACTTCTTCACCGTCTCCTTGAGACCGGCTTCCTCCCACCCGTGGACGGCAGTCAGGGCGGCAGCAGCGTTGATCAAGACGGCATCCTTGATCGCACCGGAAAGCTCATTGGCCATGAGCTTGCGGGTGATGTCCGCGTTGTATGCGGCATCTCCTCCGCGGAGGTCTTCCAGAGGGTAGAAATCCAAGCCAAGTTCACGCGGATTCAGAACCGTCTCGCCCGTGCGACCCTGGGAATCCACCGTCACGACCTCAGTGGGGGCGGAAACAGAGATCTCGTCCATCCCATCCATGGAACGCACCACCAAGACGCGCGAACCCTGGTGGGCAAACGCACCACCGATGATGGGCATCATGTCCCGGAATGCGCAGCCGATCAGGCCGAACTTCGGGGCTGCTGGATTGGTCATGGGGCCCAGTAGATTGAAAATGGTAGAGACCCCAAGCTGGCTACGGACTGGTGCCGCATAACGCATGGCTGGGTGGTAGCTCTTGGCAAAGAGAAACGCGAAGTGGTTCGTTTTGGCGTCGGCAACAACTTCTTCCGGAGACCGCTCAATGTGGTAGCCCAGGCTCTCCAGCATGTCCGCGCCACCGCACTGCGAGGAAGCCTTGCGATTGCCATGCTTGACTACGGGAACTCCGCAGGCGGACACCACGATGCCCGCCATGGTGGAGATGTTCACGGTGTGGTGGCCGTCTCCACCGGTGCCCACGATGTCCACGCAGTTGGGTACCTCGGAGAAATCCACCGGCGTGGCAAAACCGCGCATGGTTTCGGCGGCAGAGGCCAGCTCGGCGGCACTAATGCCCTTGACACGCAAGCCGAAGGCAAAGGCGGCAATCTGGGCCTCGGAGGCATTGCCTTCCATGATCCGCTCCATTGCCCACGCCACCTGAGACTCGCTGAGCTCATCTCGGTTACCCAAGCGGTCCAGAACTCCAGCCCAGGTGAAATAGCTCTGTGGAAGCTGGTCTGCGGCGAGGTGCTTGCCCTGGCTGCTGGAAGTGGCCTGTGCGTGCATGGGGACTCTACTTTCACGGTTGGGGGACGTGCTGGAAAATCAGTGCGTTGTCTCCATCGTATCCGTGCGTTGTAGAGGGCTCGGCAGGGGAGGGGCGGGGCGTGTTCTGTCAGCTGGCTCCCAGATAAGCAGAAGTGCTGCGGAGGGGGTTGGGCCAACGCTATTTCCGCGGCAATTAATGGTTCCCAAGGCGATGACCAGTTGGTTTGCGATGCGTCGGATACGAGGGTGTAAAAGTTCCCGGCAACCCCCTAACGGGGTGGACTGACAGCGAAACCCAAGCATTCACCTGCAGGTTTAGAGAAAGCCTAAAGAAACGCTGGCGGGGGAATCGACTAACGCCGGGGAACAGTCCATACTGATATGCGTGACGAGCGCAGTTGAAAACCCAGGTATGGCAGCACCACAACGTGTTGCGACGCTGAATCGACCCAATATGGTCAGCGTCGGCACGATCGTGTTCCTGTCTCAAGAATTGATGTTTTTCGCTGGCCTGTTCGCGATGTATTTCGTGTCCAAGGCCAACTCTGGAGGCGAGTGGCCTTCACACCCCACTGAGCTGAATGTGCCGTACGCGGCTGGTATCACCGTGATTCTGGTGTCCTCTTCATTCACTGCTCAGTTGGGTGTGTTCGCCGCGGAGAGAGGTGATGTTTTCGCACTTCGCCGGTGGTACGCAGTATCTGCCCTCTTGGGAACGGTCTTCCTGGCTGGACAGGGTTATGAGTACTTCCACCTGGTGGAGCACGGAACCACCATCAGCAGCTCCGTGTACGGATCGGTGTTCTTCATCACCACCGGTTTCCACGGTGCACACGTGTTGGCCGGCGTTTTGGCCTTCGTCGTTATCCTGCTTCGTACCTTCAAGTCGAAGTTCACCCCGGCTCAGGCCACCGCCGCCGTCGTTGTGTCTTACTACTGGCACTTCGTCGACGTAGTGTGGATCGGCCTATGGATCACGATCTACTTCATCCAATAGGCCGTAGTGGCCGTTCAATCATCGGCTCATATACAGCCCATCGCATTCCACTGACGAGTTAATAAGGAACAAGATGGATACCAACTCCACAAACGTGAAAAGCGAAGGTGTGACACCCTCCGCTTCACGTACGGCCAGCGGCCTGCGCCGCCGCCGGAAGATTCGTAAGGCCCTCGCCGGTGCGCTGGCTATGGTTTTCGCGCTCACCGGCGCTGGCTTCATCGCTAACGCGCTCACCCCTGATTCCCAGACTGCTGTAGCTCAGCAGGATGCCACCGCGCTGGTTGATGAAGGCAAGCAGATCTACCAAGTAGCTTGTATCACCTGCCACGGTGCCAACCTGCAGGGTGTTCAGGACCGCGGTCCTTCCCTCGTTGGCGTCGGCGAAGGTGCCGTGTACTTCCAGGTACACTCCGGCCGCATGCCGATGCTGCGCAACGAGGCACAGGCTTCTCGTAAGACCCCTCGCTACTCCGAGCAGCAGGCTCTAGCACTTGCCGCTTTCGTGAACTCCAATGGTGGCGGCCCAGGCATCGTGCGTAACGATGACGGCTCAATCGCCATGGATTCTCTGCGCGGTGCAAATAACAACAACGGTGAGATCGACCCAGCTGACGTAGCTCGCGGTTCCGAACTCTTCCGTTTGAACTGTGCGTCCTGCCACAACTTCACGGGCCGTGGTGGCGCACTCTCCGGTGGTAAGTACGCCCCAGCGTTGGATCCTGCTAACGAGCAGGAGATCTACCAGGCAATGCTCACCGGCCCACAGAACATGCCGAAGTTCTCCGATCGTCAGCTCTCCGCTGACGAGAAGAAGGACATCATCGCATTCATCAAGTCCTCCAAGGAATCTCCTAACCCAGGCGGTTTCGGACTGGGCGGCATTGGCCCCGTCACTGAGGGCATGTTGATGTGGTTCGTCGGCATCGTGGTGATGATCATCTTCGCAATGTGGATTGGAAGCCGGCAGTGAGCGATGAAGTGAATACTCAGTACACAGACAAAGAGCTCAGCAACATGAGCAACGAAGAGCTCGCCCGTCTGGGCACCGAGCTCGATGGAGTAACGGTTGCGTACCGCAAGGAACGCTTCCCAATGACTAATGACCCAGCCGAGAAGCGCGCCGCCAGGGGAGTAGCTCTCTACTTCGCACTGGCCGTCATCTTCGGCCTGGCGTTCATCGCGGTTTACCTGTTCTGGCCTTGGGAGTACAAGCACCTCGAGCAGGACGGCCTGTGGTGGTACAGCCTCTACACCCCATTGCTGGGACTGACCTCTGGTCTTTCCATCATCTCCCTGGGCATGGGTGCGGTGAAGTACACCAAGACCTTCGTACCGGAGGAGATCTCGGTACAGACTCGTCACGACGGCCCTTCTGATGAAGTGGATCGCCGTACCTTGGTGGCCTTGCTGAATGACTCGTGGCAGACCTCGACCCTTGGTCGACGCCCAGTTATTGCCGGCCTTGCAGGAGCTGGCGCAGCGCTTGCTGGTTTGGCTGTCATCTTGCCACTCGGCGGCATCGTCAAGAACCCATGGAAGCCAAAGGCAATGGGCATCGCTGGCGACGGCACCCTCTGGACCACCGGCTGGACCTTGGTGGAACAGGGACACAAGGTGTACCTCGGTCGCGATAACGGCAACGTCGCCGAAGAGCACGATGGTCACTACAGCACCGACGGCATTTCCCGCCTGGTTCGTATCCGCGCCATCGACCTGGATGCGGGCTCCATGGAGACCGTGTTCCCGCTCACCGAGGACATGGTTAACGACGGCGCAGAGTACGACCCGAAGCGTGATGTGTACGAAGATCACATGCACTCCATCCACGGCCCACGCAACTCCGTGATGCTGATCCGCCTTCGCCACGAAGACGCTCAGCGCGCGGTGCTGCGTGAAGGCCAGGAGGATTTCCACGCCGGAGATTACTTCGCTTTCTCTAAGATCTGTACGCACATTGGCTGCCCTACTTCCTTGTATGAGCAGCAGACCAACCGCATCCTCTGCCCTTGCCACCAGTCGCAGTTCGACGCACTGCACTACGGCAAGCCAATCTTCGGACCGGCTGCCCGCGCTTTGCCGCAGCTGCCAATCTCCGTGGACGAAGAGGGTTACATGTACGCCAAGGGCAACTTTGTTGAACCCGTTGGCCCTGCTTTCTGGGAGCGCCGTTCATGAGTACCAAGACTTCACGCCTAAACAAGGCGGCTAACAACATCGATGAGCGATATGGTGCCTCCGGCATGATTCGCCCACAGATCAACAAGGTATTTCCTACCCACTGGTCCTTCATGCTGGGTGAGATCGCGCTCTACGCGTTCGTCATCCTCCTACTCTCCGGTGTGTACCTGACCCTGTTCTTTGACCCCTCCATGTCGAAGGTCATTTACGACGGCGCTTATGCACCACTCAATGGTGTAGAAATGTCCGCTGCGTACCACACCGCGCTGGACATCTCCTTCGAGGTGCGCGGTGGCCTGTTCATCCGCCAGGTCCACCACTGGGCTGCACTGCTGTTCGCCGTGTCCATCATGGTGCACATGTTCCGCATCTTCTTCACCGGTGCGTTCCGCAAGCCACGTGAAGCTAACTGGGTTATCGGTTGCTTGCTCCTGCTGCTCTCCATCGCCGAGGGCTTCATGGGCTACTCCCTTCCCGACGACCTTCTTTCCGGCGTGGGTCTGCGCATCATGTCCGCGATCGTGGTTTCCCTGCCAATCGTGGGTACCTGGTTGCACTGGATCATGTTCGCTGGTGACTTCCCAGGCATGATCATCATTCCTCGCCTGTACATCGCGCACGTGCTGCTGATCCCAGCTATCCTGCTGGCTCTCATCGCGGCTCACCTCGCACTGGTGTGGTACCAGAAGCACACCCAGTTCCCCGGACCTGGACGCACCGAGAACAACGTGATTGGCGTGCGTATTCTGCCAATCTTCGGCCTCAAGGCTGCATCCTTCGGTCTGATCACCGCTGGTGTCATCGCTTTCATGGCTGGCGTGTTCCAGATCAACGCGATCTGGACCCTGGGCCCATACAACCCTTCTCAGGTCTCCGCTGGTTCCCAGCCGGATATCTACATGCTGTGGACTGACGGCGCCGCCCGTGTCATGCCAGCATGGGAGCTCTACTTGGGTAACTACACCGTGGCCGCTGTGTTCTGGGTAGCTCTGCTGCTGGGAATCCTGGTTGGTCTGCTGTTCGCTTACCCTTGGATCGAGCAGAAGATGACGGGCGATGACGCCCACCACAACCTGCTGCAGCGTCCACGCGATGTGCCAACCCGCACCGCGCTGGGTGTCATGGCGATCTCCTTCTACGTGATCCTGACCATCTCTGGTGGTAACGACCTCTTCGCCTACCACTTCGATATCTCCCTGAATGCCATGACCTGGCTGGGACGTATCGGTCTGGTTCTGGTTCCGCCGATCGCTTACTACGTCACCCACCGCATCTGCGTTGGCTTGCAGCGCAGTGACCGCGACGTGCTGGAGCACGGTATCGAAACCGGCACCATCAAGCAGCTTCCTTCCGGTGGCTTCATTGAGGTTCACCAGCCACTGGGCGGCATCGATGAGCATGGACATGCCATCCCGCTGACCTACCAGGGTGCTCAGGTTCCAAAGACCATGAACGAGCTGGGCTTCGCCGGAGCTCCTGGTCGCGGTGGCTGGTTCTCCCCAGACAACCAGGACATTGCCGATAAGGCAGAGGAACTGGATCACCAGAACCACAATGAGATGAAGGACATGTTCACCAAGCTCACGGAGAAGAGCATTCGGGATTCAGATAAGCACTAGTTGCCGAATCCCAGGGATCACTCGATGAGTGAGACCTAGGTGATCGAAAAGGGCTCCAGCATTGCGCTGGGGCCCTTCCTTTATGTCTGATGCTTTGTGGGCAGTATTACTGAGCCCTGGATCCACGGAGCTTTCCTCTAACTCCGCTGTGCGCGTTGGATTCTTTCCAGACCCTGGAGCACCTCGAAGGTAGCCCGAGAATCGTCCAGTGCGCGATGTGAGGGCTTGTGGGCGGTTTTCAGGTACTCGGCGACGTTAGATAGCCGGTAGCGCCCAACGCTCTCTCGCGGGATGAGGTTACGTGCTGCCTGCGCTGTGCATTGCAGCGCAGCAGGGGAGAGGAACTCCCAACCAGAGGATTGAGTGCGCTGCGCTTCGGCTTCCAAAAAGCTGATATCGAATTCGACGTGGTGACCGACGAAGTATGCGGGCGGGTTTCCTCGGGAAAACCCGTGGACTGCGTTGGTTTCGTGAAGAAAGTCTAGAAGATCCACCAGGGCAGCCTTCGTGTCCTGTGCTTGCTGCAAATGCGCATCGCTGAGGCCAGTGATGCGTTGAATGACTTCCGGTAGAGGGCGGCGTGGGTTAATCAGCGTGTGAAACGTGCTGGCCACTTCTCCATCAATGACCCTGAGTGCCCCCACCTCGATGATTTTCTCTGTGGATGGGTCTAACCCAGTGGTTTCCACGTCAATGACCACACAGTTTTGCAGGGTCTCACTCAATGGAGCGTTGCTTCCAGTAAGGCTGCTGCTCGCGGTTTGCGCAGAGTTCTCCGCACCACGCTGTGGTGAGCGGGAGGATCCGTTTACTGGCTGTCTGTGCACGGATGCCATCTTAATCGGGAGCAAGACTGGGGCATTAATGGTGCGCCGAATCTGGAGGATTCTGGATTTCTGCGCCGTTTCCGGGATATTTGTGATGAAGGTCACATTCGTCTGAATATGGCAGATCGACCTTCGATTTCCGCTTGACGGATGTTTTCTGCGTTCCGGAGTATGCCCTGTTCAGCGAAAGATAACGACTCGGTAACGGAGCGGTAAATTTTCGGGTTGCGCACACCCGAAAAACTACACTTTCTGCAAATTGTAACCATTTCGAGATATATCCCGTGTTTGGCTAGACATGTATCGCAACCATTTCGTAATCTTTTCGAGACCTAAGAGGCGAGGGCATCTCGTCTAGGCCCTCCAAGTCGTAATGGTGATGGCAATAGTCACCAGCGAGAGACATTTTGTCTCACGAAGAATAATCGAAAGGTTCAAGACGAACACTATGGGAAAGCACAACCTGAAGAGCTCCACTCACACCAAGCGCAACGCTGCAATCATGGCTGCTGTAGGTGTTGGTGCTGCCGTACTTAACCCTGCGTCAGCTCAGGCAGCTCCGGTTACTGTTCCAAACACCAACTTCACCGTTGATGTCCCTGATGAAGTAATGCCACACATCAAGCCTTACCTGACTCAGGCTGAGCAGGCCGCTGGAAACGTTGCAGCAGCAACTCCCGCTCCAGCACCCGCTACCTCTGTCGGCCAGGACATCGCCAACAAGGCTCAGTCCAAGATCGGTGCCCCTTACGTGTGGGGTGCTGCTGGCCCTAGCTCTTTCGACTGCTCCGGTCTGACCTCTTGGGCATACGCTCAGGTTGGAAAGAACATTCCTCGTACCTCTGATGCACAGGCTTCCGCTGGTACCCCAGTGGCTATCAACGCCCTGCAGCCAGGTGACATCGTCTCTTACTACGGTGGCGCTTCCCACGTGGGAATCTACATCGGCGATGGTAAGATCGTCCACGCATTGAACTCTGACGCTCCTGTGCGTATCGATTCCCTGAACTACATGCCAATCAACAACGCAGTGCGTTTCTAAATCTGGCAAAACTCGGTGTCTTGGTGCGAATATTCGTCCCAACCGCCCCCTCAATACAGCGGAACTGGTGAAGCACAACGTGCTTGACGGGTTCCGCTCGTGTTGTGAAGAGAGCAGGAATGCCTCTGCCACGGGCAGTGTGTGAGAGAGCTCTTCGGAGTTCGTTTAATTCAGTGTTTTCTCTAGGATGTTTTTCTAGAATCCGCTGAATTGTGGTTCCTATCCGTTTTCATTTCTCAAGAAGGTTCGTGTGTCCAGCACTTCTTTTCATTCTCTAGCTCGCCCCCAGGGTCGCTTCTCCCGCTCCGTGCAAGCAACATTGCTCGCGCTCGCCATTGGAGTTTCTCCAGTTGTTCCCTCCGCTCTAGCGGATCCCGCGCAGAATCAGGCCCAGAATTCTCAGCAAGTTCCGAACCCTGACGATGCAAAAGCCTTTAATCGCTACATTGATGAGCTGCTAGCTAAGCCGATTCCGCAAGACGTGGACGGCCTGTTGGCACACATGAAGCAGGTTTCCCACGTCACTGGTGCTGCTAACGAAAAGGTGCAGCAGAACCAGCTGGATCTCGACAAGGCTCGGGCTGAGCTTGATGGTGTCCAAAAGGACGTTGAGAAGACCAAGCGTGAATCCGATATCGCTCTGCAGAACCTGCAGAACTCTGAGGAGAGCGTGAAGGATGTCTCCCAGTCTATGTACCGCGGTGCCTCTGTAGATCCGCTCACCGTTCTCTCCAGTGCCTCCGGCCCACAGGCAGCGATGGAGCGCGGTAGCTACCTGGCCAGCTTGGCAGAGAGCAAGGATCGCACCATCTCTGTTCTGGACGAGGATCTGCTCAAGGCAGTCAACCTCAACTCGGAAGCTAATCGCGCGAAGTTCCGCGCTGACTTCCGCGTCAATGATCTCGGCGCCCGCCAGCGGGTGCTGGATCGTCAGACCCAGAAGCTGGATGAGCTCAAGAAGCGCGTCATGGACGTGGTGGATGGGCTGAGCCCGGAGGATCGTCAGCGCTGGGTGGACAGCAATGGCCCCATCGACGTCAACGTTGAAGAGTTCCTGGGCAAGCTCAAGCAGCCTGATTCCCCAGTCGCCGCCAAGGTGAACCAAACCGGTGCAGTAGCTGCGGCGCTGTCCAAGCTTGGCTCACCTTACGGTTGGGGCGCCTCCGGACCGAATGAATTCGACTGCTCCGGTTTGATGCTCTGGGCATACCAGCAGACTGGCAAGACCATCCCTCGCACCTCTCAGGCCCAGTTGGCCGGCGGCCAGCCAGTCAGCCGCAATGAGCTGCAGCCGGGTGACATCGTGGGCTACTACCCAGGAACCACGCACGTCGGCATGTACATCGGTGATGGCCAGCTGGTTCACGCCTCTGACTACGGAATCCCAGTGCAGGTTGTCCCCGTGGATTCCATGCCGATCTCCGGCGCAGTTCGCTACTAAAAGAGCCGGTCTGGCTAGCCGCTACAATGTGCAAACATGACGGATAGCTCAGTGGGGCGCCCTCGGGTGCTCGTGGTGACAAATGACTTCCCGCCCACTTTGGGCGGGATTCAAACGTATGTGCGGGATTACTTGGCCACCCTCAGCACACAAGATGCGCACGTCATCGTCTTTGCCTCCACTCAGGATGCCGCTGCTGCCCAAGCCTTCGATGCCCAACTGCCGTACACGGTGGTTCGCTGGCCCACGAAGGTCATGCTGCCCACTCCAGCTACCGCGCGGAAGATGGCAGCACTCATCAAAGAACACCAGATAGACACAGTCTGGTTCGGCGCTGCTGCACCCCTGGCGCTGTTGGCTCCGGCCGCGCGCAGAGCAGGTGCCCGCCGCATCATCGCGTCCACGCACGGCCATGAGGTCGGCTGGTCCATGTTCCCCGGCACCCGGCAGATCCTGCGGCGCATCGGAGATTTCGTGGACTGCCTCACCTACGTCTCTCATTACGCCCGCGGTCGCATGATGGCAGCTTTCGGGCCCAATGTGGCCTGGGAGCCCATGCCCGGTGGCGTGGATACTTCGCTGTTCCGCCCAGACCCAGGCATGAGGGAAGAGCTGCGGGGGAGATATGGCGTCGAAAAAAAGAAGGTCATCGTGGCCGTCTCACGAATCGTCAGCCGCAAGGGGCAAGACACCTTGGTGGAGGCCATGCCCGCCGTGCTGGCGCAGCACCCGGATGCGCACTTGATGCTGGTGGGGCCGGGAAAGATGGGCATCAAGCTGGAGCGCAGGGCGCAGTCCTTGGGCGTGCAGGGTGCCGTGACGGTCACCGGGCCAGTGGATTTCTCCGAGCTCCCGGGGCATTTCTGCATGGGTGACGTGTTCGCGTTGCCCGTGCGTACGCAGCTGGGCGGGTTGTCGGTGGAGGGTTTGGGGATCGTGTTCCTGGAAGCTCAGGCCTGCGGGGTGGCCACGATCGCCGGGGACGGCGGAGGCGCTCCCGAAACGGTGATTGACGGCCAGACGGGGCTGGTGGTTTCGGGTCGCGAGCCAGGTCAGGTGGCAGCCAGGATTAACGAGCTTCTTTCCGACGCCAACCTGCGCAATTCACTGGCAGAAACCGGCCGGAAACGCGTCAACGATGCGTGGACGTGGGAAGTCCTCCGTGATCAATTCCTTGCGGTTATCCACGGCCGGGGGATGAGGCCGCCTCAGGTGGCGTGGAATGTCCCTGCCTAAAGAAGCGCGAGTGGCGCACGGCCCGAGGTTCCCAGTTAGGCACGGGGTCAGGGCAGCGCGCTAGAGTTGATGAGGTTTTCTACGAAAGATGAGAGGCAGCGGAGTGAGCGAAGAGCTCTTGACGATCGGTATTGATATTGGGGGAACAAACCTCCGCGCCGCTGTGATCAACCAGGCCGGGGTGGTGCTGGACATGGAGCAGCTGCCCACTCCGCCTTCGTCCGGAGCTCTCGAAACCGCAGTGGAGGCCGTGGTGGATAAGCTCACCGCTCGGCATCCGCAGGTGGCCGCAGTGGGCCTGGCCATCGCCGGATTCGTGGATGAGAACCAGGAAACCGTGCGCTTTGCCCCGCACCTGCCATGGCGCGGATCCAATGTGAAGCAGAACATGAGCAAGCGCCTGGGCCTGCCCGTGACTGTGGAACACGATGCGAATTCAGCAGCGTGGGGTGAGCACTTCTTTGGTGCTGCGAAAGAAACGAAGACCTGGGTGCTCTGCGCATTGGGTACAGGCATCGGCGGGGCCATCATGATGAACGGGGATATCTACCGCGGGGCATTCGGCGTGGCTCCGGAGTTCGGCCACCTCACCGTGATGCCCAATGGACGGCGCTGCCCCTGCGGTAAGCGCGGTTGTTTGGAGCGTTACTGCTCTGGTTCGGCGTTGCCGTTGACCGCGCAGGATCTCATCGCCATGGGCCGCTACCCGGAATCCCGGTTGGCACAGGAATACGGCAACCATCCGGAGGAAATCACCGGCCGCGTGGTGGTGAACATGGCGCGGGAGGGCGACCCGCTGGCTCTGGCAGTGATCAAGGACATGGCTACGTGGTTGGGCAGGGGCCTGGCCATGGTGCAGGACATCCTGGACCCGGAATTGATCGTCCTCGGCGGGGGAGTAGCTGCCGATGCGGATCTGTATTTGGAACGTGCTGAGCGGGTGATGCACCGCAGCGTGGTGGGCGCGGGAAGCCGCCCAGTGGCCAGGCTTGCGGTTGCCGAGCTGGGTTCACAGGCAGGTATGATCGGCGTAGCTAAATTGGCTCGCAACGAGCTGCTGGGTGACAAAGGGTAGAGAAGGGTCAATGCGCATGAAGAGAGATACGTACTGGTGGCTGAAGAATGTTTTCGTCGGCCCATTGCTGCGCATTTATAACCGGCCATTCTCGGAAGGCCTGGAGAAACTCCCCGCGGAAGGCCCGGTTGTGGTGGCCTCCAACCACCTGGCAGTGATGGATAGCTTCTACCTGCCTCTCTTGGTGCCTCGGAAGATGACGTTCCTGGCCAAGAAGGAATACTTCACCACCCCAGGTTTGATCGGCGGGATCCAGAAGTGGTTCTTCTCCTCAGTGGGTCAGGTGCCCATCGATAGGGAAGACAAGACTTCCCAGTCCGCTGCTTTGCAGACCGCGTTGCGCGTGCTCAAGGAAGGCCGCGTGCTGGGAATGTATCCGGAGGGTACGCGCAGCCCGGATGGTCGCCTCTACCGCGGTAAGACCGGATTGGCGCGCATTGCCATGCAGGCGGATCTCCCCGTGTACCCGGCAGCGATGATCGGCACCAAACAGGTCAACCCCATCGGCAGCTGGATTCCCCGGCCTTACCGCTGCGGTTTCCGGATTGGCGATCCCGTCCACCCAGCTGATTTCCGGGATGCCGGCGATGAATACGCTCAGGCGCGCGCCTTCACCAACGCCATCATGGAAGCTCTCCAGGAACTGTCCGGCCAGGATTACGTGCCGGATTTCTATGCTGCGGACGTGAAGAAGTCGCTTGAAGCTGGGGCGGGTTACCCAGAGGGTTCTGAACCGCGTTCCCACTAGGGGTTCGCAGGCGCTGCCGGAACGGTTTGACCGCGCCCTCCATCACCTGCAATCGTTAGATCTCTCATGAAACCTTCAGATTCGGGACCACGCCCGCAGCTCGCGCGGTCCCAAGAACGCACTGCTGCGGCCACTCGCCGCATTGAATGGGCAGATTGCGCCAAAGGTTTATCCATCATCGGCGTGTGTCTGATGCACGTGGTCACCGGCGTTCCCGGAGGCATGGAGACCCCATGGTTCTGGGTCTCCACAGTCTTGGACCCGCTGCGCATGCCGTTGTTTTTCCTCATCTCGGGCATGTTCGCCCACCGGATCATCTCGTGGAATGCGGAAACACTCTGGTTTCGCCGCCTCTGGTTTCTGCTGGTCCCGTACCTGGTGTACAGCCCGGTGCAGGCTGCCACCAGGCTTTATATCGAGGATTCTCTCTCGCTCACCCATGTGGTGAAAGCTGTGATCGTCGGTGATCCCGGCCTGTGGTTCCTCTACACCCTGATGGCGTACAACTTGGCGGCAGTTTTGCTTCGACGCCAACCGCCCTGGCTAGCAGTAGCTCTCTCCTTTGTGCCGGCGATCGTGGCCGCAATGGCGGGTCTGATGGTGATTCAGGGCGTGTACCAGGCGCTGACGTATGCGCCGATCTTCTTCCTCGGCCTGCACTACCGGAGCCTGTTCTTCAGCATTTCGCATCATGCGGGTCAGCTCCTGAGCGTGGCAGCAGCAGTGGTTCTCTTCGCACTGGGGGAATTGCTGTACCGCGGCATGGATATTTACTACTTCGAGGGTTGGAGTGAGATCATCGCCAGCCAGCAATCCATGCTCATGCAGGCGCGAATCCTGGCTGCTGTGCCGATGGGAATCATGCTCGCAGTGTGGATTTCCTACCTTCCGGTTCTGAAAAGCATCTTCGGATTCGTGGGCAGGAATACACTGCCTATCTACGTGTCCCACCACGCTTTTCTCGCTTTGTTTGACCTGATCATCTACCCGCACCTGTGGGAAACCCAGCCACAGCTGCGACCGAGCATTGAAAACCCTGACCTGCGCGTGCTGTGGGGGATCCTCATCTGCATCACCGCGGGAGCGGTGTTCTACGGACTCAGCAAGGTTCCCGTGGTGAAGTGGACCATGTACCCACCACCGCTGCGCAAGCCTGCCCGATAACCTCCCATGCGCAGCAGCGTTTAAGCTAGTAAACGTGCGCTATTTCTATGACACTGAATTTATCGAAGATGGAGAGACCATTGACTTGGTCTCCATCGGCGTGGTTGCGGAAGACGGACGGGAGTTCTATGCGATCTGCACCGATTTCGATGCCTCCCGCGCGGGAGACTGGGTACGTCGCAACGTACTAAACCAGCTCCCACCTCGCTCGGATTCGCGATGGATGGATACCGAGACGCTCAAGCGCAAACTCTATGAATTCCTGCTGCCGGGCCACGAGCCGGGGGACTACCTGAGCCAGCAAGATCGGCCAGAGCTCTGGGCATGGGTGAGTGCCTACGATCACGTGGTGCTGGCACAGCTGTGGGGCGACATGACCGGATTGCCCCGGGAACTGCCCCGATTCACTCATGAGCTCAAGCAACTGTGGGAAATGGCGGGGCGCCCACGGCTGCCGGAGGCCCCCTCCAACGCGCATGACGCCCTCGCGGACGCGCGCTTCAATGTGGTGAAGTATCGGCTGTCGATGCAGGCGCTGGGGCGCTAAGGGTGGCGTCGGGAAAAAATACCTGAGAGCAACCTCAAAGAAGCAGGAAGTCCGAGTGCGTACTTGTTGCGCGTGACCGAGTATGCTGTGATCCATGGCTTGGACTATTGACGTACCTTTAGATGAATTGCCCGATCTGCCACCGCTGCCACCAGCGATGTCGGAGAAACTTTATGGCGATGTACTTTCGCGCGATGCAAAGCAGCAGCCCTCTTGGGATGCTGATCACGCCGCACGCGTGCGGAAGATTTTGGAATCCGTTCCACCCATCGTGGTGGCACAAGAGGTACGCCGGCTGAGCAACCAGCTGCGCGATGTGGCACTGGGCAAGGCCTTCCTGCTGCAGGGCGGCGATTGCGCCGAGACTTTCGAGTCCAACACAGAACCACACATTCGCGGAAACGTGAAGACGCTGCTGCAGATGGCAGTGGTGCTTACTTACGGTGCCTCCACCCCAGTGGTGAAGATGGCTCGTATCGCAGGCCAGTACGCCAAGCCCCGCTCCGCGGACCGGGAAAGCAACGGATTGCTGAGCTACCGCGGTGACCTGGTCAACGGTGTAGAGGCCACTGAAGAAGCGCGTGCTCACGATCCCTCCCGCATGGTGCGGGCTTACGCCAACGCTTCTGCAGCCATGAACTTGGTGCGCGCGCTCACCACCTCCGGAACCGCGGACCTTTACCGCCTGCATGAGTGGAACCGCGAGTTCGTGGCCAACTCCCCAGCGGGTGCTCGTTACGAGGCGTTGGCCGAGGAGATCGACCGCGGCCTGGAGTTCATGAATGCTTGTGGTGTCTCCGATTCTCAGCTGCACACCGCGGATATTTACGCTTCCCACGAGTCCCTGGTGATGGATTACGAGCGCTCCATGCTGCGCTTGGGCCATGACGAAAACGGCGAAGACGCGCTGTACAACCTCTCCGCTCACCAGGTGTGGGTGGGAGAGCGCACCCGCGGTCTGGAAGATGCGCACATTCAGTTCATCTCCATGATCGCCAACCCGGTGGGCGTGAAGATCGGCCCTACCACCACGCCGGAAGAGGCCGTGGAGTACGTCCGCACCCTGGATCCCAACAACATCCCGGGACGGCTCACGCTGATCTCCCGCATGGGATACGACAAGATCCGCACCGTTCTGCCTCCGATCATCGAGGCAGTGGAGGCAACCGGGCACAAGGTCATCTGGCAGTGCGATCCGATGCACGGCAACACCTACACCGCATCCAACGGCTACAAGACCCGCGATTTCGACCGCATCATCGATGAGGTGCAGGGATTCTTCGAGGTCCACCGCTCCCTGGGCTCTCACCCAGGCGGCATCCACGTGGAGCTCACGGGTGAAGACGTGACCGAGGTTGTCGGCGGCGGTCAGTCCATCACCGATGTGGATCTGCCTGAGCGCTACGCCACCACCGTGGATCCGCGCCTGAACACGCAGCAGTCCTTGGAACTGGCGTTCCTCGTGGCTGAGATGCTGCGCAACTAAATCTTCTCAAAGCTCTCAAAGCTGGGAATGCTCATTGCGAGCGTTCCCAGCTTTTGTTGTGTCTGGGGTACTTGCAGCGTTTACAGCTTTTAGAGCGTCTTCAGCTTCACCGTATCGCCCGCGCGGATGCGCGTTCCTGCGCTCGGTGATTGCGAGTACACCCGCCCATCACTGGGACCGGAGATCTCCACTTCCACGCCGAGTTTCTCCAGTTCACGGCTCACTGATTCCGCACTCTTCCCGATCATGAATGGCACGCGAACAGAATCTGAGGCGTGGATGCTCACGTTCGTATTCGCGGCTGGGTTCACCAACTCACCCGCGGCGGGGGACTGCTTAGCGATGTCTCCCAAGCTCACCGAAGAATCATCCACGGATTCCCCATCTACGGGGTTGAGCCCAGCTGCACGCAGCGCCTGGCGTGCCTTTTCAGCGGACATACCTTCCACATCGGGCACCTTGATGGCATTGCTGATCACCAGCGTGATCTCACTGCCACCGGGGGCTTGCTCGCCTGTGCCGGGGCGGGTCTCAATCGCATCCCCGGCCTCAATGCTGCTTCTGAATTCGCGGACAATTTCACCCACCTCTAGCCCTGCGGCCTTGATGGTGCTGGTGGCGCGTTGCTGGCTTTGCCCCTTCACCCCGGGGATGCGCACGGGCCGTGGACCCTTGCTCAACCGCACCTCAACCGTGCTTTCGGTGTTCACTTCGCGCCCGGCAGGAGGGGAGGTTTGCGCGATCTGCCCCTTGGGCACATCCTGCGAATACACTTCTTCACCCAGCCGCGCGCGAAGCGTGCGATCCTCCAGCTTCTGGGTATAGGTGGACACCGTGTCCGCCCGTCCCGGCTCTGGAACGGTCGGCTTTCCCAGGGATACGAGCACCGCTACCTGGCTTCCCCGCGGTGCTCGTTCACCAAAAGGAGGGTCGGTTCCCATCACTGATTCCCGGGTGGAATCGTTGGAATAGACTTCCTCCACCCCGGAGGTGAATCCCGCCTCTTCCACCGTGGCTTGTGCCGTGACCCGATCCATCCCCACCACAGCCGGCACCTCGCCGTAGCGACCACTGGTCAGCCACCACGCACCCAAAGCCACCGAAACCAGCAGCGCCAGCAGAACCACGATCCACAGCACGGTCCGTCCTGTGGAACGGTTGCTCAACGTTGGTGGGTGGGCACCATCATTTCTTGTCGACGCCACCCCGGGGTCATCCACATGGTGCACCGGGCCGGCAGGATAGGGATTGAGCTGAGGGCCAAGGGGTTGCTGGCTCAGCGGATACGCCGCAGCGGGGTGATGAGAATCAATGCCGGGGTGCGGCTGCATCGCACCGGGATTGGCCGGTTGCAATTGCGTGTGTGTGGTCTCGGTGAAAGGACGTGCCGGGTGTGGCTGCTCTGACGTGCGGCTGGGCCCACCGAGATTCACCGCGCGCGTGGACATGGATTCGTCATCCCAGGAGAGCCGCTCGCCATAATCCGCACCCTCGAGGGCGTTGCGTACCGCGGAGTGCTGAGGGGAGGGCACCTTGAATGCCGGGAGGCGGAGCACCCGGGAGGTCTCTTGCACGGCGTCGAGAAATTGGGTTCCATCAGCGAACCGACGGTGTGGGGCGCGGGCGGTGGCCCTAGCGATGAGCTCATCGACTTCCGCCGGTACACCGGGGATCACGCTGGAGGGAAGGGGGACATCCCTGTGCAACCTGGCCATCGCGGTGCTCACGGGGTCTGCCTCGCGGAAAGGGGTGTGGCCGGTGAGCAGTTCGAAGAGCAGGATGCCCGCGGAGTAGACATCCGAAGATTGCTGCAGCGAACTGCCTTCCACCTGCTCGGGGGAAAGGTAGCCGACCGTGCCGATGACCTTGCCATCGTGCGAGGTGGCACCACTGGAATTCACCCCGGTGGCGATGGCGCGGACCAGTCCGAAATCGGCGAGTTTCACCTGGTGGGTATCGCTGATCAGCACGTTATCCGGCTTGATATCCCGGTGGATCATGCCCGTGGAGTGAGCCACGGAGAGCGCGGTGAGCACTGGCTCCATCACGGCCAGAGCTGCGTGCGGGGGCATGGGCCCGCGTTCCTTGAGTAGTTCCCGCAGTGAGCCACCAACCACCAGCTCCATGACGAGGAAAACGTATTCGCCATCTTCGCCCTGATCAAAAACATTCACCAACGCGGGGTGATTGAGCTTGGCCACGGCGCGGGCTTCGCGCTCGAAGCGGGCGCGGAAAGAGCGCTGATCTGCCAACGCGGGATCCATCACCTTGACTGCCACTTCACGATCTAGGCGAGTATCCACGGCTGAATAGACGGTGGACATGCCTCCGCGGGCAATCCGCGCGCCGATGCGATAGCGGTTGTCCAGCAGGTCTCCGGTGTAAAGCTCACTCACGGTGGGGTGGATGTCCTTTCATCGCGGGGCTTTCTGCGCCCGAAGCGCGAGATTCATTAACCCATACTAACTGCACCCCACCCCGGCACAGGAGAGCGCATGGTGAGCAATCCACACGCGGACGGGCGTGGGCTACAGTGGTTTCTGTGAATAACGAGCGAGAAACCACAGAAGAATCAGTCATTTTGGACCAAGCCACCGGGGGAGTTCCCGCTGGGGAATCGGTCATTGCTATTCCGGATGCCGCCGAGCGCATGGGCGTGGTGGTGACCAAGGTGATGGATCTGCTCAACAACGGTCAGCTGCTGGCGATCCGCCTGGACAATGTCCGTTATATCCCGGAGATGTTCTTCACCGAGGACGGGGACCTCAACAAGTTTGTTCCAGGTGTGATTTCCCTGTTGTCTGACGGAGGCTACAGCTCCCAGGAGATTCTGGAGTACCTCTATGAAGCCGATGATTCCCTCCCCGGGCGACCAGTGGACGCGCTGCACGGGCATCTGGCCCGCGAGGTGATGCGCCGGGCACAGGCGATGGCTATCGTTTAAGCGCTTGTGCCTGCGCTGGCGCTGGTGCGGGCGTCTGCGTTTCCCCCAGCACCCGGGCTTCATTGAGCACCCACGAGTCGGTCTGGTGTGGCTTGCGCAGCGGACTGTAACCGGTGGCTCCGCGCAGTGCCCACCACATGACCGCACCGATGAGTAGCACCCACCAGAGGTTGTAGAGGCGGTTGTTTCCGCCGCCATCGAACATGAAGCACAGGGTGGCGGAGAGCCAGGCCGCGATGAAGATGATCCGCCTGTCGGTGGCCCACACCGCCAAGAGAGCGAGCACCGCGGCGTAGTACCAGGGGAGGGTCACGGAGTTGAAGATGCACGTGACCAGATAGGCCAGGCTCGCACCCTTGAGGGCCTGCATCTCATCACGGCGATACATCCACCACACCACAGCCAAACCGAGGACCATCAGTGCGGTGGTGAACGGCCGGATTGCGCTGACCAGCACGTTGAAGGTCAGGTCGTCGTCGACCAAACGGGTGAGCGTGGGCTCCAATGTGGAGGCTAACAACGACGGCAACGCCAGGGGATTAATCACCTTGGTATTACCGGCCATTTCTGCGATCCAACCCCAGGTTTGCCCAGAGAGCAGGGTGACTGCTTGGATCACTCCGCCGGTGATGGCCAGGGCAGCGATGCCGCTGAGCATCAGGGTGCCCAGGCGTTTCCAGGATTCACGGAACAGCGCAACCGGCCCAGGACCTGCCCAGCGGGCCACGAAGATCCACACCAAGAATGGCAAGGCGATGAAGGCCGTGACCTTGAGCGAGACTGCCAGCGCAATGAGCACGGTTCCCGCCAGGAAACCCGGGAGGGGACGTAACCGCAGCGAAAGCACGAGGCCGAGCAAGACCAGGGCCATCATGATGTTCTCGTTGTGCATGCCACCAATCAAGTGGATGATGACCAGCGGGTTTGCCACGCCCAGCCACACAGCTACCGAGGGGCGCGTGCCCACGTAGCGAGCCAAGCGGTTCACTGACCAGATCATGCCCGCGATGGAGGCCACGGAGACGATCTTGAACACCACGGTGCCCGCGGTGATGTTATCCCCGGTGATGGTGGTGATGAGCTCGCTGATCCACAGGTGAAGCGGACCATAAGGGGTGGTGGTGTTGCGCCAGTCCGAACTGACCTCGAAGAGAATGGGCCCCGGATTGGCAGCCGCGCCATGCTCATAAGGGTTGATGCCATCGCGGGCCAGCGTGCCCTGCATGAGATAGGAGTACAGATCGCGGGACATCATGGGCCCGGCGAACATCAGCGGGGCAATCCAGGCAAACACCATGGGGGCATCCAAGGAGTGCCCGTGACGGAGAATGTGCCCGCCAGCCACCATCCAGCTAAGCAGCAATAATCCCACCCCGATCCACATGATCACCACCATGATGCCGGTGAAGTGGCCAAAGGTGAGAGAGGTGAGGTTCATGATGTGCAGAACTCCACCGCGGGCACGCACTGCACCGGCGGCGTGGGAACTCAGCGCCAGGATGATGGAGCCGATGAGCCCCAGAATGATGGCATGGCGCCACGTCAGGGCGCGTAGCCGCATGGTGAAGGTGCTCATCGCACCCCGCCGCCGGTGATTCGGCGTGCCGCGAGCGCACCGGAAACCAAGACGGTGGGCACACCCACGCCCGGGGTGGTGCCACAGCCGGCCAGCACCAGGTTGTCCACGCCATAGGCACCCGTGTTCCGCGGACGGAAGGGGCCGGTCTGGCTGAAGCTATGCGCCACGGAAAATGGCGTGCCTTCCCCGTATCCGTGCTCGGAGTGCCACGTGGCAGGGGTATCTACCCGGGCGATGGCCAGGGATGAGCTGAGTTGGGAGAATCCGCGTTGCTCCAAGGTGTTGAGAATCTCCTCCACGTAAGGATTTTGGATGAGGTTCCACTCTATGGGGGCGGAGGCCAAATTCGGAACTGGCGCGAGGATACTGATCGGTTCATATGTAGCCCCGGCGGCATCGCGGATGATCCGGGAGGGGGCGGTGCGCGCGGGGCGGGTGATGAGGAACGAGGGATCACTCATGATGCGCCCGCGACCCTTGCGCGCTGTGAGCTCGGTGAAGGTGTCCTCCCAAGCCTCGCCAAAGCTCAGCGTGTGGTGGGCTGAGGATGCGAAGTGTTCGGAAACATCCGTGGGCACAGTGCCGTGGATGACAACCGCGGAGGGGGACCAGCGCAACGGAAGCGGCCTGTTGGCGCGGCGGGTGGAGCGTTGCATGGCGCGCCGGGCTGTGCGCATAGTCCGGCCGGTCTTGCCTTGCAGGCTGCGCTGCATCATCTCATCCAGGACCGCGAGATCCGTGGTGCAGATGACAGCGTCGGCGGGGATAACCTCCCCATCAGCCAGGCGCACGCCCGTGATCTGCGTGCCTGCCGAATCCATGTGGAAATCCTCCACTGCGCAGTTCAAGCGAACCTGCGCCCCCGCTTTCTGCAGCGCTCCGGCAATGGCTTCCGCAGCCTCGCCAATGGAGTGCTGCGGGTAGTACACGCCCATCCCGGTATCCATGTGACCAATCACGGAGTACACCGCGCGGGCGGCTGCGGGGGCCTGGCCAGCATAAAGGGCCTGGAAGGTGAAGAGCCTAGAGAGCTCATCATCATCGATATGAGAGCGAATGGCTTTGGAGAGCGAGCCAAAAGCGCCCAAACCGGTCAACCGCAACAGGTCATTGGCCGCTGCGGGAGTAGAAACCAGATCCACCAGGGAATCGAAGTCCGCAGCCACGAAATTCTCAAAGGATGCCGCGAACATCTCTTGAGACCAATCCCGGTAGCTCCGGAAACCTTCGGTGAGGCGAAGCGCGGCCCCGGTCTGATCCGCAGGGAATTTCTCCGCTGCGAAATCCGCGATCGCCTGCGACATGCGCGCCCGATCCGAATACAGATCAATGCTGCGCCCAGAGGCGAACTGCGCATGATAGGCAGGCGAGAGCTTGTTCAGCTTCCAAGTCTCAGGCATGTGCTGACCCAGCGCATGCACCGCTGATTCCACCAGCTGCGGCATGGTCAGGACAGTTGCACCCGTATCAGCGGCGAATTCACCGTGTGAGCTGCGGAGAATCTCCGTGGCGCAGCGCCCTCCCACGTGATCGGCTGCTTCCAACACGGTCACCTGCAGTCCAGAAGCGCGCAATCGAGCCGCCGCCGCCAAACCAGAAAGCCCGGCACCCACCACCACGATGTGCTGCGATTTTTCCGCGTAACGCTTTCGCTTCGTGGCTCGGGTCATGGGCACCAGCGGGCGGGGAAGCCGCAGGTGGCGACGATCTTTGCCATGGGATGCAGCAGCCATATTCTCAGTACTTCCTATCGCTCAGCTTGGCGGTGACGTCCACCATTTCCTCGGTGATCTCCGCTCCCAAGTTCGCCCCGCGGATGGTCTCGATGGCCCGCTGGCTGCGCCGCGTGATCCATTCCTCGATGTCAGCCGCGGCGCCGCTCTCCACGATCACGCCGCGCAACTCGTCGATTTCTTCCTCTGTATCGACAGCCCCCAAACCATTTCTTAACTTTTCGACGCCGCCCTTGACACCCTTGCCCTCTGCCAAATTGATCAGCGCTTGATTGATCAGCGCGGTGCGCTTGCCGGTCCGGAGGTCATCTCCGCTGGGCTTGCCAGTGATCTCTGGCTTTCCGAAAACCCCGAGCTGATCATCGCGCAGCTGGAAAGCCTCGCCGATATCCTGGCCAATCTGGCGCAGGGTACTCACCACTGCTTCATCAGCCCCGACGAGTGCCGCACCAATGTGCAGGGGACGGGCCACGGTGTAGCTGGCGGTTTTGTACTCGATGACCTTGAGGGAATCCTCCACGCTTTCGCTGCCGTTGGCTTCGAGGGTGACATCGAGAATCTGCCCCGCAATCACCTCGGTGCGCATCGCCCGCCATGGATTCCGGCTGGCCCGCAGTGCTTGAGCGCTGATCCCGGACATGCCAAACATGTCATCCGCCCAGGCCAGAGCCAGATCACCGGTGAGGATGGCCTGGCTGGTGCCGTAGTGCTCGCTTTCACCTGCCCAGGCATGCTCGCGGTGCTGAGCCGTGAACCTGCGGTGGGTGGTGGGAGAGCCGCGCCGGGTATCGGATTGATCGATGATGTCGTCATGGATCAGCGCACACGCCTGGATGAACTCCATTGCAGAAATAGCGGTGAGGAGTGATTGGGGGTCCGGGGTGGCGTCGGGAAAAGGAAAATCAAAACTACCGCCACCGCCTTCCACGCCCGCACGAATGCCGGCCCACGCGAACATGGGGCGAACCCGTTTGCCACCGTCCACGGTGAATTCCCGAAGCAGGGAAATGGCGTGCGCAAACTGCGGGCCGATCGCGGCGAATTCCTGAGTACTGGCCGCGAAATAATCCGCCACGCATTGGTTGACGGCGCTGGGAACTGCGGAAAGAGGGGAAGCCAAACCCCACGTGGACTCAGGAACACTCATGTATCCAGATTCTACAGGCTGGGCCTTTTCACCCAATCTCAGTTCGCGAATGGGTATGGCATTAGTATCTTCTGGCATGGTGCAAATCCGCAGGCAGGTGGCTGTCTCTGAATCTCTCAAGCTCAACACCCCAGGAAGGGTGCCGTTTAGCGTGGAGTTCATGCCGCCGCGCGATGATGCAGCTGAGCAGCGCTTGTGGGGTGCGGCTGAGGCTTTTCACGACCTCGGGGTGAGTTTCGTGTCCGTTACTTATGGCGCGGGCGGTTCTACTCGCGAGCGCACACTGCGAGTGGCTGAGCAGCTGGCCAGCAAGCCGTTGACCACCTTGGTGCACATGACGCTGGTGGAGCACACGGAAGCGGAGATTCGCGACCTGCTGCGCACCTTCGCTGACCTGGGGCTGACCAACCTCTTGGCCTTGCGCGGGGATCCCCCGGGAGATCCGAATGCGGAATGGGTGCAAACCGAGGGTGGGCTGCTGTACACCGATGAGCTCATCAAGATGGTGCGGGAAATGCCGGAGTGCGAGGACTTTGACATTGGTATCGCGAGCTTCCCGGAGGGGCATTTCCGCTCTCCTGACTTGGAGGCGGATACGCGGTTTACGCTGCAGAAACTGCGTGCCGGGGCGGAGTACTCCATCACGCAGATGTTCTTCGATGTGGAGCACTACCTGCGGTTGCGCGATCGCCTGGCCGCGGCCGACCGGGAACATGGTGCGAAGCCCGTGATTCCGGGACTGATGCCGATCACCTCGCTGCGCGGAGTACGCAAGCAGATGGAGCTGGCGAGCGCCGCACTCCCGAAGGACGTGGAGAACAAGCTCATGAAGGCAGCCAACGGGGACGAAGCCGCTAACCGGGAGGCGATCCGCGAGGTGGGCATCGAGATTTCCACGGGAATGGCGGAGCGCTTGATGGCTGAAGGAGCTCCAGATTTGCACTTCATGACCATGAATAACGTGCGCGCCACGCAGGAAGTGCTGCACAACCTGGGCATGGCTCCGGCCTGGGGGCCGGGCTTTGGCCACGATATGGTGCGCTAAAGCGCCTTGCTGAGGATGGCAAACGGGCGGTTATCGGCAGGGAAGTAGAAATCCCTAAGCACTTCCCGGAAGCCCATGCTGCGGTAGAGGCGCCACGCACTGTTGTCCTCACCTGGGCTTTCCGGAGTGGAGAGCAGCACGTGCTGCTGGGAGATGGATCCCAAGTGCTTTCTCAGGAGCGCGCGCCCGATTCCCTGGTGCTGCACGCGGGGGCTGACATGAAATTCTGAAAGCTCGGCATAATCCGCCAGGGTGGAGCGGACTTGCTGTGGGGAGCGGCCCGCGGCGGAGAGTCCGCGGGAGACCTGCTGATTCCACCAATTTTGTGGCTCGCCGCGGAAACTGAAGCACACGCCGACTACTCGCTGGGAAGGATCATCAATATCCGGTTGTTGTTCTGCTGTGTGGAGTAGTGCCAGGTGACAGCGGAAATCTTTGTGGTTCATGGTGGAGAGCCACAGGGTTTGCCGTTGGCTCCGGTAGGAGGCTGGGTAATCCATGGCGGCAAGGTGGAGCTCAATGAGTTCCGCGATGCGGCGGCGGAACTGCGGGGGCGACGCAGTGACGATGGATACCAAGGACATGGAAAACATGATGCCATGAGGATCAGGGCAAAAGAGCAGGTGTTCTAGAATTGTTTGTAAAATAGAACGGGTGTTCTATTTATGATTTCTGGTGGGAGGGTCTTGTCTTGAGCGTTCCTATATTGATTCTTAAGTGATCAGCGAGGCAGTAAAACGAGGCGGCAGAAGGAGTGTGGCGAAATGAATGCAGTGCAAAGGATTCATCCGCGGGCGGGGCACAAGAGCGCTGCTGAATATTTGGACGATGCCGAAAGGCAGCTGGCGGCATCTCGGCAGGCAGAACGGCTGGATGCGGCGATGTCGCTCTCGTACCGGGCTGCGTTGCGGGGGGCCGGGGCGATGATTGAGCTCATGATGGCGGACAGGAAGCGGCGCCCCAAGGGCAGCGCGTGGGACAAACTTCGTGCGTTGGATCCGAGTCTGAGCGAGCGCTGCCAGCGATTCGAGGTCCATGCCCGCTTGGCGAGCCGCGCGGACATGGGACTGGAGAAAGATGTGAGCCCTCTGGTGGTGCAAAAGCTCTATGAGCAAGCGTGTGATCTGGTGGATCTGGCGCGCGATCGCGTGGAGGGATCTGCGGTGGTTGCTTAGTTGGAGCGCGCGCAAGTAATGAAGAAAGTCTGCCGTAGAGGGAACTAAATCCGTATGCTGGGCGTTGTATGGAGTAGTTCCTTAAATAGCATCTGCCTGCGCTCTCAGTGAGCGGAAGAACATGGCGGATTCATTGCGCAAGTACGCGGTGGGTGAGTCAGGTAGATTTCTCATTTATCGCATAAATGGAGGTTGATCGTGGCTCTATCGGAGCAAGAGCAGCGCGCACTCGAAGAAATTGAGCGGGCGCTTACCGCGGAAGATCCGCGTCTAGCGAAGCGTGCTTCTCAAGGGGCGGGTGGCACAGGCTTTGCGCTCAATATTCAATCAGTGGCCATCATGCTCTTGGGTCTTTGTGTGCTGGTCGGTGGCGTGAGCTTGGCTCAGCATTCTCTGTGGTTTGTGGCGCTGAGCGTGCTCGGGTTCTTCATCATGTTCGGTGGTGGGCTCATGGCGTTCAAGGGGGGATCGGCAGGGTCCGGAAGGGGAAAGGCTAAGCCTTCCGCTAAGCGTGGCGGGCCTGCAGGACCGGCATCTTCCACCAAGGGCGGCAAGCCAGGTGGCGTGAGTGATCGCATGGAGGAAAGTTTCCGTAAGCGCTTTGAGAAGTAACTTTCACTGACGCGATGCTGGCGCAGTAGCGCGGGTCGCTGCGCGTCATAGTTTTGGATTTACCTCGAGTCTCTTTCTGCAGGGGCGTTCCACTGAAAAGGTGGGGCGCCCCTTTTTCGTGCCCGCAACCGCCCCCTTTTGCTCATTTTTCCTCCACTTTGCCCCACAAACCCTTATCGTCGCTGGTGAAGCGCGGTATGCCTGAGGTTGTGAGAGGGTAGGTCCCTGGCGGAATTTTTGAGCTCGTCTTGCTAATCTCCTGTGAGACGGGAAAGATAGTGCAGGTCAGCACAGGAAATCCCTCAAGTAATTATTTAATGTTCGGCGTGTGGCTGTTTAAGTGGGGGACAGTGGGGTAAAGTGGGGGAAGCAACGTGCTGATAACTGAACAGAGCTGGTGAAGATAAGAAACCTCAGTGTCAACCGGTAAGCGAAAGGAGCCGCAGACATGTTCTTCGGCACTTTCACACCGAAGTTGGACGACAAAGGAAGGCTCACCCTGCCTGCCAAATTCCGCGAGGAATTGGCAGACGGGCTGATGGTGGTCAAAGGTCAGGACCGAAGCTTGGCGGTATACCCGCGAGGTGAATTTATGGTCCGAGCCAAAAAGGCCGCAGCTGCCTCCCGCACAAACCCCAGGGCACGCGCCTTCGTGCGCAACCTGGCGGCGAGCGCGGACGAGCAGACTCCAGATTCCCAAGGACGGATCACAATCCCCGCGCCACACAGGGACTATGCGGAATTGACCAAAGAATGCGTGGTCATCGGCAACGTGGATTTCCTCGAAATCTGGGACGCCCAAGCATGGGAGCGCTACAGCGCAGAGCATGAAACCGACTTCTCAGTCGGCGACGATGAATCCTTCGCGGACTTCCTTTAACAAGCACCTTCTACAGAGTGTGCGCAGGCCCTTATCTGCGTGGACGACGTGACGTTTGATGTACTTCCCCGATATCAAGCCCACACCCACGCAGGTAAGGCCCTGTTCGCACTCTTTGTTATTTCACCAGCTCTGAGACGGTTTTCGGCGGAAAAGTCGGCGTCGAAAAAGACGAAGAACACCAAGCAGTCAGGAGAGGAGGACAACATGAGCACACACGGCCACGTACCCGTCATGCGGGATCGAATGGTGGAGCTGATCGCTCGTGGGGTCCGCTCTCCGCTGGCGCCGGAACAACCGATCATCGTTGACGGAACCCTCGGCGCGGGTGGCCACACGGAAGCTTTCCTCGAGGAATTCCCCGAGGCCATCGTGGTGGGATTGGATCGCGATCCGAACGCGATCGCGGAGGCCGAAGAGCGCCTGGCTCGTTTCGGTTCCCGCTTCCTGAGCTACCGCACCCGCTTCGATGGCATCACCGAGGCACTGCAGGACCTGGTGGAACAGGGCAAAATCCCGACCGACGCCACCACGCACGGCATCTCCGGTTTCCTCTTTGACCTGGGCGTATCTTCCATGCAGCTCGATCAAGCTGAACGCGGTTTCGCTTATAGCCAGGACGCGCCACTGGATATGCGCATGGATCCGGACATGCCTCTGACTGCCGCGGAAATCCTCAACACCTATTCCCACGGTGACCTGGCGCGGATTCTCAAGACCTATGGCGATGAGCGTTTCGCGGGAAAGATCGCCAGCGCGATTCTGCGAGAGCGGGAGAAGGAAGCGTTCAGCGATTCCGGGCGACTCGTCGAGCTGCTCTACGCGGTCATTCCTGCGGCCTCGCGGAGGACTGGCGGACACCCCGCCAAGCGGACCTTCCAAGCCCTGCGCATTGAAGTCAACGCTGAGCTGGAGGCACTGGAAAACGTTCTGCCAGCAGCGGCTTCGTGGCTGCACATTGGCGGGGTTGGGGTGTACATGAGCTACCAATCTCTGGAAGACAAGATCGTGAAGAAGGGGCTCTCGGAGCTCACTGCTTCTCAAACGCCAGCTGGTCTGCCGATGGATCTGCCCGGCTCGGAAGCTGAGTTTGAGCTGATCACCCGGGGCGCGGAAAAGGCCTCCGAAGCGGAGATTGAGCAGAATTCCCGATCCGCTCCCGTGCGCGTTCGCGCTGCTGCTAGGGCAAGCATGCGCGGATACCAACGTTTCCCTGTTCCTCCACGGGGGACGTCATGACCACACACATGCCACCCAGTAGTTCCCGCTCACCACACTCAACTCCCGAAGGACACAGTATGACCACCGGTTCGCTCAAGACTCGAGGTTCGGCCCCAGCGACACCCCGTCGGAGCTCGGGAACGAAGTACTACGGAGACTCCCAGACCGAAGATCAGTCCGGCACTCGCGTTGGTGGGACTGGTGCTGTGCGGACGAGCACTGTCAGGCCTGGTTCCCGGGTAGTGAGCGCTCGGGTTGCGGGCGGAACCGCTCGCCCCGTTTCTACTGTGGAAACCCCGGCGTCTCCACGCACGCTGCGTCGTACCCGTCGGCTTGGTTCTCAGCAGCAGGTGTCGGTGCGCGGTCGTCGCATCGCGCCGGTCAAGTCTCAGTCCGCACTCAAGAACTGGGCCGTGGCGGCTGTAGCTGCATTCTTGGTGGGAATTGGCTTCACCCAATACCTCTCCGGTGTCACCACCGAGCAGTCCTTCCAGATCGCCGAGTCCAAGGAACAGTCGACCGCACTCAGCGATCAGCTGGAGTCCTTGGAGCGCGACGTGGCAGTGGCTCAGTCCGGTGGAAACATCGCGGCTGAGGCTGCAAAGCTCGGCATGGTTGCCCCGCAGCAGCCAGGAATCCTCAGCGTGGAGGGGGACAAGGTAGAGGAGCGTCGCGAAATGGCCGGCGATTCCAACCGCCCAGTGGTGGATGTCAACGGAAACCAGCGTCAGCCCGGTGCCACTTCTGATCCGAACAAGACCAACAACGTGCCAGGACTCGCACCGCAGAGCGCAGCGGGTGCTGCAGCCCAGAACAACAGCACGGGCGCGGTTCCTTATTCTGACCAGCAGTCCGGTAATTCGGGCAACGCGGGCAACGCAGCCCCTAACGTTGGGAACACCCCTGCAGCACCAGCCGCGCCTGCGGCTCCTGCTCCAGCAGCTAACCCAGCTGCAGCTCCAGTAGCCCCACCGAACTAAGCCCGATGAACTAAGCCCGCGAAAAGGCCCACCTCAGCCGCACGAACCAAACCCACCCACACCGCCAAAGCAGTGACACGCCGGGCAGATTGCCCGGCACATTGCTTTAAGCGATGGACAATGAGACACAAATGCTGTCCGCAGAAAGGAGTGAATAAGTCTTGGCAACACCGCGCAAGCCTCATTCACAGCGAACAGCCAACTCAAATGCCTGGCTGATCATCGATAACAGCAAGGAGAACCTGAGCAAGCGTCTCGGTTTGATCGCCATCATCATCGTGATCTTGGTTCTCGCGATGATTCTCCGCCTCACCTGGGTGCAGTTGGTGGCTGGCCCAAAGCTCGCCGAGCAAGCTCAGCTGCAGCGCACGGCAGTGATCACGGAACCTGCACATCGCGGTTCCATCACTGATCGCAACGGCAATATCCTGGCCTACACAATGGAAGCCCGCTCCCTTTCAGTGCAGCCTGACCGCCTGCAGAAGTTCATGCAGGAGCGCCACGAGCTCAATCCAGAAGAGGTGGCTGCGCCGGAGCAACGGCTCAATGAAATCGCCAAGAAACTTCCCACCATGATCAATGAGGAAGGCGATGACATTCGCGAATCCGATGTGCGCAAAAAGCTCACTTCGGACACCAGCTATGCGGTCCTCGTGCGCAACGTGGACCCGGATGTAGCCCGCGCCGTCACCAAGGAGTTCCCCGAGATCACCTCGGAACGCCAAGATATTCGCCAGTACCCCAATGGGGCGATCGGCAACAACGTGATTGGCAAGATCAGCGTTGATGGACAGGGCCAGTTCGGTTTGGAACTTTCCCAGGACGGACGCCTGCAGGGCGTCGATGGTTCACGAACCGTTGACGTGGGCGGCGATGGTTATGAGATCCCGGGCTCAGTGCGCGATGCCCACCCACCGGTGGATGGCGACGCCTACCAGCTGACCCTCGATGTGGATGCCCAAACCTACATCCAGCAGCAGGTGCAGCAGGCCAAGGATCTGTCCAAGTCGAAGTCCGCCAGCGCCGTGGTGCTGGATACGACCACCGGTGAAGTCGTGGCCATGGCCAGCTCTGACACGGTCAATCCCAACGAGGATGTGGAAAAGCAGCTCAAGCGGGATCGCGTCTTTGGCGATCGGAACACCTCGAACGCCTTCGAGCCAGGTTCCGTGGCCAAAATCATGACTGCCGCGGCAGCCATCGAAGAAGGCAAGACCCAACCCGATGAGGTGCTGCAGGTTCCCGGCAGCATCGAAATGTCCGGCGTGACCGTGAAGGACGCGTGGGAGCACGGCACCGTTCCGTACACCACCACGGGTGTCTTCGGTAAGTCCTCCAACGTGGGCACGCTGATGCTGGCCCAGCGCGTAGGCCAGGACAAGTTCTACCAATACCTGCGCGATTTCGGCATCGGCCAAGCCACGGGAGTGGGCCTGCCTCACGAGACCTCCGGTTACATGCCGGATCTCAGCCAGTGGTCCGGCGGCACATTCGCTAACCTGCCCATTGGCCAGGGCATGTCCATGAGCTTGTTGCAGATGACCAGTGTTTACCAGACCTTGGCCAATGAGGGCGTGCGCATTGAGCCCCGGTTGGTGAAGTCCGTGACTGCTGCGGACGGTAGCCAGATCGCCATGCCAGAAGCTAAGCGCACGGAAGTGGTTTCCCCACAGTCCGCGCGCACCGTGGTGGACATGTTCCGCGCTGTCACCCAGTCTGATCCCACCGGCGTGCAGCAGGGAACGGGTGCCGCGGCTGCGGTGAAGGGCTACCAGATCTCCGGCAAGACCGGCACCGCGCAGCAGATCGATCCGGACACGGGTGCGTATTCCAACTCGAACTACTGGATCACCTTCGCGGGCATCGCGCCCGCCGATAACCCTCGCTTTGCCGTGGGCATCATGCTGGATGATCCCGAGCGTGGCACGGATGGCGGTGCCGGTGGATCCGCCGCACCCCTGTTCAATGACATCGCATCCTGGCTGCTGGATCACTACAACGTTCCTCTGTCCGGTGACCCCGGCCCGATGTTGATGCTGGAGAAGAAATAATCATGAGTACCCTCGCTGAACTAGCCCGCATCACGGGCGGCGCCCTGCTTCCAGATAACCACGCTGGGGAAGTGGAAGTATCCACCTGCACCCTGAACTCCGCCGAAGTCACCGCAGATTCCCTGTTCTGCGCCGTGCCTGGCACCCGCGCGCACGGGGCGAAGTTCGCAGCGCAATCTGGCGCCCGTGCCGTGCTGACGGATGCGGAAGGCGCGGAGATTGTGGCCGTCGCAGACCCCTCACTGCCCGTGCTGGTGGTTGATGATGTTCGACGCCACATGGGGGATGCCGCCGCCGAGATCTATGGGCATCCTGCGAGCAAGCTGATGGTGGTGGGAATCACCGGCACCTCCGGTAAGACCACCACCAGCTACCTGATTGAGAATGCGCTGATGCAAAACCATTCCGTGGGCATCATTGGCACCACGGGCACGCGCATCAATGGGCAACCGGTGAAAACGGAACTGACCACCCCGGAAGCCCCCACCATGCAAGCGCTGCTAGCGCGCATGGTGAACGAGGGTGTGACTCACGTGGTGATGGAGGTCTCCTCCCACGCGCTGGCGCTGGGAAGGGTGCGCGGAATTGGCTTTGACGTGGCCGCATTCACCAACTTGAGCCAAGACCACCTGGATTTCCATCCCACGATGGAAGATTATTTCCAGACCAAGGCCTCTCTCTTCAGCCCCGCATACGGCAGCCCTATTCCCGTGGTGTGTGCTGATGATAAGTGGGGACAGCGCCTGGTGGAGCAGCTGCTGGACAACGATTCGGCGAACACGCAAGACGTGGCCGCGCTCACCTGCGTGGTCACCACCGAGGCTGATGCCGCCGAGCGAGCCGCGGGTTGGCGCGCACGTCATTGGAACGCCGATTCCGTGCAGGTACAGCCATCCGGCGAACAGATCATCCACGTCACCCGCAACGGCGCGGGCCCGCTAGCGGAAGAAGATGCTGAGCAGACAGAGGACTTCGGCTACCAGATCGCCCTCGCCGGAAACTTCAACGTAGCCAACAGCCTGCTGGCCCTGGCCTGCGTGTACTCGCTTGGCGATAGCTCGGCTGGTTCGGTGGAGGAGATCGCCCGCAGCATCGGCACCGTCCAGGTGCCTGGCCGCATGCAGGCGGTTAACGAGGGTCAGCCGTTCCTGGCGATGGTGGATTACGCCCACAAACCAGGTGCCGTGGCCAGCGTGGTGCAGACCCTGGCCGATTACATGCCTTCTGCTGAAGGGCGGATCGGCATGGTGCTCGGCGCGGGCGGAAACCGCGACCACGATAAGCGCCCCAAGATGGGATATGAGGCAGCCCGAGTGGCAGACGCAGTATTCGTGACGGATGATAATCCCCGTGACGAGGAACCTGCAGCGATCCGGGCGCAGGTGCTGGAGGGGGCACGGGTGGCGTCGAAAGAAAGAGAAGAAAAACAAGATAAGGTGACCATCCAAGAGATCGCCGATCGGGCCGAAGCCATTGCGGCTGCGGTGCGGTGGGCGGAGCCCGGAGATGCGATTGTGATTGCTGGCAAAGGCCATGAAAAAGGCCAGTTGGTGGCAGGTGTGATGCACGATTTCGATGACGTGGCGGTACTCAGTGCAGCCTTGCGCGAAGTCTTGGCCGAAAGTGACAGGAGCTAGAAACATGATTGAACTCAGCATTGGGGATATCGCCACCGTCACTGGCGGCACGCTCATTAATGGAGTGGATCCGAACGCGATGGTCGCCGGACCCGTGGAATTCGATTCTCGAGTGATCACGCCCGGGCAGATCTTCATGGCGTTGCCGGGTGCGCAGGTGGATGGGCACGACTTCGCCCAGGGTGCGCAGGCCGATGGTGCAGCGCTGCTGCTGGTAGGACGCGATATCGGACTGCCTGCACTCCTGGCCGCGCCAGCCAAGACCGCTGATGAAGTAGCGAATGCTTCTGCATTTGAGCACGACGCAGCAGGCCACGGTGCAGCCGTGTTGGCCGCCGTGGACAAGCTGGCGCGGCACAACACCGACCGGCTGGTCAGTGAATCAGACTTGACCGTGGTGGGAGTTACCGGCTCAGCGGGCAAGACCTCAACTAAGGATCTGCTGGGTGCCGTGTTGCAGACCGCAGGTGAGACCGTGGCGCCTCCGGGCAGCTTCAACAATGAGATCGGCCTGCCGTACACCGCCTTGCGAGCTGGATGGAACACCAAGTTCCTGGTCTCCGAGATGTCCGCCCGCGGGGTGGGTCACATCCGGCACCTCGCGGAAGTCACTCCGCCCACCGTGGGCGTGGTGCTCAACGTGGGCACGGCTCACCTGGGTGAATTCGGCTCCCGCGAGGCCATCGCGCAGGCCAAGGGCGAGCTGGTGGAGGCACTATCCGCCTCCGGGCTGGCCGTCTTGAACGCCGACGATGACATCGTCAGCGCCATGGAATCTCGCACCCAGGCCCGCGTGGTGAAATATTCCACCAGTGAGGCGATGGGGAAGTCCGGACGGGCGGATTACTACGCCACCAATATTGTTCTGGATGAGGTTGCCCGCGCTGAGTTCGACCTGCACTATCCCACCAGCAGGCAGTCTGCGGATGGCTCTGCTGCGGTTCACTCGGAGGCAGGCAGCATCCGGGACACCAGCTCCATCCACGTGTGCCTGGGAGTCTTCGGCGCGCACCAGGTTTCCAACGCTTTGGCCGCTGCCGCGGTGGGCATCGAGCTGGGTCTCGACCCGCAGAAGGTTGCTAATGCGCTCTGTTCCCATGTGGCCGCCAGCGCCAACCGCATGGATGTGCGCACCCGCCCGGATGGCGTGACCGTGATCAATGACTCCTATAACGCCAACCCGGAATCCATGCGTGCGGGGATCGACGCCCTGGCGTACACCGCCGCGGGTCGTCCCGAAGCCACCAGCTGGGCAGTACTTGGGCAGATGGGCGAGCTGGGCGACGATGGTTCTGAGGAACATGCTGAGCTTGGCCGCTTCCTCGGTGGACGCCGGATTGATCGGGCGATCATCGTGGGCAGGGGAGTCAACCAGCGCGCGCTGGCCAACGAAGCCAAGGCTCAGGGTGTGAAAACCAAGCTGGTGGATGATATCGATGCCGCCGTGAACATGCTGGATGTGGATCTACGTCCCCACGACGTGGTCCTGGTGAAGGCTTCTTATAGTGATGGACTGTGGGGCGTGGCCGAAGGCTTGCTCACTCCCCGTGCCGGAGACGTGAACGAGGGAGACAACTAAGACCATGATGCAGATCTTTATTGGAGGCGCAGTCGCGTTTCTGGTCACAGTGTTCTTCACTCCCGTGCTTATCCGCCGGTTCACCGCCGAAGGCCTGGGCCAGGAAATCCGCGAGGATGGGCCGCAGTCCCACCTGAAGAAGCGCGGCACGCCAACCATGGGTGGCATCGCCATCCTGGCCGGTTTGACCATCGGCTACCTGGTGGCTGCTCTGCTGGGATATATCACCAGGGGAGTCGGGCCAGGCGTTTCCGGTTGGTTGGTGCTGGGACTGACCCTCTCCCTGGGTGCAGTGGGCTTTGCCGATGACTACATCAAGCTAGTCATGGGCCGAAACCTGGGTCTCAACGCGAAGGCCAAGCTGCTGTGCCAGCTGGCCATCGCCGTGCTGTTCAGCGTGCTGATCCTGCAGTTCCCCGATGAGCGCGGCCTGACCCCAGGTAGCACCTACTTCTCCTTTATCCGCGATATTTCCACGTTCAATATCGCCATCGGTGGCGCCATCATCGGTGGCGCATTGTTCATGCTGTTCATCTACCTGCTGATCTCCGCATGGTCGAATGCCGTGAACCTCACCGATGGTCTGGATGGCCTGGCCGCAGGTGTCACCGCAATCGTCATGGGCGCGTACGTGCTCATCACGTTCTGGCAGTTCCGCAACTCCTGCGCCTCGGGCGCAGCCGTGGGTTGCTACTCCGTGCGCGACCCGCTGGATCTGGCAGTGCTCGCCTCCGCGGCACTGGGCGCATGCCTTGGTTTCCTGTGGTGGAACGCGGCTCCGGCGAAGATCTTCATGGGAGATACCGGTTCCTTGGCACTCGGTGGACTCGTGGCCGGGTTGTCCATCACCACCCACACCGAACTTCTCATGGTGATTATCGGAGTCATCTTCGTGGCAGAAGCTGCCAGCGTGGTGATCCAGGTGGGCTACTTCAAGGCCACGGGGAAGCGAGTCTTCCGCATGGCACCGATCCACCACCACTTCGAAAACGGCGGATGGGCGGAAACCACCGTGGTGGTTCGCTTCTGGCTCATCGCCGCACTCATGGCGATGTCCGGATTCGCCCTGTTCTACGGGCAGTGGCTCGCAGAAATAGGCTTCTAGCCGGGGCCGATATGGCGTCGAAATAGAAAGAAATACTCTTCAACAAAGTGAGGCCACAGTGACCACAACACAGACACTCGAACCAGCGGACGCCGTGCAATTCATGCTGAGCGAACGCGGCGTGCTGGTTGCTGGGGCCGGTGTGGCCGGGCGCGGTGTGCTGACCATGCTGCGCCAGATGGGTGCGGCGAACATCATCGTGGCCGATGATCACGTCACGCAAGCCGAGCTAGCGGTGCGGGACTCGCCGGAATTCGCCAAGGAAACTTACCTCAAGGTGGCGGAAGCTCGAGAGCTGATTGGTGGGGAGAGCGCGCCTCAGCTGGTGATCACTTCTCCGGGTTGGCGCCCGGACTCTCCACTCCTTACAGAGGCTCAAGCCGCGGGAATCCCCGTGATTGGTGATATCGAAGCCGCGTGGCTGGCTGATCAGGCGGAGACTTTCGGACCGGCGCGCACCTGGCTGGCGATCACCGGTACGAACGGAAAAACCACTACCACGGCGATGCTCACCGCCATGCTCATTGCGGATGGCCAAGCTGCCGCTGCGGTGGGCAATATCGGCACCGCACCGGGAATCGCCCTGACCGCGGAAGACCGCGGGGAGCAGCGCGTGGATGTCATGGTGGCCGAAGTGTCCAGCTTCCAGCTGCACTGGGCACCGAGCTTCCGTCCCGATACCGGCTGCGTGCTCAACCTGGCAGAAGATCACTTGGACTGGCACGGAAATTATGCAAGCTATGCCGATGCCAAGGCACAGGTGTTCCGCGCTCGTACCGCGGTGATCCCGGCCAACGAACCTGAGGTTCTGGAGACCATCGCGCGTCTGTGGCCGGACGCGACGCAGATTCCTTGTGAAGACATTCGCCTGTTCAGCAGCGGGGAATCGGTTGAACTGGGTCCTGCACAAAGTGTGCTGGATGGCCGAGTGAGCCGCGGTGATGTGTGCATCCGCGGGGGCAAGGTGGTGGAGTTGGCAGTTCAGGACGTCGTCTTGGCCAGCGCCGAGGGCATTTCCCCTCCCGGACCCGCCGGTTTGGCCGATGCTGCGGCAGCCGCGGCCATGGCCCGGAGCGTGGGAGTCAAGCCCGCGAGCATCGCCTCCGCCCTGGAAAACTTCCGTGTCCAAGCCCACCGCGGACAAGTGGTGGCAAGCACCGGGGGAGCGCAGTGGATCGATAACTCCAAGGCCACCAACCCGCACGCGGCCTCAGCCGCACTCAAGGGCCAGTCCAACGTGGTGTGGATCGCCGGCGGTCAACTCAAAGGAGCGGCCATCGAGCCACTCATCCAGGAGGTTGCCGAAGCGCTCAAGGCCGTGGTGGTGCTGGGCGTGGACCGCGCAATCATCGCTGAAGCATTGGAAAAGCTAGCTCCCCATGTGCCCGTGGATGTGGTGGAAGAAACCGATCCTGAGGCCGCAATGAAGGCAGTGGTTGCTAACGCGAAACAGCGGGTGAGCCCGGGCGATAGTGTCATTCTGGCTCCTGCCGCCGCTTCACTTGATATGTATACGGGTATGAGTCAGCGGGGCGATCTCTTTGCGGAGTACGCCATGGAAGGTAGCCAGTCATGAGCACAAGAATCCCCGGTGCCAACTCCCGCGGGGACGGCCGCGAGCTGTCCAACTCGCGAGGGAAGGGCAGCCCGCGAGTTCAACGTGAATCCATGCCGCTATCCAGCGCCAGATCCGCCAGCGTGAAGTCTCCCAGTTCACGCTCACAAGATCCGCGAACCAAGAGCGCTCAATCTCCAGGTGTCCGCGCTTCTGGGGCGAGCCCTGCCTCCACGTGGAAGACCGTGCATGAACGCGTCAGCGGAACTTTGGCTCGCCCTTTGGTGAACTACCTGGTCATTCTTTCGGTCACGCTGCTGCTCACGGCCTTTGGTTTGACCATGGTGTTGAGCTCTTCCATGGTGGATTCCCGCGCCAATGGTGGCAGCGTGTTCACTGAATTCTTCCGCCAGGCAACCTTCGTGGCAATCGGCCTGGTTGGAATGTGGGTGGCTATTCGCATGCGGCCGCAGACCATCCGCAAGTACGCGCCTGCGCTGTTATTTGTTGCCCTGTTCTTATTGGCAGCGGTACTTGTGCCCGGATTGGGTTCGGGCGACGAGCTGGGCTCCCGGTCTTGGCTTCGCCTGGGCGCATTCGGTGTGCAGCCCTCGGAGATCGCCAAACTTGCCCTCGCCGTGTGGGGTTCATCGGTGGTGGCCGAGCGCCTCCCGAAATCAAACGGCCTCCTAGACGTGCTGGGGAAGTTCTTGCTCTATGGTTGCGTGATCTTGGGCATGGTTCTGTTCCAGAAGGACCTCGGCATGATGATGTCCGTGGGTATCGTCCTGCTCTCGCTGGTGTTTCTGGCTGGAGCTCGAGGAAAGATCTTCCTCGTTGTTGTTGGCGCAGTCGCAGCGGTTGGCTTGTTGGCCATTCTCACCACGGCGTACCGCTCAGCGCGTATCACCACCTGGCTGGACACCATGTTCCTCGATTTCTCTGACTCCACCACCCAGGGCGCGGCCTTCCAGTCCTATCAGGGCATCCTTTCCATTTCCGACGGCGGTTTCTTCGGCCTGGGCTTAGGCCAATCACGAGCGAAATGGTTCTACCTGCCGGAAGCCACCAATGACTTCATCTTCGCCGTGGTGGGCGAGGAACTGGGTTTCCTGGGCGCGATGGCAGTGGTTACGCTCTTCGCTCTGCTGGGCTGGTTCGGCATCAAGACCGCGCTTGCTCACGTGGATCCATTCATGCGTTTGCTGGCGGCTTCGCTGACCATGGGCGTGATGGTGCAGGCATTCCTCAACATGGGTTATGTGGTGGGATTCATGCCCGTCACGGGTATCCAGCTGCCACTGATCTCCGCCGGTGGCACCTCCGCGGTGATCACCCTGTTCTCCCTGGGATTGCTGGCCAACTGTGCCCGGCATGAGCCCAATACGGTCTCTGCCATGCAGCATGAAGGCCGGCCATGGATCGATAGAATTCTGTTCCTGCCTGAGCCACAACCGGTGGTGGCGGGAAGTGAGCGTCGAGAAGAACGACGATCCACCACCCAGCAATACGGTGAGCCCGTGACCCAGCGTCGTGGAGGCGCGGGTCGGGCGGGCCAGGATGCCCGCCGGGAGAGGGATCGTCTGGCGGAGTCTCGCCGTCGAGTCGGCGCGGAAGATTATCAGCGTGACTACGATGGACGCAGACGCAGCTCATTGCCGCCCGTCCAGGAACCTCGTTCCCGGCGCGTTCCTCGGGACCCGCAGGCAAAGAGCCCAGTACAGCGCAGAACTAACCGCCCAGACTCCAGGAGGCGTTAAGCCCACATGAGTGACACGCAACAACCCGATTCCTCGACCGCAAAACTTTCCGTGGTGGTTGCTGGCGGGGGCACCGCAGGTCATGTCGAACCAGCTTTGGCCGTGGCTGAGGCAGTGCGCTCGCTTCGCCCCGAGGCGCGCATCACCGCATTGGGTACTCCGCGCGGTCTGGAGAATGTGCTGGTGCCGGCGCGTGGTTTCGATCTGCGGATGATTCCTCCCGTCCCAGTACCGCGCAAGCCCAACAAGGACGCGCTGACCCTGCCGTTGCGCTTGCGCAAGGCAATCTCTGAGACCAAGAGGATCCTCCGAGAGGTAGAGGCCGATGTGCTCATCGGCTTTGGCGGATACGTCTCCGCACCGGCTTACTTGGCCGCCAGGTCCCTGGGCATTCCCTTTTTCGTGCATGAGGCTAACGCCCGCGCAGGTGTGGCCAACAAGCTGGGCGTGAGGCTAGGTGGCCAGGGATTGGCCGCGGTTGCCGGTTCGGGTCTCGACGCCGAGGTGGTCGGCATCCCAGTGAAAGAATCCGTTCTGCAGTTGGATCGTGCCGCAACGCGCAACGAGGCTCGAGAATTCTTCGGGCTGGATCAGGAGAGCCCAGTGCTCCTGGTCACCGGTGGCTCCCAGGGTGCGCAATCCATCAACGCAGCGATGGCCGAAGCACAGCAGATCCTGGCCGATAGCCGGGTGGGCGTGCTGCATGCCTATGGGCAGAAGAACGATTTCGTGGTCACTGCCCAGGGCGGACCCGCGTACGTGGCCGTGCCATACATCGACCGCATGGATCTGGCGCTGGCAGCCGCAGACATGGTGCTGTGCCGATCAGGCGCGATGACCGTCGCGGAGATCTCCGCCGTGGGTCTGCCCGCCGTGTACGTGCCACTTCCGCATGGCAACGGCGAGCAGGAGCTCAATGCTCGCCCCATCGTGGAGGCTGGCGGCGGTGTAATCGTTCCAGATTCCGAACTCTCCGCCCAGCGCATCGCGCGCGAAGTTGTACCCATCTTGCGTGACCCACAACGTCTCGCCGAGGCATCCCGAGCCGCTGCCCAGGCTGGCCACCGCGATGCCGCGCGCAATATCGCGCAGCGTCTCATTGACGCAGCTCAGCAGTCTTAAATCTTCGAAAGGTTTTCTTCACACATGACCACTCCAGCGGTTGATCTCTCTCGCGTGCACATGGTGGGTATCGGCGGTGCCGGAATGTCCGGCATTGCCCGCATTTTGCTCTCCCGTGGGTATCACGTCAGTGGCTCCGATATGAAGGATTCCCGAAGCATCCTGGCCCTGCGCAGTGCGGGTGCCGAGGTGGCCATTGGGCACGCGTTGGAAAACTTGCAGCTTCTCGGGGAACAGCCCACGGTGGTGGTCACGTCCTTCGCTGCCATTCCGCAGGACAACCCAGAGCTGAAGGGCGCCCGCGAGGCAGGAATCCCAGTGATCCGTCGCTCTGACGTGCTGGCACTGCTGATGCAGGATCGTCGCTCGCTCCTGGTGGCCGGAACCCACGGCAAGACCTCCACCACCTCCATGGCCGTGGCTGCTTTGCAGGCCGCGGGCACGGACCCTTCGTTTGCGATTGGCGGCCAGCTCAACCGCGCAGGCACCAATGCTCACCACGGCACGGGGGATATCTTCATCGCGGAGGCCGATGAGTCCGATGGCTCCTTCCTGTCCTATTCGCCGCGCGTTGCCGTGGTGACCAACGTGGAGCCCGATCACCTGGATTACTTCGGCACCGAGCAGGCGTATCGTCAGGTCTTCGCCGATTTCGCGCAGCTCGTGGAGCCCGGTGGCGCGCTGGTGGTGTGCCTGGATGATCCCGGTTCCGTGGAGCTGGGCAAGCTGGCCTTGGCGCAGGACTTCCGCGCAGAGCCCGTGACCGTCTGGGGCTATGGCACCCGCGCTGCAGCGGACGCGCACCCAGAGATCCCCGCCGGGGCAGTGGTGGAAAAGATGAGCATCACCGCTCAAGGCACCCATGCCAGCGTGAGCTTGCATGCGGATGTTGCTGCGGAAGTAGGTGGGGATTCCGAATCCGTGGAAATGCTGGTGCGAATTCCCGGCGTGCATATGGTGCTGAACGCCATCGCCGCGCTGCTGGGCGGTGCATTGTTGGGTGCGAATGTGGCCAAGCTCGCGGAGGGCATCGGGGACTTTGATGGGGTGCGACGCCGCTTCGAGTTCCACGGGGATGTCAATGGAGTCCAGGTGTATGACGATTACGCCCATCACCCTACGGAGATCACGGCCGTGCTCACCGCCGCCCGCGAGCGTTTGACTGCCGCCGGCAAGGGGCGAGTCATCGCCGTGTTCCAACCACACCTGTTTTCCCGCACCATGACCTTTGCCCGGGAGTTCGGCGAAGCGCTCTCCCTGGCGGATCAGGTGATCCTGCTGGAGATCTTCGGTGCCCGCGAAGAGCCGGTGGAAGGCGTGGACTCGCGGATCATCGGCAAGCACGTGAGCAGCCAATGGTCCTACCAGCCGGTCTTCAACGAAGTTCCGGAATCCGTTGCTGAGCTGGCGGAGAACGGCGATATGGTGCTGACCATCGGTGCCGGAACCGTCACGCTGCTGGCAGATGAAATCATGCGTGCCCTGACTGAGCGCGATTCCGCGAGGGAAAACCCGGGTAACTCCAGCGCTGGTGCGGATACAGCAGGAGCTCAGTAGTGAAGAAGAAAAACCGCAGGCGCATCCCGCTGGCAGTGGCGCTGGTTGTCCTCCTCGTGGCGATCCTCGCCGTGTGTGCCTATTTCTTCCCGCTGCTCACGGTGAAAAACATCGAGGTCGAGGGCGCGGTGCACGCCGATACCGAGCAGGTGAAGACCGCCACGGGCATTCCTGCGGGGGAAAACATGTTCCGGGTGGATTCAGCCACGGCCGCGCAGAGCGTGGCCGTGCAGCCGTGGGTGGAGAAAGCAACAGTGTCCCGCTCCTGGCCCAACACCGTGACGGTGAGCATTACCGAGCACCAAGCCGTGGGCTACTTGAAGGACAAGGGTGATCCCTTGGCGGTGAATGCACAGGGCAAGACCTTCCTGCGCGGCGTGCAGCCCGAAGGAGCCGCGGAATTCCGGGATGTGAAGGCGGATGATTCGGCCGCAATCGCTGCAGCCGCGAAGGCAGTGGCGGCCCTCAAGCCGGAGAATCGCGAGCATCTGGAGTACGTCTCTGTGAAGAATGCCGAACGCATCGAGATGCACTTTGCGGATGACCGCGTGGTGTTCTGGGGATCGGCAGATCGCGCGTCAGAAAAGGCTGAAGCAACGTGGGTGGTGCTGCAACGCGAAGGTGCGCGGTGGAATGTTTCTAACCCCGCGATGCCCACGCTGAAACCCTAGCTGGGAGATTGGGCGTCGAACTTCAAGTACTACTTGAGACCTACGACACGCAACCAAAAATGTCCACTCAATTACGCGCTGCGGCAGTCATGATGGTTAACAAGATCGGACTCCAAAACCGCATCAAAGACAGCACGTTGAGGGCCATTGAACACGGGGATCTACTGAGAGAAACCGCGTCTTCACGGCCAGAAACACCCAGCAAGAACCAACAGTAAGAATGGAAAGGCGGAGCACCGGATATGACCACTCCAGGAAACCACCTCGCAGAGATCAAGGTGGTGGGTGTCGGCGGCGGCGGCGTCAACGCCGTGAACCGCATGATCGATGAAAAGCTCCAAGGCGTTGAGTTCATCGCCATCAACACCGATGCCCAAGCACTGATGCTCACCGATGCAGACGTGAAACTGGATATCGGCCGCGAAGAGACCCGCGGTCTCGGCGCAGGCGCCAACCCCGACGTGGGACGCAAGTCCGCTGAGGATCACAAGGATCAGATCGAAGAGATCATCTCCGGCGCAGACATGGTCTTCGTTACCGCTGGCGAAGGCGGCGGCACCGGAACGGGTGCAGCTCCCGTGGTGGCAAACATCGCGAAGAAGCAGAACGCCCTGACCGTGGGCGTGGTGACCCGCCCATTCACCTTCGAAGGCAAGCGTCGCGGCAAGCAGGCCCTGGCGGGCATCGAGGCAATGCGCGAGGTGTGCGACACCCTCATCGTGATCCCCAACGATTCCCTGCTGCGCATGAGCGATGAAGAGCTCTCCATGATGGAAGCTTTCCGCAAGGCCGATGAGGTTCTCCTCTCCGGTGTGGAAGGCATCACCAAGCTGATCACCACCCCTGGTGTGATCAACGTGGACTTCGCAGACGTGCGCTCCGTGATGACCGATGCCGGTTCTGCCCTCATGGGCATCGGTACCGCGCGCGGCGAAAACCGCGCCGTGAAGGCCACTGAGTCCGCCATCAACTCCCCACTGCTGGAGTCCACCATGAAGGGCGCCAAGGGCGTGCTGCTTTCCTTCGCCGGTGGTTCCGACCTGGGCCTCATGGAGGTTTCCCAGGCTGCAACTCTGGTCGAGGACCTGGCGGATGAAGATGCCAACATCATCTTCGGCACCATCATCGATGACCAGTTGGGCGATGAAGTTCGCGTCACCGTCATCGCTACCGGTTTCGACGATTCCCCATCCGCTGATTCTCAGGCTCAGCGCAATGGACAGTCCGCGCAACAGCGTCAGCCCGCTGCGGCTGCACAGCCGGCGTCGACCATCTTTGAAAACCCGGAGACCCAGCAGCCTCCCCGCGCACAGGAGCCTGAACCCCGTCCGGGTTCCAGCTTCTCCCAGCGCACCCACCGCGAGGTGCCTGCCTCCCAGCCAGGCGGGCTGTTCACCAGCCAGGAGCCTCCTCGTTACTCCGCAGTTGAAGATGACGATGACCTGGATCTGCCAGATTTCCGCTAGTTAGTTTCTAGCTAGGGTTTGTTGAAGAAGGAGCAGGAGAAACGTGACGAAGCACGCGGACGCACCAGCAGTGCGCAAGGTATTCACCAACCGACATGGTGGGGTATCCGCAGAGCCCTTCGCCACGTTTAACCTGGGCGATCATGTGGGGGATGACCCTGCGGCCGTGGCACGCAACCGCGAGCGCTTGGCGGAAACTCTGCAGCTCGACCCGCAGAGGTTGATGTTCATGGAGCAGATTCACTCCCCAAACGTCATCGAAGTAACCGCCGACATGATTGGCCAAGGTCCCATTGAGGCGACCGACGCCCTGCTCACCACCATTCCGGGTATCGCCTTGGTGGTGCTAACGGCCGATTGCGTGCCCGTGTTGCTCTCCGATGAGCAGGCGGGTGTGATCGCCGCGGTGCATGCCGGACGGATGGGCGCGCGCAATGGCGTGATTGCCCGGACCATCGCGCGGATGGAAGAGCTGGGTGCGATCCCCGCGCAGATCCACGCCCTCATGGGGGCCGCGGCTAGTGGTGCGAATTACGAGGTTCCCGATTCTATGGCGGCAGATGTGGAGTCCAAGCTGCCGGGATCCCGGACCACCACCGCGCAGGGTACCTCTGGCCTGGATATCCGGGCTGGTCTTACCCGGCAGTTGCTCAGCCTGGGTGTGCGCAACATTGATGCGGATCCGCGCTGCACGGTTGAGGATCAGAACTTCTTCTCCTACCGCCGCGAAGGAACCACTGGCCGACAAGCCGGCGTGATTTGGATGCCTGACAATGACTAATGATGATGCCCGAGCTCAAGAACTAGCTCAAGCTTTGCGCGAGGTACGACAGCGCATCGCCGTGGCAGGTGGGGCGGATCTGCTGCCCATCACCAAGTTTCACCCGGCAGCAGATATCGCACTGCTCGCCGGTTTCGGCGTGGGAGCCGTGGGGGAGAACCGCGAGAAAGAGGCCCGAGAAAAGGCCGCGGAGTTGCAGGGTCGCCTGGATTTCCACATGGTGGGCCAGGTGCAGACCAACAAGGCCAATTCTGTGGCGCGCTGGGCAGCTGCCGTGCACACCGTGGATTCCCTGCGGCTGGTCACCTCGCTGCAGCGCGGGGCGGAGCTGGCCATCGGCCGAGGAGATAGAGAAGACCCACTGCCCGTGTTGGTGCAATTCAGCGCTGATGGCGATCCCCAACGCGGTGGCGCTGTCGCCGCGGACATCGACGCGCTGGCCGATGCGGTGGCAGCCGCCGAGCACCTGGAACTGCGGGGATTGATGACCGTTCCTCCTATCGACGCCGACGCGGCTGAAGTTTTCCGCGAGGGTCGGAAGCTGGTAGACAAGATCTCTGATCGGGTGCTCGGAGCCCCCGTCTATTCGGCGGGCATGAGCCAGGATCTGGAGATTGCCATCGCCGAGGGCTCCACGCTGGTGCGTGTCGGAACGGATATCATGGGACCGAGACCAGTAATTTAAATCACGAAATAGTGCCGTATCGTGGTCAACATCAAGAGCACGTTGCGAACAATCGCCGTGAGTAATCTACGCCAGCACAGTTATCGTTCTTTGCAGCGAAGCCAGCTGGCGAAACCTAGGGAAGGAACCAACCCATGTCACAAGATGGATTTGGCGGAAAGCTGAAGGAATTCTTCGGCATCGGACCAGTGGAATCCTACGAGGAGTCTTACTACGGCGAAGGATTCCGCGAGGAAGCCGAACCTGCTCGGGAATCCCGCGTGGATCGCCTGGGCCGGGAGTCTGCACTGGACCGGGAGCCACGCGTGAGCCCACGAGATCCAGAGGATCGCTACTCTCGCCGTCCCCGCAGCTACGATGACGCAGCTCCAGTCACCATCTCCCGCACCGCTGGTGTGCGCAGCTACGACGAGCCAGTGGGTGGAACCCGCTCTGCAGCTCGTCGCCCGGTAGCCACCCCTGAGCCACAGCTGGTTCGTTTCACCTTGAGCACCTACACCCAGGGAAGCGACCTGGTTGAGTCCCTCAAGGATGGGGATGTCACGGTGTTCAACCTCGGTGGCATGGAAAAGGGCGAGGCAACCCGCGTGCTCGACTTCGCCGCTGGCCTGGCCCGCGGTGCTGATGCGGAGCTCAAGAAGCTCAACGGCGTGCGCAACTATGTTTTGATTCCGGAAGGCGTGCACTTGGAGCAGAGCCAGCTGGATCAAATGGCGGAAGATCTCTAAGCAACGTGACTGAAATACTGCTCATTCTCGTTTGGCTCATCAGGTTTTACGTTTTCTTCCTTGTGCTGCGCATTGTTATCGAGATGATCCAATCATTTTCTCGAAACTGGCGCCCACAGCGCTGGTTCGCGCTGGTGGCAGAACCGATCTTCATGATCACCGACCCCCCGGTTAAGGCCTTGCGCAAGTTGATCCCCCCAGTCCAGCTCGGCGGAGTGGCTTTGGATCTGTCCGTCCTGGTGCTGTTCTTCGGGCTGCAGCTCCTGAGCACGGTGCTCATCGCCCTCGCCTAGAAGCCTCACCTAGGGGCACTTCGTTTTGCCGGTTTTTGGCCCGCTGAATGTTTCGGCCCGTTGAGTGTGGAAAAGATCATTTCAAACCTCACGGGCAACCGATTAAAATTCCTGTCAGCAATTGCTCTATAAGTGTTGCATTTGAACCGCGATTCTGTACCAACATTTGTGCACTTATCGGTAAGATCTATACGTGTAGTTAAGCCTTAACTGCTGGGCGCTGCTATGCTTCATAGAAGTTTGCAAGATAAATAAAATTACCTCTGGCACATTGAGGCATTCCGATTTGGAAGGGAAGAACCTATGCCACTGACTCCAGCTGACGTTCATAACGTGGCTTTCAGCAAGCCACCGATTGGCAAGCGAGGCTACAACGAGGATGAGGTGGATCAGTTCCTCGATCTCGTTGAGGACACTCTCGCTGAACTGCAGGACGAAAACGCAGATCTCAAGAGCCGTGCGGGCAACCTCGGTTCCGGCGCGGGCAACACCGTAGCTGCTGCTCCTGCTGTGGACGAAGCCGAGCTTCGCCGCACGATCGAGGCTGAGGTTCGCCGCGATGTGGAATCCAGCGTTCGTCGTGATGTTGAGGCGAAGGTTCGCCGCGACGTTGAAGCCGAGTACGCAGGCCGCGCGCCACAGCAGTCCACCACCTCCACCGCCGATGTGGAAGCATCCCTGCGTAAGGATCTGGAATCCAAGTACGAAGCTCGCCTGAAGGATGCGGATTCCCGTATCAAGGCCGCCGAAGAGCGCGCCAAGAAGGCCGAGAACGAGGCAGCTGAAGCACGCAAGTCCGCCAACGCTGCTCCTTCCACTCCTTCCACCGCGGCCAGCTCCACCTCCAACGCTGCCGGTACCGCAAATGCGGATACCCACATGCAGGCCGCTCGCGTTCTCTCCCTGGCTCAGGAAATGGCTGATCGCCTCACCGGTGATGCCAAGGCAGAGTCCTCCTCCATGCTGGCAGATGCCCGCCGCGAGGCGAAGCGCACCGTGGAGCAGGCTAACTCCAGCTCCGCAAAAACCCTGGATGATGCCAAGAAGAGCGCAGATGCACAGCTCAACGAAGCGAAGACTCGCTCCGAGAAGCTGCTCGCGGATGCGAAGCAGAAGTCTGAAGCACAGTTGGCAGATGCCGATCAGCGCTCCAAGACCCTGCTCTCTGATGCCAACGCTCAGTCCGAGGCGCAGATCCGTCAGGCCCAGGAGAAGGCAAACGCTCTGGAGCAGGATGCAGAGCGCAAGCATACTGAGATCATGAACACCATCAAGAAGCAGCAGACTACCCTCGAGGCACGTATCGAGGAACTGCGCACCTACGAGCGCGAGTACCGCACCCGTTTGAAGACCTTCTTGGAGTCTCAGCTGGAAGAGCTCAACGCCCGTGGCACCGCTGCACCAGCCGGTACCCACCAGGTGGAGAACAACAACCGCTAAGCCATGCTGAGTTATGCATTAGCACTGGCTGCCCTCGGTTTTGCCGCTCTCATTGTGGCGTTGCTGATGGGCTCCACCACGTGGGCATGGATCTGCATGGTGGTGGCAGTAATCGGAGTGGTGCTCTTCGTGGTGGACTGGATCCGTCACCATAAGCGCACCAACCGCAGGTAGGGAACCCCAGACCCGCCAAGAACACAGAGCGAGAATCACGCACTAAGCCGTGATTCTCGCTCTTTTTCCCTGCCCATGCCCCTGTGCGGCTCAACCCGCTGAATGCCCAGCGCCACAGCAGCATCCCAGCGGAGTTCAGCAAAGCCACGGCAAAGGCACGCCAGAAGCCAGCCGCGCTTTGCCCAGTCTTGCCGGATAAAAATTGCAGTGTAAACTCACCTGTATTCGTGTAGATCCGGCAATCACCGGGGAGCGTCATCGGAAGAACAGCATCGTGAACCACCTTTGAGGGACATCCTTTTAGGAATCACCCTTTGAAGAATCACGGCGCCCAGTAGAACCGAGCGGAGTCGCGGCACGTTATCGCCGCATGAAGAGTGGTTCCATGGCCGTTCATGCGGAAATGGGGCAACCAGGGTGGTACCGCGTGACTGTTCACGTCCCTGATTTTTTGGCGAAACCGCTGCGTGTAGGCGAGTGGTGGCGTCGGGAAGAAAAAATTAGAGCGCAACGTAGAACAGGAACCACACCATGAATACCCCAGCTGGCGGCGCATATCCGCGCCAGGACATGACCCAGGGCACCTCCTCTTTCCCAGTGATGGAGCAGGAAGTGCTCAAGTATTGGGCGCAGGATGGCACGTTCCAGGAGTCCATCGAGCAGCGTGAGGGCGCGGAAGAATACGTCTTCTACGATGGCCCTCCCTTCGCCAACGGTTTGCCACACTACGGCCACTTGCTGACGGGTTATGTCAAGGACATCGTGCCTCGTTACCAGACCATGCGCGGCAAGAAGGTAGCCCGCGTGTTCGGCTGGGATTGCCACGGCCTGCCCGCTGAGCTGGAGGCGGAGAAGCAGCTGGGTATCAAGGGTCGCCAGGAAATCGAAGAGATGGGTGTGGCCAAGTTCAACGATTACTGTGCCACCTCCGTGCTGCGCTACGCCGATGAATGGAAGGACTACGTGACGCGTCAGGCGCGTTGGGTAGATTTTGACAACGGTTACAAGACCATGGATCAAGACTTCATGGAGTCCGTGATGTGGGCATTCAAGGCGCTGTGGGACAAGGGCTTGGTGTACCAGGGCTTCCGCGTGCTGCCTTATTCCTGGGCGGAGAATACGCCGCTGTCCAACCAGGAAACCCGCCTGGATGATTCCTACAAGATGCGCCAGGATCCCACGCTGACCGTGACGTTCCCCATCACGGGCGTGAAGGACGGCTCGTCCGCGAATGCTGAGCTGGTGGGCGCTTCTGCTCTGGCCTGGACCACCACGCCGTGGACCTTGCCTTCCAACCTGGCTCTGGCGGTCAACCCTGCGGTGACTTACGTGCAGGTTGAGGTGGGTGAGGATGGCGCGGAGGAGTTTCGTGGCCGTCGCTTCCTGCTGGCTCAGGATCTGGTGGGTGCGTACGCCAAGGAGCTGGGCGAGAAGCACACCGTGGTCAGTGAGCACCCCGGCACCGACCTGGTGGGCCTGACTTACGAGCCGATCTTCGGTTACTTCCGCGATCACCCGAACGCATTCCAGATCCTCGGTGCGGATTACGTGACCACCGAGGACGGCACGGGTATCGTCCACCAGGCTCCGGCCTTTGGTGAGGACGATATGAACACCTGTGACGCCGCCGGCATCGAGGTGGTCATCCCCGTGGACATGGACGGCAAGTTCACCTCCCTGGTTCCTGAGTACCAAGGTCTTCTTGTTTTCGACGCCAACAAGGAAATCATCAAGGACCTCAAGGAAGCCGGAAAGGTGGTTCGCCACCAGACCATCGAGCACTCCTACCCACACTCTTGGCGCTCTGGCGAGCCGCTGATCTACATGGCTCTGCCATCCTGGTTCGTGGCAGTGACCAAGTTCCGTGATCGCATGGTGGAGCTCAACCACGAGCAGATCGAATGGCTGCCGGAGCACATCCGCGATGGTCAGTTCGGCAAGTGGTTGGAAAACGCCCGCGATTGGAACATCTCTCGTAACCGCTACTGGGGTTCGCCGATCCCCGTGTGGGTCTCGGATAACGAGGAATACCCGCGCGTGGATGTCTACGGTTCTCTGGATGAGCTGGAGCGTGATTTTGGGCGTCGTCCTGCCTCTCTGCACCGCCCGGATATCGATGAGCTGACCCGCCCCAACCCGGATGATCCCACGGGACAGTCCACCATGCGCCGTGTGCCAGAGGTTCTGGACTGCTGGTTCGAGTCTGGCTCCATGCCATTCGCGCAGGTCCATTACCCATTCGAGAACAAGGATTGGTTTGAGACCCACGCCCCGGCGGACTTCATCGTGGAGTACATCGGCCAGACCCGCGGCTGGTTCTATCTGCTGCACGTGCTCTCTGTAGCGCTGTTTGACCGTCCGGCGTTCCGCAAGGTGGTGGCTCACGGCATCGTGCTGGGTGATGATGGGCTGAAGATGTCCAAGTCCAAGGGCAACTACCCGGATGTCAACGAGGTCTTCGACCGCGATGGCTCGGATGCCATGCGCTGGTTCCTCATGAGCTCGCCGATCCTGCGTGGCGGTAACTTGATCGTCACCGAGCAGGGCATCCGCGAGGGTGTGCGCCAGGCGATGCTGCCGATGTGGAATGCCTACTCCTTCCTGCGCCTGTACGCCTCCCAGCCAGCTGAATTCTCCACGGATTCCAGCAACGTGCTGGATAGGTACATCCTGGCCAAGCTGCGCGAGACGGTGGAGAAGACCACGGCGGCACTGGATGCCACTGATGTGGCAACTGCAACTGATGAGATCCGCACGTTCTGTGACGCGCTGACCAACTGGTACGTGCGCCGCTCCCGCAACCGTTTCTGGGAGGGCGATACTGTCCACCCAGAGGCCTTCAACACCCTGTACACCGTGCTGGAGACCTTGTGCCGCGTGGCAGCTCCGCTGTTGCCGATGACCACCGAGGTGATCTGGCGCGGACTGACCGGCGAGCGCTCCGTGCACTTGGCAGAATGGCCAGATGCTTCCGCGCTGCCGGAAGACCAGCAGTTGGTGGAGGCAATGGATGCCGTGCGTTCCATCAGCTCCTCCGCGTCTTCTCTGCGCAAGGCGCACAAGCTGCGCAACCGTTTGCCTTTGCCACAGCTGACCGTGGCCCTTCCGAACGCTGCGGAGTTGGAGGACTTCACCTCGATCATTGCCGACGAGGTCAACGTGAAGCACGTGGAGCTCACCGATGACGTGGCCTCCGTGGGCACCTTTGACGTGGTGGTGAACGCTCGCGCGGCCGGACCTCGTCTGGGTAAGGACGTCCAGCGAGTGATCAAGGCCGTGAAGTCCGGAAACTACACCGTGTCCGAGGATGGAGTGGTGGTAGCCGACGGCATCGAGCTGCAGGACAACGAGTACACCCGCAAGTTGGTGGCTCAGGATCCTGAGCACACCGCAGACGTGCCAGCCATCGGTGGCCTGGTGGTGCTGGATACCAACGTGACCGAAGAGCTCGAGGCCGAAGGCTGGGCTGCTGACCAGGTTCGCGGGCTTCAAGATGCACGTAAGAACGCCGGCTTCGATGTGTCCGACCGCATCAAGGTGCGCCTCTCCGTGCCGGAAAGCCAGCAGAAGTGGGCCATGGATAACATCGAGGCGATCGCCAAGGAAGTGCTGGCAGAACAGCTGGACATCGTGGTTGGTGAAGAGCTGCCCGTAGAGGTGGCCGAGGGTTGTACCGCTGAGGTGCACCGCATCTAGTGCATAACTCGAGGGCTTCGCGATGGGCGGCGCCGGGGGTCATGCTGGCCTCCGGGGCGTCGCTCTATGCTGGCGCTGCCCTGGCCGTTGGGTTGTTCGAGCAGTTCCCGCCCTCGCTGGTGGCGTGGATGAGGATGAGTGCAGCTGCACTCATCCTAGTGGTGCTGCTGCGCCCGCGGTTTACTGAATTCTTCAGCTCTGCGGGTCGCCTCGCCGGATTGTTCGGCGTGGTCACGCTGGGCATGAATATGGTCTTTTATGAGGCCATCGCGCGGCTGCCCATGGGCACCGCTGTGGCTATCGAGTTCATGGGACCCATCGCCGTGGCAGCACTGGGCAGCAGAACCCGGAGAGATTGGCTGGCTCTTGTGTTGGCCACTGCGGGCGTACTCACCTTGTCTGGGGCGCAATGGTCAGCCTCGGCCTCTGGCGTGTTGTTTGCCATCGGCGCTGCCGTGCTCTGGGCGTTTTACATCGTCCTGGGGGACAAGGTTTCTCGAGAGACAGTAGCCCCCGAGCCGGTGAACGGTGGGGTGTCTCTGGATTCTGGCGATCTGACGGGTGGTGCTGGCGGTGCTGCTGTGCCGGCCCCGCAATCCACCAAGCGCACCGGTCTGGCCGTGGGTTTTGCCTGGGCTGCTGTACTCAGCGCACCAGTGGTGGGTCTGGGGTTGCTGCTCGCGGAACGGGCCGGGGTGGCGTCGACACACACGACGATGGATCCGGTCCTCATCCTGGGTCTGGCCATTGGGCTGGGCACGCTCTCCGCGGTGATTCCTTACAGCCTGGATCAGGTGGTGCTGCGGATGGCGGGGCCAGCGTATTTTGCCTTGTTGCTGGCGTTGTTACCGCTGGTGGCAGCGATATTCGGCGCGGTTATGCTGGGGCAGATGTTGAGCATGATTGAGGTCCTTGGCATCGCGGCAGTGGTGGCTGCGGTGGCTATTCGCCGGCCCGGGGACGAGGCATAGCGCCCATGGAACATGGTGGGGATGACGGGCGCGGGGATGCGGGGCAAACGCAGGAACGCTGGGTGGCGCACATCGACATGGATGCGTTCTTCGCCGCGGTGGAGCAGCTCACGCGTCCCACGCTGCGCGGCCGCCCCGTTCTGGTGGCGGGCATGGGCGGGCGCGGAGTAGTGGCCGGAGCCTCGTATGAATCGCGAGTTTTCGGAGCCCGCTCAGCCATGCCCAGCAGCCAGGCAGTGCGCCTCTGCCGCGGTAAGGCCGTGGTGGTGACACCCCGCTTTTCGGTATACAAGGCGGCCTCCCGACGCATCTTTTCTGTGATCCGGGATTATGCCGGGGTCATCGAACAGCTGAGCGTGGATGAGGGCTTTGCCGAGCCAGAACAATTGCGCGGGGCAACCGAAGCCGAGGCGCGGCAGTGGGCGCTGGACCTGCAAGCCGCAGTGGATGAGCACACTGGGTTGCCCGCCTCGGTGGGAATGGCCTCCACCAAACTGGATGCGAAAATGGCTAGTGACCTGGGTAAACCACATGGGGTGGCGGTGGTTCCCGCTGCTCGACGCATGGAAATCTTTGGTCCCCGCCCAGTGAGTGAACTGTGGGGAATCGGCCGGGTTGCGCAGGGCAGGCTCGCGGAAGTTGGCGTGCACAGCATCCAGGAGTTCGTGGACATGGATCCTCTGGATATTCGTTCGCTGCTTTCCTCCGTGGGTGCCGAGATCCAGCGGATGGCAGCGGGTGATGACACTCGGCCGGTGGCTCCGCGTGCTCGGTCTAAGCAGGTGTCTGCGGAGCGGACGTTGGAAACCGACGTACGAACCTCGGCAGAAGTGTGGCGCTACCTGGACAGCGCTGCCCGCGCGGCGCATTCACGCTTGCTCAAGGATGGGCGGGCAGCGCGCACCATTACGGCTAAGGTGCGCACCTTTGATTTTCAGATTCACACGCGATCAGCCACTCTGCCTGCCGCCACGGATGAGTTGTCCACCATCATCTCCGTGGCTCGCCGGGTGTTGCCACGACCGGAGGATGTGGGGGCCATTCGGTTGGTCGGGGTGGGGCTTTCCGGCCTGGTGGATGACCGTCAGGAAGTGCTATTCCCGGAACTATCCAACCCGCAGTCAACTGGCCGCATCGTGGTGACTGAGGATTCAGAAGTTGGTGAGTTGGCTCCGCTGAATTCCCGGGGTGCTGCTTCTGCGAGCGCAGCGACGGTGAAAGCCGCTGGTGACGGTGCTGATGCGGATACCGATGGAGCAGCGGAAGAAACCCCGGATGAGGCTCCATCGTGGGAGGCCACCCAGGACATTGTGCATGAGGAATTCGGCCACGGATGGGTACAGGGCACGGGTTTGGGAGTGGTGAGCGTGCGTTTTGAAACGCGCGCGAGCGGCCCAGGCAAGACACGCACCTTCGCGGTAACGGATCCTGCCCTGTCACCCGGCAACCCCTTGGACTCCCTGGATTGGGATCTCCCGGAAGATGAGGAGGACGACTAGCCGGGCTAGTTGTCCTGCCTACCGCGGGCGAGATGGGCGAGGAGAGCCATCCGGGCCTGGGCGGGCCGGAGGGCTCCTCCGGAGAGCATGCCCAGCTGAGCCAAGCTGGCGCCGCCGCCAGAACCTCCATAGACAAAGTGCACTCCGCCGAAGGGGACTCGGGAGCAGATGACGATGGGGTTGGTGGCTTCCCGCATGGCGTTGACCATCGGTGGCGGGACATTACCGCTGCCCATCGCGGCAATCACGAGGCCATCAGGTGTGGGCGCGGCGGAGTGTGGATCCAACAGCATCTCGATGAGGACGGGGTTGGCGGCGATGTGGGCGTCGAAAATAGGAACGAAGAGACCTGCCAGCGGGGGAGTGTCACGGCTTTCGTGGCGCTCGGAGGCGGGGAGGAGAAAGTGGATTTCAGACTCGGTTTGCGCTGCATCTTCCACGGTGGAGGCGAATCCAGCGTCCGCGGTGGTGTGAATTTTCGTGGCACCGAAAGCCGGGAGTGTTTGCCCACCGAAGACAACGTGTGGGCGGGAATCGCCAGGCGCGCTGAGGAGGAATTCTATGGCACGGCGCAGATTGCCGGGGCCATCGGGATGCTGATCATCTGCTGGGCGCTGTGCCCCGGTGAAGACGATCGGGGTGGGGCCGAGGAGCGATTGATCGAAAGCCATGGCGGTTTCTTCCATGGAATCCGTCCCGTGCACCACGACGATGCCCGCTAGCCGCACGCTGCCCGCCTCGGCAGTGCGGATGCTCCGGTGGGCGTGTGCGATTAATTCATCGATATCCTCGAGCCGGATGGCGGAAGAATCCAGAGTCATCACGTCCTGGCAGGTCACTTCCACGTTGCCTGGCAGTTCAATCTGGGCTTGCGCGAAAATCTCTGCGATGCTCAGGGTGGGGTGCAGAGATCCATCAGCTGTGGTGGTGCAGGAAATCGTTCCTCCGGTGCCGAGGATGACGATTCTGGAAGCCTGCTCTGCGGGGGCTGCGGGTGACGCGTTGGGGTCCATGTGACCCAGATTAGTGATCTCGGGGTTGGTCGTCACACCTGACACATGTGTAACATTGTTGGCTAGAACATCCCCTGTCGCGGACCGGGGAGGAGAGAACGCCGGGTCACACGCCGAAAAACGGTACACGCTGACCCAACATCACAAGGAGTATTCATTCTCATGGTTAAGGCTTCACTGAAGACCCTGGCACTCGTCACCGCCCTGGGCGCTGGCCTCACGTTGTCGGCCTGTGGAAACGACGATGATTCCTCTCCAGAAACGTCAACCACCACGACGACCACCGAGCAAGCTGCAGCCGCGCCAACGGCTGCTGAGCTGCACGCCACGCTTGCCCGCGCGGTGGATCCTAACGTCCCCACCGACCAGAAGCTGGATGCCGTGATGGGTGGCGAGGAAGCCCCTGAGCTCTTCGACGCGCTCACCAAGGCAACCGTTGATTCCGGAGCACAATTCGAAGTCAAGGAACCCGTGCTTCCTTCCGCGCTTCCCGGCATCTACACCGCAGCAGTGAACCTGACCATGCCGGATCGTGAACCACAGCTGATCTCCGGAGTGGAGTTCGTGGAGCAGGACGGCAAGTTTAAGCTGGATCGCAAGTGGGCTTGTGACCTGGTCACCAACGTGGTGCCAGACCAGGTGCCGCCAATGTGTAACCAGGCGCTCTAAGCACTAACGCCCTAAGCGCTAATTAGGATTCAGCCGGAGACCATGAGCTTTTGCTCGTGGTCTTTTGCTTTACCCGGGTGGCGGAATCCTCTTTGCCATAGGTCACCACCGTGGAAAGGCTGATGGATCCGCGTTCTGGCACGGCGTGCGTGAGGTTCACAGAAATATGGCCTGAAGACTCAGTGGACACGTCCATGATGCGCAGATCAGAGCCATTGAGGAACTGCGTGGCGGGCTTCCTCTCTGCGGAAACGGAGAGTGATACCGTCTGATTCTGCTTCTGTAGCAGCGTGTACGTGATGGTCTGCAAGAAGGAAATACCACCATCTTCTACTCGATTAGAGACCGTCCAAGAGGCACCTTCACCGATGGGTTCTTCAGGGAAGATCAGCGGCAGATTATTCATCTGCACCAAGGCTTCTTCCACGCTGGCCCGGGCTGAATCAGACGCGCCTTCCGGGGAAGAGAAAGTGCGATTCTGCGGGCGACCATAGCGATCTTGCTCGGTGGTCATGCGGAAGCCCTCGGCGGAGGCGATGTCCTCGTTGCGCTCAGTGTTATCGCCGGTTGGTTTGCCCACAGTGACGGTGCTGGTGCGGGTGTCGCCATCGGTCTTGATTCCGGTGGTGAGCGGGAGGTTCATGGTGACCTCCTCGTAGGGAAGGTTGTTGCTTTCCTCCTCAGCGCTCGCGGATTCGCTGGCTGACGCGCTGTTTTCCGCGCTGGAGCCTGCAACGCCAGAGCCTTCTGCATCAGGCCCCGCAGTAGCCGAACCGGTAGAAGAACCCGCAGCAGAGGACTCCGCCGCGCTCGAGCTCGCAGCCAGCTCCTTCGCCTTTTCCTCATCCACCTCGGTGCTCTGCTCAAGCCCGCGGGTGATGCTGTAGTTCACGTGCTGCTCTTCTTGATCCGTGAACCACACCACCGGCTGCTGCGGAGCCTTGCCCGCATCCAGCAGCTCCACTTTCATGCCCTCCACCGGTGCTTCAACGGGGGCGGAGGCTTGCTCCGGTTCTTCACCGCACGCAGCAAGGGCTGTGACAGCCACCATTGCCACGACAGCCTGGAATTTCCGAAGTCTCTGATTTACCACGATTATTCACATTAACAGTTGGAGTGGAAAACTCCGGCACCTTTCCCTTGGTAGGCAACCTTTCTCAGGCAACCCGACGCAAGCCAGTCGCCAAACAAGGGAGAGCCCGCAGAACCGCGCACAAACCGAAAGCCACCACGCCCAACCCCATTGCCGATTCAAGACTGTCCGGGCCGCCTACTAGACTGTCTTCTTGTGAATTCCAAACGCTTGTCGGGCATCTCGCTGCTGCTGTTGCTGTTGATCATGGGCGTAGATCAACTGAGCAAGTGGTTGGTCGTGGAAAATCTCGAGCCGCGCACTTCTTACCCCATCATCGGGGAGTGGTTCCGGCTCTTTCTCATCCGCAACCCGGGAGCCGCGTTCTCATTCGGAGTGGATGCCACGTTGATCTTCTCCATTTTCCAGATCATCGCCACCATCATTTGTGTGGTGGTTCTGCTGCGCGTGCGCACCTGGTGGGCGGCCACCCCAGCGATCCTCATCGGTGCTGGTGCACTGGGCAATCTCATGGATCGCATCTTCCGTTCCCCGGGTGGCTTGCATGGCCATGTGGTGGATTTCTTCTCCTTCGGCAATTTCGCCATCTTCAACATCGCTGATGCATCCATCACCGTCGGTGTGGTGACGTACTTGTTGTACACGGCTTTCGTCGAACCAAAATTGATTGCGGAACGCAAGGCCGCCGTGATGGTTGAAGAAGAGGAGGCACGATGAGCGGGGAGAATCGTGTGGTTCCGGTACCCGATGGGCTCGCCGGAATGCGTGTCGACGCCGGCCTGTCCAAATTACTTGGTCTTTCCCGCAACATCGTGGCGGAAATGGCAGTCAATGGACACGTTCTCCAAGATGGGCAGGCTGTCGGAAAATCGGACAGGCTCGTCGGTGGGGCGTGGCTGGATGTCACGTTGCCGGAACCGCCGCGGGATCTCACCGCTGAACCTCCGCAGCATGTGGAGGGCATGAACGTCCTGTACTCGGATGATGATGTGATCGTGGTGGATAAACCGGTGGGCGTGGCTGCTCACCCCACCCTGGGCTGGGAAGGGCCGACAGTTACGGCTGGTCTGGCCGCAGCAGGTTTCCGGATTTCCACCTCTGGCCCGCCTGAGCGCAAGGGCATTGTGCAGCGACTGGATGTGGGAACGTCCGGGGTGATGATCGTGGCGGCTTCCGAACGTGCGTACACCATTTTGAAGCGCGCGTTTAAGGAGCGGACGGTGTCCAAGACTTATCACGCGCTGGTGCAAGGCCACCCCGATCCCACGGTCGGAACTATTGATGCCCCGATTGGTCGTCATCCCTCGGCGGGCTGGCGTTTTGCGGTCCGCGATGATGGCAAACACGCAATCACTCATTACCGCACCTTGGAAGCGCACCGGCAGGCGTCGCTGGTAGAGGTGAAATTGGAAACCGGCAGGACTCATCAGATCCGCGTGCATTTTTCTTCAATGCACCATCCATTGGTGGGGGACCCGATGTACGGATCGGATCCCAAGCTGGCGGAAAAGATGGGTTTGGTTCGGCAGTGGTTGCATGCCGTGTCTCTGGGCTTTCCGCACCCCAATGGTGAGTTCATGACCGTGACTTCGCAGTACCCAGAGGATCTTGAACAATCATTGCGCGCGTTGCGGGAGGCTAACGGTGTCTAAGGATTCGCAGTACCGGGCACGGCTCTCTCAGCAGGTGCCGGTGGATAAAAAGCGCAGTAGAGAGCTGGATTGGGAAGATACCCGCCGTCCTGCCTGGGTAGCTTGGCTGGCAGGGCTGTGCCTGTTGGTGCTGTTTATCGGCATTCTGGGGCTATCGGCTTCTGACCGGGTATCCGCGCCGCAAAACATCAACGGGGATCAGTTGGGTCCCTTTGATACCGCGAGTAACCAGGAGTACTTCCAGCAAGCAGAGCAATCCCTGCGGGATATGCAAGGGGAGCAGGCGCGATGGGCACTGGTCACCCCTAAAGATGAAGCCAACCCAGTGGAGTTGACCGAGCCGCTCCGCGATCCCGAACTGCGCGTGAGCACGCTGCTTGTGGGCCCGGTGCAATGGGTTCTGCCTGAACCGGCCAAGGGATTGCAGCGCAAGGACGTGTTGCAGCAAGCCACCCGGAGCATGGCTGCGGGCGCGGGCCTACGGGAAAGTGACATCAAGGCCGAAGGCGTGCTGGTGTACGGCACTCCCGAGCAGCTCAGGAAGATTGCCGAGCAGCCGAAGATCGCTGCCGTGGAACCCGCTGCAGCTGATGCAGTGTACGGCCGGATGGGTGTGCGCCCGGTGTCTGCGGATAGTCCTGGCATGAACGCGCAGGGCCAATCTCCACAGGGCCAGAAACCCCAGGGAGGCGCGAAATGATCTGGGGCTTCTTGGCATATGGAATGTGGGGCTTGTTCCCCGCCTTCTTCCCCTTGCTCAAACCAGCCGGTCCGCTAGAGATCCTGTCTCACCGCTTCCTCTGGACGTTCGTGTTCATGGGATTGGTGCTGGCCGTGGTGGGCAACCTGGGCAAGCTGCGCAAGATCACCAAGCTGGAGTGGTTGTTGGTCACCGCTGCGGCCATCGTGATCTCCGTGAACTGGGGCGTGTACGTCTATGCAGTGAACAGCGGCAAGGTGGCGGATGCTGCCCTGGGCTACTTCATCAACCCCCTGGTAAGCGTGTTGCTGGGAGTGATCGTGCTGCGGGAATCGCTGCGCCCACTGCAGAAAATCTCGGTGGGGTTAGCTGCCGCGGCTGTGATCATCATGACCATCATGCTGGGTACACCGCCGTGGATCCCGCTGCTACTGGCCGTGAGTTTTGGCCTGTATGGATTGCTGAAAAAGCGAATCACTCTGAGCCCGCAGATCTCCCTCATGGCAGAAACTATGGTCCTGGCTCCCGTGGGTGTGGGCTACATTTTGTGGCTGCAATCCCAAGGCAGCAACACCTTTGTGCAGGATGGGCCCAGCCACGCGGTGCTCCTGATGTTGGCGGGCGTTGTCACGGCACTACCGCTGCTGTGTTTCGCTCGGGCAGCGCATGCGCTGACCCTCACCAGTTTGGGAATGATCCAGTACATCACCCCCATGCTGCAGATGCTCTGGGCGGTGTTCGTCACCAAGGAATACATCGAGCCCGGCAGGTGGGTGGGCTTCGTGATCATCTGGGTGGCGCTGGCCATCTTCATCGCGGATCTCTTGCTGCGCACCCGAGCTGCTCGCGCCGGGAAACGCGAACGAGCCGCCGCGCAATCGGCATCCGCGCAGGCAGCAGATTAACCAGCCAGCAGCCTAACCAGTCAACTACCAACCAGCGAGCTAAACCAGCCCAAACATCCGCTCCAGCAGCGGATTGACGAACACCCCCTCCGGATCAACCTTCGCCCGCAGGCGGGTCACAGCAGCGAAGTCCTCGTGCCTCTCCAGCAGATCCTCATGACCCAGGGTGTGGAGCTTGCCCCAGTGTGGCCGGCCTTCAGCTTCCTTGAAGATTGGCTCCAGGTGCCGGAAGTACGCCCACTGATCCTGCGGGTGGTGGCGGTGCACCGCGATGTAGCAGGATTCCCGCCCCTTGGCGGTGGAGAGTGGAACATCGTCAGCGCTGGTCGCACGCACTTCGATCGGGAAGAGCACCTGCTCGCCACAGGTATTGATCGTGTGCTGCACTTCCTTGAGCACCTCGGTGGCATCGGCCAGTGGCACCGAGTATTCCATCTCGTTGAAGCGCACTCGGCGCTGCGAGACAAACACGTCGTGCGCCGCATCGGAGTATTCCCTTTGCGCCAAGGTGCTGGCGGAGATTCGCGCCAGCGTGCGCGTGGTGCTGGGCACCCATCCGGAGAGGTAGTTCATGGCTCCGAACAGCACGTTGTTCAGTAGTTCATCGGCCATCACTTCTTGCCAACGCGCAATGGGTGACGTTTGCACATCAGCGGCCCGGCGCGTGTTGGTTTTCACGTGTGCCACCTTGGTGTGGGGGAACCAGTAGAACTCCAGGTGATCCGCAGCGTGCGCCCTATCGGAGAACGTATCAACCAGGGGGCCCAGGGGCTCGGCGGCTTCTTTGGCCTCCAGCACGAAGGTCGGCACCACGTCCATCTCTACCTGCGTGATGATGCCCAGCGCGCCCAAGGAAATCCGCCCCAAGTGGTACAGCTCGCGGTCCAGTTCATCGGCCGCATTGGGGTGAGCATCGTGAATGGAGCCGTCCGCGGTGATGATGCGGAAACTCCGGAGCATCCCGGCAAACCCGGTGTGGTTGACTCCCGTGCCGTGGGTTCCGGTGCTGATCGCGCCCACGATGGACTGCGGGTCCACGTCGCCCTGATTCGCCAGCGCTACACCCAGGGGCCGCAGCAATTCCGGAAGATCGCGTAACCGAGTGCCCGCGTGCAGGGTCACGGTCATGTTGTCCCGGTCGAAATGCACCAAGCCACTCAGGTTGTCCAAGTTCACCAAAACGCCCGCGGTCTCCGCGAGCGGCATGAACGAGTGCCCCGCGCCCACCGCTTTGACCCGGCTGCCGGTTGTCGCGGCCTGCTGAATGAGCTTCACTAATTCGGCTTCGCTGCGCGGTTGCGCGATTTCCTTCGGGTTGGCGCTGACTGATCCAGACCAGTTATTCCATGTTGCACGTGCCATTACACAAAACTCTTTCTCTCGCCCCGGTAGGTGGCCCATTCATCAATAACCCGACCCTGGGAAACCACCACGATTGAATTAAAATATTCGGTCTGCTCGCCGGCTTTGGAGGGGCGCATCCACACATGATCCCCCAGTTTCAGTTCTGCAGCTGCATCGCCACTCAATGGGGTCTGCACTTCTCCGAAACCTTCCATGGTGTTGGTGGAAAGCTCGGGTGGCCAGGCCACGTGCGGTAGTCGGTCCTTTCCAATGGGGCCCGACGCCACCCTGCCTCCACCAGCAACCGTCACAGTGTTTGCTGCTGGTCGCCGAACCACGGGTAGCACGAACCATTCTGCGGGCTGGGGAGTGAACTGCTTGTAGTGATCAAACAGAGCCGAGCCGATGATTCCCGATCCCGCGCCGATCTCCGTGACTGCGTCTTCCGCAGAGGTGTTCTCGATGGAACCGGTGCCGCCACCGTTGACGAATTCCAGCGGAGGTTTGCCCAGGCTGCGCAAACGGGCATTCACCGTGTTCACGATCTTTTTGCGCCGAGGTGCCAGTTCTTTGGTGGAGGCCCACTTCATCAGCGACACGACCCGGGAGGTGTCCGTGGTGCCGGCAATCTGCCCCTCATAGGCGAGCAATCCAACGAGTTTGAACCCGGGGCGGGTGCACACCGCATCGAGGAATCCTCGCACCTCGGAGACGCTGTGGAGAGGGGAGCGCATGGCTCCGAGGTGTAGCTTTCCCAGCTCGAGGCTAGCGTCGATATCAACACATAAACGCACCTCACCACGTTGATCAGTAGGCGCCACCGCATCGATGAAATCCAGGTGCTCCACGGAATCAACCACCAGCGTGATGCTGTTCAGGGCGCGCTGGTCTGCGAAGAGCGCGCGCAGGGCGGAGCGATTGGCGGTGGGGTAGGCCACCACGACGTCGTCGGAGGCGCCCGATTCCACCAGCCACAGGGCCTCGGTGAGGTTGTAGGCCAGGATGCCGTGGTAGCCCGGCAGTTCCAGCACGCGCTTCATCAGCTCGCGGATGCGGATGGACTTGCTGGCCAGGCGAATGGGGGTGCCATTCGCGCGGCGAACCATGTCTGCGGCGTTTTCCAGTGCGGCGTCTAAATCGAGGACGGCAAACGGCGCGTCCAGGTGTGCAACTGCGGAACGAATATCTTGCTTCACAGGGGATAGACTACGGTGTGATTAACGCTCCTTAGGGAGAATTCAGCAACATCGCCGGGAAGATGCTTTCCTCGGCAAAAAGATTACAAAAAAGACAGTAGGAAGCGCGTACATGGCTAAATCTTCTTTCGTCCATCTGCATAATCACACCGAATACTCCATGCTCGATGGCATGGCCAAGGTGGATATGCTGGCCGAAGAAGCGGCGCGCCAGGGGATGCCCGCGGTGGGCATGACTGACCACGGCAACATGTACGGCGCGGATTCCTTCTACCGGGCGATGACCGCCGCGGGCATCAAGCCCATCATCGGCATCGAGGCATATATCGCGCCGGAGTCCCGCTTCAGCACCACCCGCGTGCGCTGGGGAAACCCGGAGCAGAAGCGTGACGATGTCTCCGCCTCCGGTGCTTACCTGCACCAGACCATGGTTGCGGAAACTGCCCAGGGCCTGCGCAATCTCTTCTACTTGAGCTCCATGGCCAGCTATGAGGGCCAGTACGGCAAGTGGGCACGCATGGATGCCGAGCTGATTGCCGAGCGTGCTGAGGGCATCATCGCCACCACCGGTTGTCCTTCCGGCGACGTACAAACCCGCCTGCGCTTGGGACAGTTCGATCAGGCAGTGGAAGCCGCCGCGATGTGGCAGGACATCTACGGCAAGGACAACTACTTCCTAGAGCTGATGGACCACGGGCTGGACATCGAAAAGCGCGTCCGCGATGACCTTCTGGAAGTGGGCCGAAAGCTGGGCATCCCGCCACTGGTGACCAATGACTGCCACTACGTGCTGGAAAGCCAGGCCAAGGCGCACGAGGTCATGCTCTGCGTGCAGTCCGGCTCCACCATGGACGAGCCCACCTATGACGAAGGTGGCAAGCGCTTTGCCTTCTCCGGATCGGGCTTCTACCTGCGCACGGCAGAAGACCTCCGCGCGCAGTGGGATCACGTGGTGGAAGATGGCTGCGATAACACCCTGCTGGTGGCCGAGCGCGTGCAGGATTACAGCGAAGTGTGGGACGAGCACCCGCATGACCGCATGCCAGTGGCGGAAGTACCCGAGGGTTACACCCCGACCACCTGGCTGATGCACGAGGTGATGGAGGGCCTGGACAAGCGCTTCGCCGGCGAGCAGGTGCCACAGGAATACATCGACCGGGCGAAGTATGAAGTCGAGGTCATCGACATGAAGGGTTACCCTTCCTACTTCCTCATCGTGGCCGAGCTAATCCACTACGCCCGCTCCGTAGGCATCCGCGTGGGCCCCGGCCGTGGTTCCGCTGCTGGTGCGCTGGTGGCGTACGCGCTGACCATCACAAATATTGACCCCATTGAGCATGGGCTGCTCTTCGAGCGCTTCCTCAACCCGGAGCGTCCGTCCGCACCGGATATCGATATCGACTTCGATGATCGACGCCGCGGCGAGATGATCCGCTATGCCTCCGATCGCTGGGGTGAGGACAAGATCGCTCAGGTGATTACTTTCGGCACGGTGAAGACGAAGCAGGCCATCAAGGATGCCGCGCGTGCGCACTATGGGCAGGCCGGTTTCCAGATGGCAGACCGCATCACCAAGGCGCTGCCACCAGCGATCATGGCCAAGGACATCCCGCTGACGGGCATCACGGATCCGAACCATGAGCGCTACGCAGAGGCCGCCGAGGTGCGCCAGCTCATCGAGACCGATCCCGATGTGAAGAAGATCTACGATGACGCGCTGGGCTTGGAAGGCGTGGTTCGCCAAGCCGGCGTGCACGCTTGTGCGGTGATTATGTCCAGCGTGCCGCTGCTGGATTGCATCCCCATGTGGAAGCGCAAGCAGGATGGCGCGCTGATCACCGGCTGGCCATACCCAGCCTGTGAGGCCATTGGCCTGCTGAAGATGGACTTCCTGGGCTTGCGTAACCTCACGGTGATCGGTGATTGCATCGATAACATCAAGACCAACCGTGGGGAAGATCTGGACCTTGAAGGTCTGACCACAGACGATAAAGCCGCCTACGAGCTCCTCGCGCGCGGCGACACCTTGGGTGTGTTCCAGCTGGACTCCGGTGGTATGCAGGAGCTGCTGAAGCGGATGCAGCCCACCGGCTTCAATGACATCGTGGCCGCATTGGCCCTGTACCGTCCGGGTCCAATGGGTGTGGGTGCGCACTGGGAATACGCGGACCGCAAGAATGACCGCAAGCCGATTGTGCCCATCCACCCAGAGCTGGAAGAGCCGCTGCAGGAAATCCTGGAGGAGACCTATGGCCTGATTGTGTATCAGGAGCAGATCATGAGGATCTCCCAGAAAGTGGCTAACTACACCGCTGGCCAGGCCGATGGTTTCCGTAAAGCCATGGGTAAGAAGAAGCCAGAGGTGCTGGCGAAGGAATTCGCGGCCTTCGAGGCCGGCATGAAGGACAACGGTTATTCAGACGAGGCCATCAAGCAGCTGTGGGACACCATCCTGCCTTTCGCGGGCTACGCGTTTAACAAGTCGCACGCCGCTGGCTACGGCCTGGTGAGCTTCTGGACCGCGTATCTCAAGGCAAACTACACCGCCGAGTACATGGCCGCGCTGCTGACCAGCGTGTCTGACAAGAAGGATAAATCCGCGATCTACCTGGCGGATTGCCGCCACCTGGGTATCAAGGTGCTCTCCCCGGATGTCAACGAGTCCGCCTACACCTTCCAATCGGTGGGAACCGATATTCGCTTCGGCCTGGGCGCCGTGCGAAACGTGGGTGAAGAAGTGGTGGAGTCTATTGTGGCGTCGAGAAAAGAAAAGGGCGCGTTCAAGAACTTCTCCGATTACCTGGACAAGATCGATGCCGTGGCGTGTTCCAAGCGCGTGACGGAATCGCTGATCAAGGCGGGCGCGTTCGATTCGCTGGGCCACCCGCGCAAGGGTCTGGTGCTGGTTCATGAGGGCGCGGTGGATGCCGTGATCAACACCAAGAAGGCCGCAGCGAAGGGACAGTTTGACCTGTTCGCCGGGCTGGAAGACGATGCCGCCGGGGATGTTTTCCGCGTGGAGGTGCCGGATCACACGTGGGAGCGCAAGCACGAGCTGGCCTTGGAGCGAGACATGCTGGGCCTCTATGTCTCCGGCCACCCGCTGGATGGTTTCGAATCTGCGCTAGAAGCTCAGGTGGATACGCCACTGACCAAGGTGCTTTCCGGTGAGCTGGCGGATAACCGCGAGGTGCGCATCGGCGGCATCATTTCCTCGGTGGAAAGGCGCGTGGACCGGAAGGGTTCGCCGTGGGTGATTGCCACGCTGGAGGATCACCACGGGGCGCAGGTGGAACTGCTGGTGTTTGCCAAGACGTATCAGCTGGTGGCGCCGCAGATTGTGGAAGATAACATCGTGCTGGCCAAGGCTCGGGTGCGCTACAAGGAAGACCGCATGAGCCTGTTCTGCGAGGACCTGAAGTCCGCAGAGCTCTCCGCTGGTTCCGGAACGGGCGTGCCGCTGCGCCTACACATGCGCGTTGACCAGGCCACTACCGACAACATGAATCGGCTCAAGCGCGTGCTGGCACAAAACAAGGGCGATTCGGATGTGTACCTCACGGTCGTCGATGGCGACGAGCAGGTGCAGTACATGCTCGGCTCCGAGATGCGCGTGAGCAAGTCGCCGTCCCTGATGGGTGACCTGAAGGCTGCCACGTGGGAGGGCATCTTTGCCTGAGCCTGTTTCCTCGCGGGCGGTCATCGAGGTCAGCGCGGTAGTTTTCTTCGATGCCCACCGCCGCATGCTCACCGTCCGCAAACGCGGCACCGAGCTATTCATGCATCCCGGCGGCAAGCCCGAACCGGGGGAGAGTTCAGTCGAGACTGCCGTGCGCGAGGTGGCCGAGGAGCTCGGCGTGCGCGTGCGACCCACCGAACTCACGTTCTTGGGAACCTTTGTTGCCGACGCTGCCAATGAAGCCGACACACTAGTCAAAGCTCATTTGTTTGAGTATCGCGCCGGGGATCCGGCGGAGAATGCGGCAGTGCTGATTTCTCACTCTGCTGCGGAGATCGAAGAGCTGCGGTGGTTGGACTTCTCTGAAGGTGTTGAGCTGCCCAATGACCTCGCGCCACTGGTGACTGAGGCGGTGCTCCCGCTTTATGGGCGGGGCTAATTGGGCTGAGCTGGGGGCTGTAGAGAGTGAAATGAACCCAGACTATTTTTAAGTGATGGCTCGAATCCGGAATAAGGATCGCACGCAACAGCGGCATTAGCCGCCTGTTCGATTTATGGCCATTATCTTATTCATATGACTGCAAAAGTAAGTATTCAATGCAGTTCGAGTTGCTCGGTGTTAGACAAGTCATAGATCCTTGATGCACGTTTATTATTTTATTAGCGTGATAGGGAAAGTATGGAGTCTATTTGAGAAAGGGGTGGATAATGTCAACTCGCATTGGTACGAAAGCTGTGGCATTACCCGTGGCACTCTCCACTTCATTTGCTGGTGTGGCATGCGCCTCAGAACCGGATAATGCGCTTAATTCGCAGGTTTCCACCACTCAAGCCGCGGTAGAGAACCAAGGTCAAGTGGACGAATTTGTTCGCTTTGTAGATACCGTTCCTGATGAGGAAGTTGTGAGCGGGTCTAATGAGCAAACGATGACAAACCTACGGAACCGTTTCGACTCAATGAATCATGGCGTGGTGCAGAACCCTGCATTAATCGCCACCATCCTTAACGGTGATCAGATGCCTGACAACGATGTGGTCGAGCTCGCTCGCAACATCAAGCGCGCCGGGGGAGGCATGCAGACACAAGAGATTATTAAGCGAGCAGGTGGAATCGATGAGATCATCGCAAGTAATGGCGATTCTGCCGATGTGAGCGACCTGGCGGATAAGCCGCGGCGAGCAGAGGAAGAAAAAGCGTTTGTTCTTTCCCTCGCGACCGGCCTAAAGCAGGTATCAGCAGATTCTCCCGAAGAGTAAGCGACTGCATTGGGCTGTTTTCTCAACATTGACTAGAGGTTGAGAAAACAGCCTTAATCTCTACTCGTTAAGAGCTCACAACTCGATAACCCCAGCCATCCAGCTCACGCGCTGGTTCGTCGCTCAGATTGACCGTGAGCGTGACCAACTTTTCTGGGGCTTGGTAGACCAGTTCGATCCACCGGCCGGAGATATCCACCTCTCTAGAACCTGCAGGATCATCACCCCCGCCTAGCTCCTCAGAACCCGTCACCGGCGCCACCGTGAACAGCTCTTCGCTCAGAGGCTCGTCAGAGTGCCAGCGCACATCCACCAGCTCCGCCTCCGCCAAGTGCAAGTCCTTACGCAATTGCAGTAATTCCTTGTACCCGGCAAGTACGTGCGCGTGATCACCTTCGGTCCGCTCAGACCAGTTCAGCTTGGATTCCAGGAATGTCTTCTCCGCAGCTGGATCCGGAACCTCCTCCGGATTCCATCCCGCGCGGTCGAACTCCCGCATCCGCCCCTCGCGGGTCAAGCGGTTGAGCTCCGGATCCTCGTGATCCACGAAAAATGCGAATGGGGTAGAAGCTCCCCATTCTTCGCCCTGGAATAGCATCACCGTGAACGGGCTGATCAGCACCAGTGCAGCCTTGGCAAGCTGCTGTTCCACGCTCAGGTTCATGCTCGGCCGGTCACCTGCAGCGCGGTTGCCTGTCTGGTCATGCGTGGTGGTGTAGACCACGAACTGTGAATAATCCGGAGACTGTAGTGCTCGGCCATGCGTGCGCTCGCGGAAGCTGGAGAAGCGCCCATCGTGCCAGAACACCCGCTGGAAGGTGGTGGCCAGCACCTCAACCGTCCCGAAGTCCGCATAATAAGCGTGGTTCTCACCAGAGACAGCGGTGTGGATCGCGTGGTGAATGTCGTCATTCCACTGCGCCACCCCAAAACGCTCCGTGTACTTCGGATCATTCTGGTCAGTCTCCGCGATTACATAGCTGGGCGAAGCCACGTCCCGAATCTGCTCGATAATGCTCACCGCCCCCACATCATCCAGCGCATGCACTGCATCCAGCCGCAACCCATCAATCCCAAACTCCTTGGTCCAGATAGCCACTGAATCCAGAATGTACGTGCGCACCTCATCGGAGAGAGCCCCCTGAATATTCACCACCTCACCCCAACCCGTGGAGCCACCGGTGGTGTACGGGCCAAATACGCCCGTGTAGTTGCCATCCGGCCCGAAGTGGTTGTAGACCACGTCCAGAATCACCGCGATGCCCTTCGCATGCGCAGCTTCCACGAAACGCGCCAGCGCATCCGGACCGCCGTACACCTCAGAGACTGCGTGCCAGCTCACCCCGTCATAACCCCAGTTGCGCTGACCACCGAAAGGCTGCACAGGCAGCAGCTCCACAGCGCTCACACCCACATCAAGCAGGTCATCCAGTCGCTCAATCGCAGAATCCAGCGTTCCTTCTGGCGTGAACGTGCCCACGTGCAGCTCATAAATCACTTCACCGCGCAGCGGACGGCCCAAGGTCTCAGCGGGATGCTCATTAATCCAGACCTCGGAGAGACCATGGATGCCATCGGGTTGGCGTCGAGAACGAGGATCCGGAAACACCGGCGACCCATCCACGCTAAAGCCATAGCGCGCCCCCGGCTCACGCGGTTCGGCCAGCTGGAACCACTCCCCGTGGCGCTCCATGGGACGGCGCGTGCCATCCAGCTCAATCTCAACGGAATCGGCCTTAGGTGCCCAGACACTAAACATGAGCTCAACCCTAACTGCGATAATGCACTCATGCCCGCCAACCACACTCCATACCTGCGGCCCAGCACTGGGGAATTCAGCGCCGAGATTGAAATCAAGCGCTCTCGGTTCATCGCTCTGGTTCAGCGCACTGAGGATGAGGAGGAGGCACGTTCGTTTATTAACGACGTCACCTCCCGCTATCCAGATGCCCGCCACCATTGCACGGCATACATCCTGCAGCAGGATCAGGCCTTGCCCATCGAGCGATCCAACGATGACGGCGAACCCTCCGGCACCGCGGGCCAGCCCATTCTCGAAGTGCTGCGTGGTACGGAGATGCGGGATGTGACCGTGGTGGTGGTTCGCTACTTCGGTGGGGTGAAGCTGGGAACCGGCGGGCTGGTGCGCGCCTATCAGGACGCGGCGAAGAAGGCTCTTGAGCAGGTCACACGGGTTCGACGCACCCCGCTGTGGCTCTACACCGTGCACGCCGAGCATGCCGAAGCGGGGAAGTGGGAGGCCGAGCTGCGCGGGGAGGGCGTGGAGATCATCTCGACAGAATTTGGGGCGGACGTGGAGATGACCCTGGGCGTGGGTTCGGGGGAGCGCGGCCGCTTGGAATCTGCCGTGGCGCGGCTCAGCGGAGGTAGCGCCGAGCTGCAGGAGGCGGGGCATCGCTGGGTGGATCAACCCGTGTGAGCACGTTGGGCTGCACGTAGAATGGCTAACCATGGATATGGAAAAGAAAGCAAAGATTGATCCGAACAAGGATCTGGTGGGCGCACGCAAGCAGCAGATGGCGAAGAACGTCTATGGCGCTCGCACCGTGGCGGTCGTGGGCCTGGTGAGCTTGGGCGTGGGTCTGTTCCTCCTCAAGACCCCGCTGCTTAGCGTGGTTGTCCCCGTGATCTGCCTGTTGGCCTTCGTGTACTTCGGCGTGCAGATCAAGAAGATCCTGGATCACAAGGACGAGTGGTGAGCCCTGCCGCGCAAGGCGGTTCTGTTCGTATCGACGCCTGGGTCTGGGCAGTCCGGCTCTATAAAACGCGCAGCGCAGCAGCTGAGGCGGTACGCGCCGGGCATGTGAAGCTCAACGGTGTGGCCGTGAAGCCTGCGCAATCGGTGGCCGTGGGGGATACCGTGCGCGCCTGGGTGAATCACCGCGAATTCATCGTGGAGGTGGCGCAGCTGCACGCTAAACGGGTGGGTCCGGCCATCGCCCGGGCAGCCTACGTTGATCATTCTCCGCCTCCGCCACCGAAGGAGATTCTGGCCTCAATCCCTCGGCGCGAGCGTGGAGCTGGGCGCCCCACGAAGCGTGAGCGCAGGCAGCTGGATCAGCTGATGGGCAAGGGCTAGCGCTGAGCGGTCGCTAGGGTTAGGCACTCACTTCTTGTGGGGCTTTTTCTTTCCTCTAGCTGAGGCTGGCTTCTTCTCATCGGCCTGGATTTCCCGCTGAGGGGCTTTGGTGTTTTCCAGATCCGCCATGGTGGTCTGCCCCAGCTTCTGCCAGCGGTTGCCCAAGCGACCTGGCCGGCTGGAAGAGTCATCGCCGATGTGCACGGTCTTGCGAATGTGCTCTCGGCCGTAGACAAAGAGCAACATGTCATCCAACAACCGCACCTGACCTGGAGGGTAGGGGTAGTTGTAGGCCTTGAAGAGCTTCTCCAAGTTCTCCGGGGTGAGGAGTTCTGCGAGCTGCTCATACGTGGTGATCTCGTGGGCGGCAAGCATATCTACGGCATAGCCGTAGTACGCCACCCGGGAGGCGGGGAATTCCTCGCCGAAGACCAGGGTGAGGAAGCGCGCCAGGGTGACTTCCTTGATTTCGCCGGAGAAGTGGCTGGCCAGGTTGGTGGCCTTCTCCGCGGTCTCGGCGATTAAGTCAAACTGCTGATCCGCCAGCTCAATGAGCCCGGCTGCCAGAGTGAACGCGCGGTGGATCTCCGGATTCGCAGTGCCGGAAAGGTTCTTGTAGCGGATATCGTGCTCAAACTCGGCCCACGCATGCTGGAGCACGGTGCGCAGCTGAATCTCCATGAGCATTCCGCCCAGCTGCGGAACGCGGACGATTACGTGCTGGGAAGAGTAGCCAAAGCGGCCGCGCCGGGCGGTTTCCGCGGCCTTGTCCACCACGGCTTCCACCTGGAACAGACTCTCCATGACCGCGAGAAGCTGCGGGATTTCCGAGGAGTGATACGTGATCACTCGGGCGCCCAAGATGTCATAGGCACTGTGGATGTCCACGTAATCCGGGTAGTTGGGATTATCGATCTTGGTCATGAAGCTATCGCGGTCCTTGATGCGGACCACCACCTGGTCGTAGGTGATGCCAGCATCATCCAGCGCATCCTGGATAACGCTGCCGATTTCCGCCCGGATCCCCGGGTTCTCCGCCACCCAGAGGTCGTATTGCTTTACCTCGCGGGGAGTTTTCTTCTTCTTGCTCATTTCATCCTCGTCAAAAGTGCCTGCCCCCGATCAGCAAACACGTCCTTTAGTTGCACCTCACCCTGCCAGATTGTGCCGCCGCGCAGCTGGTCTTCCCACAGACCTTCCGGCAGAACCACAGTGGTATCTCCCCAGCCGCCGGCTCGCTCAACGGTGATGGGGCGACGGGTGACCAGGGTGATCACGTTATCTCCGCGCAGCATACCGACTATCGAGCGATACAGGGAACCCTTGGCCATGACGGGTAAATAGGATTCCCCATCGAGATCCCAGTGGGCGCGCACGCGCAGAGCCGTGGCGATCAAGCTCAAGCGTTGCTCATCCGGAGTGGTGATATCCCCGCGAGAAACCCGATCCAAGGTATCCAGGCGGGCGTCGAAATCAACCTTTCGGCGGTTGTCCGGATCCACCAGCGAATCCGTGAAGAACTCCGTGCCCTGGTAGATATCGGGGATGCCCGGGGACATCAGCTGCAGCAGCTTCTTACTCAGCGCGATCTGCTCGCCGCCGTGGCTGATCAGCTGAACGAAGTTGCCGATGAGCTGGCCGTGGTCATCAATCACGCGATCAATCCACTCGTGGATGGAGGTTTCAAACTCTTCATCCACATCAAACCAGGTGGTGCGCACGCCGGTTTCACGCATGGCCTTGGTGGCGTACTCATGCAGGCGCTCGCGCACGTCCTCACCGGGCTGACCCTGGCTGGGCCATACTCCGATGATGTTCTGCAGGAGGAAGTGGCACGTCATGCCATCCACGTAATCAATGGCGGCGCACAGGTCCGCGAATTCTTCCCGGACCTCGGTGATCGCGGTGATGCGAGAGCGCACGTCCTCGCCACGTTTCGTGTCATGCGTGGTCAGGGCGGTCATGGTGCCCGGCCACAAGCGCACGCGCTCTGCCTGCAGCATGTGATACTCCGCCAGGGACACACCGAAGCGACCGGGGGCGCCACCCACTTCCTGCAGGCTGATCAACCGGGAACCGCGGTAGAACGCGGTATCTTCCACGCCCTTGGCCATAACCGCGCCACACACCTGTGCGAAGCGGGTGTTCGCCTCACCCCGTGCGAGCAAGGCGGAGGAGATGAGGTCCAGCGCATCAGCTCGTTCGGGATAGCGGGTTAGGGTCTTCGCCAGAATGGTGCTGGTCACGCGCGAAAGCGACTGGTAATCAGCGCGGTAGACGGGCATCGCGGCCACCAGGCCCACCAGGGTTTCCTCCAGCAGGTCATCGGAGACTGATTCGCCCGTGGTGGACCAGTTATCCGCGCGAACTGCGCGGGCCAAGCGGCGAACCTCAGCCGCCAGCTCAAAGCGGGCCACGTCAGATTTCAGCTCTTCTTCGGCCAGCTCAAATGCTGCATAATCCCACTTGGAACCGGTCCACTCTTCAGCCACGTTGCTGAGCTCACGCACCGAATTGCGGTTGACGAACACGCCATCGAACTCACGCAGGGCGTCATAACCCGTGGTTCCGTTCACGCTCAGGCGCGGATCCAGAGGTTCGGAGACACCCAGGATCTTCTCGATCAACAACCAGCGATCCTCGCCGATGAGGTTGCGCAGATTCTCCAGGTACCCAAACGGATCCGCCAGACCATCCGGGTGATCCACGCGCACGCCATCAATCAGATCCGCTGCCAGCAGCTGGTTCAAGATCCGGTGGGTATGTTCAAAGACCACAGGATCTTCCTGACGAAGCCCCGCCAACCCGTTGATGGAAAAGAAGCGACGGTAGTTGATGATCCCATCGCGCCAGAACATCAGGCGGTAATGCTGCCTATCGTGGACTTCCTGAGGCGTCCCCTCGCCTGTTCCTGGGGCGATGGGGAATTCGTTGTCGTAGTAGCGCAAGATATCGCCGTCAATTTCGAGGGCCTGGATGTCATCCTCGCTACCGAGCACGGGCAATCCCAAACGCCCGCCCGCACCGTTATCCGCAGACCAGTCGATATCGAAGTAATTAGCGAACTCCGATTCCTGGCCCAGCTTGAGGACATCCCACCACCACTCATTGAGGGAGGGATCATCCACACCCACGTGGTTGGGGACAATGTCCACCACAATCTTCAAGCCCGCTGCGTGAGCGGATTCGGCCAGGGATTTCAGACCCTCCAAGCCACCGAGTTCTGGGTTCACCGTGGTGGGATCAACCACGTCATAGTTGTGGGTAGATTCCGGCGGCGCGGTGAGAATCGGGGAGAGGTAGAGATGGCTCACACCTAAGCGGACAAAGTAATCGATCCGCGCCTCCGCATCAGCGAAAGTAAAGGCTTGGGAAGGATCACTGCTGGGACCGCGTAATTGCAGTCGATAGGTGGCAGACATGCTCCCTACTGTAGGGGAAGTGCTAGGCAGTAGCCTGCGGACAAGTCCAGGGGCCCGATCCACCCTGGCACCACCTGTGCCTCCGCCGCCGCGCACGCGCGGAGTTCTCCGTCGCGGAAATATACGGCGGGCGTGGCTCCCAGAGTGATCTCGATTGATTCCGCCAGGAGCTTGGCCACCGTGGGGTGAGCCAGCAAGCAATCTGCCGGGAGTGCACCGTCAACCACTCGAAGCGCCGCCCATCGCATCACCCCGGACTCAGTGAGTTCCTCTTCCCACCGGTACTCCAATGCCGTGCCACGCTGGGCATAGAGCTGGCGCAGGCGCTCCACGATCTGATCTGCTCGCTGATTCCACCGCGCGCTTGCCCGTCCAGGCCCCTCTGGGATGGATGCGCATAAGCCGCTGCCCAGCGCCACGAATTGGGGCGCAGTTCCCGCAGATGAATGCGGGATTTCTTGGGCAGCGGCTTCAGTGGTGAGAGTCAGCATGAATAGTCAGACTCCGCAGGTGTGCAAATAGTTCTCTGTGAACCAAAATCTTCTGGTTAATCCTTGCCCGCAACTTCTTTACCCACAGCTTCGAGGAACTCAGAGAACGTGATGATCTTGATCTCCTGGCCTTTTTCCTGCAGCTCGCGGGCGCGCTTCTCCTTGCTGGTGACAGACGCCCATTCGCCCACCACCAACATCGTGGTCTTCTTGGTCACATTCTTACCCACCGTGCCGCCGGCATCAGCAATCATGTTCCACACATCACCCTTGTCATAGGGCTCCACATCGCCGGTCACAGTCACATTCTGGCCGTAGATCGGGTTATCGATATCCGCGTCCTCATTAGCCTCCGGCACCTCATCAGGCGTGGCGACCTTGGCCCACGGAGCTGGGGTTTTGTCGGACTTTTCTTCCGACGCCACTCCTACATCGCCCGCACCGCTGAGCCATTCATCGGGGGAGACAGCCGCCTGCGCTGAGTCAGCGGAAGAATTCGCAGCAGAATCAGTCTTCTTACCCTGGTTTTCCGCAGCCGAACTTGCAGCAGGCTCGCGAACATCATCCAAGTCATATCCGGCCTGGAGGTTGGTCAACCGCTGGTGAACAGCGAGGAAATCCTCCAAGTGCATGGGAGAGAAGTTCACGCGCGTGCGGACCAGTTCTTCCTGATCATCACGGGAAAGCAGCTCAATCCAACCCGGGGAAAGCCCATCCGGAGCCTGCAGGTCCCAGCCGATGAGCTGAGAGGGGGAGAGCTCGGCGTCGGGAAAAAGGGACGAGGAGACCGAAGAGCGCGTGACCTGCACTGATTCGGGGGTGATGCTAACTTCCGCGCTGCGAGCGGGGAGTGTCGGGGTGCTCATCAGATCATCTCCTTGTCCATGGGCCTTTGCAGGATCACAACGCTACGCCCGTGGACGCTCAGGGTGTCCTTGGCCACGAGCACGCGTTCGGAATCCGGCACGCCGTGGCGTTGGTGGGTATCGAGGATCACGTTCCACTGCTTTTCCTCGCCCGGATCCACGTGCATGACGTTTTCTCGGGCGGGCATGCGGAATTCCAGCGGCTCATTGTGGGCGTTGAAGCACATCAGGAAGGAATCATCTTCCACGCGGCGGCCTTGCCTATCTGGCTCACCGATGGCCATGCCGTTGAGGTGCACCATGAGTGATTTACCGAAGTGCTGGGACCAGTCCTCCTCGGTCATCACGCGCGCCTCTGGGGTCAGCCAGGCGATATCGCGATCCGCCACATCCTCACCCAATGGGCCTCCCGCGAGGAAACGGCGGCGGCGGAACACCGGGTGATCCCGACGAAGTTTGAGCAGGTAGCGGGTGAATTCCATCAAATCGGAATCCGCGTTTTCCCAGTCCATCCAGCTGAGCTCGTTGTCCTGGCAGTAGACGTTGTTGTTGCCCTGCTGGGTGCGGCCGATCTCATCACCGTGAGCAATCATCGGCGTGCCCTGGCTGAGAATCAACGTGGTGAGGAAGTTACGACGCTGCTGCTGGCGCAAACTGATGATGTCTGGGTCCTCTGTTGGTCCCTCCACGCCGCAATTCCATGAGCGGTTGTGGCTCTCGCCATCGCGATTGTCTTCGCCATTGGCGGAGTTGTGCTTCTCGTTGTAGCTCACCAAGTCATTGAGCGTGAATCCATCGTGCGCAGTCACAAAGTTGATGGAAGCGGTGGGGCGACGGCCGTTGGAAGCATAGAGATCCGAAGAACCGGTCAGGCGGGAGGCGAATTCTCCCAGCGTGGCGGGCTCGCCGCGCCAGAAATCGCGCACCGTGTCCCGGTACTTGCCGTTCCATTCCTTCCAGATGGTGGGGAAGTTGCCCACCTGGTAGCCGCCTTCGCCCACATCCCACGGCTCGGCGATCAAGCGCACCTGGCTGACGACGGGATCCTGCTGCACGAGGTCGAAGAACGCGGAGAGCCGGTCCACATCGTGGAACTCTCGGGCCAGGGTGGAGGCGAGGTCAAAGCGGAAGCCATCAACGTGCATTTCCGTGACCCAGTAGCGCAGAGAATCCATGATGAGCTGCAGCGTCTGCGGGTGGCGGACATTCAGGGAGTTACCGGTGCCGGTGTAATCCATATAGTGCTCGCGGTCGCCATCCACCAGGCGGTAGTAAGCCGCGTTATCAATACCGCGGAGGCTGTAGGTGGGCCCCATGTGATTGCCTTCAGCGGTGTGGTTGTAGACCACATCGAGGATCACTTCCAGGCCAGCATCGTGGAAATTGTGCACCATCTGCTTGAACTCAGCCACCGCGCCTTCAGCGGAATTGGACGCAGCATAATCCCGGTGGGGGGCCAGGAAGCCCAGGGTGTTGTATCCCCAGTAATTGCGTAGTCCCTGCTCGCGGAGGCGATCATCGTGCACGAACTGGTGCACGGGCATCAGCTCCACGGAGGTGACACCCAGGTGCTTGAGGTAATCGATGGTGGCGTGGTGACCCAAGCCTGCATATGTGCCGCGGAGGTGCTCGGGAACACCGGGCAGGGTGGCGGTCATGCCCTTGACGTGCAGCTCGTAGATGACCGTCTCATGGTCTTCGATCTTCGGGCGACGATCATTGCTCCAGTTGAAGTACGGGTTGATCACCACTGAACGCATGGCGTGCGGAGCGGAATCCTCCTGGTTGCGTTCTTCAGGATTGAAAATGTCGTAATTGAACAGGGAAGAGTGGGAGTCAAAAGCCCCATCGAAGATCTTGCCGTAGGGATCCATGACCAGCTTGGAGGGATCGCAACGGTGACCGTTCTCTGGATCCCACGGTCCGTGGATGCGGTAGCCGTAACGCTGCCCGGGGACGATTCCCGGCAGGTAGCAGTGCCAGTTGTGGGCATCAACTTCATCGAGCCGGATCCGGGTTTCGAGCCCGCGCTGATCGAATAAGCACAGCTCAACAGAGGTGGCTACCTCGGAGAAGAGGGAAAAATTGGTTCCGTTGCCATCGAAGGTGGCCCCCAGTGGGTAGGCCTCACCAGGCCACACAACGAGGGGTGCACCTGGGGCCCGCAAGCCACTTTTATCCGCCAATCCATAAGACATAGTTGTCTAGTCTAACTGGCTTCAAGACAGCGCAACGTGCGCAGCGGGTAGCGGGTATAAGTGGGGGAATTCAGCGCGGGTTTGCGGCGGGGCTCACGGTCGGAGCTACTCAGGGCCGGAGTGGCTCCAGGATCAGTTCCACTTGTTCGCGAATCTTCTGTGGTTCGGGGGTGGGAAAATCAGTGGAATCTTCCGAATTTCCCAGTGCGGCCGCCACAGCTTGTTGTGCCTGCACGTCCATGGCCGCACCCAATAAAAAGTGGAAGCACACCGCGCCCCGCGTCCCAGCTAAAGCTTCCAGCTCTGCCCGCACATCTCGATCCAAAGTTCCAGAAGCCATGGCTGCCAGGGTGATCTCCGCACCATCGCGCAGAGAAGTGAGCGCTTGGTAAATATCCACGCACAGCTCCACCAGCTGATCCCACTGCAGCTGGTCCATCTGTGCGGACGGAGAAAGCCCGGTTTCCTCCCGCGGAGCAATGGCCGGGATATCCAGCAGCAGATGATCCGCGATCGCCCCCAAAAGAGCTTGCTTGCTGGAGAAATGCCAATACAGCGCACCCGGCGCCACGTCCAGCGAGCGGGCGATTCTGCGCATGGTGAGATCAGCCAGGCCGTAATCCCGAAGGATTTCCAGAGCCTGCGCCAAAATAGTGTTGGGGTTGAGCTGCACGGTATTCAGGGTAGTCTGCTTGACATGACACAACGTAAGACTCTCCTGGCTGCCGTGATGGTGGTCCCTCTTTTCCTCGCTGCCTGTGGCTCTGATGATGAGGGTTCCACCGAGACTTCCGCTTCCAGCAACGCGTCCACCAGCGCGAGCCAGTCTGAGGGCAAGGAAACCAAGCCAGCCGAGAGCACGTCTGCATCCGCCTCCGGAAACCCTTCCGAGGCAAACCCCGAGGCAGATGCAGCTGCCGCCGAGCAGCAAAACGCTGCTGAGGAAGCGTTGGCCCAGCCTCACGAACCACGCGTTCCCGCCGGTGGAACTGCATCGGGCGATGACACGAAGGCCATCTCCGATCTCACCTTCGGCCTGGCTGCCGGTGGCAATAACGTGGGAACATTCCTGACCTACACGGTGGATAACTCCTGCTCCGAGTACAAGAATCGCTATGGTGGCGATGCCAAGCTCCGCCAAGAAGCCGAAACCGCCAAGGAACTGACATTCGATCAGATCGGTGGCACTGCCCCGTCCATTTCCGACGTGCAGAATGTGCGTGTCAACGGCGATCAGGCAACCGCTGACGTGACGAGCAACGAGGGTGCGCAGTCCCTCAATTACGTCCGCGAGGGCGGCAAGTGGACGTTCTGTAACTAGTTCTTTGAGTCACATCGTCATCCCCTCAAAGGGGAAAACTTCCAGCAGACGCCGCCGCGCGCTTCCCCAAGCAATCGCCGATGGCGCGTTGTTCTTCGTCATCACCATGGTGCTTTTTGGCATCGCGGGTGCCGTGTGGGGAGGATTTTTCCCCACCACGCAACTGCAGGTTCTGCCCAATGAGGGGTTGGAAGAAGTCCCCGGAACCGCCGATTCCGGCTTCCGCGGCTTCCTCATTTTTGCCGGCGTGACCTGCGCACTCGGGTTGATCCTCGCGTGGTTCGCGTTCCGAAAATTCCGCCGCGGGCTCGGACAATTGCTCTGGGTGACCGCCTGCATCGCCTGCGGAACCTGGTGGTTCATCTTCCTCGGATTACAGGTGGTTACTGCCGTAACCCCGGATTTCGACGCCAACTCTGCCCAACCCGGCGATATTCTCCACATCGTGGATTTTGTCTCGCCGTGGCCTGGCATCATGCTGGCCCCAGCAGTAGCCATGTTGACCTACTGGATTGGTGCGGTCACCAGCTCTGACGAGGAATTCCTGCGCCACCCGTGAGGATTGGCGGGCTATTCAGTCTTCCGGAAGTCCAAGATGTACTGGTAGTGCTCCACTAGCTCGCTGATCACGGGATCGAAGTCCGCGTCTGTCTCCTGATGCCAGAGTTTGAGATCGGGTAGCGCAGTGGTGGCTTGCGTGATCGCGCTATCGGCCTCTGAGGTATCGCCCAGTGCGAGGAGACCTCCGGCCAGCGTGAGCCAAGACATGGACTCCTTCATGGGGTCATTGGCCACTCCGAATTGCTCCGCGGCCTTTCGCGCATGAGTGATGACTTCATCTTCTTCCACCACGATGTGCGCCATGGTCAGGTGCCATTCAGCAACATTCCAGGCGATATCTTCTGCGGCCATTTCCTCTGCAGAGGGGGCATCCTGATTCGATCCTGGGTTATCAAAGCTGCGGTCATTGGCGCTGTGCTCATCGGCACCTTGGCCATCGACGCTGCGCAGAAGTTCCCGCGCCTCGTGCATGAGCTCAATAGCCTCGTGATATTCCAGATCCCCACTCATGGCCAGGGACTGCAATACCTGGGACGCGTTGACGTACTGCCCGGCTTGCCGATACAGCTGCGCACGCCGATCCTGCAGCTGCAGCACTTCCGTATCCAACCCCAGCTCTAGGCCAGCAAAGGTGGCGATGGTGTAGCAGGCGATGGTGCGTTCCACGTTCGGCGTGAACTCTGACCATTCCGCTACCGCGCGGGCATGATCCCAGGCCTCCTGGTGCAACCCGGACATGAAAGCCGCCTGGGAGAGCATGGCTCGCATGTCCAAAATGGCAGGGCACATGGGAATGCCACGGGTGGCTTCCACCATGCGCGAGGCCAATGCCCATGCGTCCCCTTCCCGCCCCAGCGCAGAGAGAGTGCGACAAGCCAACTCAGCGCGCTCCAGCGCGAGCGCGGGAGCCTCAATTTCTAGGGCGATCTCTGCACAGCGACTCCAATGCGTCGCTACTTCCTGATCCGTGTCCACAGAGGTGGCGGACTCATCGGCCAAACCGAAATCGGGAAGATCCAGCAACTCCTGGCCCATGCCTTCGGGATTCAGATGCTCCTGGCGGGGAATCATCGCGGCCTGCAGATTCTCGAGCATGGCAAAGTGGCCGAGCATGAAGTGGGCTTCGAACTGAGCCACGGGTTGCGTGGTGAGTTCCAGCACTTCGCGGGCCATTTGCTTGGCTTGTTCCAAACGCCCAGCGGCCCAATGCTCTTGAGAGAACCAGAGCAGTTTATCGGCCTGTGTTGAGGAATTTTTACCAAAGCGTCGAACCATGGTGGCGAAAAATTCCACCAGCTTGGCTATCTGTTCCGAATTGAGAGCGGGCTGAACTTCGCGCGGCTCAGAGGAGCCAGCAGAGTCTGCGGGCATCTCGTTCGAGCCGGAGGGGACCGGCGCATCTCCGGACAATAGATTAGTGGCCACGTTGTGCGCGGTAGTGGCAGCTGCGGTCAGCATGCTGGCCTGGCGAGGATCCGCCGTTTGCCACGTCAGATTGGGGTCATCCTTGACCGTTGGCGAATCTGCATGTGGGCGCCATTGGTTCATTCGCTCGGCGATATCGGCCAGGAGTTGATCCGCGGGAGGCAGGGGAAAGACGGGATGAGAACTGCGATTCAGGGAGAGATAAGCCAAATGAGACCTGGCGATGAGCGCTGCCTCGTGGTTATTGCTCTGTTTGGCCCACGACTCGAGACTGAACAGCGCTTGCACGGCCTCATCATCCAAACCCAGCCAATCTGCAGCTGCAGCGCGAACAGAGTAGTAGTCGCCCAGTAGCTCCTGGGGAATCTCCTGCTCATCAACCAGCCAGAAGTGCTGGGCGTAATCATTAATGAGCTGCCAGCTGCGCTGCGTATCGCCAGCGGCAGTGGCCGAGGCGGATTCAGTGAGCAGTGACGTGATGGTCTGTGCCATGGGACTCCATCCTCTCCGAGCTCTACTCAAGGTGGGCATATGTGGCAGTGCAAGCAGATGAATCACATGTCTTCGATTCACCCGAGCACCTGGATTGTCTTGGGCGCTGAGTAAGATCGCTCCATAGGTTAGAAAATCCACCCTAGTGAAAAGCGTGGATACGTGTTTTGAGGAGGACATCGCCGATGCTTAGCCGGATTGATCTCAGAGGTCAGACCCCCACCACGTCCGAACTCCGCCGCGCGCTTCCCCGTGGCGGCACGGACGTGGATTCGGTGATCCCCACCGTGGCACCCGTGGTGGAGGATATCCGCCAGCGCGGAGCAGCTGCCGCCTTGGAATACGGGCAGAAGTTCGACGGCGTGGTTCCAGAGTCCGTTCGCGTGCCGCAAGAAGTCATGGATCAGGCTCTGTCCTCCCTGGAGCCAGCAATCCTCGCGGCCTTGGAAGAATCCATTGGGCGAGTTCGCGCTTTTCACGCCAGCCAAAAGCCGGAAGACCACACCGTGGAGATCGTGCCGGGCGGGCTAGTCACGGAGCGCTGGGTTCCCATCGAGCGTGTGGGATTGTATGTGCCCGGTGGCAAGGCGGTGTACCCATCTTCAGTCATCATGAATGTGGTGCCGGCTCAAGAGGCTGGCGTCGAATCCCTAGTAATCGCCTCACCACCACAGCCAGAAGGCTGGCCTCACGCGACCATCCTGGCTGCCTGCGCCCTGCTGGGAGTGGATGAAGTGTGGGCTGTGGGTGGTGCGCAAGCGGTGGCGCTCATGGCGTATGGATGTGCCGAAGAAGAGCTGGAACCCGTGGATCTGATCACCGGGCCGGGCAATATTTTCGTCACTGCGGCTAAGCGGCTGGTGCGAGGAACAGTGGGCATTGATTCCGAGGCAGGACCCACCGAGATTGCGATCGTGGCTGACGAGACTGCAGATGCAGTGGAGGTGGCCTATGACCTGATTAGCCAGGCTGAGCATGACCCCATGGCGGCTTCGGTACTCATCACTACGTCTGAGGAATTTGCCGATGCAGTGGATCGCGAAGTGGACGCGCGTTATTCAGTGACGCTGAACGCGGAGCGGGTGAAGGAAGCGCTCGAGGGAGTGCAAAGTGGCATCGTGCTGGTGGATTCACTGGATGCAGCCGTGGCCGCGGCAAACGCTTATGCGGCCGAGCACCTGGAGATTCACACTCGTGATGCTGAGCAGGTGGCAAGCAGAATCGTAAACGCCGGAGCCATTTTCATTGGCCGCTACAGTCCAGTGCCGCTGGGGGATTACTCCGCGGGTTCCAACCATGTGCTGCCCACCTCTGGCTCGGCGCGTCACAGCTCCGGGCTGTCCACACACACGTTCCTGAAGTCCATCCACGTGGTGAATTACGACAAAGCCGCGCTGCAGGACGTGGCGGATACCGTGATTGCGCTGTCCAAGGAAGAGCGCCTTCCCGCACACGGGGAAGCCATCTCCGCGCGCTTCAATCATTAATCCTCGTTTCGACGCAGCAAGCCTTTTACCCAATTAAGCCCGTCACTCAAATTCAGCCCGTTACTCAAATAAGCCCGGAGGGATTCACACCATGGCACAGCTTTCGGATCTGCCTATCCGTGAGGAGTTGCGCGGTCAGTCCGCTTACGGCGCACCTCAGCTCAAGGTGACTAACCAGCTCAATACCAACGAGAACCCTTATGCACCCAGCCAGGCGATCATCGAAGAGATCGCCCAGGCAGTGCGTGAGCTGGGCGCGGAGCTGAACCGCTACCCAGACCGGGATGCGATAGGCCTGCGCACAGAGCTGGCCCGCTATGTGTCTCGGCAAACCGGGGTAGAGGTGGACAAAGAGCACGTGTGGGCAGCCAACGGTTCCAACGAGGTTCTGCAGCAACTGCTGCAGGCTTTCGGCGGGCCTGGCCGCTCTGCCCTGGGCTTCACCCCGAGCTACTCGATGCACCCCATCCTGGCTGCCGGCACGCAGACGGAATTCCTCAGCCTTGCTCGCAAGGAGGCAGATGAGTTCGCCATCAACATGGACTCCGCCCGCGCGATCATCGGGGAGAAGAAGCCGAACATCATCTTTGTCACCACCCCGAATAACCCCACGGGCAACATCACCCCGCTGGCTGATATCCGAGAACTGTTGGAGATCGCGCCGGGCATCGTGATCGTGGACGAGGCATACGCGGAATTCTCTGATGAACCCTCCGCGGTCACATTGCTGCAGGAATACCCCACCAAGCTGGTGGTTTCCCGCACCATGAGCAAGGCCTTCGATTTCGCCGGTGGCCGCCTGGGTTATTTCGTGGCTGATCCCGCGTTTATCGAGGCAGTGATGCTGGTCCGCCTGCCGTACCACCTCTCCACGCTCTCCCAGGCTGCGGCCACCGCGGCATTGCGCCACAGCCAGGACACCTTGGCCACCGTGGATAAGCTGCGGGAAGAACGCGATCGCGTGGTGGCAGCACTGCGCGAGCTGGGATTCCACACCATCGATTCCCACTCCAACTTCGTCTTCTTCGGCAGGTTCCACGATTCGCACGCCATGTGGCAGGAATTCCTGGACCGCGATGTGCTGATCCGAGATGTCGGAGTGGACGGGTGGCTGCGAACCACCATTGGCCTCCCGCAGGAAAACGATGCATTCTTAGAGGCAGCATCGGCCTTGGCGTCGAAAATTAAGAACCGCACTAACTAAGAACCCCACGCAGAAAGAAACGAAGAACTCATGAGCCAGCAAGCTAATCAGCGCATTGGGCGCGTGAGCCGTGCCACCCGTGAATCGGATATCACCGTGGAAATCAACCTGGACGGCCAGGGGAAGACCGAGATTTCCACCGGGTTGCCATTCTTCGACCACATGCTGACCGCCTTCGGTGCGCACGGCTCTTTCGACCTGACTGTGCAGGCCAAGGGCGATATTGAGATCGACGCGCACCACACCGTGGAAGACACGGCCATCGTGCTGGGCCAGGCGCTGGGGGAGGCACTGGGCACGAAGGAGGGCATCCGCCGCTTCGGAGACGCCTACATTCCGATGGATGAGACCCTCGCGCATGCCTCCGTGGACGTCTCCGGCCGCCCGTATTACGTGGGCACCGGTGAGCCCGATGCGCTGCTACACACGGTGATCGGTGGACACTACGCCACCGTGATCAACCAGCACTTCTTCGAAACTTTGGCGCTGAACGCCCGCATCGCGCTGCACGTGCGCTGCATCTACGGTCGCGATCCGCACCACATCACCGAGGCAGAATTCAAGGCCGTGGCACGTGCACTGCGCGCAGCTACCGAGAATGACCCACGGGTGTCTGGCGTTCCCTCCACCAAGGGCGCGCTCTAGAACCCCCAATGGCATCTATTTCTTTTTCGCGTCAGCCTGCCCTCAGCACTGCCGAGCTCGAACAGATCACGAGTGTCTGGAAAGCTCCCGGCCTGTTCGCCACGCTCATTTCCGTCTTCTGCGCATTCGGCGGGTGGACGCTCCTCCTGCCGGTCATTCCGTTGACCGTGATTCAGCATGGCGGTTCGGAATCCTTGGCGGGCCTGTCCACCGGCGTGTTCATGGGTGCGACCGTCCTGACCCAAGCCTTCACCCCGTGGCTGATCCGCGTGGTGGGGTATCCGGCCGTGATGGCGGGAGCGGGGATCATGCTCGGCCTGCCCGCGCTGGTCTACCTGGTGGATATGTCCCCACCCGTCCTTTTGGGCATTGCGGTGCTGCGCGGCATGGGTTTCGGTGCGGTGACCGTGGCGGAATCGGCGCTCATCGCTGAGCTGGTGCCCCGCCGACTGATGGGCAATTCCTCGGCTGCCCTGGGCACGGCGGTGGGCGTGGCCCAGCTGATCAGCTTCCCGCTGGGTCTGTGGCTGCTCAATTCTCACGGTCAAGCGTGGGTGTTCTCCGTGGCCGCCATTTATGCGGTGGTGGGCTCGGCCGCCGCATGGTGGATCCCGTATCAGTCCAAGGCCAGGAAGGCAGGTCAGGATGCTCTTCTTGCCGACGCCACCACTGCGCATTCCGCGGACAGCCTCGAGGCATCTGCCGCGCCCATTCCCGCTGCTACCTGGAAGTTGGCAGCCGTTCCGGGCTTGGCGATTGGCGCGATAGCCACGGGCTTTGCGGCGTTCAGCACGTTCTTGGCACCAGCAGTGGAAGCCATTGACTTGACTGTGGCCGCCTTGATTTCCGCGGCGGGACTCTCGGTGCTGGGTGGCATGCAGATGCTGGGCAGGATCATCGCTGGTCGCCACACCATGAAGCGTGGCGAAGCGGGACACCTGGCTGGGATCGGCCTGGGTTGTGGCATTACGGGCTTGATTCTGGCCGGGATACTGATCGCCCTGGCACCGGTGGGAATTCCCCTGGTGGCAGGAGCTTTTGCTGCCGCCAGCATCTTTGGCTTGGGCTTTGGTCTCGTGCAAAACGAGGCATTGCTGATGCTCTTCGAGCGCTTGCCGAACGAGAAAACCACCTTGGCCAGCGCCCTGTGGAACATGACCTTTGATTCCGGCACTGGCATCGGCGCAATTCTGCTGGGAATTGCCGCCTCTGCGTTCGCGTTTCAACAGGCGTTTTGGATCGCTGCGTGCATCGGCGCGTTCGCACTGTGCGTGGTGATTGCTGATCGCGTGGTGGGGAGGCGTCGATTAAGGGGCACGGCAAAACCGGCCCCCGCGGCGGGTTAAGATCAACACTTATGACTGACTCTGAACAGGCGGCAGGAACCCAGCGCCCCACGGTGGCGCTGCTGGATTATGGCAGCGGAAATATCCGCTCCGCACAGCGCGCCCTGGAACGCGCGGGGGCGGACGTGACCGTGACTGCGGATCCGGAAACTGTGCTGGCTGCAGATGGCCTGTTGGTGCCGGGAGTGGGAGCGTACGCAGCCTGCATGGAAGGCCTGCGCGCGGTGCAGGGCGACCGGATGATCGGGGAGAGGTTGGCAGGGGGCCGGCCGGTGCTCGGCATCTGCGTGGGCATGCAGATCCTCTTTGATCAGGGCGTGGAATTCTCCGACGGTGAAGGTGCGCTGCCTGCCGAGGGCATGGGGGAATGGCCCGGAGTGGTGCAGCGCCTCGACGCGGATGTGCTGCCACACATGGGATGGAACACCGTGGAAGTAGCGGAGGGATCTGCCCTGTTCGCGGGGTTGCCCGAGAGCGAACGCTTCTACTTCGTGCACTCCTATGGCGTGCAGGATTGGGAACTCGTCACGGACGGACGCACGGAAGCGCCCCTGGTGCACTGGGCAGAGCATGGCCGGACCAGGTTTGTGGCCGCGGTAGAAAATGGACCACTGTGGGCCACGCAGTTCCACCCGGAGAAATCCGGAGACGCCGGAGCACGTCTGCTGCGTAATTGGGTAGAAACTTTGCGTTAAATCCCCCGCAAATGTGCATGGGATATTCGAGTGCCGCGTACTGCGTTCAGTTCTGTCTGCGCTCTGCGTTAGGATCAATGTGATCTGATACATAATTGCCCTTTGAGAACCCGAATGACATTTGAGGAATCCTTAACTATGACTTCTTCCGCGCAACCGTTGGTACTGCTGCCCGCCGTAGACGTGGCTGACGGGCAGGCGGTTCGCCTAGTACAGGGAGAAGCGGGCACGGAGACCAACTACGGCGCGCCCATTGATGCAGCTCTGGCCTGGCAAAATGCTGGCGCGGAATGGGTTCACCTGGTGGATCTGGACGCGGCGTTCGGACGCGGCAGCAACTTTGAGATCCTCCGCGATGTGGTGGGCAAGCTGGACGTAGACGTGGAGCTCTCGGGCGGCATTCGCGATGATGAGTCACTCGAGCGAGCACTGTCCACCGGCTGTCGCCGCGTGAACATCGGTACCGCTGCGCTGGAAGATCCAGAATGGTGCGAATCCGTGATTCAGCGCTACGGAGATCAGGTGGCCATCGGTCTGGATACCCGCCAAGTTGATGATGAGTGGCGGTTGCGCGGACGCGGTTGGACCTCCGATGGCGGTGAGCTGTGGGAAGTTCTGGAGCGCCTGGATTCTCAGGGCGTATCCCGTCTGGTTGTCACCGACGTGAGCCGCGATGGCATGCTCAACGGCCCAAACATTGAGCTGCTGCGCGAGGTAGCCGCCGCGACCTCCGCGCCCGTCGTGGCCTCCGGAGGCATCTCCTCTCTGGACGATATCCGCGCGCTGGCTCGGGTGGTGCACGAAGGCGTGGATTCCGCGATCGTCGGCAAGGCACTGTACGCAGGCAAGTTCACCCTGGAAGAAGCATTGGAGGCAGCGCGACCATGAGTTCCAACTTTGATGAAGAACTGGATACCCGCGCGCTGCTGGCCATCGCCGAAGCCGCAGTGGATGAAGCCGAAGCCACCTTCTCTGCTGCCGTAGGCGCAGAGCCGGAGATCATCAAGTCCCCGGGTGATTTCGCCACGGAAGCGGATCTTTCCGTAGAGCGACAGCTGCGCACGCTGCTATCCCAATACACGGGACTACCCGTGCACGGAGAAGAGTATGGCACGGTCCTGCCTGGGGAAATCCCCGGGGAGGCCCCGCAGGTCCGCTATCCCACGGACGATATGGCCGATGGTCTCGACGGCCCCCGCGCTGCCTCTGCCGCCGAGTACTCCGAATTTGGTGGCGATGAGCCCGAGACGTACTGGGTGGTGGATCCCATCGATGGAACCGCCAACTATGCAGTGGGAAATCCCTTTGCCTGCATCCTGCTGTCGCTCGTGCACCGCGGGGAAACCCAGGTGTCCGTGACGGAAATGCCACTGCTGGGGCGCCGCATCTCTGCGCGGAAGGGCCACGGATTGCTGGTGGACGGGATGCCCGCGCGGCCGCTGCCACCTTCAGATCCAGGTGTGACCCAGATCAGCTTTGGCTCCATTCTTTCGCAGCGCCGCGGCAACCTGCCCATCAGCTACCGCCAGGACATGCTCAACGAGATCGGCAAGTCCTACCCACGCATGCGCGTGACCGGCTCGGTGGGCATCGACCTCGCGTTCACCGCTGCGGGAGTCTTTGGCGGTACCGTGACCTTCAGCCCGAACCTGTGGGATAACTGCGCGGGCATCTTGGCCGTGCAGGAAAACGGTGGCATAGCCACCGACTTCGCCGGCAACCCGTGGCGCCCCGGCGTATCCGGTCTGGTGGCCGGCGAGCCAGAGGTGCACGCAACCTTGCTGGAGCACATCCAATCCGTGGATATCGGCACCGCGGCACGCACCGCCCAGGACATTCGGGACCGGGGCGGCATGCGATGAGCGTGACCGTACGCGTGATTACCTGCCTTGACGTGAAAGACGGAAGGGTAGTCAAGGGAGTCAACTTCAAAGGTTTGCGCGATGCCGGAGACCCCGTGGAATTGGCCGCTCGCTACGACGCCGAAGGCGCAGATGAGCTCACCTTCCTCGATGTCTCCGCCTCCAAGGAAGGCCGCGGCACCATCGTTGATGTGGTGAAGCGCACCGCTGACCAGGTGTTTATTCCCCTAACCGTGGGCGGCGGTGTGCGCAGCGCCGAGGATGTGGACGCACTGTTGCGCGCGGGTGCGGACAAAGTATCCGTGAATTCTTCAGCTATTGCCCGCCCGGAGCTGCTGCGCGAACTCTCGCAGCGCTTCGGCGCGCAGTGCATCGTGCTCTCCGTTGATGCGCGTCGCGTGGCAGAGTCAGAGTCCGCATCCGAACAGACCACAACCCCCAGCGGGTTCGAGGTCACCACGCACGGCGGCTCCAAGGGCACGGGCATCGATGCCATCGAATGGGCTCGCCGCGGTGAAGAGCTGGGCGTCGGAGAAATTCTGCTCAACTCCATGGATGCTGACGGAACCAAATCCGGTTTTGACCTGGAAATGCTGCAGGCCGTGCGCGCAGCAGTGAGCATTCCCGTCATTGCCTCCGGCGGGGCAGGCAAGGCCGCGGATTTCCCACCTGCTGTTCAAGCTGGGGCCGACGCAGTCTTGGCCGCCTCTATTTTCCACTTCGGAGAGGTATCCATCCCCGAGGTCAAGCAAGAGATGGCTCGCGAAGGTATTGAGGTTCGTTAAATGAGTGTCACCGATCCCAGTACCTTTGAGCTGGATCCCGATATCGCGTCCCGCTTGAAGCGCAACGCAGACGGACTGGTCCCGGCAATCGTGCAAGATGCGGAGACCAATGACGTGCTCATGATGGCGTGGATGGATGATCACGCTCTCGCCCACACGCTGGCCACCCGCAAGGGAACGTACTGGTCACGCTCTCGCGGCGAATACTGGGTCAAGGGAGAAACCTCCGGCCATACCCAGGAAGTCACGTCCGTCCGCCTGGATTGCGATGCGGACACCATCCTCCTGCACGTGATCCAGCACGGCGCTGCCTGCCACACTGGCGCGCGCACCTGTTTTGACGCAGACCGGATTCTCTAGCGATTCCGCCGGTGGTGCACAATGGACAACATGGCTAAAGCATTCACCACGTCCCGCGAGAACTTCCGCGCACTGGCCGCCAGCCACCGCGTGGTGCCAGTTGTCCGCAAGGTTCTGGCTGATGAAGAAACCGCACTCAGTGCGTATCGGAAGCTCGCTGATGGCCGACCCGGCACCTTCCTGCTGGAATCCGCGGCTCACGGTCAATCCTGGGACCGCTGGTCCTACATCGGTACCGGAGCGCGCTGCGCTCTGACCGCCAAGGGATCCACCGCCACGTGGATCGGTGAACCTCCAGCAGATATGCCCGAAGGCCTGAACCCGCTGGAAGCGATTCGCGCGACTCTCAAGTTGCTGCACACCACCGCAGTGGAGGGGATGCCCCCTCTGACCAGCGGATTGGTGGGCTACATGGGATTCGACATGATCCGCTATATCGAGGATCTGCCGGATACCTGCGAAGACGATCTTGATGTTCCGGACATGGTTCAGCTCTTGGTGGATGGCATGGCTGCTGTGGATCACCACGAAGGTGCCATCTGGCTCATCGTGAACGTGGTGAACTGGGATAACTCCGATTCCCGTGTGGATGAGGCATACGACGAAGCCCTGCTGAAGATTGATGACATGGTCGCGAGACTCGGTCAAAGTGGCAAGGGTGGCGTCGAAACATTCAGCACGCCCGAACCCACGGTGCGGCGACAAAGAGAAAAGGGCGACCACGTGGAGCGGATCGAAAAGGTCAAGGAGCACATCCGGGCAGGCGATGCTTTCCAGGTGGTGCTCTCGCAGCGCTTCGAGATGGATACCCAGGCCGATCCGCTGGACATCTACCGCATGCTGCGGGTCTCTAACCCGAGCCCGTACATGTTCCTGCTGAACGTGCCGAACGAAGATTTCTCCGAGACCGCATTCCAGATCATCGGCTCTTCGCCCGAGTCATTGGTGCAGGTCAAGGATGGGGAGGTAACCACGTACCCCATCGCCGGATCGCGTCCGCGTGGCAAGACCTTGGAGGAGGATCAGCAGTTTGAGAAGGAGCTGACCTACGACGAAAAGGAAAACTCTGAGCATCTCATGCTGGTGGATTTGGGACGCAATGACCTCGGCAGGGTGAGCGAGCCTGGCAGCGTGGAGGTTCACAATTTCCGCCACGTGGAGCGCTACAGCGCCATCATGCACTTGGTTTCCGGTGTCAGCGGGCGCCTGGCAGAGGGCAAGGATGCGGTGGATGCCTTCGCCGCGACCTTCCCAGCGGGCACGCTGTCCGGCGCGCCCAAGCCGAGTGCGCTGGGGATCATCGATGAGATGGAAGATACCCGCCGCGGGGTGTACGGCGGCACGGTCGGTTATTTCGATTTCCGTGGAAACACGGACCAGGCCATCGCCATCCGCACGGGTATCTACCAAAACGGAACGGTATTCGTGCAGGCCGGAGGCGGAATCGTGGCCGATTCTGATCCGCACGCCGAGGATGAAGAAACCCGCAACAAGGCAGCAGCGGTACTTCGCGCTGTCGCGGCTGCGGAAACCATGCGAACTTTGGGGGAGGAGAACTAATGGCGAAGACTTCACCGGTGGGCCAGCGCAACCGCCGCCTGGCACTGCTGTTCGTGGTGCTCTCCGCGGCCGGCCTGTGGTTTGCGGGGCGCATGGTCTACGTGACCGCCGATATCTACGATGACAAGACCGGAGAGTTCAGCCGCAACTTGGTGGGCTCTGTATGGGATCCCGCGGTCACGCCGTTGGCGCTGGCGATGCTGGCCTGCCTGATCCTCAGCATGGCGGTGCAGCCGATGGTGCGCCGCTTCCTGGGGGTTCTCATCGCACTGCTTGCTGCCACCTCGAGCTTCCGCTCGGTAGGGCTACTGACCAGCGAGGTTGACCTCACGCGCGTGCGCGATCTGTTGGTCACGGGCATGGCTACCCAGCGCAAGAATTCCCCGGAAACCATCTCTGATTGGGCACAGGTGGCTCAGGCTCACGTGCACACCTGGCCGGTAGCTCTTGCAATCGTGGCTGCGGCTCTGGGTGTGATTGGCGGCGTGATCCTCGCGATGCAGCCGGGGGAGAAGCCCGAAGGAAACTCGCGCTACCAAACCCCCGAAGTGCGCCGGGAAACCGTGCAGGAGGATTTGGAAGCTAATCCGGATTCCGGCCGCGTGCTCTGGGACGCCCTGGATGCCGGGGTGGATCCGACCGACGATGACCGCGATTTTAACCCTAAGAAATAGCCCATTAGGCTGGACGCATCGGATAAAGCTTGGTGCATCAGCTACGTGGCCCGTTGCACCATCGATCATTTCCCGCCGGAGACCTACTGAGAGGTAGACACCGCACATGACTTCACCAACTTCCACCATTCTGGACCAGATCATTGCCGGTGTTCTGGAAGATCAGGCCGTCCGTGAAGCGAAGATACCCTACAAGGAGATCAAGGCGATGTCTTACGACGCGCCCCCAGCTCGCGATGCCCTCTCGGCCCTGTCCAGCGGAAGCGTGTCGGTGATCGCCGAGGTCAAGCGCGCTAGCCCGTCCAAGGGGGATCTGGCTGATATCCCCGAGCCCGCAGAGCTGGCCGGTGCGTACGAGGCCGCCGGGGCCACCGTGATCAGTTGCCTGACCGAGCAGCGCCGCTTCAAGGGTTCTTTGGCTGATTTTGATGCAGTTCGACGCCACGTCGATATCCCACTTCTCCGCAAAGACTTCACGGTGAATCCGTATCAGATCCATGAGTCCCGTGCCCATGGTGCGGACGTGATTCTGCTGATCGTGGCGGCACTGGACCAGCAGCGACTGGAAAGCCTGCTGGATCGCACCGAGTCCTTGGGCATGACGGCTCTGGTGGAGGTGCACACGGAAGAAGAAGCTGAGCGGGCAGTGGCCGCGGGTGCGAAGATCATCGGTGTGAACGCGCGCAACCTGAAGACCCTGGATGTGGATCCGGGGACGTTCTCCCGCATTGCTCCCGGCTTGCCCAACAACGTGGTGAAGGTTGCGGAATCCGGAGTGCGGAATAAGCATGACCTCCTCGCGTATGCCGGGGCTGGCGCGGATGCGGTGCTGATCGGGGAGGGGCTGGTCACCGCCGGTAACCCTGGCCAGCGTTGTCGCGAGCTGGTGGCTGCTGGTCAGCACCCCGCGTGCCCCACCAAGCGCCAGTAACTTTCCCCTCTGAATTTTCACTTTTCGGCCTGTTCCAGTGCCTGTCTTGGCACGGGGTAAAGTGGTTCGGGTGATTAACGAAGAGCACTTGAAGCACGCCAAGAACGCAGATGCGAAGGGCAATCGCCTGCCGACTGCTGGAGAAATCCTCGCCACCGCCACGCACCACGAGCCAGATTCTCGTGGGCACTGGGGTGATTTCGGCGGTCGTTATATTCCGGAAGCCCTCATGGCCGTGATCGATGAGATCACCGATGCCTGGGGCAAGGCAAAGGCTGATCCCGCGTACCTCAACGAGCTCGATGAGCTGCACCGCACGTACTCCGGCCGCCCTTCACCCCTGTACCCCGCGGCGAGGTTCTCCGAGTGTGTAGGCGCGGAGGTGTGGCTCAAGCGCGAGGATTTGAACCACACTGGATCCCACAAGATCAACAACGTGCTGGGCCAGGTGCTGCTGGCTAAGCGCATGGGCAAGACCCACGTGATCGCCGAGACCGGTGCGGGCCAGCACGGTGTGGCCACCGCAACCGCATGTGCGCTGATGGGCATCGATTGCCGCATCTACATGGGTGAGGTGGACGCGCTGCGCCAGGCACTCAACATCGCTCGCATGCGTTTGCTGGGAGCCACCGTGGAGGTCGTCACCATCGGCTCCCGCACGCTCAAGGACGCGATCAACGAAGCAATGCGTTACTGGGTTTCCCATGCGGAAGACACCTACTACTGCTTCGGTACCGCCGCTGGCCCACACCCATTCCCACAGATGGTGCGCGATTTGCAGCGAGTCATCGGCGTGGAAGCCCGCCAACAGTTCCAGGCGGAAACCGGTGGACTGCCGGATGCCGTGGTGGCGTGCGTGGGTGGCGGATCCAACGCGATCGGCCTCTTCCACGCGTTTATCCAGGACGAAGGCGTGAAGATCGTGGGTGCTGAGGCCGCAGGTGATGGCGTCGATACCGGCCGTCACGCAGCGCCGATCAATATTGGGCGCAAGGGAGTCTTCCAAGGTTCGTACGCTGACCTCATGCAGAACGAAGATGGACAGATCATCGAGTCCCATTCGATTTCCGCTGGTCTGGATTACCCTGGCGTCGGCCCAGAACACTCCGCCCTCAACGAATCCGGGCGGGCAGAATACCTGGCCATCACAGACACGGAGGCCATGGAAGCATTCCGTTTGCTGTGCGAGACAGAGGGAATCATCCCGGCGATCGAATCCGCGCATGGCCTGGCCGCGGCCATCAAGGTGGCGGAGCGCGAGCCTGGAACCAAGATCATTGTGAACCTGTCTGGCCGCGGCGATAAAGACGTGGATTCTGCTGCCCAGTGGTTCGGCATGCGGCTCAAGGAGGAGAACAACTAATGGCGCGCTCACAAAGCTCCCGCTTGGCCAAGATTTTCACGGATGCCCGAGCAGAAGGCCGCGCAGCGTTCGTGGGATACCTGCCCGCCGGTTATCCCACAGTGGAAGAGTCATTTTCGCTGATGAAGACCCTGGCGCAGCACGCCGACCTCATTGAGGTGGGTATTCCCTTCACCGACCCCATGATGGATGGCCCCACCATTCAGAAGGCGGCGGATATCGCGCTGGGCAATGGTTTCCGGGTCAAGGACACCATCGCCGTGGTGCGGGCCATCACCGAAGCTGGTGGCAACGCCGTGGTCATGACCTACTGGAATCCAGTGCTGCAATATGGGCCGGAAAAGTTTGCCGAGGAGCTCGCGGCAGCGGGTGGATTGGGCAGCATCATTCCCGATCTCCTTCCGGAAGAAGCCGAGCGCTGGGCAACTGCGTGCCAGAACAATGACCTTGATCCCGTATACCTGGTCGCGCCATCCACCACGGCGGAGCGTCTTGAGTCCACGGTTTCGGCTGGTGGGGGCTTCATCTACGCCGCCTCTCACATGGGTGTCACCGGTGCGCAGGAAGAAGTGGCTTCCAGTGCTAAGGAATTGGTGGCGCGGGTTCGCGAAGTCTCTGACCTGCCCGTGGCCGTGGGCCTGGGAGTGCGCAACGGTGAGCAGGCCGCGTCCATCGTCCAGTACGCCGATGGCGTGATCATCGGCTCAGCCTTGATCCAGGCCGCCGAGGATGGCCGGCTCGCTGAACTTGCCGAAGAACTGGCAGCTGGCGTGCGCAAATGAATGACATGATTCTGGCCGCTATCCCGTCCCCTTCGCAAGGGGTGTGGCACTTGGGCCCGATTCCCATTCGTGCCTATGCACTGTGCATCCTCACTGGCGTGGTCGTGGCCTACTTTTGGTCCCGTTCCCGCTATGCCAAGCGCGGTGGTGACCCAGAATTGGTCACTGATGCGCTGATCGTGGCGGTTCCCGCGGGCATCATCGGTGGGCGTCTCTACCATGTGATCACCGATAACCACCGCTACTTCGGTCCGGGTAAGAACCCCATGGATGTCCTGCGCATCACCGATGGAGGCTTGGGCATTTGGGGTGCCATCGCGCTGGGCACCCTGGCCGTGTGGGCGCTGTTCAAGGTGAAAAAGGTGCCCCTGGCTCCGTTCTCTGATGCCGCCGCGCCGACAATTATCCTGGCGCAGGCCATTGGACGTTTGGGCAACTGGTTCAACCAGGAGCTCTACGGTGGGCCGTCCGATTCTCCGTGGGCTCTGGAGATTTATCGCCGCGTCAACGAGGCGGGCATGGAATCCCAGATCGGCGGCAGGTCCACGGGTGAAGTCATTGCTACAGTGCAGCCCACGTTCCTCTACGAACTGCTCTGGAACGTGCTGATCTGCGTGCTCCTGGTGTGGGCGGATAAGCGATTCCGGCTCACCCACGGCCGAGTTTTCGCGTTGTACGTGGCCGGTTACACCCTGGGCCGATTCTTCATCGAGAACCTGCGCACAGATCCAGCCACCACGGTGTTTGGGAATGTTCGTATCAACGCGGTGGTTTCCGTTGTGGTCTTTGCGTTGGCCATCGCAGTCTTCCTCTATCTGAAGAAGAAGTACGCAGGCCGCAAGGAATATGCGTTGCCGGGAGGCGCGGAAGCCAACCTGCACGCGGTTCATGAGGCGCCGCGCGAATCTCACGTCAACGCTGCAGATGCTGTGGCACAACCTGTTGCCAGGCCAGCCAGCGAACCGGCAGAGGATCCCACCCGCTAGGGCTAGGAAGCTGCCAGCGAACACTGAAGTGTGTGGGGGGCTGCTGTAGTCTCGATGGGGTGAATAGACGAACCAAGATTGTGTGCACCCTGGGGCCCGCTGTGGCCTCTCAAGAGAACATTCTGAACCTGGTCGAGGCCGGAATGGACGTGGCTCGCCTTAACTTCTCTCACGGCGAGCACGAGGATCACGAGCAGAACTACCGCTGGGTTCGGGAAGCCTCCGATAAGACCGGACATGCAGTCGGTATCCTCGCTGACCTGCAGGGACCCAAGATTCGTCTGGGTCGTTTCTCCGAAGGTGCCACCGTGTGGCAGACCGGTGAGACCGTCCGCATCACCGTGGAAGACGTGCAAGGCACGCATGATCGCGTCTCCACCACCTACAAGGGCCTCGCTCGCGATGCCCGCCCAGGCGATCGTCTCCTGGTGGACGATGGCAAGGTCGCCCTCCTGTGCAAGGCAGTTGAAGGCAACGACGTTATCTGCGAGGTCACCGAAGGTGGCCCCGTCTCCAACAACAAGGGTGTTTCCCTGCCCGGCATGAACATCTCCGTGCCACCGCTGAGCGAGAAGGACATCAAGGATCTTCGCTTCGCGCTGCAGCTCGGCGTGGATTTCATCGCCCTGTCTTTCGTGCGTTCCCCCGCTGATGTGGAGCTGGTTCACGAGGTCATGGACGAGGTGGGCCGTCGCGTACCCGTCATTGCCAAGCTGGAGAAGCCAGAGGCAGTGGATGCGCTAGAGCCCGTCATCTTGGCTTTCGACGCAGTCATGGTCGCCCGCGGCGATCTGGGCGTAGAGGTTCCGCTGGAGGATGTTCCGCTAGTTCAGAAGCGCGCGATCCAGATTGCGCGTGAGAACGCCAAGCCTGTGATCGTGGCTACCCAGATGCTGGATTCCATGATTGAGAACTCCCGCCCCACCCGCGCGGAAGCTTCGGACGTGGCAAACGCCGTGCTCGATGGCGCTGATGCCGTGATGCTTTCGGGTGAAACCTCCGTGGGCAAGCACCCCATCACCACGGTGAAGACCATGTCCCGCATCGTGGTGGCTGCGGAGATCGATGGCGAAGTTCCGCCACTGTCTCACCGCCCACGCACTCGTCGTGGCGTGATTTCCTATGCCGCCAAGGATATCGGCGAGCGTTTGAACGCCCGCGCGATGGTGGCATTCACTTCTACCGGTGACACGGCCAAGCGCGTGGCGCGCCTGCGCTCCCGCCTGCCACTACTGGTGTTCACCCCTTCGCAGGCCGTGCGTTCGCAGCTGGCGCTGACCTGGGGTGCGGAAACCTTCCTGGTGGAGGATGTGGATACCACCGAGAAGATGATCAGCGCCGTGGATGCATCCCTGCTGAACATGGATGAGTACAGCCGCGATGACATGATGGTTGTCGTGGCCGGTTCCCCTCCGGGAATTTCCGGCAACACGAACATGATCCAGGTGCACCTGCTGGGGCAGGAGCGCACCCGCTAGTTAGTGGCTCATGTAGGTCAGCACCGCGGCTACTGCAGCCGTGGTGGAGGCCTCCAGAACTCCTTCAGCCGGAGCGAATTGCGGGCTGTGATTGCCGGGGATATTCTCCCCGGTTTTCCACACTTCTGGGTCGGTAGCGCCGACAGTCCAGAACAAGTAGGGGACTCCGAAGTGGCGGGGGATTTCGGAGAAGTCCTCGGAGGCGGTCCAGGGCTCCGCATCGATTGAGCGCTCGCCGAAGACCTCATCAAACACTGGGCGGACAGTGGAGAACACGTTTTCATCGTTATCGGTCAATTCACCGTGGGCGGAGTATTCGATCTCCGGTTCCTTGGTGCAGCCAGAGGCCATGCACTCACCGTGGATCACGCGCTCGATGGCCTTGTAGGTGCGGTCGCGCACGCCGGTGTCATAGAAGCGGCAGTTGAGCACCAGTTTCGCGGTTTCCGGAATGGTGTTGTTGGTGTGGCCGGAGCTCAGTGTGCCCACGGTGATCACGGAGAAATCATCTGGAGCCACCTCCCGGCCCACGATGCCCTGCAGGCGAACCACGATCATCGCTGCCAGGTAGGTGGGATCCAGCGATTCGTGCGGCTGTGAACCGTGAGCGGACTTGCCGTGCAGCGTGACCGTGATGGTATCGCAGGCCGCCAGCACTGGGCCGGGTGCGGACATGATGCTTCCGGCTTCCCCGGGAACGATGTGCTGGGCCAGGCACACCTCTGGGGTGGGGATGATGTCCTTCAGGCCATCGTCCACCATCATCGACGCCCCGCGCGTGACCTCTTCAGCGGGCTGGAACAGCGCAATGAAGGTTCCCTTCCACGCGTCCCGACGCTCATCCATCACCGCGCAGAGCCCCATCAGCGCGCTGGTGTGCATGTCATGCCCACAGGCGTGCATTACGCCATCGTTCTCGGAGGCATAGTCCAGACCGGTATCTTCGGTGACCGGCAGGGCATCGAAATCCGCGCGCATGAGGATGGTGGGGCCTTCATCTCCAGCGCCAGAATCATCCGCAGGATTCTTGAAGATGGCCACCACTCCGTGCCCACCAATGCCGGTGGTTACTTCGCAGTCGAATTCAGAGAGCTTGTCCGCCACGTAGGCCGCTGTCTTCTCTTCCTGCAAAGAGAGTTCGGGATGCTGGTGCAGCCAGCGGTAGAAGTCCTGCTGCCAGTCCAAATCCACCCCGTGATCCTTGGCGTAAGAGGCGATCGTGGTGGCGTCGGGAGAAAAAGAAGAGGGAGAGTCAGTCATTCTTCCATCATAGGTACTTCGCCATCACGGGCTGGCGGGCCAGGGGATCGCTGGAAGATGACCCGGAGAAAGCGCCCCGGAAATACAACCCCGAGTTAGCGAATGGCCGGGTTGTATTTGAGCTTGTTGGGGGCGAAATCGCACTCGTCACCCAATTTGATCCCGGGAGCCAGGCGGCCTTCCTCGCGGGCGGTCAGCAGCTCTGGGAGCACACGATCCTTGAGGTCAGCAGGGGAGAGGGTGTTGATGAAGATCTTGGTGCCACCCTCGAAGCCAGCCATCTTGGAGACGCGCCACTTGATCACGATGCGCCACGGCATGGGCACGTCGATGTCCAACGGGCGGTGCAGCCATTCCTCGTTGCAGGGGATGGATGGCCCGGCAGCGATGTGGCAGGCATGAACCAGGTCAGCCACACCATCGCGCTCTGCATCGGCCATCAGCCAGGGCTCGGTGGTAGCGGACTTGCTGAACACTTCCAGGGTAGGCCAGCGGTGGCCAAAGCCGGCGAAGGCAATGGCGTGGTCATTCTCCGCGATCACCAGGTTGTGGCGGGATGCGTAATCCACTGCCCACTCGTTGTACATGTTGGCGTTCTGGCGTACCTGGGCGATCTCAAACTCGTTCTGCAGGCCATGCTCATCGATGGCCACCAGCTGCTTGTGCAGGTGATCGAAGCTTGCCCCGGCTGGTTCCAGCCAGTTCTGGAACACGGCCACGTAGCGGGCGTAGCGGTTGGAGCGGTACAGCTGATCCATCGCATCCACGGTGAACGCGATGAAGTGGCGGTGGTGTTCCCAGCTCAGCGTGCCGGATCCGGCCAGCTGATCCGTGGTGGTGGCCTCTGGCTGGTAGTGATCGCGGGCGATGATCACATCGTGGCCACCGGCGAAAAGGCTCCCGGACATCTCCTGGAGCGATTGCGCGCGGCGTTCTTCGGAGAACAGCTCATCGATCTCCTCGGCGGACTTTCCAGCCGCTTCCAGCTTGATGCGCAGGATCTTCTCCACGTGCGCGCGTCCCTCATCCTCGGAGAGGTAATCAACCATGTGCTTGGCCGCAGCGGGGTTCATCTTGTGGCCGTAGTTCATGGCCCAGTACTCATAGGTGAGGATTTCGTAGAGGTTGGCGACGCGACGGAACAGCGGTTCCGTGGAGTTCAGTTCACTGGCTTTGATCCCGCGCAGGATCCGTGGGTGCTGATCCTCATCCAGCACCAAACGAGCCTTCTCCGGCGGGGTATCGAGCTTGCGCGCATTGCCGAAGGCACAGGATCCCTCGCGGTCCTTGATTTCCTTGGCTTCCCGCTTCGGTACCTGCATGGGCCGATTCGCCCGGCCGGGTACGGTCCATACCTCGGTGCCGGTGAACGGGTTGACCTGCTTGATCGTTCCATCAGGCAAAGAGGTCAGAGGCTGGACGGGCGCGGAGTAGTGCTTGTTAGAACCAATCACACATCAAATATAGCTGGTGTAATAATGAAAGCATGCCAAGCATTATGTTTCGCCTTCTTGCCAAGCCCAGCCAGATGGAATTCATCGAGGAAGATTTCCGCGGACTCATCGCCGCTTTGGGGGATGATCTGGATGCCGATCTCCAGGTGGAAACGGGATTGACCCCCGATCCAGAACTCGTCACCACGTGGGTGGAGGAGTACGGCGAGGACGATCCAGAGCAAGATGACAAAGAGGACGCGCCAGAGGGCGTGGAGCTCAAGATCGACGTCCGCCACTACGGAATGGGATCCATTTCCGGGCTAACCATGCATTTCGCGGAGTTGTTGACCATCCGCGAAAAGGATCCTGCTGAGCCGCTGTTGCGTCAGGTCAAGGACGATAGCGGAGCACCCCGCGTGCCATGGCACGTCCAGGTGCAGCCGTAGAATTTCCGCTCTAATCTCCCGGGATTCTTTGCTTTTCGACGCCAAGCTCGTGAGCGCCTGCACTTGAGCTAGATGCCTGCACAAATGCTGGTTAGAGCAGGTTAGACAGGAATTCCTGTGTCCGCGGGTGCTGCGGGTTGGTGATGACATCGCGCGCGTTGTCGTGCTCCACGATCACGCCGCCGTCCATGAACGCCACGGAATCCGCGACCTCCCGGGCAAAGCCCATTTCATGGGTGACCACCAACATGGTCATTCCATCTTCGGCCAGCCGGCGCATCACATTGAGCACTTCACCCACCAACTCTGGGTCCAGAGCGGAGGTGGGCTCATCGAAGAGCATCAGCTTGGGGCGCATGGCGAGTGCTCGGGCGATAGCCACGCGCTGCTGCTGGCCGCCGGAGAGCTGAATGGGGTAGACGTCTTCCTTGTCTGCCAATCCCACCTGAGCCAGCAGTTCGCGTGCGTATTCCGTGGCTTCAGCCTTGGATTCGCCCTTCACCTGGATGGGCGCCTCGATGATGTTTTCCAGGACCGTGCGGTGCTGGAACAAATTGAAGTGCTGAAACACCATGCCGATGTGCAGGCGCTGCTTGGCAGCGGATTTTTCGGAGATCTCGTAGAGCTTGCCATCTTTTTCTTGGTAGCCGATGAGCTCGCCATCCACCTCGATGCGTCCCGAGTTCACCTTTTCCAGGTGATTCACGCAGCGCAGTAGCGTGGATTTACCGGAACCAGAAGGCCCGATCAAACAGGTGACAGAGCCGCGTGGCACGTCGAGATCAATGCCCTTGAGCACGTCCAAGCGTCCGTAGTTCTTCCACACCTCTTTCACCGAAATCATCGGTACATCGGCGGAAGCAACTGGTGAGTTCATGTTCTTACTTTCTTTCGCTTCTGACACTGATTTGTCTGGCACTGATCGTTCTGGCACTCAATTAGGACTTGCGGGACTGATTGCCACGGCCACCATCGCGCGTGTTGTCTCCCACGGTGACATTGCGAGGAGGAACACCTTCGGCATCAGACAAAGCGGCAAGTTGGCGAGTGGTGAGCTTGCGGGAAGAACCGCGAGAGTAGTAACGCTCCAGGTAGTACTGCGCAACCATCAGCAGACTGGTGATCACCAGGTACCAGGTGGCAGCGACCATCAGCAGTGGAACTGGCTGGAAGATGCTGTTGGAGATATCCGTGCTGCGTCCATACAGCTCACCGGCGAACGGGATGGCGATGACCAGCGAGGTGGTCTTCAGCATGGAGATCAGTTCGTTTCCCGTGGGCGGGATGATGATGCGCATGGCCTGCGGAAGCACGGTGCGGCGCATGTTCTGCCACCAGGTCATGCCTAGCGCGGTGGAGGCTTCGGACTGTCCTTCCGGAACTGCCTGGATGCCGGCGCGCACGATCTCCGCCATGTAGGCAGCCTCGTTCAGACCCAGGCCCAGCACGGCCAACAGGAAGGCGTTCATCAACAGTTGCTGGAGGTCAATCTCCGCGAACCCTACGTTAATGACCTGGTAGATCGAGCTGAGTAGCCCCCAGAACACCAGCTGCACGTAGACGGGAGTTCCACGGAAGATCCATAGGTAGAGCCAGGCCACGCCTTGGAGGACCGGGTTGGGGGACATGCGCAGCACAGCCACGATGGCACCCAGAATCACACCGAGGAGCATCGCCAAGATGGTCAGCGCCAGGGTGTAGAGCGCAGCGGTAGCAATGCGCGTGTCCAGGATGTATTGGAAATACGTGTCCCAGTGGTAGGCCTCACGCCCAGCCGCGTCGATGACGAAAACCACCAGCAGCACCAGAAGCACGGCAGCGAAAACCCAGCGCCAAGGATGGCGGAGCGGGATGGCCTGGTTTTCCTTGGGGCGGCTCGGGGTGGCTACAGAGGTGGTGCTCATGCGGAGATCCTTCGTTTCGTGGCAGTGCGTGAGTTACTTGAAGTGCGCGAGGTTCGGGCGCTTTGACTACCGCGCGCATTCGGTAGCGGGGCGAGGTTGAAGAGCACCTCATCCACGGCTCCCTCTTCCAATCCCCAGGGCTTGAGGATGCGCTCGTAGTCGCCGGTTTCCATCATGTGTTTCAGAGCCGCAGCCAGGGCGGGACCCAGGGGAGAATCCTTCTTCACTGCCCAGCCGAATGGAGCGGTATCGAAGGCTTCACCGATCTGGACCAGCTTGTCATCGGAACGCTCCACGGCATAAGAGATCACCGTGGAATCAGAACTGTAGGCGTCGGCCTTCTTCAAAATGGCCGCGGTGGCTGCAGCATCGGCGCTGGCGTAGACCAACTTGGTGATGGGAGGTTTGCCCTCGGCCTCACACTGAGCGGATTTTCCTACTATCTCGTCGGTCTCGGAATATGTTCCCTTTTGCACGGAGACGGTCAAGCCACAGGCGTTGTCCGGATCCACGTTGCCCTCGTTGCCCGGTTGGGTAGCCCAGGCCACGCCCGCGTTGTAGAAGTCCACGAAATCGTAGTTGAGCTGGCGCTCTTCGGTGTCAGTGAACGAGGAGGCACCCACGTCCACCGTGCCGGCACCAATGGCGGGCAGGATGAGATTGAAATCCATCTGTCGCAGTTGCACGTCCAGGCCCAGCACGGAGCCAGCGGCCTGGATCAGGTCCATTTCATAACCGATGATCTCGCCCTGCGAGTCCTTGAACTGCGCGGGAGCGTACGGGGTGTTCGCTGCGGCGGAGAGGGTGCCCTTCTGCGCAATCGAATCAGGAAGCATCTTGGCCAACTCGGGAACTTCCGCTGGCTGGACTTTTTCCCAGCCCTCGGGATGCCCCAATTCTTCGTTCGTTACGCACGCGGTCAGCACCATCGTTAGGCTCAAGGCGATAGCCGCCCGCAAAGCTCGGCGCGGAAACCTATTTATCATTGGGAAAGCATATCGGAACTCATGAATAATACTCACTTCGCCCTGCTCGAATCGCCCCGCGGGCAGATGTTGGCGGCTCGCGAGGGGGATGCGCTGGTGGGGTTATGGTTTGCGAGCCAGCCTGCGGCGCCTTCTTATGATTCTTCTTTGTTGGACGACGCAAACAGCACGCCCATTTTCCGAGAAACCCAATCGCAACTGAATGAATACTTTGCGGGCAAGCGCCAAGAATTCAATCTCCGCTATGAATTGCGGGGCACACAATGGCAAAAATCTGTCTGGGCGGAATTAGAGAAGATTGGCTTTGGGGAGTCCAAATCCTATGGGGAAATTGCGCAGGAACTTGGCCGCAAGGGGGCTGCCCGAGCGGTGGGGAACGCAGTAGGGAAGAATCCCGTGTGCATCGTGGTTCCGTGCCATCGCGTGTTGCCTGCCGGTGGAGGGCTGGGTGGCTACAACGGTGGCGTCGAAAATAAAAAAGCACTACTGAAAGTGGAGGGCATCAAATGATGAAGGACGATATTGTCTCCGAGTACCTCAAAGAGCAGCTGGAGCAGCTGAAAGACAATAGCGAGGGCGCGGTGGCGGATTATATTCCGGAGCTCGCGCACGCTGATCCGGAGCCACTTTCGGTAGCGTTTTGCACGGTCGATGGACAGGTTTATGCCCAGGGGCTTCGCGAGGGCGATGTGGATCTGGAATTCTCCATTCAGTCCATGTCCAAGCCTTTTGCTTATGCGTTGGCTTTGGAGGAGCACACGCTGGATCATGTGGCGCAGTTTGTGGGCATGGAGCCCTCGGGTGAGGCATTTAACGAGCTGAGCTTGGATGGGGAAACTAAGCGGCCGATGAACCCGATGATTAATGCGGGAGCCATCACGGTTAATCAGCTGATTAATGGCGAGGAATCCTCGGTGGAGGACCGCGTGGAGAAGATCTTGAGTTTTTTCTCTGAATTGGCGGGTAGGGAATTGCATATCGATCAACCGACGTGCGATTCAGAGCTTCAAACATCAGACCGCAATTTGTCGCTGGCTCACATGTTGCGCAGTTACGGCATGATCCAGGACACCGCGCATGACGCGGTGGATAGTTACGTGCAGCAGTGCTCGATCATGGTGACCGTGAGTGATCTCTCGAAGATGGCCGCGACCTTGGCCAATGGTGGTACACACCCGGTGACGGGCAAGCGCGTGTGCTCAAACGAGGTGGCGCTGCAGGTGCAATCGGTGATGGCCAGCGCTGGCATGTACAACGGTGCGGGTCGGTGGATGGCTTCGGTTGGTTTGCCTGCGAAGTCCGGAGTTTCGGGCGGCATTATCGGCACCTTGCCGGGGCGATTGGGAATTGCCGCGTTTTCTCCGAAGCTCAATGAGAACGGCAATAGCGTGCGCGCCAAGAAGGTATTCCAGCGCTTGAATAAGCACATGGGCCTGCACCTGATGGCTACGGAAAAACGTGGTCGAGTGGCCGTGCGCAGTATCACCACGGTGGAGGACGAAAAGGCGGACAAGGGCATAACCACCGTTATTCGTCTGCAGGGTGATATCGATTTCAATGCAGCGGAAAAGATCTGGCGCGCCATTCGCGAGCACGAATTTGAATCCAATTCCGTGATCTTGGATCTGGACAAGGTGGATGAGATCAACTCCGTGGGTGGCCGCATGATCCGCGAGTTCAGGGACCGGATGATCGCCGCCGGGATGGATCTCACCGTGGTGGACTCTGACGGGGTGCTGGCGCAGTAGTTCGAGGAGGTTGGAGCGCTCATGCTGGGGTTTTGTAACTTTCTTACCTAGTGGAATAGTCTGTTACAAGCATTAACGCCCCAGTAGCCCAATTGGCAGAGGCAACGGATTCAAAACCCGTCCAGTGTGAGTTCGAGTCTCACCTGGGGCACCACAGGTAGTACTTCGGGGATATAGCGGGGCAGAGGTGATTTCTGTCCCGTTTTTCGCGTGCCTTTCACGCTGAGTATCAGCGCAGGAAAATGTAGCGCCCCCAACCAGCGCGAGCCTATGCTCGGGGGAAATGAGCCGCGCGCCGCGCACACTCAACGCACTCCACTCAATTCACTCCCCCCAGACAAGGAAGCGCCCCCATCATGCAAAAGTTAATCCCCAACGTCTGGTGCAATCGCAGCGCCGAGCCAGCTTCCCAGTACTACGAGGAAGTTTTCCAGACCACCGGCCTGCCGGTCAGCACCGTCATCGAAGCGCGCTACCCGGAGACCGACCTCCCCGATTTCCAGAAGGAATTCGCAGGTCAGCCCGTCACCGTGAACGTGGAGATCGCCGGTTACCTCATCACCCTGATCAACGCGGGCGATGAGTTCCGCCCCAGCCCCGGCGTTTCCTTCATGCTCAACTTCGATCCCCGTTTCTTTGATGGCGACGCCGATAAGGCGAAATCCGCTCTGAAAAAGGTCTGGGAAATGTTCAGCGAAGAGGGCAAAGAGCTCATGCCGCTGGGCGAATACCCATTCTGCCCACTGTATGGCTGGGTGGAAGATAAGTTCGGTGTGAACTGGCAGCTGTTCTTCAAGGATCCCGAGAGCGATCCTCGCCCGTTCATCATGCCTTCGATGATGTTTGATGGCCCGGCGCAGGATCGTGCCCAGGAAGCTGCGGAATTCTACGTTTCCCTGTTTGCTGAGTACGGTGAAGGTGCCGCGGTGGGCACCACGTTCCCTTACTCCGAGGACACGGGGAAGGCAGCAGCGGGTGCGCTGGCCTACGGAGATTTCCGCATTGGCGACCAGTGGTTTTCCATCATGGACAACGGCTCCGGCCAGGACCATGGCTTCGGCGGGATCTCCCTGCTGATCCAGTGCGAGGATCAAGCCGAGATTGATCGCCTGTGGGATGCAATGAGTGCGGTTCCCGAAGCTGAGCAGTGTGGCTGGCTCAAGGACAAGTTCGGCATGGCGTGGCAGGTGGTCCCCGCCAATCTGGAAGAGCTGATGGAACGCCCCGATGCTTTCCAGCACATGATGCAGATGAAGAAACTGGTCATCGCAGACTTCTAAATCCCACCTGGAATCTCTCGCCTTCTCGGGAGCTTTGTCTTGGGCTTCTACTAGACTCGGCACACATGAGCTCCGCTGGAAAATCCACCACAGAAGACCGCCCCACCCTGCTATTGCTGGACGGGCACTCTCTCGCGTTCCGCGCGTTCTATGCGCTGCCCGCGCAGAACTTCTCCACCACGGGTGGCCAGCACACCAATGCTGTGTACGGGTTCCTCGGAATGTTCCTGGGGCTGATGGAAAATGAGAAGCCCACGCATGTTGGTGCGGCTTTTGACCTCTCCGGCCCTACGTTCCGCGAAGAGTCTTTCCCTGCGTACAAGGCACAGCGTCCGTCCACCCCGGATGAGTTCAAAGGCCAGATCGGGCTGATCCGCCGCGCGATGGAAGCGCTTGGCGTCGAAACATTGGACAAAGAGTCCTTTGAGGCCGATGACATCATCGCCACCCTGGCCACCAAGGGCCAGGAAGCGGGCATGCGGGTGTTGATTTGCACGGGCGACCGCGATGCGTTGCAGCTGGTTAACGAGGATGTCACGGTGCTCTACACCCTCAAGGGAGTCTCTGAGCTGCACAGGTTTACCCCGGATGCGGTGGAGGAAAAGTACGGCGTCACGCCCACCCAATACCCGGATCTGGCAGCGCTGCGCGGAGATACCTCGGACAACATGCCGGGCGTTCCCGGTGTGGGCCCCAAGACCGCGCAAAAGTGGATCACGCAGTACGGCAGCCTGGACGGTGTCATTGATGCGATGGATGACATCAAGGGCAAGGTTGGCGAATCTCTGCGCGAGAACATCGACAACGTCAAACTCGCGCGAGAGATCACCGAGATGGTGCGGGATCTGGACGTGGTGGAAACCATGGATCAGCTGCGCCCGGCACACGTGGATGCGAACGAGGCCCTGCAGGTGTTCGAGGAGCTGCAGTTCGGCGCCACCCTGCGTAATCGTGCGTTCCGCACCTTGGGCGTGGAGTTTGAAGACACCGCGCAAGTCCCGATCAGCCTGGAGGACATCAAACCCGGCAAGCTGGCCGCCTGGCTCAAAAAGCGGGACGCGGTAGCTGTCGAGGTGGTGGACGAGCAGATCGCTATCTTGGACAAGGACAACGTAGGTGTGGTGCTGGATCTGGCTGGCTTAGATCCTAAGGACGACGCCGCGCTCACCTCCTGGCTCGCTGATCCCGAAAAGCGTAAGTGGTTGCATGATGCCAAGCGGACCTATCACCAACTCCAGGTGTTCGGTATGGAGTTGGATGGCGTGGAGCACGATACGTCGCTGGCTGCCTACCTGCTGCGTCCAGATGTACGCACGGGTGAGCTGAGCGATGTATTGCAGCGTCATGCCGGGCGGGAACTGGCGGAATCCGCTGCGCCTGTGGAACGTGCGCAAGCAGTGATTGAGCTGGTGCGCACATTGAATCCAGAGTTGGATGCTGCTGGTCAATCCGCATTGTACTTCGATCTGGAAGTGCCGCTGAGCCTGATCTTGGCGCGCATGGAACATGTGGGAATCACGGCGGATCGGGAATTGCTCGAGGATCTCAGCCAGGATTATGGATCCAAGCTGGAGGAAGAGATTGCCGCAGCGCGGGAGATCGCGGGGGATCCAAAGCTAAACCTCTCCAGCCCGAAGCAGCTGCAGAAGGTGCTTTTCGAGGACTTTGATCTGCCCAAGACCAAGAAGACCAAGACCGGTTATTCCACCGCTGCGGGCGAGCTGGAAAAGCTGGCTGCCCAGTCCAATCACCCATTTCTCGCGCACTTGATGGCGCACCGGGAATACCAGAAGATGAAGTCCACCATCGATGGGCTGGTGGAGGCCATCAAGGACGATGGGCGCATTCACACCACCTTCAACCAGAAGGGTTCGGCCACTGGTCGCCTGAGCTCTTCGGATCCCAACCTGCAGAACATCCCCGTGCGCACCGAGGCAGGGCGGCGCATCCGCAGTGCGTTCCTGGTGGGTGAAGGTTATGAGACCCTCTTGACCGCTGACTACTCCCAGATTGAAATGCGCGTGATGGCGCACCTCTCGGAGGATGCCGGATTGATTGAGGCATATCAATCGGGGGAGGACCTGCACAATTACGTGGGTTCGCGCGTGTTCGATGTCCCGGTTGATGAAGTCTCCGCGGAACTGCGCCGCAAGGTGAAGGCTTTGTCCTACGGCTTGGTCTACGGGCTGTCCGCTTTTGGCCTTTCCCAGCAACTCAAGATCAGCGCTGGTGAAGCCAAGGGAATCATGGAGAACTACTTCGAGCGTTTCGGTGGAGTGAAGCGCTACCTGGATCACGTGGTTGAGGTGGCCCGGGAGGATGGGTACACGCAGACGTTGTTTGGGCGACGTCGTTACCTGCCAGAGCTCGGCTCGTCTAACCGGGTGGCCAGGGAAAATGCCGAGCGCGCTGCGCTGAACGCGCCTATCCAGGGCACGGCTGCGGACATCATCAAGATCGCGATGCTGCGCGTGGATGATGCGCTTCGAGCAGGAGAGTACTCTTCCCGCGTGCTGCTGCAAGTCCACGATGAACTCGTGGTGGAAGTAGCCAAGGGCGAGCTCGAGGACGTGGAGAAGCTGCTGATCCGCGAGATGGATTCGGCGGTGTCCCTGCGCGTACCACTGGATGTCTCTGCTGGTGCCGGCGAAAACTGGGATCTGGCCGCCCACTAGACCAGCGGGCCACTAGGACAGCAATCGAGGGCACTGCTTGAGTAAGCAGCGCCCTCGAAAGTGGTGGGAAATTACTGTTGCTGTGCCAGATCTGAACGATCGTTAGAGAAGTAGTTTGCACACAAGAGTGGCTTGTCCGTGCACATCTTCTCGAAGGCCTTCACATCCTCATCAGAGCATTTGGTGCCCTTGATGATGGAGCACTGCTGATCCCGCGGAGCATCCGCAGGGATCTTCGGCTGCCCATCCTCGGCCAGGCCGTAAGGAGCGTAACGCCCCTGGTCCAAGCTGGCGGGAGGTTCGCTCACCACGGGTGGGGGAGTGAAATCTGCTGGAGCATGAAACTCCTCGTTCACGGCCACATCCGCGGGATTGGGTGCGGAGGACTCAGCGTTGCCAGCTGACCCCGGTGCCGTTCCCGCGGTGGGGAGAGCACTGGAAGAGACAGAGGAGCTTGGCCCATTGTCCGAACTTGCAGAGTTTGCTTCCTCATCGGAACCGCAGCCTGCCAAGAAAGAGAGCATCAAGATGGCTCCGCCGAAAGCAGCAGCGACTCGATTGCGCCCAGGAAGGACGCGGGATTGATTGGCAGTCATGTTGCTCCTACGCAAAGAGGGTGGACAAGATCTCGTTGGGCAGGAAGCGAACAGTGCCCTCGAAGAAGTTGGTGACAGACTGGATGGTGAACGCCAAGACTGGGAACACTGCAGTCTGGAAAAATGGCCACAATTCGCTGAATGGGTGGGTGAGATCAACCACGCCGGTTTGGCCGAAGAGACCGGTGGGAACGTAGATTTGCTCTGCTGCTTGAAGAGTCTGGTTAGCCATGAGGTGGCATTCCTTTCGGGGTAAAGGGAAAAGCTGGGTGAACTATTCAGGCTGAGTGGAGGAGCCCACGGCATCGCCATTTGCACCTTCACGGGAAGGGAAGGGGAGGGCCAGGCCATTGAGGCGAGCCAGCTCTTCCAGGAACTTCTGCAAATCCTTGGTGAGGACAGGGGCAAGGGCGTCGGAAGAACCGACGGTCACGCCGGAAGTATCTTCCGGAAGCGGGGCGGGCATTTCCTTTGGTCCCTCTGGAGGGAACACACCGGCCACAAAGGCACCTCGGGTCTGGTACTGCTGACGTGGCGTGAGAGTTTCCGTGTCATACAAGGTCACGCGGGAGTTCAGGCCCAGCAGGTATGCGCCATATGCGTAATCCTTCTGGCGGTACATCAGGCTGCTCGCGATGGGCAGCGGGATGGGCAGTTCAATGCCGTCATCAACGGTGGTTTGCCACATGTACTTGCCGTCTGCGGAGAATGCGGAATACACAGCGGCACCGTTGGTCTTCATCCTTCGCTTCACATCCAAGGTGTGTGCATCCAGGATCTGCACCTCATCATTGGAGAAGTTGGAGATGTAGAGCTCGCTCTCATCAGGGGTGAGCGATCCGGAGATCGGGTTGGCACCGTATGGATTCACCATGATGTTCTTCTCCACGCGCCACTTATCGGTATCGATCAGCGAGACTCCGTTGATGAAGTTGATGGTGTACAGGCGCTTGCCGTCGGTCGAGAGGGCACCCCAACCTGGAGCGCTACCGATGGTGAGGAGAACATCACCATCAGCCAAGCCGGTTTCCAAGCTGTAACGAGTGACCAAACCCCACGCCTGGAAGACATACATCCACTTCTCATCAGGGGAGATTTCGATATGCGCGATGAACGGCGGGAGGTAAACGGGGATGGTTCGTTCCATCTGCAGCGTGCTGGTGTTAACCACATGAACCACGGAGCCCGCGGTAGGAACGTAGAGACGTTCCTGATCCATGGACATCGTGATGGTGGCATAAGGCGCGCCCAGCGTAGGGATCTTCTTGATCACGCGGTTGGCCTGGGTATCCACCACGGTCACGGTGGGATCAAACGGTCCGAAATTACCCACGAACAAGCGCTTGCCATCAGCGGTGACCTTGCCCACCATTGGGTGATCTCCCGTGAAGGGGATAGTGGCCTCTTCCTTCAAGGTCTGGCTGTTCAGGCGCACGATGGAACCCGCACCGTAGTTCGGAACCCAGATCGCCCCGCCCGGGACGTTGCGCACGCCTGGCACGGAGATCTTTTCATCCAGCTCGGCTGCGGAAGGAGCAGAATGATCAGGATTCAGGTTTGGGGTGCTGGAACCGAGGTTATTGGAGGAGCTATCAAAGGTGTCAGAACCTTCAGCCAGCTCTGATTCCAGAGATCCGGGGGTTCGGGCGGACTCCGCAGAACCCTGGCCCAAACCCTGTTCCGAACTCCGATTCGCGCCCTCGCGGGAGCCGTCTGCAGCACTTTCGGCAGAGCCCTGGTTCGAGGTGGGTGATTCGGATTGAGCGGACGCGACTGGCGTCATCAAAAAGGACGCAAACAGCAACACCGAAGTGTTGAGAGCAACGAGGGACTTGCCGGCGAAGCGGGCGGAAGTAATTTTTCCGAGGTGAGTCATTTCCTATTTCCAATCTTGAGGAAGGCCAACTACGGCAGGAACGCCGACGCCCTCTGAACCGTTGTCGATAACTCCCAGGACGTTGTCCGACTTCGGATCGAACACCACGATCTGGTTGGGGCCTGTGTCACCCCAAGAGATGAGCTTTCCGAAGAGAGTGATCTCTCCGATGGGGCCCTTCCACGGCAAGGAATCCGGACCCATGTCCGAGATGTAGCCGCGGCTGCCGTCCGGGCTGAATTCGATGCCAGTTTGGAACCCGCTGGTGGGGATTTCCTTGATGATCTTGTCCGTGGCGGTATCCACCACCAGGACATTGGCGCGGCCGAACTGAGACACGTACAGGCGGGAGCCATCCGGGTTGAGCGTCGAGATGAACGCGCCGGGGTTGGAGACGTTGTACTTCTGGTCCGGAGCGGTGTGCAGCCGGTTGACTACCTGCCATTTCTCCATGTCTACGATGGCCAGGGAGTTCACTACGTCGGCGTACATCTTGGTTCCGTCAGCGTTGAAGCTGTACCAGAAAGCGCCGATTCCGCCGAGGTGGATGGCTGGCTTGACGATCTTGCCGGTCTGCGGATCCACGCCGGCCATGTAGCCGGAACCAAATCCGATGTACATGAGCCCATCGGGGCCGGCGATGGCTCCCACTGGGATGTCCGGGAACCGGAGTTGGCGCACAACCTTGTCGGTTTCTACGTCGATGATCTCTACCATTCCGCCTTCTTCGGGAACGTAGATTTCCTTGCCGTCATTGGAGCTGAAGATTCCCAGCGGCGCGGAGTACACGGAGATTTCCTTGGTTGCGTCATTCTTGGAGCGGTCAATCACGGTGACGGTTGCGGGGAAGTGGCGGAAATTATCCACGTACAGCTTCTTGTCATCGTGAGACTTAGCGATCACTCCCGGGCGACCATGCCCACCACCGGTGGGGATGGACTTCAGGAGCTGGTTGGTTGCGGAATCGTACACGCGCACGGCGTTCTCGCCGGGGTTTGGCATGTAGATGCGGCCCGCAGGACCGGCCGGAGCTGGTCCATCGTGGAAATTGGTTTGCGGCACCATGCTGGGGCTGGATTCGTGCGCGGCAGGAAGTGCTTGGGCTGCAGGAGCGTTGTTGAGTGCCACGGAAGCGCCAGCAGCTGCGAGCAACGCGCTGATTGAGAGCGCGAGAACAGCCCGGTTTCGCATGTTGCGGGTGCTGCGGTAGCTGAATTGGCTGGTTGCAGTCATAAAAGTAGTCCTTGTGTACGTCGTGGAAAGGGCGGTGCGGTGAAGCGCAGGTAAGCGAGGAAAGCTGGGAACTAGATGTTCGTGCTCATCGGGATGTTGCTGGGCAGGAGGTATGGGTACTCCCACAGGCGGTCCTGATTGCGCTGCGTGATGGTGGCTTCCAGATTCTTGAGGCCATCGCGGAAGTTGTTGAGAGGTGTCTGCACCCTGGCATCCGTCAATGCCGGTGGGTGGGGGAAGGTGGACTTCCGGTAGTCGCCGAGGCGTCGGTAATAAACCGCACCCAAAACATTGAGGAAGTACATCTGGGCGAACGCGCTGAGGAAGGTTGGCAGCATGTTGAACCAGTCAGATTCGGAGTAGTTGCCGTCCGCGCGGTCAGGCAGGTTGGCCAGGGTGCCGGCGTAGTACGGGGCGTAGGTCATCTGGTCGCGCTGCAGGTAGTTCACGGCTGCGTGCTGGGCGCTGGCGGTGAAGATCACCATGGAAATGGCTTCCTTCAGTGCATCGATGGTCTGTGGTTTGTTGAAGCCCGCGACCTTGCCCTCGTTGATCACTTCATCGCCCCAGGCGCTCATCTCGGCATCTTCGGCAACATCGGCATCGGTCTTGTAGTAGACGTCGATGTACGAGCTCACCCAGCTGTAGGTTTCCTCCCACACGGAGAGGGCATCATCGCGGTATGGGTACTCGAGATCTGGGGAATCGACGCCACGATCAGCGAAATCGCGGGTTGGCATGCGATCTGTGAAATTCCAGTTCAGGCGTGCTTGAGCTGCTCCGCCAGCGATATCCTTCTGCGGGGCGGCCAGCACGATATCGCCGATGGTGTACGGGCCCATGATGATGGCCGCGGCGAGATTGTTGATGTACAGATCCCCCTCGAAGTGGGGCTCGAGCAGTTCCCGCAATGGGTGACCGAGGGGGAGCTGACGGTGGGTGGCGATGCAGAACGCCTCCGAGATCAGGTGGGTTTCCCCGAGGTGGCTGAACATTTCGTGGTGGTTGAAGTCAGCGGTCTGCACTACGGTCTTCGCCATCTGCCAACCCCAGTACTCAGAGGTCTTCTGGGTCCCGCGCTGAGGTGCGTAGAACACCGGGGAGGTGCCGCGGTTCTGGCCGATTTGGATGACCACGGGACGCAAGTGCTTGGAATCAGCGGGACGAATGAATAGGGCGATGGGCGCGGTGTTGTAGTTGTCACCAGTGATCAGCTTGAAGGTGGCATCCTCTTTGGCCATGTTGCCGAGCATGGCGTAATCCACGTGGTAGAGACGACCTTCGGCCTGGGCTTTTTCCAGGGATTCGCCAGCGGATGCGGCGAACTTCTCCAGGTCCACTTCCAGGGCTTCTGGCAACGTGGTGGTTCCGCGAAGGACCAGTGGGTTGGGTCCGGCTACGCGAGCAAAAGCGAAGAAGTCATCATCGTGGAGGTAATCATCCACCTCCGGGATGGGCAGGGTTGCCCACATGTCCTGGTACTTCTGCAGGTCCTTCTTCTCGCCGATGTCACCCAGCCAGAAACGCTGGGCCTTCCATGCATCTTCCACAACGATGAAGAACTTGCGGCGGAGCTCCTGAAGTTCAGCGATGAGGCCCAGGAAGAACCCGGCGAGCACACTGATCAGAACGCGGTCTGCGGCATCGAGACCGGCGTGCAGGTCCCGGCTCTCGTACTTCTTGAGTATGGCATTGTATTCGTTGACCTTGGCCCAGAAACGCTCTTCCACAGCGTGGATCTGCTGGGAGATGACCTGAAGCCCAGCTTTCTGATCTGGGAAAATCTTGTTGATTGCGCTTTCCGCGAGGTTTTGGAGCAGATCGATGAAGTTATCGAGGAATTCGATGGCCCAGTCGATGGAGGGGCTTTCGCCTACCGGCAAAGCGTGAACCATGGGAATGCCTTCGACATTTCCCACGTCCATGCTCCATTGGTAGATCCGTTGCTCCTTGAGCAGTACATTCGCGCGCTCAGCAATCTCCGCAGCATTGCAGTCTTTGAGGAGCTTGGGGATCTGTAGGGGAGCAGCTTTCGCGGGTGCGAGAGAGACCAGGTTTGCGGCAGCGCCTGTTGCGCCGGCGAGGAGGGAAAATTTGAGAACTGCGCGTCGGTGAAAGTTGGATGTGGTGGGTTCTACGGTGGTCATGCGAACTTCTTTCTGGCCGAGAGATCCGAGGCTGTGTGGAGCACAGCCCGAATTGCTAACGGGGGATTCTTAATATTTTTGAAGCATTCCTAAGTTCCCTGTGCGCACTTTCTTAGAAATTTCACAGGAATACAAACATTAAGAACCGCGTTTTGGTAGCACTTGTAACGCAGCCGCGGTTCATGGGCACTGCGTATCGCATTGCCAGTATTTAGTTATGTTTCCAACACATTAAATAAGTGTCAGATTCGTTAAATTGCCTGCGTATGCAATTTTGACCTGGGGGTTATGTATTTAAATATGTGCATCTCATGGACATGATTTAACGTGATGGAGGCAACAGTTAAGTGATCACTAGAGGTTGAGACTGTGTAATTAATGACTATTTTCATCTCCATATGAGTGCGAGCTACCCCTGTTCCGGGTGCCCTAATTCGGGGGAGGGGGATGAAGTGGCATTCAAACTGGAATCAAAGATTCTTATGAACTTCTAAGGAAAACTTGGGCTTCGAAGGGGCGCGGGGTGTTCCTTAGCGCCCCGGGGTACTCCCGGTGTTGAAGCCAGTGACATCCCCTGCAGTGTTCCCGGTGATTATTTCCGCGGTGATCGCGTGAGCGGGGGGAGTGGCCAGTGGCGCGCTGAGCATGCAAAAAAGAGCCCATCCTCCATTTGTGAGGCAGGGGCTCTAAGGTGTAGTGTTTGGAATATTGTACGCCTGAGATGGGCGTGCTTTGCTTTTTTAGCTTTGTCTTTTGCTCTGGCGTTCAAGCTTTGGTCTTAGTCGACTACTGCCTTTGAATGTCATTGCTTTGGGAGCGATCGAGCGCCATATAGCTGGGGGCTCAAAGATCATGGGGTGAAGCTGGCGGACTACATCTGCCGGCAGAACTCGCTGGTCGGGGAGCCCTGATCGCTCGCAAATGTTTTGTAACTGTCCAACACTATTCCTATCCGTCTCGGAGACTACTACTACATGTCCACCAACAACGTCCCTCAGGTCGCCATTAACGATATTGGCTCCGCTGAGGATTTCCTCGCTGCCGTCGATGCCACCATCAAGTACTTCAATGATGGTGACATTGTGGAAGGCACCGTCGTCAAGGTCGATCACGACGAGGTCCTTCTGGACATCGGCTATAAGACCGAGGGTGTAATCCCATCCCGTGAGCTGTCCATCAAGCACGACGTAGACCCAAGCGAGATCGTTGAAGTCGGCGACCAGATTGACGCACTTGTTCTCACCAAGGAGGACAAGGAAGGTCGCCTGATCCTTTCCAAGAAGCGCGCACAGTACGAGCGTGCATGGGGTGCCATCGAGCAGCTCAAGGAAAAGGACGAGCCAGTTACCGGTACCGTTATCGAGGTTGTCAAGGGCGGCCTCATCCTGGACATCGGTCTGCGTGGCTTCCTGCCAGCATCCCTCGTGGAAATGCGCCGCGTGCGCGATCTGCAGCCATACATCGGCCAGGAGATCGAAGCCAAGATCATCGAGCTGGACAAGCACCGCAACAATGTCGTGCTGTCCCGCCGTGCATGGTTGGAGCAGACTCAGTCCGAGGTTCGTTCCGAGTTCCTGCACCAGCTCCAGAAGGGCCAGGTCCGCAAGGGCGTCGTGTCCTCCATCGTCAACTTCGGTTCCTTCGTGGACCTGGGTGGCGTAGACGGACTGGTTCACGTCTCCGAGCTGTCTTGGAAGCACATTGATCACCCATCTGAGGTTGTCACTGTTGGCGATGAAGTCACCGTTGAGGTTCTGGACGTGGACCTGGACCGCGAGCGCGTGTCCCTGTCTCTGAAGGCAACCCAGGAAGATCCATGGCGCGTATTCGCACGCACCCACGCCATTGGTCAGATCGTTCCCGGCAAGGTCACCAAGCTGGTTCCATTCGGCGCATTCGTCCGCGTGGAAGAGGGAATCGAAGGCCTGGTTCACATCTCCGAGCTGGCCGAGCGCCACGTGGAGGTTCCAGACCAGGTTGTTACCGTTGGTCAGGATGCCATGGTCAAGGTCATCGACATCGACCTCGAGCGTCGCCGTATCTCCTTGTCCCTCAAGCAGGCTGACGAGGACTACACCGAAGAGTTCGATCCTTCCAAGTACGGAATGGCCGATTCTTACGACGAGCAGGGCAACTACATCTTCCCTGAGGGCTTCGATGCCGAGACCAACGAATGGCTCGAAGGCTTCGAGACCCAGCGTGCAGCTTGGGAGCAGCGCTACGCAGAGGCTGAGCGTCGCCACGGTCTGCACACTGCGCAGATCGAGCGTTCCCGCGCTGCAGCAGCTGAGGCTGCTGAAGCCGGCGAAAGCGGCTACTCCTCCGAGTCCTCTTCTGAATCCGCACCAGCTGCAGATTCCAACGAAGACTCCGGAACCCTGGCTTCCGATGAGCAGCTTGCTGCTCTGCGCGAGAAGCTCGCCGGCGGTGCTGAGTAATCTCTAGAGATTAATCACCCGAACCCGTCCCTCCAGTAGGGGCGGGTTTTTCTATACCCTCAGTGGTTGCTCGTCACGAAAGAAAGTTAGGCAACATGGCCCCGGCAGAAACCCACCCAGCAGAAACTAAGCCAGCGCATACCAACCCAACGCATGGCAGCGCAGTACGAACCAAGAACGGCAAGCTCACCCGCGGATCCTTTTCGATTCTGTTGGGGATGATGGCGCAGCACCGCATGCCACTGCTGGCGGCCATTGGATTATCCCTACTCACTTCTGCAGCCGGCCTGGCTCAGCCAGCGATCATCAACCAAATGATCGGAAAGATCGGCTCCGAACCCATCGGTTCTCTCGTGTTGCTGCTCGTCGCGGTGCTGATCATTCACTCGATCACTGATGCCTTCCAGATCTTCCTCCTCACCCGCACCGCTGAGCACGCGGTGCTCAACACCCGCAAAGACTTACTGGGTCGATTGCTGCGTCTGCCGATCTCCGTCTACGACACCCAGAGAACCGGTGATCTGGTTACCCGCCTTGGCTCGGACACCACGCTGGTCCGCACGGCGTTCACTGGTGGCGTGGTTGACCTGGTCGGAGCGGCATTCACCATGCTGGGGGCGATTGTCCTCATGGCCCTGATCGATCCCCCGTTGCTGGCCACGGTGCTTACTGTCCTGGTCACGGCCACACTCATAGTGGTGGCCGCATCCACCAAGATCCAGAAGTACACCAAGGATTTGCAGAAGGCAGTGGGCTCTCTGGGTGCGGGAATGGACCGCGCGCTGGGCGCGATCCGCACTATCCGTTCCGCCAACGCTTCAGCCCAAGTGGAGGCCGAGCTGCAGGTAGACGCCCACTCGGCCTTCGAGAAGGGCCGCAAAATCGCCATTATCCAGGGCGTGCTCTATCCCATCAGTGGCCTGGCTCTTCAGATGAGCTTCCTCATCGTCCTCGGCTTCGGCGGGGCCCGCGTGGCCACCGGGGTCTTGAGCGTGGGAGATCTCGTGGCTTTCGTGCTCTACCTATTCATGCTGTCCATGCCCCTGGGATTGATATTCAGCGCGGTCAACACCATTCGCTCCGCCATGGGTGCTGTGGATCGCATCCAGGAAGTCATGCAGATCGCCCCCGAAGATGATCTCGGCACCACCGCCCGCCCGGCCCAATCCGTCACCTTCAGCGATGTTTATTTTTCCTACCCCTCTCATTCTGACCTCGCCCTTTCTTCTTCCGACGCCGCCTCTGAGAGTCCCACCCCTGAATCTGCCTCAACGGAGTCATTGGCGGAGACTAAGTCCACGCCCGTTCTCTCCGGGGTTTCTCTGGAGATCCCGGCTGGCAAAACCACGGCCCTGGTGGGTCCCAGCGGGGTAGGTAAATCAACCATCCTGGCGCTCATGCAGCGTTTCTATGATCCATCTGCGGGCAAGATTTTTTTGGGCGAGCAAGACATGTCGCAACTGTCTCGCTCTTCCGTCCGTGAACTCATTGGGTATGTGGAGCAGGAGGCTGCGATTCTGGCCGGAACTGTGTGGCAGAATCTACGGTTGGCCAATCCTCATGTGAGTGATGAACAGGGCTGGTCTGCCCTGGAGCGCGTAGGCCTGAAAGAGCGCTTTGCACAGGCTCAGGGGTTAGATACTGTGATCGGCGACCGAGGCATGAGTCTTTCCGGTGGCCAGCGTCAGCGCCTCGCACTGGCCCGCATGCTGCTCATGGATAGTTCACTGCTCCTGCTCGATGAACCCACGAGTGCAGTGGACTCCCGCAATGAAGAGCTGATCCTGAGCGCCATCAAGGCGGCAAGTAAGAACCGCACGCTGGTGGTGGTGGCGCACCGGCTGTCTACCGTGGTTGACGCAGATCAGATCATCGTGGTTGATGAAGGCAAAGTGTCCGCGGCAGGAACGCACGCAGAACTGTTGAAAACCAGCCCCTTGTACAAGGAGCTGGCGGAAAAGCAGCTGCTGGATTAGCGCTGTTGGATTAGGCGCCGAAGATCGCGCGCGCTGCCACCACGGAGATTGCTCCGATGACAGCTGCCACGGGAACGGTGATGACCCAGGCCAGAGCAATGGGTCGCATCAGGCCCCAGTTGGCGTTCTTGTTCACCAGTCCCACGCCGAGCACTGCGCCGATGAGAATGTGCGTCGAAGAAACGGGCAATCCCATCAAGGAAGCACCCATGATCACGCCAGAAGCGGAAAGTTCAGCGGCGAAACCGGTGGCGGGATGCATCTTGGTTAGGCCCGTGCCCACGGTCGCGATCACGCGACGGCCGACAAACCAGAGACCGGAAACCAGCGCGATGCCACAGGCCACCAACAAGGCGGTGGGGACAACGGATTCACTGCTGATTTCCCCGGTTTTCAGCACGTCCAGGATGGCGGCGAAGGGTCCCACCGCGTTGGCGATGTCATTGGAGCCGTGCGAGAAGGCAAATGCCGAAGCGGTGAACACCTGCATCCAGGAGAACAAGATGAACGTGGAACGGTCCAGGTCCTTGTGCTTCATGGTCTTGGCGAAGATGTAGACCGCCATCCAGATCGCGGCGCCAACCATCATGATGGTTACCAGAGTGCCCAAGCTGGAAAGGTTGAGACCAGTCTTATCCAGGCCCTTGAACAGCAGCATCGCGGTGATCACCATGCCACCAGCCATGGCCAACACCGGCACCCAGGTGACCAGAGCGTGGTGGGCTTCTACGTCCTCTGCGTCCTCTTGAAGGTCGTAGAGCTTCTTGTAGTAATCGGAATCGAGGTCATCCCGCTTGTGATCCTCATCCTGGACCGTGAGGGCATCGCGCGCCATCGCATTGTTGTATTCCAGCTTTTCCTCTTGGTTCAATCCCTGGAAGAAGCCCTTGTGCCATTGGCGGTACTCGGTGCGCTTTTGCTTGAGCTCATCGAGCTTTTCTTTGGCGCTGTCGTTGTAGACCAGGATGGATTTCTTGATGGCTCCGTACAACAGGAAGGCCACGATGCCACCCAGGGCAGGGGAGAGAACCCAGCTGATGACGATCTCCACGATGCCACCCCACTGCACCATGGACCATGGGTCATCCATGGAGTGGGTGAGATAGCCGGTGGTCACAGCTGCACCGATGATACCGCCGACGATTGCGTGCGTGGTGGAGACTGGCCAACCCATCATCGTGGCGATGAGCAGCCACAAAGCAGCACCGATGAGCGCGGAGAGCATGATGTAAGCGAAGTCCATCGGCATGATGTTCGCGGCTTCCAGATCCACGATGCCCGATTGCACTGTCTCAGTCACCTGACTGCCGGCGAGGATCGCTCCGCCAACTTCGAACGCAGCAGCCACCAGCAGCGCCTGCTTCATGGTCAGCGTGCCAGCACCCACGGAAGTACCGAAGGAGTTGGCCACATCGTTGCCGCCGATATTAAAGGCCATGAAACAGCCCAGCACGATAGCCGCGATCATCAACGCCATGTGCTCACCGGGGTCAACGTTGTCCTTGCCCCAGATGGTGAACCAGATCAGCATGGCCACGGTAGCCACACCGAAGAAGAGGTGCCATGCGCGGTCGCCACCCTTCTCCGAGGCAGGGGAAGCCATGGCGGCGGGATGGTTGTAATTGTTCAGAGTCACGAAGCATCCATTTCTCGAAAAATGCAGTGGTTAATAAATGCACTTCGTGCATAGCACTAGTCCATTTTTGAGTGTCCGCTTCCTGGATATCCCTGGCAACTGGAAAAGGTGGCTACCTGCAGATGTTCATGCAAAGTTGTGTTGACGTTCATCGCACGTGGTTGCGGGGCAAGTTTGCGGTGGCTGCTGCAGGCTCTCGGTCATTGGGGCAACACAAAACCCCGGGCAACTCTGGGATTCAGAGCTGCCCGGGGCAGTGGTCAAGCGGGGAAAGACGAAAAGCTAGATGGAATCCAAGCGCGCCGTGGCGTGCAGGGTCTCCAGCTTGGAAGCCTTACGCAACTGCAGGTTCCACGTTCCCGTGGATGCATCCTCGGTGGTGTACACCGCGGCACTTGCAGGGAGCACCACTGGCTTGGCAAAGTCCACGCGGTAGCGCACAGCCGCAGGGATCAGGCCTTCCAATGGTTGCAGCATCGCGGCTGCGGACCACATGCCGTGGGCGATGGTTCCGGGGAAGCCGAATGCCTTCGCACCCAGGTTGGACACGTGGATTGGGTTCTTATCTCCGGAGGCCTCGGCGTAGACCTTGATGTCTTCTGGGGACACTCGCAGGGTTGAGGTGGGAGTGGCATCCATTGGCATCTCGGTGGTGCCCAGCAGACGGCCATCCTCAGCAGGCTGATCCTTGTAAGGGGAGGAGCTGGAAAGCTTCGCGCCCTTAGCCAGGAATGCGCTGGACTGGGTCCACACAACCTCGCCACCCACGGAGATCTCAGTGATGAGATCCAGCAGTACGCCCTTGTTCTGCGGACGCAGGTTGTCAGCGTGCACGCGGATGTCCAGCACATCGTCCACGGTCAGCGGACGCTTCTGCTCGATGGTGTTGTTCAAGTGCACCAAGCCCATGGCCTGCAATGGGCTGTCCTTAGCGGTCAGAACCTTCATGACCAGAGGGAAAGACAGCACATATGGGTAGGTCAGTGGCAGGTCATTGCCCAGACGCAAACCCGTGGCGTGAGTGTAAGAAGCCAAGTGGCTGACATCGATCTTCACGCCCTTGACCTCGTATGCGGTCTTGGGGTTTTCCTTGGCGCTGCGCTTTTCGCCCAGCCCAGGGATCACGTCCTTGACCGCATTGCGGTACTCGTCCATGAGGACGGGAATCGAGCTCAGTTCCTTATAAGTCACTGTGTTGCTCATAGCTTCCTTTCTTCCTTCTTTTTTCGACGCCGAGGTGGTGGCTGATTAAGCGCCCAGCAGAGACTGGCCACAGACGCGAACGACGTTGCCGGTCACGGCGCTGGAGGAAGGAGCTGCGAAGTAGGAGATGGTCTCGGCGACATCCACGGTCAGGCCACCCTGGGACAGGGAGGACATCATGCGGCCGGCCTGACGGGTAGCGAATGGGATCGCAGCGGTCATCTGAGTCTCGATGAAGCCTGGAGCCACAGCGTTGACGGTGATGCCGCGGTCGGCCAGCTTCTCAGAGAGAGCGTCAACCATGCCGATGATGGAAGCCTTGGTCAGGCCGTAGTTGGTCTGTCCGCGGTTGCCGGCGATACCAGCGATGGAAGACACGCCGATGACGCGTCCGTTGTCAGCCAAGCCACCGTTCTCCAGCAGCTTCTCGGTGATGCGCACTGGGGCGATCAGGTTCACTGCCATGACGGAGTTCCAGCGAGCATCGTCCATGTTGGCCAGGAGCTTATCGCGGGTGATGCCAGCGTTGTGGACGATGATGTCGATGGGGCCACCGTGGCGCTGTTCAGCGTGCTCCTTGAGCTTGTCAGCTGCATCGGGAGCGGTGACGTCGAGAGGCAAGGAGGTTCCGCCGACCTTGTTGGCGGTCTCAGCGAGGCCCTCGCCTGCAGCGGGGATGTCCACGCAGATGACCTTGGCGCCATCGCGGGCCAGAATCTCAGCGATGGTGGCACCGATGCCGCGGGCAGCACCGGTGACTACTGCGATCTTGCCTTCGTTTGGACGATCCCAGCTGGTAGGCAGCTCGGCGCCTTCGGCACCGACGCGGATGACCTGGGCGTCGACGAATGCGGACTTGCCGGAGAGCAGGAAGCGCAGGGTGGACTCGACACCGGAAAGGTCGGTGGAGACTGCTGGGTCAACGTAGACCAGCTGAGCGGTAGCGCCACGGCGCAGCTCCTTGCCGACGGAGCGGGTGAAGCCCTCGAGGCCGCGCTGGACGATGTGCTCGTCAACGTCGTCGATTGCCTCTGGGGTGGTGCCAATGACAACGATGCGGCCGGATGGCTTGATCTGGCGCATTGCTGGCTGGAAGAACTCGTAGATCTCCTTGAGATCTTCTGGGCGCTTGATGCCGGTGGCGTCGAAAACCAGCGCAGAGTGCTTATCTTCACCGACAGAAGCCGCTAGGTCGTAATCTCCGGCGAGAAGGGACTTCAGAGACTCGGCGAGGCGACCGTTGCCACCAACGACAACAGTGCCGTCCAACGCAGGCAGACCCTTTTCGTAACGGCGCAGCTTCTCTGGCTGAGGAATGCCCAGCTTGGGAGCGAGGAACTTGCCTGCGGAGGAATCTAGGAACTGCTGGAAAGCGTCTTTCTGAGGGGTAGACATATGTAATGCTCCTTAGTGAATGTCGTATGAAGACTCAGTAACGCATTCAAGATTAGCGAAATTAAATGAGCCAGGTGGCTAGTGCGCCCACAAAGCCCGTTGAGCAAGACACCTACCTGCGAGGACGGGGCCTTCTCCGTTGGCGGAGGTTAGGAAAACGGCAGAGTGGAGCTATGAACTCATGTATAGTTTGACGGTGTAAATGCAGGCGTGGAATCTTCCCGCAGCGCAGGTCAATGCGCGCGGAGGAAATATACGCCCCGCGAACAAACCAGCTAGATAGATGGAGTGATTCAGACTATGACTAACGGATCTCCTCGTAAGGTCGCCATTCTTGGTGGCAACCGTATTCCTTTCGCACGTTCCAACAAGGAGTACACCAGTGCTTCTAACCAGGACATGCTCACCGCAGCCATTGACGGCCTCGTGGCTCGTTACGGCCTGCAGGGCGAGCGTCTCGGACTGGTCAGCGCTGGCGCCGTGCTGAAGCACGCCCGCGATTTCAACCTCACCCGCGAGGTTGTCATGGGTTCCGCTCTGGACTCCCAGACCCCTGCGAACGACGTGCAGATGGCTTGTGGCACCGGCCTTGACGCTGCTGTCCAGGTGGGCGACGCTATCGCTTCCGGTCGTATCGAAGCTGGCATCGCCGGCGGTACCGACACCACCTCCGACGCTCCATTGGCTGTCAACGACGAGCTTCGCAAGACCCTGATCTCCGTGAACAACGCGAAGACCACCGGTGACCGCCTGAAGCTGCTCGGCTCCATCCGTCCTTCCCAGCTGGCACCAGAGGCTCCAAACAACGGTGAGCCACGCACCGGCCTGTCCATGGGTGAGCACGCTGCCATCACTGCTCGCGAGCTGGAAATCTCCCGCGAAGACCAGGATCAGCTGGCAGTTGAGTCCCACCAGAAGCTGGCTAAGGCTTATGACGAGGGCTTCTTCGATGACCTCCTCACCCCATACCTGGGCGTGCAGCGCGATACCAACCTGCGCCCAGATTCCAGCCTGGAGAAGCTGGCCAAGCTCAAGCCAGTATTCGGCAAGCGCGATGCTGAGCAGCACGGCACCACCGCCACCATGACCGCTGCAAACTCCACCCCACTGACCGATGGCGCTTCCGCAGTGCTGCTGGCCAGCGAGGAGTGGGCTGCAGAGCACAACATCCCAGTGCGCGCATACCTGGTGGATTCCGAAATCGCTGCTGTTGACTTCATCCACGGCCGCAACGGTCTGACCCCAGACGGCCTGCTGATGAGCCCAACCTACGCTGTGCCTCGCATGCTGGAGCGCAACGGCCTGACCCTGCAGGATTTCGATTTCTACGAAATCCACGAGGCATTCGCATCCCAGACTCTGGCCACCCTGAAGGCTTGGGAGTCTGAAGAGTACTGCCGCGAGCGCCTGGGTCTGGACGCTCCACTGGGTGCCATCGACCGCAACAAGCTGAACGTCAAGGGCTCTTCCTTGGCTGCTGGCCACCCATTCGCCGCTACCGGCGGCCGCATCCTGGCATCCGCTGCCAAGGTGCTGGAGCAGAACGGTGGCGGCCGCACCCTGGTTTCCATCTGTGCTGCAGGTGGACAGGGCATCGTCGCTATCCTCGAGCGCTAAATATTCGCTCACCGTGGCTCACGGTGAATGAATGACAAAGGCTGTTGCCCCGGAATGAGAGTTCCGGGGCAACAGCCTTTTGCTGTGCCAAATGAAGGATCTTGCTTCGGCGCGAAGGGGAGCCTAGAAAACAGTGCTCAGGTCGGTTCGATAGACCACCGCGTTGTGTGTGCTCCACGAGGTAGTAACCCAGCATCGCATTCCCGCCCAGTCATCCGACGGAAGCAACATATAGTGGGGGCATGTTAAAGATTGGTGTCACTGGAGGAATCGGTTCGGGCAAGTCCACGGTCTCGAAGCGACTGGCTGAGCATGGCGCATTCGTGGTGGATGCAGATCAGATCGCCCGCGAGATCGTTGAACCCGGGCAGCCCGCGCTGCAGGAGTTGTCCGAGGCATTCACCGATGTCCTGCTCCCGGATGGAACTCTGAACCGCGGCGAGCTAGCAAAGCAGGCCTTCGCCACCACCGAGGCCACCACCAAGCTGAATGCCATCACTCACCCGCGCATTCGCGAGCGCACCCAGCAGCTCTTCGCCCAGGCGGAATCCGCGGGGGAGTCCGTGCTGGTCTATGACATGCCCCTGTTGATTGAAAATGGGGAGTACAAGAGCATGGATCATGTGGTGGTGGTCGATGTCCCGGATGAGGTTCGCGTGCAACGTTTGGTTGAGTTCCGCGGTCTTGTTGAGGCCGACGCCAGGGCGCGGATAGCCGCGCAGATCGATAGGCAATCCCGCTTGGATGCTGCCGATACTGTCCTGGACAACAGCGGCACAGTTGAAGATTTGCTGGAGCAGGTGGATCGCTTCTGGGAGAACGTCGCTCGGTAGACCTGCCGCTGGTGTTACGAGGATGCTCCTGGAGAAGCTTCAATTCCACTGGCGTTCGTCATTGAGCACATCACGGGCAGGAGAAATGTGCCTGTCTTGGCACGGGTTAGACTGAATGCATGGCATTTGCAGCGGAGCGCCCAGAACTGTCCTATTCCGAGTTTCGTCCGGTGGGGGATATTGAACGGGCGGATGGAAAATTTGAGGTCATCAGTGATTACAAGCCAGCTGGTGACCAGCCCAAGGCAATCGCAGAACTGGCGAAGCGCCTAGAGGAAAAGGAGCGCGATATTGTGCTGCTCGGTGCCACGGGTACCGGTAAGTCCGCTACTGCGGCCTGGCTCATTGAAAAGACCCAGCGTCCCACCTTGGTGATGGCGCCCAACAAGACTCTTGCCGCGCAGCTGGCCAATGAGCTCAGCAGCCTGCTTCCAAATAACGCGGTGGAGTACTTCGTGTCTTACTACGACTACTACCAACCAGAGGCGTATATCGCGCAGTCGGACACGTACATCGAGAAGGATTCTTCCATCAACGAGGATGTGGAGCGCCTGCGCCACTCTGCCACCTCCGCACTGCTGTCTCGCCGCGATGTTGTGGTGGTGAGTTCTGTGTCGTGCATCTATGGTTTGGGTACTCCGCAGTCCTACCTGGATCGTTCGGTGTGGCTGAAGGTCGGCGAAGAGGTGGAACGGGATCAGTTCCTGCGCCTGTTGGTGGATATCCAATACGCGCGCAATGACATGGCCTTTACCCGCGGCCATTTCCGCGTCAAGGGGGACACCGTAGACATCATCCCTGCGTATGAAGAGCTCGCCGTGCGAGTGGAATTCTTCGGGGATGAAATCGATGCCCTTTACTTCATTCACCCACTCACCGGAGACATCATCCGCAGAGTGGAAGAACTGCGCATCTTCCCAGCCACGCACTACGTGGCGGGGCCGGATCGTATGGAAAAGGCCATCGCCGCCATTAAGGATGAGCTCGCCCAACGGTTGCAGGAGTTGGAGAACAAGGGAAAGCTCCTCGAAGCCCAGCGCCTGCGCATGCGCACCGAGTATGACCTGGAGATGATCCAGCAAGTTGGCTTCACCAGTGGCATCGAGAACTACTCGCGCCACATCGACGGCCGCGCGCCGGGCAGCGCTCCCGCCACCCTCATCGATTACTTCCCGGAGGACTTCCTCACCATCATCGATGAGTCTCACGTGACCGTTCCGCAGATCGGCGGCATGTTCGAAGGCGATGCCTCCCGCAAACGCAACCTGGTGGAACACGGATTCCGCCTGCCCTCTGCGTTGGATAACCGGCCGCTGACCTGGGAAGAGTTTGATGATCGCAAGGGTCAGTGCGTGTACATGTCCGCTACCCCGGGTGACTACGAGGTGGCTGCCGCCGGGGGCGAATACGTGGAGCAGGTGATTCGACCCACCGGCCTGGTGGATCCTCAGGTGGAGGTTCGCCCCACCGAGGGGCAGATTGATGACCTCATCGAACAGATCCGCCAGCGCACGGAGAAGAAGGAACGTGTGCTGGTCACCACGCTCACTAAGCGCATGGCAGAAGACTTGACTGATTACCTGCTCGAGCACGGTGTGAAGGTGCGCTACATGCACTCGGATATCGATACGCTCAAGCGCGTCGAACTGCTGCGCCAGCTGCGTTTGGGAGAATACGACGTCCTCGTGGGCATCAACCTCCTCCGAGAGGGCTTGGACCTCCCGGAGGTGTCCCTGGTGGCCATCCTGGATGCGGATAAGGAGGGCTTCCTGCGCTCCACCCGTTCGCTGATTCAGACCATCGGCCGCGCCGCGCGTAACGTCTCCGGCGAGGTGATCATGTACGCAGACCGGATCACAGATTCCATGCGTTTCGCCATTGATGAGACGGATCGGCGTCGGGAAAAACAGGTCGCGTACAACAAGGAACACGGTATCGATCCGCAGCCTCTGCGCAAGAAGATCGCCGATATCCTCGATCAAGTCGCAGATCTGGAAGCCAACTCGGGCGCGGAGAGCACGCTCAAGGGAGACGAGGCGATGCTGGGTCTCAATTCAGATTCCAGCGCTTCGAGTATCAGCGCAGAAGCCAAGTCCATGGCTCGTCCGGAGCTAGAGCAGTTGATCGCCAGCATGACCCTGCAGATGAAGAACGCAGCTCGCGAATTGAAGTTTGAGCTCGCCGGGCGCCTGCGTGATGAAATCGCAGACCTGAACAAAGAACTCAAGGGTATGAAGGAAGCCGGTATGTAGGATGGCAAACATGTACAAGACCATTGTGGTGGGAACAGACGGATCGGACTCCTCCCTTTTGGCAGTGCGGAGGGCCGCAGGTATCGCGTCTGCAGTCGGGGCGGAACTGGTGCTTGCGTCTGCTTATTATGCGACAGACGCCGATGCCTTTTCATCCCCACGCGGGGATTCCAAGGCAGTTATAGGAGATGCGAGCGCGGATGAAATCCTTGCCTCAGCCATTGCCGTGGCCGAAGAGATGGGCGTGCAGAAGGTCTCCGCAAAGATGAAGCAAGGCTCCCCGGTTGAGGCGCTGATGGGCATCGTGACCGAGGTCGATGGCGATCTGCTGGTGGTGGGTAACCGCGGGATCAATTCCCTGACCGGCCGCCTGCTGGGTAGCGTTCCCGCGGATCTGGCCCGGCAATCCAACTGCGACACGATGATCGTCCACACCGTCGACTGACCACCGGTTAGAAGTCTTCCAGCCCCGCAATGATCTCTTCCGGATCCATTGCGGGATTTTTCACGACCAGCGTGAGCCCCTGCGTGGCGCGGGTGATGGCCACGTACAGATCGTTCCAACCCTGCGGGGAGGCGCCGACGATACGTTGCGGATCTACCAACACCACCTCGTCAAACTCCAGCCCTTTGATCTCGGAAATTTTCGCGCGCATGATGTGCTCATCGTCCGCGATATTGGTGGGCAGGGCGTCGTCGGCAAAAATCACTCCAACCAAGCCTTGCCCGGTTAACTCCGCAGCTTGAGCCACCGCGGCGCTGAGGTCAGAGGAGACGCGCACGCCAGTGCCATACTCGCGCAGGGCGATGGTTGGGGTCTGATCTGGGGAAATTTTCTGCAGGAGTAGATCGGCCAGCGTGGTGATGTCCCGTGGCGTGCGGTAGTTCACTGTGAGCTCGTGGAGGTTCCAGCGCTCGGAGACATATGGGCTGAGCGCCGCATCCCAAGACTCCACGCCCGCCGGGTTGCCCGTCTGCGCGGGGTCGCCCACCACGGTCATCCAGCGATTCGGCGAGCGGCGGAACAGCATCCGCCACGCCATCTCCGAGAGCTCTTGAGCCTCATCCACGATCACGTGCCCGTATGCCCAACGCAGATCCTTCGCGGCTCGCTGCGCGGTGGTGCCGGTGGTACGCACGCGCTGACGCTCGGCCAGGGTTTCCGCATCGATCACGTCGTAGGCCATGAGAACTTCCGGCGCGAAGCCATCGTCCAGATCCTGCGAGGCCGAACCCGAGAGAATATCCAGCGCTTCCTGCGCCTCGGTGATTCTGGCCAGCCACTTCTCGCGCTCTTTGGCTTCGGCCTCCTCGTCATCGATCATCCCCAGCAAGTCCACCAGCTCATCGAGCAGCGGCGTATCGGCATCCGTCCAGGTGGGCTCGGTGTTCTCTCCCATTTCTCGACGCAAACCTGACCACGTCTCTGCATCGTATTCCGGAGCTGCCTCCTCAGGGTTTGCGAACAGACGAGTGAGCACTTTCTGCGGGGTTAGCTCGGGCCAGAATTCCTCCACGGCCTCGATTACCGCGGTTTCGCCCGCCAAGTCCTCACGCAGACGCGCGCGATCGCGGGCGGAGAGGAGATTCTCCCCACCCAGGGGATCGGCTCCGATTTTCTCCACCAGGGCCTCGGTGAGAGATCCCACCACGTGATCCACAAAGAGTGGGCGTGCCTGATTGTGTGGGCGGCGAGATCGCCGGGCACGGGTGCGCGCGGCGCGGATCATCCGCGGGGTCAACGTGATGGTGACGGAGTCGATGGTGAAATCCCGGGGCTGCTCTGGGACGGTCTGCCACGTCTTGACCGCATCGGCCAGGATGGTGAGCATCTCCGCGGAGCCCTTGACTTCGCGTGCCAGCAGCGAGGTTTCCGGCACGGCGTGGATGCCAGGCAACAGTGTGCCCGGGGTGGCCAGCACCACGCCGGTTTCGCCCAGGGAGGGCAGCACCTGGGAAATGTAGGAGAGAAAGCGGTCATTCGGGCCGATGATGAGCACGCCGGACTTCTCCAACTGCTCCCGCCACGTGTAGAGCAGATACGCTGCGCGGTGCAAGGCTACGGCCGTCTTGCCCGTTCCCGGAGCGCCCTGCACCACGGTCACTCCACGGTGCTCGGAGCGGATGATGGTGTCCTGTTCAGCAGCGATGGTCTCCACGATGTCGCGCATGCGTGTGGAGCGCACCCGAGTCACCGCATCCAACAGCGCGGCTTCGGTGGCCACGGTGGAGCTGGAGTGCTCTGTCTCATGTGGTGACGAGGTATCTGCGATGAGTGTCTCATCGCTCACGCTGGTGATCTCGCGTCCACGAGTCTTGATGTGCCGGCGCGTGTGCACTCCCTCTGGGTGCAAAGTGGTGGCCAGGTAGAAGGGGCGGGCCATGGGAGCGCGCCAATCCATGAGCAGGGTGCGCATCGTGGAATCGTCATCGTGCAAACCAATTCGGCCAATGTAGCGACGGTCCAGCGGGATGGTTCCCGTTGCCCGCGCAACGGGATTTTCTGGTTCCGAATCCTCGACGTCGATCCGTCCGAACATCAACCCGATTTCCGCTGCGGTGTAGCTTTCCAACTTGCGGCCAATATCCTGCGCCTCACGGTCGCGCATCATCAGACCCTGGGGGTCATCGATATCCGCTTCTTTGCGCACATTCTTCAGGCGCTTCTCCAGGGTGGCCCGTGCGTCATCGATGCGCCGCAGCAGCTCATCCAAGTGTGCCTGCTCCTGGGCAATCTGATCCTGGGAGATCTGCGCTTGGGATATTTGCGCCCGAGAAGTCTCCTCCTGGGAAATTTGCGCCCGAGGAGACGAGTGAGGGGAGTTGGGGGTCATCAAACCTTCAATAAACGATGGTGAGGAAATCTGTAGAAACTAAGGAACCGGACCCGAGCGAGAGCTCGGATCCGGCGGGTAACTCACATCACCACCCTAGTGACAGGGTGGTTGGTGAGAAAGCAGCGGAGAAGTGAGGGGCTTAGCGGCCGTACTTCTTCTTGGCCTGCTTCTGAGCCTTCTTCAGATCCTTCTGAGCCTGCTTGCGGCCCTTCTTGAGATCCTTCTTGGCCTGCTTGCGGAAGCCCTTGGTTTCCTTCTGAGCGCGATCGCTCAGATCAGCAGCCTGGGAGGTGAGCACGTCGGCCTGCTCGGAGGCGAACTCCTTGGCCTGGCCACCGATCTCCACTGCCTTGTCGCGAAGATCCGCAGCGGTGTCCTTCCACTCATCAGAGTGATCGTCCACGTAAGAAGCCACAGCTTCCTTGCCGGAAACGGCGTTTTCCTTGGCCTTGGTCAGCAGACCCTGAGCCTGATCCTGAGCGTTGGCCAGCATCTTCTCCTGCTCGGACTTGCCTGGCAGAGCCTTCTGCACGCGCCAAGTCAGACCTGGCTTGCCTGCGGTGTCCGCAGTGGTGATGGCCAGCCCGCCAACCAGAGCGAGGTCAGTGACCAGCCCGCGCTGCTTGTTCTTCTTGGCAGCCTGGTCCTTCTCGGACCAGAAAGCGTTGCGGGACAGAGAGGTTGGAAGCTGCAGCAGGGTCAGCAGGCCAGCACCCAAGCGGGGAGCCTTACCGGTTCCGAGCAGGGCAGCTCCGGCGATCTTGCTGCCGGCGACGAGACGAACGCTGGTGGTGTCATCCTTGGGGATAACTGCAGCAACGTTGGGAGGCAGAACACGGCGTGCGTTGCCCACGATGAGCTTTGCCTCTTCGGTGTGCTCACCGGTGTTCTTCAGCATCTGGACACCATCGAGAACGAATGCGGACGCCAACAGTGGGCGGGCAATCTTGCGGATCATTGGTCACCACTCCTTATGAGTAAATATGTTTTGGAAATAATCCAGCTAGAAAATAAGCCTACATAATTTTGCCGTGCAGGCGCAGGCGTATTTCCGACTCGATTTACCAGCCGCGCTGACGCCACTCATCCACCTGCGGAAGCTCTTCGCCCACAGTGGTGGAATCTCCGTGGCCAGGGTGCACGATCGTTTCTTCCGGCTGGTTGAGGATGCGCTGTTCAACATCATCGATCGGCTGCTGGAAATCCTCTGGGTTCTCGGTCTTGCCCACCCCACCCGGGAACAGGGAATCGCCCACGAATGCGCGGGGTGGCTGGAAGTAAGTCTCGTTGTTTGCCAGTACAGCGATGCCGCCTGGGGTGTGTCCGCGCAGTTCCACCACGTGCAGATCCATGACCTGGAAGTCTCCGGCCAGGCGCAGCAACTCGGATTGGCCATCGTCGGTGCCATAAGTCTCATCGGCTGCAACTGGCAGGCCGGGAGCATCTGTGCGACCCGCGTGGTGTCGGGCTGAGGTCGCCTTTAGCACGGCTTCGAGTGCCTGAACGTGGTCATCGTGTTGGTGAGTGGTCAGCACGTCGGTGATGCGAATGTTCGCTTCGCTGGCGATGTCTAGGAGATGCTCGGCATCACCGGCTGCATCGATGAGCAGGGCGTCGCCACTGGGGCTCACCACGAACCAGCAATTGTTGTCCATGGGAGCCACCGTGGTGTGGATCAGGGTGGCGTCGGCTAGCAACTTCACGGCTTGCGTGGCTCGTGGGTTTTCTAGGTGGTCGATTTCCGGGACAAATGTGAGTGAGGAAGTCATGTCCCGCACCGTAGTAGCTGCCGCGAGGATGGGAGAAAGTGTGCAAAGTGGCGTAAACTTGGACATTTGTATGCTTGCTGCCCTGCTCAGACGAGCCGGGTGGCGTCCACGGCAAGATAGAGGAGTTTTCAGTGGCCGATAGGTTGGTTGTCCAAGGTGCGCGCGAGCACAACCTCAAGGGCGTGGACATCGACTTGCCCCGCGAGAAGATGATCGTGTTCACGGGGCTGTCCGGATCCGGTAAATCCTCGCTGGCTTTCGATACCATCTTCGCTGAAGGCCAACGTCGCTACGTGGAATCTCTGAGTTCTTATGCGCGCATGTTCCTCGGCCGGTTGGACAAGCCGGACGTGGACCTCATCGAGGGCTTGAGCCCGGCGGTGTCTATCGACCAGAAGTCCACCAACCGCAACCCGCGTTCCACCGTGGGTACGGTGACGGAAATCTTCGATTACCTGCGTCTTCTCTACGCCCGCACCGGCGTGCCGCACTGCCCCGAGTGTGGCGAGATCATCCAGCGCCAGACCCCGCAGGAGATCGTGGACCAGGTGCTCTCCATGGAAGAGGGCCTGAAGTTCCAGGTCCTGGCACCCGTGGTGCGCACCCGTAAGGGCGAGTTTGTGGATCTCTTTGAAGACCTCGCCGCCCAGGGTTTCTCCCGCGTGCAGGTGGATGGGGAAGTGCATCAACTCTCCGACCCACCGAAGCTGGAGAAGCAGGTCAAGCACAATATCGACGTGGTGGTGGATCGCCTGCAGGTCAAGCCCACCCAGAAGCAGCGTCTCACGGATTCCGTGGAGACCGCGCTGCGCCTGGCTGAGGGAATCGTGGTGCTGGACATGGTGGGGTTGGATGATTCCGATCCCAACCGCATCCGTCGTTTCTCCGAGAAAATGGCCTGCCCCAACGGCCACGAGTTGGCGCTGGATGAGCTGGAACCACGCACCTTCTCCTTCAACTCTCCCTTTGGTGCCTGCCCCGTGTGTGATGGCCTGGGCACTCGCCTGGAAGTGGACGAGAAGCTGGTCATTCCCGATGAAGATGCGCCACTGATCCACGCCATCGCCCCGTGGGATTCCAGCCCCAACAGCAAGTACTTCGTCAAGCTGCTCACCGCGCTTGCGGAGAAGCTGGAGATCGACCCGAAGACCCCGTGGAAGAAGCTCAGCAAGAAGCACCAGAAGGCAGTGCTGCAGGGACACTCCGCGGAGATCGCCGTGAGCTTCCGCAGCCGTTATGGCCGCCAGCGCAACTACTCCGCACCTTACGAGGGCGTGATGCCCTTCCTGAAGCGCAAGATGGATCAGACCGATTCCGATTGGTCTAAAGAGCGTTACCGCAGCTACATGCGCGAAGTTGCTTGCCCCACCTGCGACGGCACCCGCCTGAAGCCGGAGGTGTTGGCCGTGACCATCGCTTCCGGTGAGCGTCAATTGTCCATCGCCGAAGTGGCCAACCTTTCTATTGCCGACGCCAGCACGTTCCTCGACAACCTCTCCCTTTCCAAGCGTGATGAGATGATCGCTGGTGCGGTGCTGCGCGAGATTCAGGCTCGGCTGAAGTTCCTCCTGGACGTGGGCCTGAATTACCTCTCCATGTCTCGATCCGCGGGCACCCTCTCCGGCGGTGAGGCACAGCGAATCCGCTTGGCCACGCAGATCGGCTCTGGATTGGCGGGCGTGCTGTACGTACTGGATGAGCCTTCCATCGGCTTGCACCAGCGCGATAACACTCGCTTGATCTCCACGCTGGAGCACCTGCGCGACCTGGGTAACACCCTGATCGTGGTGGAGCATGATGAAGACACCATCCGCACCGCAGACTGGCTGGTGGATATCGGCCCTCGCGCCGGCGAGTTCGGCGGCGAGGTGGTCTATCAAGGTAAGCCCGAGGGCATCACCAAGGTGGAGCGTTCCATCACCGGTCAATACCTCTCCGGAGCTCGCGTTCTGGCGGTGCCGGAGAAGCGTCGGGAAATCGATGCGGATCGCAAGCTCACCATATTCGGCGCGCAGCAGAACAACCTGCGCAACGTGGACGTGGAGATCCCACTGGGCGTGCTGACCTGTGTCACCGGCGTATCCGGTTCGGGTAAATCCTCGCTGATCAACGGCATTTTGGCGCAGAGCCTGGCCAATAACCTCAACCGGGCGCGCTTGGTACCGGGACGCCACAAGAAGGTCACCGGCCTGGAGCACCTGGACAAATTGGTGCAGGTGGATCAGTCCCCAATTGGCCGCACGCCTCGTTCCAACCCCGCGACATACACGGGCGTGTTCGATAAGGTGCGCAAGCTCTTCGCCGAAACCACCGAAGCCAAGGTGCGCGGTTACACCGCTGGCCGATTCTCCTTCAACGTCAAGGGCGGCCGCTGCGAAGCGTGTCATGGTGACGGCACCCTGAAGATCGAAATGAACTTCCTGCCGGATGTGTACGTGCCGTGTGAGGTGTGTGATGGAGCGCGCTACAACCGCGAGACGCTAGAAGTTCTGTACAAGGACAAGAACATCTCCCAGGTTCTGGAGATGCCCATCGTGGATGCCGCGGAATTCTTCCGCCCAGTCACGTCCATCTCCCGCTACCTGGACACCCTCGTGGACGTGGGTCTGGGATACGTGCGCCTGGGACAGGCTGCCACCACGCTTTCCGGTGGTGAGGCACAGCGCGTGAAACTGGCGGCAGAGCTGCAGAAGCGTTCGAATGGCCGGACCATCTACATCCTGGATGAGCCCACCACTGGCCTGCACTTCGAGGACATCCGCAAGTTGATGATGGTGATCCAGTCCCTGGTGGACAAGGGCAACTCGGTGGTGATCATCGAGCACAACTTGGACGTGATCAAGGCTGCAGACTGGATCATCGACATGGGTCCCGAGGGCGGATCCGGCGGTGGCCTCGTGGTTGCCGAGGGCACCCCGGAAGAGGTGGCCAAGGTGAAGGGCTCCTACACCGGCGAGTACCTCAAGCCGATGTTGAGCAAATAGCAGCCCGGTTATTAACCGTGGCTAGGTTCCCCGGCTAGTTTTCGCGGGGGCCGTAGGTGGCAATGATGTTGCCATTTTCGGTGGACTGCGAGCGCAGCAGGGTGAGGCGCTGGGTTTCGGTTCCTTCAAAGAGTCGACGCCCATTGCCGGCAATAACAGGGTGGATGATGAGCGTGAGCTCATCCATGAGTCCGGCCTCTACGCACTGGCGAACCACTGACAGCGAGCCTTGAACCGCGATGGTTCCACCTGGCTGCTCTTTGAGGTCGCGAAGGTAATCCAGCATGTCACCGGTGATCAGCTGGCTGTTTTCCCATGCCAGCTCTTCCTGGGTCAGGGTGCGGCTCGCCACGTGCTTCGGGGTGCCGTTGATGAAGTTTGCGAATCCCGCGTCTGGGCCTTCGGTGGCTTCTGGCCAGTAACCAGCCCATTCCTGGTAGCTCACTCGCCCCAGAACGTTGTCGGTGATTTCCCCCAGGGCTTCGGTCATGAGCTGGCCGAGGGAGGCGTCGAAAGAATCAAATTGGAATAGATGAGGATCTGAGGCCACGCCATCGACGGAGTAGAAGAGGTTGGCTACGAGCTTGCGGGTCATGAAGGTTCCTAGGTTTGTGGGTTTGGAGGTTGATTGTTTGAGGGTTGAGGGCGAGGGGGATTGGGATGGGAACCGTATGGGTTCGGCCCAGGTGTCGGCTGCCCATTGGGGTGAGGGGCGACGCCAGCTAAATGGGGATTCTGTACGTGGGGGTTGGCCTGCTTTTTGCCGAACAGCTTTTCGCGCTGGAACGCCGCGATGAGCAGGATCGCACCGCTGATGATGAATGCGAGAACCTGCACGAGACCGCCCAGAATCGACAGATCGAAGAGTACCAGTTTTGCTACTGCCACTAGCACGAGGACAAGACCTGCGCGGGTGGTGGTGTCCTGGCCGCGGCTGATCAATGCGATACCGAGGACGATCCACGCGATGGAGATGAGCATGTGCCCGATCATGAAGCTGGTTTCACCTGGCTTGATAAGCAGGAGTGTGGCCACCACGATCGCTGAGGCCACCGCGAGAATGGCAAAGGTAAAGGATTCCAATTCCGGAGCCTGGGCAGCGTACGTGCCCCGACGCTTGAACAGATAGAGGCCCAGAACGGCGCAGGCCACAACCAGGATGAGCCAGGTATCAAACATCTGTGTGCTCGGGTTTTCCGCAGGCATGAGAACACGGACAGCGAATGGGGCAGCCAGGATGGATGCTGCAGCGCCCGCCACGTTGGTAGCCTCCGTGTGCACGGTGGGGAAGAGCACAATGATGGTTCCGCATACCAGCAGGAAACCGCACGCGTACCAAAAGATTTCTGTCTCGGAATAACCCATGACCAGCGCAAGCGCCAATGCGGTGGCGCTGGTGTAAACACCGAAGAAGGCGTTTTCCTGCACAGAAGTGGGCTGCTTGGTCTTGACGAGCGCTTGTTGAGTGGTGGCCCAGATCAGGATGAGGGCGAAGACGATTGCCTCGAACACCACCAACATGACGTGGAACTTATGCGCCGCGAAGAGTGGGGCCAGCAGGAACGTGATCCACGCGAGCCCATTGAGACTCCGGGATACCCGTGGCTGACGGTAAGCGAAAATGAGCAGGATGGCCACGCCCAAACCGGAGGCGGCGAAGGTCCACAGCGGTTGATTCCACGTCAGCAGAATGCCCAGGGTGAAGACCGCGCAGGCGGTGCCGTGCAGCCCGGGCCAGGAGCGATCCCAGCGGGAGGCAAACGCGGCGAGCGCAGTGGCGATCACACACCCAGGAATTGCCAGGGAGGAATGCGCATCCTGCAGAATATTGAAGGCGAAAGGCGTGATGAACAGGGGAGACAGCACGGTGAGCAGGATCCCCAGCTTTTCCTTATCCCACGCGCGAGCAACGACGAGGCCCACGATGCATATGACCGTGGTGAGCACCGCGCCGGAGATCTCCGATAGCCACTTGACCTGGTAAACGATCACCCACACGTCCGCCAACATGGCCAGCACGGCAACGGTGATCATCGCAGGGGCAGTGAAACCTGCTGGTCTATTGGCATGAGCGCGGAATGCCAACCCGAAGACCAGCAACGCAATGATTGCGGCCAGGATCACGGAGGATTCCGGCCCCAAGATGCCGCTCGCGTATGCCAACGTGGCCAGGAAGACCAGGCCGATGAGAGTGATGAGTCCACCCACCACCGCGAGCACCTTTGTGATCGCCTCTTCCTTCTGCCACCACTGCTGGAGTGCGGTGGGATCCTTCTTGTTTCCCGACGCCACCCCGGGCCGACCAGGGTTTCCATACTGCGGGGGCTGGGTGAACCCTTGAGGTGCTCCTGCGGTGTTCGGTGGAACAGGGCGCATTGGTACGGGGCGCGTTGGCGATTGACCTGGTTGTGGCGCAAATTGCTGTGCTACCTGAGGAGGTACCTGCTGCATTTGTGACATCTGTGGCGCAGGCTGCATGTGTTGGGGCTGCGGCTGTCGAGGAGATTGTGGCTGTGAGCGCTGTGCCGGTTGTGCCGGGAAGTGTGGCCGGCCCGATTGCTGCGCCTGCGAGTTTGGGTCAGTGAGGTGAGGTACGGAGACACCCGAAGGTGTTGAGTCTTCTGCCTCTGCATATTGATCGAGGAGCTGAGCTAGATTGTGGTGAGACTCCGCTGCTAAACGCGCTGCATCACGAATCTGGCGCAGAGTGGGTTTTTGCGAGGCCATGGATAGAAATTAGCATCGAATGAATTTGGTGTCTGGGTATTGAACTGCTAAGGTTGGTCGCACTACCGTCTGAGTTTCGTTCCAGTTAGCTCATTTATCTGAGTTAAGGATTGGAAACAGACTGCAAGTGGAGTTCCTTCTCCCACCTGTGACCGTCACTCCGTGATTGGGCTCGGGTCATGTGCACGCGAGAAGCGTGGCGTCGAAATCGAAAAGAAATCGGCGGCGCGCAGCGTGCTGCCATGTCGGGGGACATTTGGGGGATTCTCACTCGCAGAAATCGGTATTTAACCTAACCACTGCTGACTGAGGAGTCCATAACATTAGCGCAGAAGCTCGCATCAACGACCGTATTCGAGTCCCAGAGGTCCGACTCGTCGGTCCGGGCGGAGAACAGGTCGGGATCGTCAACACTGACGATGCTCGCAAGCTGGCCTATGAAGCAGACCTTGACCTAGTTGAGGTCGCGCCGAACGCCAAGCCACCTGTCGCCAAGATCATGGACTTCGGCAAGTTCAAGTACGAGCAGGCTCAAAAGGCCCGCGAGTCACGCAAGAACCAGCAGCAGACCGTGGTGAAGGAACAAAAGTTCCGCCCGAAGATCGACGACCACGACTACGAGACGAAGAAGGCAAACGTAGTCCGGTTCCTTGAAAAGGGATCCAAGGTCAAGGTGACCATCATGTTCCGTGGCCGTGAGCAATCACGTCCGGAGCTCGGCTACCGCCTGCTCGAGCGCCTGGCCAACGATGTCGAAGAACACGGCATTGTTGAGTCCCGTCCAAAGCAGGATGGCCGCAACATGACCATGGTCATCGGCCCGATCCGCAAGGGCAAGAAGTAGTCCGTCGTAGACACCCCTAGAACGCCAGAGGATTTCACCAATGAAGCAGAAGACTCACAAGGGTGCCGCAAAGCGCATCAAGATCACCGGTTCCGGCAAGCTGCGTCGTGAGCAAGCTAACCGTCGCCACCTCTTGGAGGGCAAGCCTTCCAAGCGCACCCGTCGCCTGAAGGGCACCACGGAGGTCTCCCAAGCGGACACCAAGCGCATGAAGCGCCTGTTGGGCAAGGCTTAAGCCTTCCCCGCTCCGCAGCACCCTTCCCGCATTACCCGCATAACCAAACTTTAGAAAAGGACGTATCACTGTGGCACGTGTCAAGCGCTCTGTGAACGCAAAGAAGAAGCGTCGCGAAGTACTCAACTCCGCCAAGGGCTACCGTGGTCAGCGCTCCCGCCTGTACCGCAAGGCCAAGGAGCAGATGCTCCACTCACACACCTACGCATTCCGCGATCGCCGCGCGCGTAAGGGTGAGTTCCGTAAGCTGTGGATCCAGCGCATCAACGCTGCTGCTCGTCAGAATGATCTGACCTACAACCGTCTCATCCAGGGCCTGCGCCTTGCTGAGATCGAAGTTGACCGCAAGATCCTCGCTGAGCTGGCTGTGAACGATTTCGCTGCCTTCTCCGCACTGTGCGATGCCGCCAAGGCAGCACTTCCTGAGGACGTTAACGCACCAGCTGCGTCCTAGGATCGACTGGCTTAGTTTCATCTGAGCCGATCGCATTTGAGCGCCATCCTTCTTGGAAGGGTGGCGCTTTTTGTGCGTGTGCAGGCGGTTTTTCCGCGGCTGGTAGATTGATCCCCATGCATCTGGACTTTGGCGAACCCTTTACCGAACGAACTCCGCGCGTAGTAAACGCGGCAAAGCTTCACCGCGCGGCTGCGCGAAAGAAGGCTGACGCATTCCTCGTTGAGGGTGAGAACTCCGTGGAAGCCGCTATCTCCACCGGTGCCGCCACCGATGTTTTCGTGACTGAGGCAGCGGCGGAGCGTTACGAGCCGGTGGTTCGCACCGCCAACTACCTCAACGTCTACGTGCACCCCATCGATGAGCGCGCCGCCAAGCACCTTTCGGACACCGTCACCACCAGCGGAATCTTCGCGATGTGCAAGCCCGTTCTGTGGAGCACAGGTAAGGCCATCGCGGGGAGGCCTCAGCTGGTTTCCGTTCCAGTGTTAACCAGTGACCCCGGTAATGCCGGCACGCTCATCCGAGTGTCCGATGCCATGGGTGCTGATGCCGTTGTCTTTGCCGGCGAGACCGTTGATCCACAGTCCTGCAAGACGGTCCGCGCATCCGCGGGCTCCCTCTTTCACCTGCCAGTGGCTCGTGACCCTAACATCAAGGACGTTCTGGGGCAGCTACGGGCAAAGGGCCTGCAGATCCTGGCCACCTCAGCAGACGGGGAGGTGAGTCTGGAAGAAGCAGATGAACTGCTCACCAAACCCACCGCGTGGCTCTTCGGCAATGAGGCACATGGATTGGGGGAGGAGCTCCTAGCGGAAGCGGATGTCCGCGTCTCTATTCCTCTGCGTGGACGTGCCGAATCCCTCAACCTCGCCACTGCCGCTTCCATCTGTCTTTATGAATCAGCGAAGGCGCAGGCGCGAGCCCAGGCTGAGTCACAAGCCCAGTCCCAGGTGCAAGAAGAAGCCACAGACTAATCCCACACGTGTCCTGCCGGTTGGCTAGACTGTACAAGTTAATTGTTTTTTCGCTTCAACATCGCGAGGTGCGCTTTGTCAGAATCCGTTGAAAATACGGTCGACCTATCAGAGGCCGGTTTGGAAGCCGCGGCTACCACGGCAATCCAGGCTTTTGAGAATGCTTCGGATCTTGATGAATTGGCAAACGCTCGCCGGGATCACTTGGGTGATGAAGCCCCGATTCCTGCTGCTCGTCGAAGCCTGGGAACTCTGCCCAAGGACCAGCGCAAGGAAGCTGGCCGCTTGGTCAACATGGCCCGCGGTCGCGTGGAGAAGCGCTTCAATGAGGTGAAGGAAGAGCTCGAGGTTAAGCGCAACCAAGAGGTTCTCCGGGCTGAGAAGATTGACGTCACCGAGCCCACCACCCGTGGCCAGCGTGGCGCGCAGCACCCCATTACGATCCTCTCTGAGCACATCGCGGACATCTTCGTGGGCATGGGCTGGGAGATCGCCGAAGGCCCAGAAGTGGAAGCAGAGTACTTCAACTTCGATTCCCTGAACTTCATCCCGGATCACCCAGCGCGAACCTTGCAGGATACTTTCCACATCGCCCCGGAAGGTTCCAAGCAGGTTCTGCGCACGCACACTTCACCTGTGCAGATGCGCACCATGCTGGAACGGGATCTCCCGATTTACATCGCCTGCCCCGGCCGCGTGTTCCGTACCGATGAGCTGGATGCCACCCACACCCCGGTGTTCCACCAGATCGAGGGCCTAGCAGTGGACAAAGGGCTGACCATGGCCCACCTCAAGGGCACGTTGGATCACCTGGCTAAGACTCTCTTCGGACCTGAGACAACCACCCGAATCCGCCCAAACTACTTCCCGTTCACGGAGCCATCCGCTGAGGTGGATGTGTGGTTCCCGAACAAGAAGGGCGGCGCGGGCTGGATCGAATGGGGCGGCTGCGGAATGGTCAACCCCAATGTTTTGATCGCTGCTGGCGTGGATCCCGAGGAGTACTCCGGGTTCGCCTTCGGCATGGGTATTGAGCGCACCTTGCAGTTCCGCAATGGGCTGCCGGACATGCGCGACATGGTGGAAGGCGATGTCCGCTTCACCTTGCCTTTCGGTGTCCGCGGTTAAACCGCATTTCTCTTTTCATCTCACGCGCCATTCTTCTTTAAAGGAAAAGATTCAACAATGCTGATCTCCCAATCCTGGCTCACCCGAATCCTGCAGACCGCCAACCCCAGCTGGTCTGTGGAATCCTCAGAATTTGATACCGGCTTTGTCCGCGTGGGCTTTGAAACCGAAGGCTATGAATCAATTCCTGTAACCGAGGGCCCGCTGGTCATTGGCCGCGTGGAAAAGATTGAGGAGCTGGAAGGCTTCAAGAAGCCGATTCGCTACTGCCAGGTCAACGTGGGCCAGGCCAACGGTTCCGGGGAACTGCAGAACATCATTTGTGGAGCCCGGAACTTCGAAGAAGGCAGCAATGTGGTGATTGCCCTGCCCGGCACAGTGCTACCCGGTGGCTTTGCCATCGGTGCGCGCGAGACCTACGGCAAGATCTCCGAGGGCATGATTTGCTCTGCCATGGAGGTTGGGCTGGCCAAGGCGCAGAACCCCGGCATCATGACCATTTCTGATGCGGAGCTCGAATCCCAGGGTCTGACTCCCGGATCGGATGCGCGGAAGTTCTTGGGTCTGGATGACACCATCTTCGACGTGAACATCACCCCAGACCGGGGATACGCATTGTCTGCACGAGGATTGGCGCGAGAGTTGGCGTCGAGTTTCAACCTCCAGTTCCGCGACCCAGCAACCGACCCGGCCGCCGCTGCCCTTGATGACGACCTCTTCGCTGGCCTTTCGGCCTCCGACGCCACGGTTCAGGACATCAACGTGGACCCGGAAACCAAGTGCTCCATCTTCGGCATGCGCAAGGTCACGGGGATCGATCCGAACGCGGAATCTCCTTTGTGGCTGCAGCGCGAATTGATGCTGTGTGGTGCGCGTTCTGTGAATGCGGCCACCGACGTGACCAACTACCTGATGTTCTTGCTCGGCACCCCAATGCATGCTTTCGATGCAGACAAGGTCTCTGGCGCGCTGCATGTTCGCCGAGCGAAGGCGGGGGAGAAGCTGACCACCCTGGATCACGTGGAGCGCACCCTGCACGAGCAAGACGTGGTGATTGCCGATGACAACGGAATCCAGTCCTTGGCTGGTGTCATGGGCGGGACCACGTCTGAAATTTCCGAAACCACCACTGACGTGCTGTTTGAAGCGGCGCACTGGGATCAGCTGACTATCGCGCGCACGTGCCGCCGGCACAAGCTCAGTTCTGAAGCCTCTCGCCGTTTCGAGCGCGGGGTGGATGCCGCGATCATCGATGAAGCCCTGGACTTTGCAGTAGCTCTGCTCAGCCGCATCGCCGGTGGCAAGGTCGAAGAGGGCCGCACGGTGGTGGGCGAAGTGGAAACCATGCCCACCATCACCATGTTCACCTCCCGACCAGGAAAGGTCGCCGGCAAGATTTACCCGGACGGCACCACCATTGGCCGCCTGCGTGAAGTCGGATGTGTAGTCCGCGAAACCGGCAAGCGGGATGGCAATGGCGCGCGCGAGATCGAAGTAACCCCACCAACGTGGCGCCCTGACCTCACCATGCCTGCTGATCTGGTGGAGGAAGTGCTGCGTCTGGAGGGCTTGGAAGACATCCCTTCCATCGTGCCAACCGCACCTGCTGGCCGGGGATTGTCATCGCGACAGAAGATGCGCCGCGCCGTAGGCCGGGCGATGGCATGGGCAGGTTTTGCCGAGGTCATCCCATCTCCGTTCATCGCCAACGACATCTTCGATGTCTGGGATTTGCCCGCCGATGATGCTCGTCGCGTCGCCATCAAGGTGCAGAATCCCCTGGAAAGCGATTACGCCACCATCGGCACCACGTTGCTGCCATCCATGATGGACGCGCTGCGCCGTAACAACACCCGTGGTCAGCGCGACGCCGCCCTGTACGGCATCGCGCAGGTAAGCATTCCGGAACGTTCGGAACTGAGCTCTCCGATGCTCTCCGTGAAGAAGCGGCCTACCGAAGCTGAGGTGCGGGACATTCTGGGATCCTTGCCCGTCCAGCCTCTGCATGTGGCGATGATCGCTGCTGGTAACCGCCAGTTGCCAGGTACATGGGGTGAGCCGGAGGCGTTTAGCGCCCGAGATGCGATTGAGGCTGCACGCACTGTGGCTCGCGCAGTTGGCGTAGAGATCACCGTGCGCAACGCCGAGTACTTGCCATGGCACCCAGGCCGCTGTGCTGAGGTGCTGGTGGGGGATAAGGTCATCGGCCATGCCGGAGAGCTGCACCCACAGGTGTGCGAGCGCTTGAACCTGCAGCCACGCACCGTAGCCATGGAGCTGAACCTGGATGGGTTACCGCTGACCGAGACTTTCCCACGGCCTGTGCTGTCCCCATTCCCTGCGCTTCTGCAGGATGTGGCGGTAGTGGTGGCTGAGGATATTCCGAGCTCCGAGGTGGAAAGCGCTTTGCGCGAAGGCGCGGGCGAGCTGTTGGAAGAGATTCGCCTGTTCGATATCTACCGTTCCGACTCTCTGGGTGAGGGACTGCGATCCTTGACCTTCTCACTGCGTTTCCGCGCGTCTGATCGGACGTTGAAGGAAGAGGAAGCCACTGCTGCTCGAGAAGCGGCGATTGCGCAAGCAGCTCAAGCTGTGGGGGCTACCCAGCGGGCCTAGATCTCCGCTGGCCTTTGCGGAGAATTGTGGATAATATCCATAATTATGCATAGTTTGCATTCTCGGTTCCTGTAAGGCACAATGGATCGCATGTTGAAAATTGCGGTCGCAGGTGCCAGTGGATACGCAGGAGGAGAGGCTCTCCGCCTGCTTCTTGCGCACCCTGGCTATGGCAAGGACTTTGAAATCGGTAGCCTCACCGGCGGTTCCAACGCAGGTCAAAGGTTCGGGGATATCGTTCCGCAATTGCCACAGTTGGCGGACCGTGTACTGGAAGAAACCACGCGTGAGATCCTCGTTGAGAATGATGCCGCGATCCTTGGCCTGCCACACGGGCTGTCCGCTGCACTGGATCTGCCTGATTCCATGAAGGTCGTTGATTGCGGAGCGGACTACCGCCTGCGCAACGAAGATGAATGGCAGCGTTATTACGGCTCGGAGTACGCAGGTAGCCGCACGTACGGCATCCCGGAACTTCCGGGTAACCGGGAGATTATCGCGGGTTCTAATTATGTGGCTGCTCCCGGCTGTTTCCCCACGGGAGCAACGCTTGCTGCATTGCCCGGTGTGGCGGCTGGGGTGATCGCCCCACAGATCAGCGTTGTGTCCGTGACCGGAGTGTCCGGAGCGGGCAAGAAGGCAGCAGTAAAGCTGCTGGGTGCAGAAACGATGGAAAACCTGCGCGCGTACAGCGTGGGCTCACACCGCCACACCCCAGAGATTACCCAGAACTTGCAGCAATTTGTGCCCGAAGGCGAGGCAGTGCACGTGGTCTTCACGCCAGTTCTGGCTCCGCTCACACGCGGAATTCTCACCACGGTAACCGCCCCAGCCCGGGGCAGCAGTGCGGATATTCGACGCGCCTACCAGGACTTCTGCGCAAATGAACCATTCCTGTTGCTCCTCCCGGAGGGCCAGCAGCCGGAAACACAAAATGTCCGTGGCTCGAACATGACCCACCTGCAGGTGGAAGTCATAGATGGCATGGCTGTTATCACCAGTGCCATCGATAACCTCACCAAGGGCACTGCCGGTGCCGCGGTGCAATGTCTCAACCTCATGCTGGGTTGGGAAGAAACCGCGGGTCTCCCGCAGTCTGGAGTCTAAAAACATGAACACACACGGATCGGCCACCCAGCCAGATGGGCATGCAGTGGGAGAACGTGCCACTGGCATCACCGTCCCGCAGGGATTCTCGGCTGCAGCGACCACCGCGGGTATCAAGCCATCTGGAAAGCCAGACATGTCCCTGCTGGTCAACAACGGGCCCACATTCCATGCAGCGGCCATGTTCACGCGCAACCGGGTTGTCGCCTCCCCGGTGAAGCTCACCCGGAAGCACAATGACGGCACGTTCAAAGCTGCCGTGATCAATGCGGGTAACGCAAACGCGTGCAACGGCGTGCAGGGCGATACTGATGCTCAGGCCACTGCGGACAAGGTCGCAGAGATGCTGGAGATCAACAGCACAGATGTAGCTGTGTGCTCCACCGGTCTCATCGGTGATGTGCTCCCCATGGAAAAGCTCCTTTCCGGTATTGAGACCTTGGTTCCGCAATTGTCGGAGGAGATTACCGCTGGTAACGCCGCGGCAAACGCCATCATGACCACGGATATCGTGCAGAAGGAAGCCGTTTATCGTGGCCAGGGCTGGTCCATCGGCGCAATGGGCAAGGGTGTGGGCATGATGTCACCTTCACTTGCTACCATGCTGGTCTTCCTCACCACGGACGCCCTCATTGAGAACCCCGCGCAGCTGCACGATTCTCTCAGTGCAGCCACTGCCACCACGTTCGACTGCCTGGACGTGGACGGCTCCACCTCCACCAATGACACGGTGCTGCTCATGGCCTCAGGAGCATCCGGCGTGACCCCAGACGAGCAGGAGTTCACGGATGCAATTCATCAGGTGTGCCTAGACCTGGCGATGCAGCTGCAAGCCGATGCCGAAGGCGTGACCAAGCGCGTATCCATCACCGTCACCGGTGCTGCTACCGATGCGGAAGCCAAGGATGCCGCCCGTGTGGTGGGCCGCGATAATTTGTTCAAGTGTGCAATGTTTGGTTCCGATCCGAACTGGGGTCGTGTGCTCGCTGCCGTGGGAATGGCCCCCGTGGATATGGATCCAGAGAAGATCAACGTGTCCTTCAACGGCAAGCCCGTGTGCGTGAATTCCACCGGTGCCCCAGGTGCCCGCAATGTCGATTTGTCTGGCGCGGATATCGCCGTGGAGATCAACCTCGGTGTGGGCGATGGCCGAGCAACCGTGTGGACAACTGACCTTTCTTACTCCTACGTGGAGATCAACTCGGAATACTCCACCTAGCACCACAGATGGTTTTAGCCCGCCCTACTTCATCGCAAACCCGAAACGGATCGTGAACATGACTACCTTGCCGGATTCCCTGGACTCTTCCAGGTTCACCGCTGACCTCACACCCAGCCAACGTTCGCACGTGCTGGCAGAGGCTTTGCCATGGCTACTTCACTTCCGCAACAAGATCGTGGTGGTGAAGTACGGCGGCAACGCGATGGTGGATGAAGAGCTCAAGCGTGCCTTCGCCGCAGATATGGTCTTTCTCCGCACCGTCGGTGCGCGACCCGTGGTGGTTCATGGCGGAGGCCCACAGATCAACAGCATGCTTGATCGGGTGGGTCTCAAGGGAGAGTTCCGGGGCGGTTTCCGTGTCACCACTCCGGAAGTCATGGAGTACGTCCGCATGGTGCTCTTCGGCAAGGTAGGCCGGGAACTAGTGGGCCTGATCAACGAGCATGGCCCCTATGCAGTGGGTACCTCTGGCGAAGATGCCGGCCTGTTCACCGCGCAAAAGAAGCTGGTCGATGTCGATGGTGAGGCCGTGGATATCGGGCGCGTGGGTGACATCACCAAGGTCAACGCTGCAAGCTTGTTCGACCTCATCGATGCCGGCCGAATCCCCGTCATTTCCACAATCGCCCCCGATGAGAACGGCGATATTTACAACATCAATGCAGATACCGCAGCCGGTGCACTCGCCGATGCGCTCGGTGCAGAACGCCTGCTCATGCTCACCAACGTGCAGGGTCTGTACACCGATTGGCCGGACAAGAACTCCCTGGTGTCCCGCATCACCCCAGATGAGTTGGAAAAGCTTCTCCCCAGCCTGGATACCGGCATGATCCCCAAGATGGAAGCGTGTCTTTCCGCCATCCGCGGTGGGGTCAACGCGGCTCACGTGATCGATGGGCGCGTTCCCCATTCCGTGATTCTGGAGCTGATGACAACCGGAGGTATTGGCACAATGGTTTCGGACCAAGGATGGACAGACGTGGAGGAGCAAGTATGAGCGCAAACAATTCTTGGCAATCCCAATGGGAGGCATCCGTGATGCCCACCTACGGCACTCCGCAGCTGGAATTGGTTACCGGCCGCGGCGCGGTAGTGACGGATAGCCAGGGGAAGGACTACCTGGATCTGCTGGCAGGCATTGCCGTCAATGCGCTGGGTCATGCTCATCCGGCCATCATCGAAGCCGTCAGCGCCCAAGTCTCCACTTTGGGCCACACCTCCAACGTGTTCGCTCACCCACAGGTCATCCGTCTTGCAGAGCAGCTCCGCGGGCTGCTGGGTCCACAGGGTGAACAAACCCAGGTGTTCTTTAGCAACTCCGGCGCGGAGGCAAACGAAGCAGCATTTAAGATCGCACGCGCCACTGGCCGCCCACGCATTCTCACCGCCGAGCGTGGCTTCCACGGCCGCACCATGGGTGCGCTGGCAATGACTGGCCAGCCCGACAAGCGCGCTCCTTTCGAGCCGATGCCAGCGGGAGTGGAATACTTCCCATACGGGGATCTGGATGCTGTCCGCAGCTTGGCCGATGACTCGGTGGCCGCAATCCTCGTGGAATCCATCCAGGGCGAAACCGGAGTTATCCCAGCCCCGCCAGGTTTCCTCCACGGATTGCGCGAGATCTGCGATGAGCACGGCATCCTCCTGATGATCGACGAAGTGCAAGCCGGCATGGGCAGAACCGGGGAGTGGTTCGGATTCCAAACCACCACTGATGAGGGTTTCGTCCCTGACGTGATCACCCTGGCCAAGGGGCTGGGCGGCGGTCTGCCCATCGGAGCCACCATCGCGTGGCCCCCAGCCCAGGTTTTGGAAAAGGGAATGCATGGCACCACATTTGGTGGCAATCCCATCGCCTGCGCCGCCGCAAACGCAGTGATAGAAACCATCAAGGGTGAAAACCTCCTGCAGCACGTCAAGAAGATCAGTGCGATTTTCACCGATGAGCTCGCCAAGGAATCCGGCGTGAAGGAAGTCCGTGGCCACGGCCTCATGCTGGGAGCCGTTCTCGAGCAGCCACTGGCCCTGGATCCGCTGGACTATGGCCTCATCCTCAACCGCCCAAGCCCCGAGGTTTTGCGGATCGTCCCACCGTTGAATTTGACGGAGGAGCAGGCGCGAGAGGGCGTCGAAAAGATAAAGACCATGCTCACCGACAACCGCAACCAGAAGAAGGACTGAGATCACATGACACTCCGACATTTCCTCGCTGACGATGACGTCTCACCCGCCGAGCAGGCCGAGATCCTCGCGCTGGCGGCCGAGCTCAAGGCTGACCGGTATAACAATGCTCACCGCGATCTGCTGGATCGTCAGTCGGTAGCCGTGTTGTTTGATAAGACCTCCACGCGCACTCGTTTTTCTTTCGACGCCGGCATCACCGAGCTTGGGGGAAATGCCATTGTCGTGGACTCTGGAAGCTCGCAGATGGGCAAGGGGGAGACCTTCCAGGACACGGGCGCGGTGCTGTCCCGATTCGTCTCCGCGATCGTGTGGCGCACCAGTGCCCAGTCCAATCTGGAGCAAATGGCAGAGACCGCGACCGTGCCGCTGATCAACTCGCTGTCTGATGATTTCCACCCATGCCAGATCTTGGCTGACCTGCAGACCATCAAGGAAAATAAGGGTGAGCTGCAGGGGCTGAACGCCATCTACTTCGGCGATGGGGCCAACAACATGGCTAATTCCTACATGTTGGGGTTCGCTACCGCGGGCGTGAACATCACCATCTGCGCACCAGAGGGCTTTCAGCCTGAGCCACGTTTCGTGGAACGCGCACAGGCCCGGGCACAGGAAACCGGGGCCACGGTGACCGTGACGGATCAGGTGGATGCCAGTGGGGCAGACGTGGTCATCACCGATACCTGGCTTTCCATGGGGCAGGACCCCTCGGAAGACCGCACGGTGCTCAAGAAATACCAGGTCAACTCAGAGGTAATGGCCAAGGCGGATCCGGAAGCCATCTTCCTCCACTGCCTCCCCGCATACCGTGGCAGTGAAGTCACCGCAGAAGTGATCGATGGGCCGCAGTCCGTGGTCTTCGATGAAGCCGAGAACCGGCTCCACGCACAGAAGGCACTGGTGGCATGGCTGCTGGGTTAACCCGTTCCGCCCGCCAGGACATGGTGGAAAAGATCATCGGCACGCACAAGGTGTCCAGCCAACGGCAGTTGATTGACATGCTGACTGCCGAGGGCGTGGAGATCACCCAGGCCACGCTGTCCCGTGATTTGGTGGACATCGGGGCGCGGAAGATCCGCTCAGGCGGAGAGGTGTACTACTCCGATTCCAGTGACGTTCGGATCGATGGTCCGGATAAGCTGCGCCGGGTTCTCGGCGAGTTGTTGGTGGGAACGGATTTCTCCCGGAACATCGCGGTGTTGCGCACGCCTCCCGGGGCTGCGCAGTATCTGGCCAGCATCTTGGATCGCAGCGATGTGAGCCAGTTGGCCGCCACGATTGCAGGGGATGACACCATATTTGCTCTGGCCAAGGAGCCTTTCTCCGGTGAGGAGCTGGCGGAATACTTTCAGCAATTGGCCCACGGCTAGACTACTAAGCAGAGAAGCAACCCGAAGATGTATCGCTGAGCAGAAACGCTGGGCACGAGCGCTGAACAGAGATACATCTTCACTCAATACGCAAACAAACAGTTCGCAACAGATAAGGATTTTTCATGAAGGATCGCGTCGTACTCGCATACTCCGGTGGACTGGATACCACCGTCGCCATCAGCTGGATCGCCAAGGAGCGCAACGCTGAGGTTGTTGCCGTGTCCATCGACCTGGGACAGGGCGGCGAGGACATGGAGACCGTCCGCCAGCGCGCACTTGGTGCCGGTGCCGTGGAGTCCATCGTGCTGGATGCACGCGATGAGTTCGCGAACGAATACTGCCTGCCCACCATCAAGGCAAACGGCATGTACATGAAGGAATACCCACTGGTTTCCGCCATCTCCCGTCCCCTCATCGTCAAGCACCTCTCCGATGCTGCCAAGGAGCACGGCGGCACCGCTGTGGCTCACGGTTGCACCGGCAAGGGCAATGACCAGGTCCGCTTCGAGGTCGGTTTCGCGAACACCGCTCCAGACCTGGAGATCATCGCTCCCGTGCGCGATTACGCGTGGACCCGCGAAAAGGCCATCGCCTTCGCTGAGGAAAACGGCATCCCCATCGAGCAGTCCAAGAAGTCCCCATTCTCCATCGACCAAAACGTATGGGGACGCGCCGTGGAGACCGGTTTCCTCGAGGATCTGTGGAACGCGCCCACCAAGGACGTCTACTCCTACACCGAAGATCCAGCTCTGGGCCAGGCTCCGGATGAAGTTATCATCACTTTCGAAGGCGGCGCCCCAGTCGCCATCGACGGCCGCAAGGTCACCGTGTTGCAGGCAATCGAAGAGCTGAACCGTCGCGCCGGTGCCCAAGGCATTGGCCGCCTGGACATGGTGGAAGATCGCCTCGTGGGCATCAAGTCCCGCGAGATCTACGAAGCACCCGGAGCCATGGCGCTGATCCGCGCGCACGAAGCACTGGAAGCAGTCACCGTGGAGCGCGAGCTCGCCCGCTACAAGCGTCAGGTTGACGCTCGCTGGTCCGAAGAGGTGTACGACGGCCTCTGGTTCGCTCCTCTCAAGCGCAGCCTCGATGCCTTCATCGACTCCACCCAGGAGCACGTGACCGGCGATATCCGCATGGTCATGCACGCTGGACGCATGGACGTCAACGGTCGTCGCAGCAACAAGTCCCTGTACGACTTCAACCTGGCCACCTACGACGAGGGCGATTCCTTCGACCAGACCTTGTCCCGCGGTTTCGTGGAGCTGCACGGTCTATCCTCCAAGATCGCCTCCAAGCGCGATCTGGCCTAACCACCTTTCTCCAACAGGGACTTTCGAAGGGAAGTAGATGACTCAGCAGGACGTTCATGGAACCAACGAGGGTGCCCTCTGGGGTGGCCGTTTTTCCGGCGGGCCCGCGGAGGCGATGGCAGCCCTCAGTAAGTCCACGCACTTCGACTGGGTGTTGGCGCCGTATGACGTGCTGGCCTCGCAGGCACACGCCCGCGTGCTCAACCGCGCTGGCCTTTTGTCCGACGCCGACCTGGAAACCATGATCGCCGGTCTCCAAAAACTCGGTGATGATGTACGCAGCGGAGCCTTCGGGCCCGATGCGTCCGATGAGGACGTCCATGGAGCCATGGAGCGTGGGTTGATTGAACGAGTCGGAACTGAGGTGGGTGGACGCCTGCGTGCTGGGCGTTCCCGCAATGACCAAGTGGCTACGCTGTTCCGCATGTGGCTGCGTGAAGCTCTGCGTGACGTGGCCGCTGGTGTGGTGGACGTGGTGGAGGCTCTGCTGAGCCAGGCGGATCGCTATCCGGAGGCAATCATGCCGGGTAAGACCCACTTCCAGGCCGCACAACCCGTGCTGCTGGCGCACCAATTGCTTGCCCACGCGCATCCTCTGCAGCGAGACCTGCAGCGTTTCCGGGATCTCGATTCCCGCCTGGCCATCTCTCCTTATGGATCAGGTGCTCTTGCCGGTTCCTCATTGGCGCTGGATCCAGAGGCGATCGCCGAAGAGCTGGGCTTCGACTCTGCCGGAGATAACTCCATCGATGCCACCTCTTCCCGCGATTTCGCGTCTGAGGCGGCATTCGTGCTGGCACAGACGGCCGTGGATTTGTCTCGCCTCGCCGAGGAGATCATCGCCTGGTCCACCCCGGAATTCGGCTATGTCACCTTGGCGGATGCCTGGTCCACCGGATCTTCGATCATGCCGCAGAAGAAGAACCCAGATGTGGCCGAGCTGATGCGTGGCAAGACTGGCCGCCTCATCGGTAACCTCGCCGGCCTGCTCGCCACCTTGAAGGCGCAGCCACTGGCGTATAACCGCGACCTACAAGAGGATAAGGAACCCATCGTGGATTCCGTGTCCCAGCTCAACCTGCTGCTGCCAGCGATGGCCGGACTGGTAAAGACACTCGAGTTCCACCCCGAACGATTGCTGGAACTCGCACCAGCTGGCTTCACGCTGGCCACAGATTTGGCTGAATGGATGGTGCGCCAGGGCGTTCCATTCCGCGTGGCGCATGAGGCATCGGGCTCCTGCGTGAGAATCGCGGAGTCCCGCGGGGTTGGCCTGATCGACCTCACTGATGAAGAGCTTGCAAGCGTGCACGAGGCATTGACCCCGCAAGTACGCGAGGTCCTCACCGTTGAAGGTGCCGTCGCTTCTCGCTCAACCCGAGGCGGTACTGCCGGTATTCGGGTGGAAGAGCAGAAGCAGCGCGTCCGCGAACAGTCCCAGGTTGATCGCAAGTGGGCGGAAGAAAGCCCAATTCCGCGTCGCTAAGTGGGATCCGCTACCTAGCGCAGGAAAAGAAAATACCGCCTCGGAATCGAGGCGGTATTTTGCTGCGCAGACCTGCTGGAACGCAGGTTCACCCAAGATGCCAGAGAACTTAGACCACGGGGCGAATTGCCTGGGCGATGCGCTCGTTACCCAGGTCAGTGGGGTGCAGGAACATATTCCAGTGTGGGGCGGTGGTATCCACGATTCCGGAAACATAGCGCTGGTTGTCCGCCGCGCAGGTATCGTGACCGCGGGTTTGCTCGCGGACATCCACGAATCGCAGGCCGTTCGCGTTGGCAGCGTCCAGCTGGTTCTGGCGGTGGAAGCTCTCCACGTCGCGCACCACGGGCAGCGGTAGTCCCATCGGCAGGTTGCTGATCACGTTGAGTACACACACGCCACCGGCTGCGTTAGCTACCTGAGGAAAGCCAGCGATCACGATGTTGATGCCGGGGTTCACCGCGCGGATGCGCTGGGAGACATTGCGGATTTCGCGCATGTGAGCATCGCGGATGGCTTGGTGGTTTCCCACGTCGTAGCCGTTGCGTGCACCCGGAGGGCCGAAGTCATTCATGCCCACGGAGATCACCACGGAGCGAGTGCCGGGGTGCAGGTCACCACTGCGGATCGCTCCTTCAACGCGTCCCATGATTCCGTTGGAGGTCAATGCTGCGCAGGACCAGTTGGAGACAGGGGCGCCAGTCTGGCGGCTGAGGCTACCCGGCCAGTTGTTATGGGCCTGCTGACAGCCGCCAGTGAAAGGAGTCCCCGGCTGGTTGAGCGCCGGGAATGCTCCGCCCAAGTAGTACGAGGCTTGTTCTGGGTTAGCGCCATAACTATCGGCGATGGTCACGATATTTCCGGCCGGTGCAGCAGCTGCATGTGGTGCGGTGGCCAGCGCGATTGAGGCGCTTGCAGCAGCTAGTGCGGTGACCATTTTCTTCATGAAGCGCACAGATCATCTCCCTTAGATTGCTCAACGTCCCTAACACTATAACTTTTTCCGCCGAAATTGCATGGTGCAAGAAAATAAAAGTTATGCACAGAGCCGAGGGGCGGGGCAGTCTGCGGGGGAGTATCGGGCTAGACTGAGTAACCATGATTGATTCCCACTTGCTGGATATCTTGGCGTGCCCACAGGACAAGGGGCCACTAGAGCTCAACGGCGATTATCTGGTTAATCCCCGCCTCAACGTGGCTTATCCCATCCAAGACGGCATCCCCGTGCTGCTTGTTGATGAAGCTGTCACCTGGCCTCGTTGAGCAGCGTCTTTGCTCTCACGCACTTCCCTGTAGATATCTAGAAAGCGGGCTTACCCATGGCTGAAACTCAAAACATCATCGATGAACTTCAATGGCGCGGTCTCATCGCCCAGTCCACTGATCTCGATTCCCTGCGCGAGCAGATGGAATCCCCAACCACCGCATACGTGGGATTCGATCCCACTGGTCCATCGCTGCACGCTGGCCACTTGGTGCCGTTGTTGATGCTCAAGCGTCTGCAGCTCGCAGGCCACACGCCGATCGTTTTGGCTGGTGGCGCCACCGGCATGATCGGTGACCCTCGCGATGTCGGAGAGCGTTCCATGAACGAAGCCTCCACCGTCCAGGAGTGGGCAGGTCGCATCTCCGGTCAGCTCACGCGCTTTGTCTCTTTCGAGGGGGAGAACAAGGCCATTCTGGTGAACAACTACGACTGGGTTTCCCAGCTCTCCGCCATCGAGTTCTTGCGCGATTTGGGCAAGAACTTCTCGCTGAACACCATGCTTGGCCGGGACACGGTGAAGCGTCGCCTGGAAACAGACGGCATGTCCTACACCGAGTTTTCCTACATGCTCCTGCAGGCCAACGACTACGTTCACCTCCGCCGCACCTACGATGCGCGTTTGCAGATGGGCGGCTCGGATCAATGGGGCAACATCATTTCCGGCGTGGATCTTAATCGACGCCTCGATGGCGAATCCGTCCACGCCTTGACCGTTCCTCTGGTGACCGATAGCGAGGGTAACAAGTTCGGTAAGTCCACTGGTGGCGGAAAGCTCTGGCTCGATCCGGAGATGACCAGCCCATACAGCTGGTACCAGTACTTCATCAATACCGCTGATGCCGATGTGATCCGCTACCTTCGCTGGTTCACCTTCCTGGACCGCGCGGAACTCGAGCGTTTGGAAACCGAGGTTGCCGAGCGCCCGTTCAAGCGCGAAGCCCAGCGCGTGCTCGCCCAAGAAATGACCTCCCTGGTCCATGGCCCGGATGCTGTGGGCAAGGTGGAGCTGGCCGCGCAAGCGTTGTTCGGCAAGGCCGAGCTAGCGGATCTGGATGAGCAAACCCTCGCCGCTGCCCTGCAGGAAACCGATATCGCCGAGGTATCCCCAGGCACAGGCATTCTGGATCTCCTGGTTGAGTCCGGGTTGGAGAAGTCCAAGGGCGCTGCCCGTCGCACAGTGGGCGAGGGCGGAGCGTACGTGAACAACCAGCGTATCGAGGACATCGAATGGTCACCCACCGAGGCCGATCTTCTGCACGGCTCATGGCTGGTGCTGCGCAAGGGCAAGAAGCGCTTCGCGGGTGCGCGGGTAGGCGCCTAGCTGGCGTCGAAAAGAAAAAAGGGGGAGATGAGCGCCGTGGAGAGGGATTATCAGGCGATCATTCTCGGCGGAGGTCAGTCGGGGCTGGCCACCGCGTATTACCTGCTGCGAGCGGGCGTGCAGACCCTGGTGCTGGACGATCAGGAAGCTCCCGGGGGAGCGTGGCGACATGCGTGGCCATCGCTGCGACTATTCTCCCCAGCGAACGCGTCCAATCTGCCGGGCATGATGATGCCCAGTCATCCGGGATTTCCGCCGGCTTCGCATGTGGTGGATTATTTCACCAAGTATGAGCAGCGCTATTCCATTCCAGTGGAACGCCCCGTGCGAATAGTCACCGTGACAAAAGAGTCCGGTCGATTCGTTCTTTCCGACGCCAAGGATGAGCGATGGAGTGCCGATTGTCTCATTGTTGCTACGGGAACCTGGTCTGCGCCTTTTGTGCCCCATTATCCTGGCGATTTCGCGGGGAAGCAGTGGCATACTGCGAACTATCCGGGTGCGGAGCCATTCAAGGGGCAGAATGTGGCAGTGGTCGGGGGAGGAAACTCAGGTGCACAAATCGCTGCTGAACTGACGAAGGTCGCGGATGTGACGTGGTTGACGCGGAGACAACCACGGTTTATGCCGGATGACGTGGATGGACGGGTGTTGTTCCGCCGCAATCGGGAGCGGTTGAACGCGATGATGAAGGGCGAGGCCGATCCAGGACCGGAATCGCAGCTGGGGGACATCGTTGCAGTCGAAGATGTGCGTGAGGCGCGGGATGCGGGTGAGCTGGCGGCGGAAGAAATGGTTGGTTCACTTGATCAGATTGAAGCGGATCATTTGATCTGGTGCACCGGCTTTCGACCGGCGGTGAACCCAGTGCGGGACCTACTAGATGGTATGACACCGACGGTGGAGGGGATGTTCATGGTGGGTTATGGGGAGAGTGTGGGCCCGGGGGCTGCGACCATCACTGGTGTCTCGCCCTTTGCCAAGCGGGCCGCGCAGAACGCTGTGAGTTACCTTAGCAAGGAATAAAAAGCGCTCTGACCAGCGGATTTGTGAACGTTCACAGTTGTGTGTAAATTAATCGGAGTCGCAGCGAGCGGCCACGGAAAAGAATCCGAGGCTGGCGGTTGTGTGCATATGATGTTTGAGAACTCAATAGCGTGATGAATCAAGTTTTTATTTTTTAGATTCCACAGTGCCCTGCGCCTGACACCGTTCTGGTGTCTTGCAGGGTGGTACGGATGACCGATCAC